>NZ_CYZX01000001.1 GCF_001405015.1 Clostridium disporicum
TGCCATAAATATTACCTCCAATAGTGCTATTATCTATATTATAACACTATTTGTAAATTATATGCACATATCAACATTATTGTCTAACAGAGCCTTTTGTAAAAGTAAAAATAGTGAGATAGTATTCGGATAAAAATAAGTAACTGTTTACAAGAGATGTTTATAGTATATATTAAGGATTAAATTATATAGGAGAGAAAGATGAGTCAGATTAAATCAACTAGAAGCAAATGGAAGGCGATAGAAATGGTTGGATTATTTTTAGTAATCTTATCTTTTATTGTCCTACTAGTATCTCCAGATTCTTTATCTGGACTTTTTGATAGTATTACAAAACAAGTATTTCCTATAGTAGTTGATGTGTTTTTGCTTAGTGAAGTTGGTGTAGCTATAATTATTAGTGTAATTGTAGGTAGGATTTTAGAGAGGTTGGGGTTTACTGATGCTTTAATAAGAATTTTTATTCCTATAATGAAGTTCTTTAAAATCAATCCATCTGTTATTATTCCAAGTGTTTATAATGTTTTAGGGGATATTAATGCAGCTGGGGCTATTGCAGGGCCTGTATTAGTTAAAGCTAAAGCTACAAAGGGAGAACAAAAAATTGCTATTGCAACTATGATACAATCTCCACAATCCTTTGCTACATTAGTTTTAGGATTAGTAGTGTTGACAAAATTTAATATAAAAGCTTTACCATTAGTTATTGTAGCGGTATTTTTACCAATAATATTAGTTCCACTTATTTTGTCTAAAACAGTATATAGAGATACTAAAGCTGTAGACTTAGAAGAATTACCAAGATTTACTCCAGAAACTAAGTTTTTAGATACACTATTTAGCTCTGCAAAAGAAGGAGCTTATCTTTTATTCTTAGTAATAATTCCAGCAGTTGCAGCGGTATTTACTATGATTGGTATATTAGATTACTTTGGTATTTGGGCTATAATATCTAATGCTATGACTACCTGCTTACAATGGTTACAAATTGAACCTGCAACAGGTATAGTTTCGATTCTAGCAAGTCCAACATTAGCTATGGCTCAATTAGCTGAGATGAGTAATGTAGCACCAGCACTTATTGTAGGTGGATTTGTTCTTGCCAATTCAGGATTCCCGTTATCAGTATTGTTCGGACAAATACCTGTAACATGGAAAGAACATTCAGATTTAAATGAAAAAGAAGCTTTATATGCAGCTTTACTAGGTGCAGCTATTAGATTAGTTAGTTGTTTAATTATAGCTTTAGTTTTGACACCATTTATAATTTGAAGGTAAATATGAGTAGAGAATATATTATAAAAGCAAAAAAAATAGTAACAGTTGGTAAAGATAAAACCATAATTAATGGAGCAATGGTAATTAAGGAAGATAAAATAATTGATATAGGTAAAGAAAAAGTTATAATTAGTAAATATAAGGACCTAGATATAGAAGATTTAGGGAATCTAGTTATTACACCTTCATTAATAGATTGTCATACACATCTTTTAGAATATGCTCCATCAACAGTTTATCCAGTAACAAGCGAGACTTATAATATAGCTCAAAAAGCTTTAGTTTTAAAAGCTCTAATGGCAGGGGTAACCACTTTTGGAGAGCAAATTTGTGGCTCACCAATGACTTTATTATCAGTAGAAGACTTTAAAAAATTAGCAAAGGATTTACCTGTAAATATTATTTTCTCCTGTAATAGCATAACTATTGGCTTTGAAGAGTTAGTAAACTTTACAGCTGTTACAGGAAATAATTCAGTAGATAAAGACAAGCTTATAGAAGATAAAATAATTAATAGTTTAATAGAGAAAAGTGATTATCCTGGAGAAAATATATTTATAAACGCAACTCCAGCAAATTTAACAGAAGATATTGTCCCAAGAGCTGGAGAAGTTATTTATACACAAGAAGAGTTAGAAAATATAGTACAAGTATTTCATAGTAAAGGTAAAAGAATTGGATGCCATGTAGCAGGAAAAGATGCTATAGAAATGGCTATAAAAGCAAATTTTGATGTCATTCATCATGGCCATGGAATTACCGACGATGAGATAAATGAGGTTAGTAAAAATAAAATTTCAATAGTTGCTACACCCTTAGGAGGTACTCACTTAAAACCAAATTCACCTGAAGATATTTTAAAATTGATTCAAAATAATATATTAGTTGCTATTGCCACAGATGCATATTTACCACCATATGAAGGTGTATCGTGGCTAAATTTTAATGATAAAGAAGCAAAGGGTTCACCTGAGTTAATGATAATTTCAAAGCCAGTGATTGATAAATTAATAGGTAGTGGATATGATGAAAATGAAGCTTTATCATTGATTACTTTAAATGCAGCTAAGGTATTAGGAATAGAAGAGAAAATTGGCTCTTTAGAAATAGGAAAAGACGCAGATTTCATTGTTAGCAGTGGAATTCCTGTAGTTGAATTTAGTGATGCTTCTAATATAAAAAGAGTTTATTTAAAAGGGAAATGTTTAATTAATAGAATATAGCCTTAAATAGGTTATATATTTTAAATGCTATAGTAAAATATAGGTTAATAAAATATTGATATTTGTAAGGAACCATGTTTACCAATTTACTAGAAGTAAAATAGTAGCACATGGTTCCTATTTTAATTAAAAGAGCTAGAAGTGAAAATCTTTTTATTATAAATATATGAATCATATATAATTTTAGAGATTTCACTAATTATCTTAATTTCCTTTTCATTATCTAAACCTTCAGTAAGAATAGTGAGTATATAATCTCCATAGGGTGTAAATACTATTGCTGCATCATTTTCTATATAATCTAACTCACCAGTTTTATGTGCAATCTTTATTTTCGATGGTAACCTACTAGGAATCTTACTATTATTTCTGCAATTAGTCATAATACTTAATATTAAGTTATCATAGTGTTCATTAATACATGTATTTTTATATAATTGTTCTAAAACAGTTGCTAAATCATAGGCACAAGTGTAGTTGTCAAAACCATTTTTTATTGCATTAAAGTCCATCATCTTTCTATTTAAAAAAGAATTATTTATGGAAAGTTTCTTTATCATTACATTTATATTATCCATACCTAAGATGTTTATAAGAATATTTGTGGCGGTATTATCACTTTCTGTCATCATTAGATAAATAAGTTTTCCTATAGATATCTCTAGATTTTTTGAATATTTAGATATAATGCCAGATCCACCTACCTTCATATTATCCTCTATGAGAATTACATCATCTTCAAAAATAATTCCTTTATTTATTTGATTATAAGCTTCTATTGCTATAAAAATCTTTATTGTACTAGCAGATGGAAAACTTAGTATTTCAGAACCTTTAGAATTATAATGCCATGAAATAGTTTCTGATGAGCTTAAATCTTTAAAGATTATAGAGTAATTAAAATCATATTTAGATAGAATATTAGATACTGTTTTGTAAAGTAGCTTAGTCATATATAAGTTTCCTCCATAGAAAATTAAATTTTAAATGACTTTATAGTTATATTTTACCAAATATATTTAAATGAGTATAGAATGAAGACATTGATAATATAAATAAGAGAGAATATCACATATAGATTTTTAGATGAATTAATTGTGAAATATATTTAAGAAAAATATATTTACTATGGAATTAACGAATAATTTGTTATAAAATTGTTAAGGACACAATTTATTTTTTATAAAAGACAAAAATACTACAGACCTATGCGGGGGAATTATGAAAAAAAGATATGTTTTATTAGTAATAGGACTTACTATAAGTTCGATTTTAACTTTAACTGCTTGCAGTAGTGAAAAAACTGTAACTGATGCACAGATTAATATTATTAGAGATGGTGTAGCAGAGCAAGAAGAAAAAAGTGATAATAATGTTGCTGAAGAATCAGTTGAAGAACGAAATATTGAACAATATAAAGTTGAACAATATAGATTTGAAAGTGAACCAGTAGAAACAGAATATAAAGATGTAGATAAAATTGTTGAAGCTGGATATGAAAATGTAGAAGAATTTTTAGACCAGGAAGCTGCAATAAGGGAGTTTCAAGGGGTAGCACTTGTAGCAGTAGGTGATGAAATAAAATTTGCTAAGGCATATGGATATGCTGATACAAATAGAGAAAATACATTAACAACTCGTTTTGCTATTGCATCTAATACTAAGCAGTTTACAGCAGCTGCAATAATGCAATTAGTGGAGCAAAATAAAGTTGATTTAGATGAAACTATAGATAAGTATTTCCCAGATTATGAATATGGGTCTATAATTACAGTAAGAGAATTACTACAGATGAGATCTGGAATTCCTGATTATTTAAATGAAGCAGAAGTTTTTATGAGGTCAGAAGAAAGTTTAAGTATTTTAAATGATTATAGAAATAATACGTATTTTGATAAGTATGTTGAAGATGCAAGATGGTCAAAGGAATTAATTTTAAAAGACTTAAATTTATCTGATTTATATTTCCAACCAGGAGGAGCTTATGATTACTGTAATACTAATTACTATCTTCTTGGACTTATTATTGAACAAGCAAGTGGTTTATCTTATGAAGAGTATATAAATAAAAATTTATTTGAGCCAGCTGGAATTGTGACAAGCAGTATGAAAGCAGAAGAGTCAGATGCAAAAGGGCATGGAAGTGCTGAGTCAGGAGTAATTAAGGCAAATCCAGAGTTTACTTATGCAGCAGGTAACATTTATTCAAATATTTTTGATATGTTCCGTTGGATGAGAGCATTCCATAAAGGAAACATTGTATCAGATCAGTCTTATAATCAAATGGTTACAGCTGTTGATGGATATGGTTTTGGACTTTTTGTTAATGATGGTATCATAAGACATAGTGGAGTAATAGATGGATTTAATTCAAATACTGAATATGATATTTTGAATGATATTACTATAATAGTAATGGAAAACTCTGATGCAACTACAGGGCTTTTAGATGCAAAGTATGATACAAGTATGATACGTGGATTAATTGTAAAATAACTAGACCTTCAAGGTGCTAAAAACACTTACAGTAAATGTAGGTGTTTTTTTATACCTTAAAAATTGGACCTATTTGGAAGTTAGTGATATAATGTTAATAATTTGTAAAAAAACCATTAATTAAAGGGGATGTATAATAAATGAACAACAATGGGGAAGAGGTCATTAATAGTATAGAAGATAGAGAGCTATTAATAGATAAGGTATTTTCAATCAAAAATGTAATAAATAACTTACAGGTTATTGATGAAATTCCTAAAACAAAGACTCTTGTTAGAAAAGCTATAAAGGTAGCTTGGCCATCTACAGTGGAATCGTTTTTAGTTGCTATGGTATCTTTTATAGATACTATTATGGTTTCAACTTTAGGTTCATATGCTATAGCTGCAGTAGGACTTACAACCCAGCCGAAATTTTTATGTTTAACTCTATTTATATCATTAAATATTGCTGTAAGTTCAGTTGTAGCAAGGAGAAAAGGTGAAGGTGATAGAAAAAGAGCTAATAATACATTATTTCAAGCTTTAATAATTACAGTTGGACTATCAATTATAATAAGCGCATTGGCGATAATTTTTGCAGAGCCATTTTTAAGATTTGCAGGAAGTCAAAGTGATACTCATGGATTTTCTGTAATATACTTTAGAATTATAATGGGTGGTCTTATTTTTAATGTAGTTAGTTTAGTTATTAATGCAGCACAAAGAGGTTGTGGTAATACGAAAATAGCAATGAGAACAAACTTAGCATCTAATCTTGTAAATGTAGTATTTAATTATTTATTAATTGGAGGAAAGTTTGGATTTCCAGCTTTAGGGGTAGCAGGAGCAGCAATTGCAACAGTGTTAGGGACTATGGTGGCATTTTTTATGTCTATCTATTCAATTAGTCATTCAGATGGATTTTTAAATATAAAATCTTTTAAAAAGAACTTTAATATAGATAAAAATTCACTTAAGAGTTTATTTTCAGTAGGTTCCTCTTCTTTTGTGGAACAAATATTTATGAGAACAGGATTTTTATTATATAGTTTAATAATTGCTAATTTAGGGACAAGCGCCTTTGCAGCACATCAAATAGGAATGAATATAATAAATATCTCATTCTCTTTAGGTGATGGTTTAGCTGTGGCAGGTGTTGCTCTTATTGGACAAAATTTAGGTAAGAAGAGACCAGACCTAGCTAAGATATACGGAAGTATTTGTAGAAGAATGGGACTTATAGCTTCTATAATGATTTCAATTATATATGCCATATTAGGGAAGGATATATTCAGATTATTTACAAATGATCCTGATGTTTTAAAATACAGTGCTAATATAATGAGCCTAGTAATAGTTATAGTAATATTCCAGATTGCTCATGCCATATATGGAGGATGCTTAAGAGGTGCAGGAGATACTAAGTATACTGCAATTGTATCGCTTATAAGTATTACGTTTATAAGACCTTCTGTTGGATGGTTACTGACTTATCCACTTTCAATGGGACTAATGGGAGCTTGGTTTGGAATATTAACAGACCAAATTGTTAGGTTTTATCTAACAAGTCGTAGATTTAAAAGCGGTAAATGGACTGAGATAAAAATATAAAATAAACCTTATTATCTTTAAAGTTGTAGCGTATATAGATATTTTGAAGATATAGGCAAAATGTGATAGTATTAAGCTGAACAATATTAAGAATATAGCTTTTATTAATATTGATATAAGGTAGAGAGGAAGAGGATGGAATGAGAATAGGGATAATTGGAATAGGTGATATATGTAAGAAAGCATACTTACCAGTTTTAACAGCTAGAGGTGATATTGAATTAATTTTATGTACTAGAAATACTAAAACTATTGATGAAATAAAATCAAAATATAGAATAAATGAAGCTTATACAAATATAGAGGATTTAATTAAATCAGGAATTGATGGAGTAATGGTACATTCATCAACAGATTCACATTTTAAAATATGTAAAACGCTTTTAGAAAATAAAATACCAGTCTATGTTGATAAACCAATAAGCTATGATTATAAAGAAGCTGAGGAGCTTTATGAATTATCAAAGAAAAATAACACAAAAATAATGGTTGGCTTTAATAGAAGATATGTTCCAAAGGTGAAAGAATTAAAGGAACTTGGAAATCCAGATATTATTATAATGGAAAAGAACAGAGTGAATTTACCAGGTGAAACAAGGGTATTTGTATTTGATGATTTTATACATGTAGTAGATACAGTAAGATTCTTAATGGGTGCAGATTATACTGATATGTCAGTTAAGTATAAAAAAGACTCTAGGGGATTAATAAATGTAGTGTTGACATTAACTAATGAAAATACAACTGCTATCGCTATTATGAATAGAGATAATGGAGCAGTAGAGGAAACAATAGAATATATGGCATCAGGTAAAAAAGCTGTAGTAACTTCTTTAGTAAAGACAACTAAATTTGAAAATAATAAAATTTCAACTGAAGAGTTTGGAGATTGGACACCAACACTTTATAAAAGAGGATTTGAAAATATAATAGAAGAATTTATAGGATTCATAAAAGAGAAGAATAATAGTAATAAATATATTGAAGATGCACTTAAAACTCATAAAATATGTGAAGATATAGTAAATTATATAGAAAATAAATCATAATTTATATATAAATTATAAAAAGGTCTAGCTTTTCATGAAGATAAGCTAGGCTTTTTAAGTTAAGCTTAGTAGTGTTATTGCTGCGTTATATTAAAGAATAAAAAATGGAAATATAAAGAGATAAAAGGATTAAGTCATTGATATTATTACTTTTCATTAATATAATTAACAATATAAAATAAATACTATGGGATATGGAGGTAGCTTATGGAACCAAAGATAGTAACAAGAGAGAAAAGCAAAGTTAAAGTTAAAAAGCCTAAACATTATAAAGTAATAATGCATAATGATGATTTTACTACAATGGAATTTGTAGTTTATATATTAACAGATGTTTTTAGAAAAGATATGTTAGAAGCTGAAAAGATAATGATGGATGTTCATACGAAGGGAAGAGGTGTTGTTGGAATATATCCTTATGATATAGCTGTGACAAAGGCTTCTTTAAGTATGGCGAAGGCTAAGGAAGAAGGATTTCCATTTAAGGTAACTGTAGAGGAGGAATAATAATGGAGGTAAGTAGAGAGTTAAATGATATTATAATTGAAGCTTTTAATTATGGTAAGAAAAATGGTGATTTATTTATTACTGCAGAGCATTTATTATATGCACTTACTTTTAACGAAAGTTTTATTGATGCTGTAAAAAATTGCGAAGGTAATTTAGAGGGATTAAGAAGCAATTTAGAAGAATATATAAATGAGTATGTTGATAAAGGTAATGATGATATACCTCATGAAAGTTATAGTTTTCAGGAAGTACTTATAAAAGCTAGTGAACAGGTTATATATTCTCAAAGAGATGTAATTAACTTAGAACATTTAGTAGCTGCTTTTTATGCTTTAGAAGAAAGTTATTGTCATTATTACTTAATAGAAAATGGTATTGAAAAAACTGATGTTTTATATAGTTTAGCACATAGAAGTGATGAAGAGAGTATAGATAGCATCGAAGAGTTAAATCACGAAGATAATGACTATGAAGAAGTAAGTAATAAAGATGAGAAAAAGAAATCCATAATAGATAAGCTTACTATTAATTTAACAGAATTAGCAAAGAATGATGATGAGATATTAGTAGGAAGAGAAGATATAATAGAAAGAACTATTCAAATTCTTTGTAGAAAGAGTAAAAATAATCCACTTCATATTGGAGAGCCTGGAGTTGGAAAGACTGCTATTACTTTAGGGTTAGCTAGACTCATTAATGAAGGAAAAGTCCCAGAGAAATTAAAGGATTCTGTGGTCTTATCTTTAGATTTAGGTTCACTTGTTGCAGGAACTAAGTATAGAGGAGATTTTGAAGAGAAGATTAAAAAGGTTCTGAATGAAATAAAAACTTTAAAAAATCCAATAGTTTATATAGATGAGATTCATAATTTAGTTGGTGCAGGAGCTTTAGGGGGAGGATCTTTAGATGCATCAAACCTTTTAAAACCTTATCTTATAGATGGTAGCATTATGTTTATTGGTGCAACAACTTATGAAGAATATAAAAAATACTTCCAAAAGGATAAAGGTTTAAGTAGAAGATTCCAAGTAGTAGAAGTTAAAGAGCCTTCAGAGAGTGAATGTATAGAAATTTTAAATGGTGTTAAAGAAACTTATGAAAATTATCATAAGGTTAAATATACAGATGATGCATTAAAGGCTGCTGTAACATTAAGCCATAAATACATAAACGATAAATTCTTACCAGATAAAGCTATAGACTTAATAGATGAAGCTGGAGCTTTTGTTAATTTAAATAGTAAGGATAGCGAAAGAACTATTGATGAAAAAATTATAGAAGATGTAATTTCAAAGATTTGTCATATTCCTAAAAAGACTGTTGAGAAAGATGAGATAAATTCACTTAAAAATTTAGAAGATGACTTAAAGAAAAATATCTTTGGACAGGATACAGCTATAGAAGAGGTAGTAAGAACTATAAAAATGTCTAGAGCAGGCTTAACAGAAGCAGATAAGCCAGTTGCATCACTTCTTTTTGTAGGACCAACAGGAGTAGGTAAGACAGAGATAGCTAGAACATTAAGTAATAGCTTAGGTATTAAGCTTATAAGATTTGATATGAGTGAATATCAAGAAAAGCACGCAGCATCAAAGCTTATAGGAGCGCCTCCTGGATATGTAGGATATGAGGAAGGCGGTCTTTTAACAGACGAGATTAAGAAGAATCCTCATTGTGTTCTATTACTAGATGAAATAGAAAAAGCACATATAGATATATTGAATGTTTTACTTCAGGTTATGGATTATGCTACATTAAGTGATAATCAAGGAAGAAAAGCAGATTTTAGAAATGTTATTATAATAATGACTTCAAATGCAGGTGCTAAGGATATAGGTAAATCATTAGTTGGTTTTGGAGCAAGAGAAATAAAAGGTACTGCAATAATGGAAGAGGTTAAAAAAGTCTTTACTCCTGAATTTAGAAATAGACTTGATAAAATAGTCGTATTTAATCATATAGATATGGCTATTGCAAAGAATATAGTATTAAGAGAGCTTGAAAAGTTTAAGAAACAACTGTTAGATAAAAATATCAATATAGATTTTACAGAAGAAGCAATACTTAAAATTGCAGAGAGAGGTACTTCAAGAGAGTTTGGAGCGAGAGAAATAAAGAGAATTATAAACTCAGATGTAAAACCATTATTAGTTGATGAAATTCTTTTTGGAAGCTTAAGTAAAGGTGGAATATGTACCGTTAAAGTTGAAGATAACCAATTTAAAATTTAATATAAGTTAATTTTTGACTATAAATTTATTTATTAAAAATATAGTTAAATAAAGTAATAAAGCTGCCTCAAAATTTCAAATGAGGCAGTTTTATTTTTAAAATTATTCTATACAAATTAGTTGTGTTAAGTTATGGGATAAATTACTTATAATTATATAATAGGTAAGAAAAGTAATATATCAGTTAAGGTATTGACAGGAAATATTGGAATTATAAAACAGATACATAATTGAATAACATAAATATTTTTCCAATAATAAAAGATGATTAAAAAAAATTATCAGAAAATAATGAAAATTAAAATTATTCTAACTTAATTAAGAAATATTGACAAGATTCGATTTTATTTGCTATACTCGTCACTGTGCATTTTTAGAATGTAAAAATTATATATTAAAGGAGGAGTCTTATGATTAATAACGGGGATGTAGCATTTATAATTTTATCTACTCTACTAGTTTTAATTATGGTACCAGGTTTAGCATTTTTCTACGGTGGATTAGTTGAAAGAAAAAATGCATTAACAATCATGTTCCAAATTTTCATTGCAATAGGAGTTGTATCATTGTTATGGATATTTGGTGGATTTAGTTTAGTATTTGGTAAAGATATTGGAGGAGTTATCGGTAATCCGCTTCAATATTTTGCATTTAAGGATGTTACCTTTGCTGTAAACTCTACTTATAGTAATAATATACCATTTATTATGTTCTTTATGTATCAATTAATGTTTGCAATAATAACAGCACCATTAATGACAGGAGCATTTGCTAACAGATTAACTATAAGTGGATGGATAAAAGTATTAATTCCTTGGATGATACTTATATACTTCCCAGTAGCTCACTGGGTATGGGGTGGCGGATTCTTAGCTAAGATGGGATTCGTAGACTTCGCTGGAGGAGCAGTAATTCACATTACATCAGGATTTGGATGTTTAGGTGCATTACTTGTACTAGGTAAAAGAAAGTACAAAAATGAAAAAGGTCCATTCAATTTAGGATTAGTTGCAATAGGTGGAGCTCTATTATTATTTGGATGGTTCGGATTTAATGCAGGTGGAACTTTAGCAGCAGCAGAAACAGCAGCAATAGTTTTCACAAATACAGGAGTTGCAGCAGCAACAGGAATGATAGTTTGGTTAATACTTTATGCTATGCATAGTAAAAGAGCATCTTTCTTTGAGATGATAGTAGGTGCAGTTGCAGGATTAGCAACAGTTACACCAGCATCAGGATATATTGACCCAATAGGAGCAGTTATTATAGGTGCAATAGCAGCTGTAGTATGTTTCTTCTGTGTAGAATTTGAAAGAAAGAAATGGGACGATGCACTTGATGTTTGGGGAGTTCACGGAATGGGTGGATTTATAGGTACACTATTAGTAGGAGTGCTTGCAAACCCAAGAGTAAATGGAATATCAGCTGGATTAAAGCAATTCTCTATACAATTAATAGGTTGCTTAATAATTATTGTTTATTCAGTTGTGATGACTTACATAATATTTAAAGTTGTAGATAAGATAAAATCTATAAAAGTAAGTGATGAAGTACAATTAAAAGGATTAGACCAAGAATTCTTTAAAGAAAATTATGAAACAAAATACGAGTAAAAATTAAAAAAAGAAAGAAGATGTAAATTATGTTAGGTGTAGTTTTATTATACGTTGGAGTAGTTCTTATACTTAATGGTATAGCAAGACTTTGTAAGATCGATGAAAAGTCTATGGCAGTATTTAATGTATTCACTGGAGTATTATCATTTATATTAAATATAGTAGCAGTAATACAAGGGAATTATTTTGCGGCAGGAACAGGTCTATTATTTGGATTTACATATCTGTTTATTGCAGCAAGATGCCTATTTAACCTAGATGGTAGATTATATGGCTGGTACTGTTTATTTGTAGCAATAAATACTATTCCATTAGCATTTATTGATCCAACAACATTAAAATTTATAGACTTCACTGTAGGAAATATATATTGGGTTATTATATGGCTTTTATGGGGCTTATTATGGTTAACTGGATTTATAGAATTAGTAATGAAGAAAGATTTAGGGAAATTTGTTGGATACTTATCAGTTATTGATGGTATTTTCACAGCTTGGATTCCAGGATTCTTATTATTAATTAATATGTTTCCTAAATAAATTTTAAAAGAGATTGTTACAAAATGATTTTTTTGGATCATTTTGTAGTGATCTTTTTTTTATTTTAGTATTATTACTTGAAAACGATATAATAATTTCATTAAAAAAGATGAAAAATACATAAAAATACATGAAAAAATTACCCAAAAATGTGGAAAAATAAAGATAAATTAAAAAATTTATAAGAGGTAAACTTTTTCATATGATAAATATTTAATATATAATCTTTAAAAATAAAAAAGTGTTAAAAGTGTAAATTTGAATGATAAATAAAAAAGGTGTATAAAAAAAATGTCGCAAAAAATTGTGATATTTAAATTATAATGAGGGAGGATACAGCTATGAGATTATCAATGAAGGAACAAGAAAAATTAATGATAGTTGTAGCGGCAGATGTTGCTAGAAGAAGACTAGCAAAAGGAATTAAGTTAAATTATCCAGAATCTGTAGCACTTATTACAGACGAAATAATGGAAGGTGCTAGAGAAGGAAAGTCTGTAGAACTTCTTATGAATGAAGGTAGACAAGTCCTGACAAGAGAGCAAGTTATGGAAGGAATACCAGAAATGATTCATACTATACAAGTTGAATGTACATTCCCAGATGGTACAAAGCTTGTAACAGTACATGATCCTATTCAATAAGTGGAGGTTTAAATTATGATACCAGGAGAATACATATTAGCTGAAGAGCCAATTAAATATAATGAAGGATTTGAAGCAATCGAATTAAAAGTTATAAATAGAGGTGACAGACCAGTTCAAATAGGTTCTCATTTTCATTTCTATGAAGTAAATAATGCATTAGAGTTTGATAGAGAAACTGCATATGGAAAGAGATTAGATATACCAGCAGGTACTGCTGTAAGATTTGAACCAGGTGATGAAAAAATCGTTAATTTAATAGATATAGCTGGAAAGAGAAAAGTTTACGGTTTATGTAATAAAGTTGATGGATTCCTAGCTAAAGGAGGTAGAAAATAATGGCTTTTGAAATAGACAGAAAACATTATTCTGATTTATTTGGACCAACTACAGGAGATAGTATTAGACTTGCAGATACAGATTTATTCTTAAAGATCGAAAAAGACTACACAGTTTATGGTGATGAATGTAAATTCGGTGGTGGAAAATCTTTAAGAGATGGTATGGGTCAAAACTCAATAGAAACAAGAAAAAATCCAAAGGTTGTTGACTTAATAATCACAGGAGCTACTGTTTTAGATTATACAGGAGTATATAAAGCTGATATCGGTATTAAAGATGGAAAAATCGTTGCAATAGGTAAAGGTGGAAATCCTGATGGAATGGATAATGTAGATTTCATAGTAGGAGTTAGTACTGAAGCTTTAGCAGGGGAAGGATGTATCTTAACTGCTGGAGGAATTGATACTCACGTTCACTTTATTAGCCCAGATTTAGTAGACTCAGCTTTACATGGAGGAATTACTACTGTAATCGGTGGTGGGACAGGCCCTAACGATGGAACAAACGCAACTACTTGTACTCCAGGTGAATGGCATATTCATAGAATATTAGAATCTTTTGATTCACTTCCAATAAACGTAGGTATTCTTGGAAAAGGTAGTGGAGCTAACGTTGAAGTTAATGCAGAACAAATAAGAGCTGGTGCTTGTGGATTAAAGATTCATGAAGACTGGGGTGCAACTAGATCAGCAATTGACTACGCTTTAAGAACAGCTGATGAGTATGATGTACAAGTTGCTATACATACAGATACTTTAAATGAAGGTGGATTCGTTGAAGACACTATAAAAGCAATAGGTGGAAGAGTTATTCATACATTCCATACAGAAGGTGCTGGTGGGGGACATGCTCCTGACATATTAAAGATGGCATCACATCCAAATGTATTACCAGCGTCAACTAACCCAACAAAACCTTATACAGTTAATACTGTAGCTGAACATTTAGACATGCTTATGGTTTGTCACCACTTAGATAACAAAGTTCCAGAAGATATAGCTTTTGCTGATTCAAGAATTAGAAAGCAAACAATTGCTGCAGAAGATATACTTCACGATATGGGTGTATTCAGTATCATGAGTTCAGACACAATGGCTATGGGAAGAATTGGAGAAGTTGTTTCTAGAACATGGCAAACTGCTTCTAAGATGAAGAATCAAAGAGGTCCTCTAGCAAATGATTCAGAATATGACGATAATAACAGACTTAGAAGATACGTTGCAAAATATACAATAAACCCAGCTATAGCACACGGGATATCTGATTATGTTGGATCTGTAGAAATTGGTAAGATGGCGGATTTAGTTTTATGGGAACCTGCTTTCTTTGGAGTTAAGCCTAAGGTAGTAATTAAAGGTGGAATGATTAACCTTTCAGTTATGGGAGAATCAAATGCTTCAATTCCAACATGTCAACCAGAGATGTTAAGAAAGATGTTTGGTGCACATGGAAAAGCTGTAGGACAAACTACTGCTGCATTCGTATCAAAATATGCTTTTGAAGATGACATAAAAGGAAAATTAGGTTTAGAAAAACAAGTATTACCTGTAAGTGGTATTAGAAATTTAACTAAGAAAGATATGAAACTTAATGATGCTATGCCTGAGTTAGAAGTAGATCCTCAAACTTATGACGTTACAGTTGATGGAGAACTTATAACTTGTGAGCCAGCAGAGACATTACCAATGGCTCAAAGATACTTCTTATTCTAAGATATATTTATGGAGAGAAAAATGGCTTTATATAAGGTTTTTGTTGTAACTGCTGATACTATGGCAGAAATGGGTAAGATAGCTCATTCATTAGGGAATAGACATCTTCCAGCTCAATTTCAAGATGGTAAAATGCTATTACAATATGATGAAAGAATAGAAGAAATATTAAAATCAGCTCATATCGAATATAAGCTAGATGAAGTTAGTTTAGAAGTAGCTTTTAGGGATATTGATTCTGATCATATACACTAAAAAAATTTCCTAAGGATAGGTTATATTTATCCTTAGGAGATTTTAGATTATTTTTAACTAATTATAGTAAAGGAGATTTTATTATGAGACCAGTAGTAATAGGGGTTGGAGGTCCTGTAGGTGCAGGAAAAACTCTTTTAATTGAAAGAGTAACAAGACAGATGGCAAAAGATTATGAATTAGCTGTAATAACTAATGACATATATACAAAAGAAGATGCAAAATTCATGGTTGAAAATTCAGTATTAGAAGAAGGTAGAATTATTGGAGTAGAAACAGGAGGATGTCCTCATACAGCAATAAGAGAAGATGCTTCAATGAATTTTGCAGCTATAGAAGAATTAAAAAATAAATTTACTAATTTAGACATAATATTTGTTGAAAGCGGCGGAGATAATTTAGCAGCTACATTTAGTCCAGATTTAGTTGATTTTTCAATGTACATAATAGACGTTGCTCAAGGTGAAAAGATACCTAGAAAAGCAGGACAAGGTATGATTAAGAGTGATTTATTTGTTATAAATAAAATAGATTTGGCACCATATGTTGGAGCAAATTTAGATGTTATGAGAGAAGATACATTAACATTTAGAGGAGAAAAGGACTTTATATTCACTAACTTAAAAACAGATGAGGGAATAGAAACTATTATTAAGTGGATAAAAGAAAAATGTTTATTAGAAGGAATTTGTTAATATGATTAACGATATGAATAATAAAATAGCTGGTAATTCAAAGTTAGTTTTAGAGAATAAACCTAATGGTACGGTTGCAACTACATCTCATTTTGTAGGAGCATCTAAGGTTTCACCAGCAATATTTTTAGGTAGAGAAAAGACACCTTGCTATTTTTTACTTCACTTAGGTGGAGGATATGTTGAAGGTGAAGTATATAAAAATTCAATAGAAGTAAAAAAAGATGCTAAAGCGATAATAACAACACAAGCACCAACTAAGGTGTATAAATGTGAAAAAAATAGAGAAGCAGCTTGTCAAGAAACTATTATAAAAATGGAAGAGAACTCAGTTTTAGAATATATTTCTGACAGCGTTATTTTGTACAAAAATGCTATGTATAATCAAGATACTACAATATACATGGATAAAAAAGCTACTCTTATTTATACAGATGGAATAACATCAGGTTGGTCACCGGATGGATCTAAATTCCAATATGATTCTGTAAAGATGAGAAATAAGATTTATGTAGATAATAAACTTTTATTGTTAGATAATTTACAATTAAGTCCAAGAGAATATGATGTAACTGAACTTGGGATATTAGAAGGTTATATTAATTTTGGCACAATGGTAGTTATAAATGAAAATATGAATGAAAATTATGTTGAAAAAGCAAGAGAGATTATCGATGCTTTAAATTTAGATATAAAATATGGTGTTTCCATATTAGAAGAGCATGGCATTATAATAAGAATTTTAGGAAATTTAACTCAAGAAATTCAAAAGGCAATAGATGCAGTGCACTATTATCTTAGAGAAGAATTATTTGGTTTAAAACCAATAAATATACGTAAGTATTAATAAAATATTAAGTTAAATAAGGAGGTTCTTTCTATGCTTTTTGAAAAGATATTAGGAAATTTAGATGAATTAGAAAGTACAGATGGGTATCATTTAGAAAAAATATATATAGATAGTGATGATTTAGTTAAAAGAATAATAAGAGTTAAATCAGATCATAACCATGAACATGGAATATCATTAGATAGAGGTATGAAATTAAGAGATGGAGATATATTATTTAATGATGGTCATAATTTAGTTATAGTAAAAGTTAAAAGCGAAGATGTTTTAGTTATTAAACCTAAGGATATAACTGAAATGGCATATATTGCACATAAATTAGGAAATAAACATCTACCTGCACATTTTGAAGATGATGTTATGATAGTTCAATATGATTATTTAGTTGAGGATGAATTAAGGAAAGATAACATCAATTATTCAAGAGAAGATAGAAGAGTAAAAAACGCTTTTACACATGTTAATTTTATGGAGCATAAGCATTAGTATGGATAAGAGTTTAAAAATGTTACAGATATTACAATTATGTGATTCTAACTTTCCTATAGGATCATTTAACCATTCTTACGGAATGGAAACATATTTAAGAAATAATGTTATAGATGATGCTAAAAGTTTTAGTAAGTGGGTAGATTTATTTTTAAAGCATCAATTTATAACATCTGATGGATTAGCAATAAGAATGTTATATGAAGCATTAGAAAATGGTGATGTGGATAAGGTCTGGGAAATTGATAACTTATTAATAGCACAAACTGTTGCAAAAGAAACTAGAAATGCTGCCAAATTAGTTGCTAGTAGAATGATAAAGATATATTTAGATCTATATGAAATAGAAAACTTAAAAATATATGCTAAAAAAATAGCTTCTAAAGAAGTATATGGACATCCAGCAATAGTATTTGGATTATTAATGCATGATCTAGAAATGTCAAAAGAAGAAGCTATTAAGTTACATATGTACAGTACTGTTTCAACTATAATACAAAATGCTGTTAGAGCAATACCATTAGGTCAAAAAGATGGTCAACTTTTAGTTAAAGAATACTCAGAAAAATTTAATCACTACTATAAACTAATAGAAGAACTTGATTTTGATTCATTTGGAGCTAACACTCCTGGAATTGAGCTGTCACAGATAAATCATGAAACGTTAGTGTTTAGATTATTTATGTCTTAATATTATTGAAATAAATAATAAGCTAAATAAAAAATATTAAGATAAAAATTTATTCTAAAAAATAAATTTAAAGATTAGTATTTATTAAATAAACTCTGCGTAAATGTACGTGGGGTTTGTTTTTTTAATAAATTGAATTATTTTACTAAGCTTAGTACATGAAGAGTTTCTATTAAATAGATAGGATAAATAATAATTTGGTATTGAATGACTATAATGTAAATGAGGACCTTAGAGACAATATAATATTTAAGGAGTAAAAAATGATAAAAGTTGTATTAAGAAAAATATTTCAGTGTATTATTGCTATTTTTATATTATCTTTAGTTGTATTTTACATTTCAAGATTATCTCCAGGTGACCCACTTAAAGCTTATCATGGAAATGCCGTTGAAAGAATGAGTATGGAAGAAAAAGAAAAGGCTAGAGATAGATTAGGGCTTAATGAACCTATATATATTCAATATGGAAAATGGCTTAAAAACGTTGCAAAAGGCGATTTTGGAATTTCATATAAGTATAAGCGTGATGTTACGTCAGTTATAAAGGATGTATATAAAAACACCATTATTTTAGGTGGATTAGCTTACATATTAACATTTGTAGGAGCTTTAATTATAGGAATATTTTGTGCCATACACGAAGATAAACTTATTGATAAGATAATAATGACAATTGGAAATATAACATCGAGTATACCATCATTTTGGATAGCATTAATATTAATTTTAATATTTGGCGTAAATTTAGGCATTTTACCAACTAGTGGAGCATATTCCATTGGGAATGAAAGTGATATAGCTGATAGAATGATACATTTAATATTACCATTAGTAGTTTTAGTAATAGGGCATTTGTGGTATTACGGATATATGGTAAGAAATAAGATTTTAGAAGAGATGAGAGAGGACTATGTATTATTAGCAAAGGTAAAAGGTCTAACAAAAAGACAAGTCGTTTATAGACATTGTTTACGAAATATTATGCCCTCATTTATAACTATTATGGCAATTTCAGTACCACATATTTTAGCAGGAACATATGTAATTGAGCAGGTTTTTTCTTATCCAGGGATAGGAACTCTTATATTTGAGAGTGCTAAATATCATGATTATAATATGCTTATGGTTTTATCTCTTATAACAGGTATTATTGTATTGATATCAAATATGATAGCTCAAATTATAAATATAAAGATAGACCCGAGAATGAATTATCAGGGAGGCGAAACTTTTGAACCTTCATAGCAATAATTTCAAAATAGTTAAAGATAAAAGCAAGTATATTAAAGAAGAGAAAGTAAATAAAAATTCATTTACTATAAAAGACAAGAGTCACTACTTATCAATAATAATATTATTGATAATAATAATTGCTTGTTTAAGCTCTTCATTAATAATGAATCATGATCCGAAGTTTATGGATTTAGCTAATAGTAATGTACCTCCAAATAAAACATTTTATTTTGGCACAGATTCTATGGGAAGAGATATATTTTCAAATATTTGGTATGGAGGAAGAGTATCGTTATTTATAGGAATTTTTTCAACTATAATTTCAACAGTTATTGGAGTGGTATATGGAAGTATTAGTGGTATGGCTGCTCCTTGGATAGATAATTTAATGATGAAAGCTATAGAAATATTATTAAGTATTCCTTCTATTTTGTTAATAATTTTTATGCAATCAATAGTAGGGGATAGTACACCAATATCTATGTCCATTGTTATAGGAATTGTTAGTTGGATAAGTATTGCAAAAGTTGTAAGAAGTGAAGTTAGACAAGTAAGAAATAGTGAATATATATTATCAGCTAAAATAATGGGAGGACGATTTTTCTATATATTGAGACGACATTTAGCACCTAATTTTATGGCATCAATAATGTTTATGGTAGTAAGCAATATTGCATCAGCAATTGCAACAGAATCCACGCTTAGCTTTTTAGGGATTGGTTTACCATTAGATATTATATCTTGGGGAAGCATGTTATCACTAGCTCAAAATGCATTACTATCTAATGTTTGGTGGGTAATTTTATTTCCAGGATTGTTTCTAATTGTAACCCTTATTTGTATAGCTAATATAGGTAATTATTTAAGAAAGAAAAATATTAAAAAGTATAATAATCTGTAAAGGAGATAGGTTTAGATGTTAAAAAAAGTTAAAGTGACAGCTTTATTATTATCCATATCTTTACTGATAGGTTGCGGAAGTAAAATAGAGGATAATGCAAGTGAAAATATGAATAATGATACAGCTAAAGAAAAAGTATTAGTATATGGAAGTGGAGATTATACCAGTATAAATCCAGCACTTTTTGAACATGGGGAAATTAATTCACTTTTATTTAATGGATTAACAGCTCATGATAAAGATAATAACATTATTCCAGCATTAGCTAAAAGTTGGGATTATGATGAAGCAACTTTAACTTACACATTTCATTTAAGAGATGACGTTAAATGGCACGATGGAGAGCCATTTACAGCTGAAGATGTTAAGTTTACTTATGATACAATTAATAATCCAGATAACGGTTCAGAAATAGCAACAAATTATGAAGACATAACAAATATTGAAATAGTAGATGACTACACAGTTAAAATAACCTTAAAAAATAAGAATGTTGCAATGTTAGATTATTTATCTGTAGGTATAATTCCTAAGCATATATTAGAAGGCCAAGATATAATGACAAGTGATTTTAATAGACATCCTATTGGGACAGGACCATACAAATTTGCTAATTGGGATGAAGGTCAGGGTATTACATTACTGAAAAATGAGGAGTATTTTAGAAAATCTCCTAATATAGATAAAATCATATTTAAGATAGTTAATGATACAAAGGCAAGAGTAATGCAATTAAAGTCTGGAGAATTAGATTTAGCTCAAGTAACTCCAAAAGATATTGAAACATTTAAAAATGATGATAATTTCGTAGTAGATATAATGAAAACTTCAGATTATAGAGGTATAATGTATAATTTTAATTATCCATTATTTAAAGAAAATAGAGAACTACCAAATGCTTTAAGCTATGCAATTGATAGAGAAGCCATAGTAGATAATATTTTATTAGGATATGGTGATGCTGCTTACTCTCCGCTTCAAATGGGAATATATAATAATTCTGAAATGGAGAAGTTTGAGTATAATCCAGAAAAAGCTAAGCAATTATTAGAAGAGGCTGGATGGAAGCTTGGAAGTGATGGAATATATAGCAAGAATGGAACAAAATTAAGCTTTGAACTAGTTTGCATGGAAGGTGACCAAGAAAGAATTGATATGGCAAACTTTGCAGCCCAAGAGTTAAAACAAATAGGAGTAGATGTAAGGGTAACTGTAAAATCTGATATTGATTGGGAAAACCAAGCCGCATTTTTAATTGGATGGGGAAGTCCATTTGACCCAGATGACCATACATATAAGGTGTTTTCAACTAATGGAGGTGCTAATTACAATTCATATTCCAATGAAAAGATAGATGAACTACTTACTAAAGCTAGACAAACGGATGTTTATGAAGAAAGACTAGAATATTACAAAGAGTTCCAAGAGGAAATGACAAAAGATCTTCCTTATACATTTTTAGCATATATTGATTCTATTTATGTAGCTAAAAATAATTTAGAAGGAATAACTAAAGAAACAGTTTTAGGACACCATGGAGTAGGAATATTCTGGAATGTTGAGGATTGGGATTTAAAATAAGAAGATATATTATATAGTTATCAATATTAATAAATAATAGGAGATTATTTATAATGGATACAGTGCTTGAAGTTAAAAATTTGAAAGTGAATTTTAAAACTAAATATGGCGAAGTTAAAGCGGTAAGAGATGTATCATTTGATTTGAAAAAAGGAGAAATCTTGACAATTGTAGGAGAGTCAGGATGCGGAAAATCAGTTTTATGTAGAAGTATACTAAAATTATTACCTGAAAATGGATATGTAAAAAGTGGTCATATATTATTAAATGGCAATAATATATGTAATCTTACTGATAAGATGATGTCAAAGATAAGAGGTAAGGAAATATCTATGATTTTTCAAGACCCAATGACATCATTGAATCCTACTATGTCTATAGGAAAACAAATATCAGAAGCTGTTAGAGTTCATAATAAGGTTACTAGGAAAGAAGCTAAGAAACGAGCTATAGAATTAATAGATTTTGTGGGAATAGATGAAGCAGAAAGTAGATATAACCAATATCCATATGAATTTTCAGGTGGAATGAGACAACGTATAGCCATTGCTATAGCATTAGCATGTAATCCTAAAGTTTTAATAGCAGATGAGCCTACGACAGCGTTAGATTCTATAATGCAGAATAAAATATTAGATTTAATAAAATCAATACAGATGAAAACTAATATTTCAATAATATTCATTACCCATGATATGGAAGTGGTAAATAGAATTTCAGATAGAATTGCTGTAATGTATGCAGGTAAAATAGTTGAAATAGGTAAAAAAGAAGAGATATTTTTAAATGCTGTTCATCCATACACAATAGGATTAATGTCATCTATAGCCGCTTTTAATATGGACAAAGAATATCTACCGACTATAGAAGGAATGCCACCAAGCCTCTTAAACCCACCAAAGGGAGATGCTTTTGCATTAAGAAATAAGAATCCATTAGTAATAGATTTTTTAGAAGAACCACCAATGTTTAAAGTTAGTGAAAGTCATTATGCTGCAACATGGTTACTACATCCAAAAGCAGCTATAGCAAGAGAGGAAATTAGAGCTAAAGAGGAGAAGTTAGATATTAATGAATAAAGAAAAACTTTTAGAGATAAAAAGTCTTAAGCAATACTTTACCTTAAATAATAATAAAATAATAAAGGCTATAGATGATGTTTCACTTGATATTTATAAAGGTGAGTTTTTAGGATTAATAGGGGAATCAGGCTCAGGTAAATCTACATTAGGAAAAAGTATAGTAGGTATTAATAAAATAACTGGTGGAGAGATTAAATATGATGGTATCACTATTAGTGATAAAAAATCAAAAAGAATTAAGAGGGAAATAATAAGTAAAAAGATACAATTTATTTTTCAAGATTCTACATCCTGTTTAAATTCTAGAATGACAGTTAAAGATATTATTGAAGAGCCAATGAAACTTCAAAAGCTGTATAAAAGTAAAAAGGAGAGAGAGAAAGTAGTATATGACTTACTCGATGTTGTAGGATTAGATAGAAGTAGTATAAATAAGTATCCATACGACCTTTCAGGAGGACAAAGACAAAGAGTTGGTATAGCTAGAGCGATTTCTACAAAGCCAGAATTTATTATAGCAGATGAACCTATTGCATCACTTGATGTATCAATGCAAGCACAAATAATAAACTTATTTAAGAAAATTAAAAAAAATAATAATTTAACCTTCCTTTTTATATCTCATGATTTATCTATGGTTAGATATATTAGTGATAGAATAGCGGTGATTTATAAGGGGAAAATAGTAGAGGTTGCACCTACTGATGAATTATATTCTAACCCAATACATCCTTATACTAAAATGTTGATAGCAGCTAATTTACAAGAAGATAATTCTAGTAATAAGAAAGATGGATTTAAAAATAAAGATTACGATATAAAATATAATGAAAATTACAATGAAGATGCAAAGTGGATAGAAGTTAGTAAAGAACACTTTGTTTTGATTGATAAGCTTATTTAAATATAAGGCTATGTTTTAAATAAGCGTTGATAATGGAAAATATAAAAGTTAACCAATTGTGATATGCTCCCATTATAGAACAGTTTTATTATTTTAACTGTATACTATAATGGGAGCATATTATTTATATTTTACAATTAGAAGAAGATAAGGTTGGTTTTGAATAATTAAAGGAAATGCTAAAAAAATAGAGAGATAGAATAAGTAGCTAAAAGAACAAGTGAAACTTAACTATAATGTAGAATATGGAAGAAATTATGATATAATATGGTTATAAAGGTAAAAATTTAAAGAATTTACATATTGAATAATAGATTATATATTTGGTATAAAAAGGGGTGAGAGGTTTGGTAATAGGAAATAGAAAAAAGGTATTATTTAAGATTGTTCCATATGAGTATAGAAGTTTAGAGTTATATTTAGAGAAGATGGCTTTAAAGGGATGGAAGTTTGAGGATATACAAGGAGAGTTTTTAAGCTTTGTAAAAATAGATCCAACTCAAATAAGATATTGGGTAGATATAAATGATACTAATAAAATAAGAAATATTGAAGACACAATAAAAAATGGAGGGACTAATAAATTAGGGTGGAATTTGATTTATAGATACAATGAAATAGACATTTATTCTAGGGAAGATGGTGTTGAAGAAGTTCATGAAGAAATAAATCAAAAAGAAAAATTTAAAGATATAGCTAAATTGTCATTAAAAAATATTTCAATGACTTTGATAACTGTATTTTTACTAGCAGTTACTACATTATCAGATGAATTTGTCAATGTAATTGTCAATGATGATAAAATTATAATGTTAATTATCACTACAATGATAATAGTATATCAATTAACGCATATTACAAGCTTTGTTACCTGGTACATTAGAGGGAAGAAATCACTTAGGAGAAATGAGGAGGTTTCTTATAAGATACATTGGTTATCTAAAATTAGAATAGTAATTAATACTGTGGTAATAGTAAGCGGAATTACTGCTTTAATTTATTTAGGGATTTTAACTCCAGATAATAGTATTAATGAAATAATTGGAGTTGCAATGTTTTTATTAGTAATATTAATAATAATTAATTTAGTAGGAAAAAACTCAGGCAGTGTTTCAAAGAAAAGGAGAATTGATATTTTTAATATTATTGGATTGGTCTTATTAATATCAATCTTAATAGGAAGAAATTATATTCATAAAGATACAAATTATAATAATAATTATAATCTCAATAAGGAATTAAATTTAACTTTAGAGGATTTTAATGATAAATCAGTTAACGCTGGTAGGAATTACATTAATGAAAATAAAGGAACATTTGCATCACAGTTATGGTTTTACGATGAAGGCAGTAATGGGTATCTTGATTATAATTTCTTTGAAAGTAATTATAAATGGATAATGGACAAGTATTTAGAGGATAGAATTAAATGGATAAATACTTTAGGAAATTCTTCAGTTGAAAAAGTAAATTATAATGAAGCGGTTACATTATATACTTTGCAGGAAAGAAATTTTTATATGCTAGTTTCAGAAGACAAGGCAATTGATTTTATAAATTTAAATTATAGATATGATAAGGAAGAATTTATTAATAAAGTATATGAAGAAATATTCTTGGGTAAGAGTTAATTAAAGGTTAGATAATAACATAGGTAATAAAGAATATTATTTATATGTCTAATCAGAATTAATGAAGAAAAAATACTAATATAATTAGGAAATAGTGGAATAAAGTTATGGAGGAGAGGAAGGACAATGTTTAAATTTAATGAAGAGTATGTAATACAAAAATTAAAGGAGTTACTTGAGATTGATAGTACAACAGGATACTTTCGTCTAATTCAGAATTATCTTGTAAATGAAATGGAAGAACTGAATATCCCAAGTGAAGAAGTACATAAAGGTGGATTAATTGCAGATATTGGTGGAGAAGGAGAACCTTTAGTGATAATGGCTCATGGTGATGACATAGGTCTTATGGTACGTTATATCAAAGATAATGGGGCACTTGTGGTAACTAATGTAGGAGGATTAAGAGAAGAGGATGCAACAGGGGTAATCTGTAGGTTACATACTCGTAAGGGTCATATTTATACAGGATGTGTGAGAAGAGTACACTCTTGTGCCCATGTAAGACCAGATTCTGATAATAATGCGCCTTTAAATTATAATACAAATGTAGAATTTGTATTAGATGAAGATGTAAAGTGTAGACAAGATGTACTTGATTTAGGTATTAGAGTTGGAGATATAATAGCCTTAGATGCAGGTTTTCATATGAATAATGGATATATCACAAGCCATTTCATAGATGATAAAGCTTGTATAGCAGTTTTACTCGGTGTTATGAAATACATAAAAGATAATAATATTGTATGTAAAAGAAATGTGAAAGCATTTTTTACAATGTTTGAAGAAATCGGTCATGGAGGAGCATGGCTTCCTGATGGAACTAAAGATATTATAGCATTAGATATTGCTCCAGTTTCACCAACACAGGTATCAAGTGAGAAGAAAGTATCTCTGTTTGCGAAGGATTCAAGATTCCCATACCATTATGAAATGTTAACAGAACTAGTGGAAGCAGCTGAAAAAGTTGGTGCAGATTACGAAATTGATGTATTTACACCAAGATATGGAACAGATTCAGATTTTGCTATAACTGCTGGTAACAATGTAAGACATGCGGCATTAGGACCAGGGACAAGCGGTAGCCACGGATATGAAAGAACTCATATTGATTCTCTAAATAATATGTATCAACTATTACTACAATATATAATTGGATAGTTACTATAAGAAGTTAATGATTTAAAGATTATTTTAAAAGATATTTATTAGTATAAAAAATGAACTAAACATAGTCAACAGGTTCGGGTTTAGGATGAAAAACTTAAAATCGCAACTAAAATCACGTTAAAATTCACACTACTCTAAATTGATTATTTAAGTTAATTTAGAGTAGTTTTTTATTAAATTTTTATATAAAATCGTAAGCATAATTGAACTGATAATAATTTTATTAAAGTGGTAAAGTATCTTGCAATTTTAACTTAAAAATTATAACAAAAAAGAAGCTTTGGAATAAATTAGTAAATTATGTTAATATAATAGTGTGCAATTAACGAAGAACTGTATTATATTGCTTATTAAATGAAATAAGGAGGCTTTTATGAAGAAAGTTATATGGTCAATAATTTTAAGTATATTGCTAATTGGGTTAGTAGGTTGTCAAATAAAAACAGAAGATAATACACACAAAGATAGTTTAAGTGTTGAAATAATTGCTACTAATGATGCTAATTCTTATAAGGGGATGCCAATAACATTAAAACCTAAAGTTATAGGAGAATATGATAAGGAAATCCAATATCATTGGATACTGAAAAGTGATGATGATGTTGAAGGGTTTATTGTTCCAGAGAAAGGTCCTCAAAAGGAAATAATTAATTCAGGTGAACCAGTTGAACTTGGTTTATTTGCAGAAGTTTCTTGGGTTGAGGGAACAGTTATAGAATTTAAAGTTGAATTGCAAATAGAAGATAAAGAAACATCTAAGATTATTGCAACTAATGAAATTACAATTGAAAATAATCAAGGTACTTATAGTATAAAACAATAACATTATTTTATATATTCAATTAATAGAAAAATAACAGAAAAAACTAATGTCAAATCTTAGTGTAACAACGTATTATTAAAGATTAAGCAGATATGAGGAGAGAGATTATGAGAAATGAAAAAAATTGGATAAAAGCAGGTATATTATCAGTGGCTATTGTTGTTATATTTGTTACTTTATTTGAAATGTTAGGGGCTTACCAAGAGATAGGGATTGTAGTTGCCACAATAATTGTTTTTACTATGATACTGTGTACATATTCTATCATTGATGAGATAAGAGAGCTTAAACATAATAACGAATAATATTAAATTTATGAGAAGTAGTTTGGGATTGGATTACTCTGTAAGTATAAAGAAGGACTTATTGTATTAGAACAGATAAATAAGTTTTAAGGAGGGGATTTAATGAAGATATTAAAAATGCTTTTAAGTACAATATTTTTAATAACTCTTATAGCGTGTACTGATAAAATAAATGATGATGATATAAAAAGTATTATTGATGAACCTTTAGTAGGGTATATTTATGATGATAATACTAGTAGATACATTAATGAGGACAATGGAATTTGGTATATAAGAGAAAATGAGAAAAATATTATTCCTAAAGAAGAATTTGTAGAAAAAAATTCAATTATCAATTCAGAGAATTTTATTATTGAAAATAGAGAAAATTCCGTATGGGAATTAAGTGAAATACAGGAAGTAATAGTTGAAGTTAAAGATACTTTTTACAGTTTAGCAGATGAAAGCTATAGTAAACACTATAGAATGGATAAAGATTGGTACTATGAACAAGTAAAAAAGCTAAATAATTTAGACGATATAGATATTATTCAATGGCATGAACCATTTAAATTACCTATATACATAGATTCAAAGGAATAGAGATAAATCTTAATTTAATATTAGAGTAATAAATTTTAAGATATAAACTAGCTTAAAAATATAGATTTGACACTTATATTCTTTTTATAAGTGAAACATTTTAAAGTTATAGAAACTAAAAAGTCGGCAGATATGATATGTTCCCTTTATAGTAGATAGTTAAAATAATAAAAAAACTGTTACTATAGAGAGGCATTTCAATACTGCCGACTTTTGCTTTATTATTTTATTCTGGATTGGCTTGTGAAAATACTTGCGATTTTCAATGTGAAAAACTTTTTTTTTACTTCAAAACTGAAGATGTTGTAAACATAGTAAGTGTATTATTTTTGTAATTAAAGTTTTTCAGAGAAATATTCTTAAAAAGTGTAGTTTTTAGAATATAAAATTACTATAATGAAAAGTAAAGATTTTAAATGAGTTTTTATGTTAAATATATATAAATGAAAAAAATCTTTTATTAAGTATAAGATTAGTTTTATAGGAGGAATATTATTTGATTTTATTTTTTACCGGTACAGGAAATAGTAAATACGTAGCTAAAGCTATAGCAAATAAGATAAATGATGAGGTTGTATCTCTTAATAATGTAATAAAATATACAATGGCAAAGACATTTAGATCAGATAAGCCATTTATAATTGTAGCTCCAATTTATGCTTGGAGATTTCCAGCTATAATTGAAGATTTAATAAGTAAGGCAGAATTTATTGGAAATAATGAGATATACTTTATTGGAACAATGGAATCACAATCAGGAAACTGTTATAAATATTGCAAAAAGATATGTGATAAAAAAGGACTAATTTTTAAAGGATTCTATGGAGTTAAGATGCCTGGAAATTATGTTATTTCTAAGGCTATGCCAGATAAAGATAAAGTAAATGAAATTTTAAATGCAGCAAATCCTGTTATTGAAAAGCTTGCAGAAAAAATTAAAAATGATGAAAATATTGAAAAAGATGATAAAACACCTTTTTCTTGGCTTTTATCTTCAGCTGTAAATGGTGCCTTTAATAAATTTATGGTTAGCAGCAAAAATTTTGTAGTTTCAGATAGATGTATTACATGTGGAAAATGTGAAAAATGTTGTCCAGTTAATAATGTTAAAATAAGAGATGGTAAACCTAAGTTTGGAGATAAATGTATTAACTGTTATTCATGTATTCATCACTGTCCAAAAGAAGCCATAAATATAAAAGGGAAAAGTGAAAATAATGGCAGATATCTTTGTCCAGAATATAATGAGAAATAGTTTTAAATATAATACTAAAGAGAAAAATGCAAAGGAAGTGATGAGATGGGTTCAAGTAAATGTAGTTTAAGAAAAGAAGTAAAAAATGAAATAGCTAAGTATATAGATTCTGAATTTACTATTGAAATGATTAAAGAGATTGTAAATTACATAAGAACAACTCATAGAGTTAAGATTGATGATTCTAGTTTTGATAAGTACAATCCAGAGTCTAAAGTTACTTTAAAAGATAATGGACCTTTTAATATATATGATTACATGTATGTAAAGGACTTTTTATATGAATTATCTTGGGAAGGTTCTTACGTTGAAGCTTTAGAAGAAATTGAGTTTTCTAATGAGTCTAAAGATAAATTTAAAAATGTTCAAAAGGTTAATAAAGGTGTATCAAAGTATATACCAAAGAAGAACGCTACCATTTCTGAAATAGTATATAAGTATGTTCCAAAGGATATTGCTGCTGTTTTATATGAAAAAGTAGAAAAAACTATGGAGCTAAAAAAAGGTGAATTATATAAAAGCTTTAAGAAAAGATATAATACAGAATATCTTTTTAATAGCGTAAGGTGGTACAAGAGAACTAGAGACGGAAAAGTTTATTATGATATAGACTTACAGGAACTAGATGATAATAAAAGGGTAAGATTAGAAGAGCAGATTAAAACGGAAATAGGCAATGGATATAAGTCTAGATGGGGAAGTCATATTTCAGCCAAGGTGATTTCATTAGAAGATAAACTATTGTTAGATGTTTATAATGAAGGATGCAAGCTATTAGAAATCCCTAATGAATACTATACAGAAATTGTAAAGGAAGAAAATAGCTACAATGAAGAAACCTTAGCTAAGCTTATGATAGAAAACTGCAAAGAAGCTGCGAAAGATTCAAAGGGGATAAACAGGCTTAAAGTTAAGGTTGTTAACTCTATTGATAGCAAGCTAAATAATCTTAATAGCATAAATATTTATAAGACAGATGACCATATGAAGCTGTTTTTAGAAAATGCTAGAGAGATGATTTTCGGATACTATAAAAGTGTTAATCTAAAAGGCTTTAATAAAGCTCTTATAGCTAAAGAAGATGATATTAACAAGCTTATAAGAAGAGTTGCAGTAGTTGAAAATATTATTTATGAGAAGTATTTAGAGGAGAATCCTAAGGCTCCATCTATTGATGACATGGAGGACTTTGAAGAATGTATCCCTTGGATATGTACTAAGGGGTTAATATGGACATCTGAAAATATCTATATTAAAAACAAAGTTAAAGATGAGATTGAAGAGATAATATTAGACAGTCCAATCGATGAATATGAAGAAGCAAGAAGAATGAAAAGACACTTCTATCTTCATGTTGGTGAAACTAATACAGGTAAGACATATGCAAGTATACAAAAGCTTATGGATGCAGAATCAGGTGTATATTTAGCACCACTTAGATTATTAGCATTAGAAGTTCAAGATAAGCTAAGAGGTGAAAATATAGCCTGTTCATTATTAACTGGAGAAGAAGAGGATATTATTTCATATGCATCACATATTTCTTCTACAATAGAAAAGCTACAGATTGAAACGCATTATGATATATGTGTTATAGATGAAGCTCAGATGATAGCTGACAAGCAAAGAGGATGGGCATGGACTAGAGCAATAATTGGGGTATTAGCTCCAGAAATTCATATATGTATGGCTCCAGAAGCTAAGGATATAATAATAAAACTTATAAAAGATTGTAAAGATACTTATGAAATTATAGAGCATAAAAGAGATACAGAGCTTATATTTGAAGATAAGAAGTTTGACTTAAATAAAGATGTTAAAAAAGGAGATGCTTTAGTTGTCTTTGGTAAAAAGAAAGCTTTAGCAGTTTCAGCACAGCTTCTTAATAACAATATAAAAACAAGCATAATTTACGGCTCACTGCCATACTCCACAAGAAAGAAGCAGTTTGAAAGATTTTTAAGTGGGGAGACAGAAGTAATAGTTTGTACAGATGCCATTGGAATGGGAGTAAATCTTCCTATAAAACGTATTGTCTTTTTAGAAACTAGAAAATTTGATGGTATATCTTTAAGAAAGCTTAGTGTTCCTGAGATAAAGCAGATAGCAGGAAGAGCAGGCCGTAAAGGAATTTACGATAAAGGCTATGTTACAGCAGCTACAGACAGTAACTTAATAAAGAATGCCTTAACAGCAGAAACAAAGAAAATAGATAAATGCTATATAGGAATTCCTGATTCACTTTTAGAACTAGATATAGATATTGTAGATGCATTAAAGACATGGAGCTTAGCAAAAGTTAAAGGATATTATAAGAAAGCAGATGTTACAACTATAATTTATCTTTTAAATAGATTAAAAGCTCTTAATATAAAAGCATCTAAAAGTGATATGTTAAAGATGGCAACAATTCCTTTTGAAGAAAATAATAAGACAGTAATGGCATTATGGGAAGAGTACTGCATTATGTATAGTGAAGGAGCAGTAAACTTAAAGAAGCCAAGACTTAAAAACATTGTAAATACAAAGAAAGAGCTTGATGAACTTGAGAGCTACTATAAATCATTAGAATTAAACTATTCCTTTGGAAAAAACTTTAATATGATGATAAATAATAGATATATTTCAAGTGAAAAAGAAAATACAGCAAATAAGATAAATGAGTTGCTTTTAACTAATCTACTTGACCATGAAAGAGTGTGCAAGGACTGTGGTAAAAAACTATCATGGGATTATCCAAGTGATAGATGTAGATTCTGTAAGGAAAAAATGATGGAGCTTAAAGGCGAAAGATTTAATTTTAGATTTAGGGAAAGAAGAAAACCAGACTTCAGAGCAAGAAGAAGCAGAAGAGGATATTATTAAATTAGCTTTGTTTTAAAATAATGTATAAAAAGGTATAACATAAAGGATGTCCAATAGGGACATCCTTTTAAATTGCACAATATTTTTAAGTTGAGTACTAAGAAATACTGAATATTTACTATTGAATAATGCGGTATTTTTATAAAACTAATTTTATATTTTTTGCTATATCAGAATATTTTCTTATATATTAGTGGTATTGTACCAGATTTTATTATTATGAATATCCCTAATCCTATAAATATTATTGGAATAATTATATGTTTATATTTTTCAATGTTTCTTTGAATAAAGGGGTATTCAGATAAACTTTTACCAATATAGCACCATAATGCTATAAGAAGAATAAATATTACCACTGTTATAAAAATATCCATTGAATTCATACTTGTAAAAAGTGGTATATAAATCCCTATATTATCTCCGCCATTAGCTAAAGTCACACTAGCTACTTTAAAAACACTGGGGTTAATCAAGCTTTTTATAACTTTTGTTATACTATTATCATCATTTTCTGTTGTTTTCTCTAAGTTATTATTTTTACTAATTCTATTTTCTTGATCCTCTGTACTTTCTATATCTTTTCTCTCTTTTTTATATTTAATATATTCATTTATTCCTAAATATATTGGGGCTAGTCCAAGCAAACCTACATATTCATTTGGAATTATGGATATACCTAAAGCTCCTATAATGCTTATTGCTATTAAAGCACTTATTCCTAAGTACTGTCCAATAATTATATGACGTGTTTTCATACTATTATTTATTTGTGAGAAAAACAGCATAAGTACAAAAATATCATCAATATTTGTGGCTACAAATGAAGTTAATGCTGTTAGTATTGTTCCAAACATCGTATCCCACCTTATAATAACTCATAATATAACATATTCATTAGACAACGTATTATTCAACTTTAAAAGAAGGTCTTTACTAATTACTTCGCAATAATATCATATTCATATTCTAAATTTCACTATAAATTATATATTGATATTCTAAATTTCACTATAAATTAAAATTTGTAGATTTCTCCATAACGTAATTTTGTAACAAAACCCCTTTTCTTTCTACAGTTTGTTTTTTAATAACCTTGTACCCTCTCTTTTCAAAAAATGGTTTTGCTGTAATTGAAGCATATGTAGTTATTTTTTCAACATCAAAAATACTTTCTAATTTATCACAAATTGCAGTTGCAATTCCTTGATGTTGATAGTCCTTATGAACGTATAATCTATCTAGATATCCTGTTTTATCTATATCACCAAAACCAACTATAATTCCATCTTCAACTGCAACAACTGAAAAATGGGACATTAAAGATTGATTCCATTTCTCTAAATCGACAGACCCTGTTGCCCATACATTTAACTGTTCTTTTGTATAATCATTTGCATTAATAGAATGTACTGTATTGTAAAACAGTTCCGTTAACACTTTGCAATCTGATGTTTCATACCTTCTTATAAGCATTCCTAATCCCCTTTGCAAATTCATATTTCACTAATGATTTAATACAATTATATAGCAAGTATACCGTAATTTATATATTAATTATAAATTACGGTATTATTTAATTTTCAAAGGTCATTTAGTTCACAATAATATTAGATTGTTCTCCTGATATTCACTAGAAATTGTAATTTATTTCTGTTTCGAGTTATGCTAATTTTCTGCAATAAATCTCAATCGCCGTAGCAAATAAATGCAGCAGTACCTTCTCCGTTTTGGTCAATATTTTGGGTAAAGCGTTCATCACCGATATACATCAGTCCAAGATAAGATAATATCTCTTTTGTACAATTATAAAAATTAGCGGTAATGTAACATTGCCATTTTTCCACAAGAGCTTGAGCTTCCTTGCTATTTGGTTGAATATGACGATTTTCGGCAATCTCATTTATTTTTACTTCCAGAAAGACTCCGTTTCCTTTAAGATATCTGCGGTTGGTGTTATTGTTGCCTCATATATAGATTTTCCTGTCTTTTCTAAATAGTGTTGGATTAAAGCGTAACCGCAAGCATATCCACCATCAGTTTCTGATTTCAGTGGGATGCCTATACATTGCCACTTGAATTCAAAAGGTTTCATCAGCTCATATCGATAAATATTTTCTTTTTCTTCCTTTGATGCAGTCATCATTTTGCGATAAATATCATCAGATCGAATTGCTTTAATATTCATAATTAAATCCTCATTTCGTATTTTAGCGTTGTGTTCGAACCACAATTAAAGAGTACACTATTACGTAACGTAAGGGTCAATGCTTTTTTTATATATTTTTAAACATGTATTGTTTAAACAGTTTATAAATATAAATAGAATAATTTCAATAATAATAAGAGATTAATATGTATTTTATGAGTGTGATTATATGAATAAATTAAGAAAAGTTATATTAGTTCAGGGGATAGTACAAGGTGTTGGATTTAGGCCGTTTGTATATAAGTTAGCAGTTGATTTAAATTTAAAGGGATGGGTTAATAATACTTCTTTAGGTGTTATTGTGGATATTGAAGGAGAGGAAGAGCAGGTTCTTTCATTTATAGAAATATTAAAAAATAATACTCCACCATTAGCTAAGGTTTTAAATATAACTATTCATTCTAAAGAGTTAATTGGATATGAGAACTTTGAAATTAAATTTAGTAAAGAAGAAGAGAATATATCAAAACTTATATCACCAGATATTTCAATATGTGATGATTGTAAGGAAGAAATTTTTGATGTTAAAAATAGAAGATACAGATACCCATTTACTAATTGCACAAATTGCGGTCCTAGATTTTCAATTATAAAAAAGCTTCCTTATGATAGAAAAACAACTACAATGGAGGCTTTTAAAATGTGTCCTCAATGTAAAAAAGAATATACAAATCCATTAGATAGAAGGTTTCATGCACAGCCTAACGCATGTCCAGAATGTGGACCACAACTTTGTCTTGTAGATAATAAAAATCAAAAGATAGATACAAATGATTCAATTAAAGAAGTAATATCTTTAATTAAGAAAGGAAAAATTTTAGCTATTAAAGGGATTGGAGGCTTTCATTTAGTTTGTGATGGTAGAAATTATGAAGCTATAAAATTACTTCGTGATAGAAAGAAGAGACCTTATAAGCCTATGGCAGTTATGGTTAAAGATTTAGAGGTGGCAAAGAAATATTGTTATTTAAGCAAAAGAGAAGAGGAGGTAATTTTAAGTAACAAAAGACCTATAGTTATCTTAAAAAGAAGAATGGAGATACAGCTACCAGATAATTTAGCTCCATATAATAAGACTTTAGGTGTAATGCTTCCTTATACACCATTACATTATCTATTATTTGATGAAGGAATAGAAATTTTAGTTATGACAAGTGCTAATATAAGTGGAGAGCCTATGATTTATAAAAATGAAGAGGCAATGGAAAGATTAAATAATATTGTAGATTATTTTTTGATGCATAATAGAGATATTTATTTACCTATAGATGATTCAGTAACGAGAGTATCTTTAAAAGATGAAAGAACAATTAGGGTAGCTAGAGGATATTCACCTATTACAGTGAATATGAAAGGTTCAGGTAAAATTTTAGCTTGTGGCTCACATCTAAAAAATACATTAGCAATTTCTAAAGAAGATAATATTTTTATAAGTCAATATATAGGCGATATGGAAAATGCAAAAACTTATAATAGCTTTGAGAGAAATTTAAATAATTTTAAGCAGATTTATAAAATAGAGCCAGAAATAATTGCATATGACTTACATCCAGATTATTGGAGTAATGATTTAGTTAATAATTTTAAAGGTGAAAGAGTTGCAGTTCAGCACCATCATTCTCATATAGCAAGTTGCATAGCTGAAAATAATATTAATGAAAAAGTAATAGGTGTTGCATATGATGGGACAGGCTATGGAGATGACGGAAATATTTGGGGTGGGGAGTTCTTAATATGCAACTTACAGGAGTATAAAAGAGTAGGGCATTTAAATTATTTTTCATTACCAGGTGGAGAAAGTGCAATAAAAGAACCTTGGAAAATAGCATTATCTAAGCTTTATAAAACTTATGGTGAAGAAATATATGACTATTTACCTGAAGAGTTAAATAATAAGAAAACTAAGCTTATATTAACTATGATAAAAAATAATATTAACTGTCCTTTAACTTCAAGTATGGGAAGACTTTTTGATGGTATTGCAGCGTTGGTAGGATTTAATAGAAGAGTAACCTTTGAAGGTGAGGCAGCAATTTTCTTAGAAAATATATCAGATAAAACAAAGGTTGAAAGCTATAAATATGAGATAAATAAAATAAATGAAAAATATATTATTGATACAGATAATATTATAAAAGGGATAATTAACGATATAAAAAGTAATGTTGGAAAAGAAGTTATAGCTATTAAATTTCATAACTCAATAATAAATTGTACAGTAGATATGTGTAAAAAGATAAGAGAAGAAAGCAATATCAACTGTGTAGCTTTAAGTGGTGGTGTTTTTCAAAATATTATACTTTTTGAAGGTATATATAATGGTTTAATATCAGAAGGTTTTGAAGTTTTCACTCATAAAAAAATACCATGTAATGATAGTGGGATAAGCTTTGGACAATTAATGGTTGCAAGAGAAGCTTATAAAGGAGATGTTAACAATGTGTATAGCAGTACCAGCGGAAATTAAAAAAATCAATGGAGATATAGCTTTAGTAAGTTATGGTGGCGTAGCTTTAGAGGTAAATATATCTCTTATTGAAGAGCCTAAAATAGGTGACTATGTATTAATTCATGCAGGCTGTGCCATAGAAAAAATATGTAGGGAAGAAGCAATAAAGACTTTAGAAATTTTTAGAGAGTTAGCAGATGCTATGAGTTAAGGTGAAGAGTATGAAGGAATTAATATCATTTAAAAATCCTAAGCTAGTAAAAGAAATTTTAGAAAAACTTAAAAGGTTTAATAATGAAGATATTACAATAATGGAGGTATGTGGCACTCATACCATGAGTATATTAAAAAGTGGTTTAAAGGAGTTATTACCTCAAAATATAAAATTGATAAGTGGTCCAGGCTGTCCAGTATGTGTTACGCCTCAAGAGTATATAGATATGGCAATTGAATTATGTAAAAAAGAAAATGTTATTATTACAACCTTTGGTGATCTTGTTAGAGTTCCTGGTACTCATAGCTCTCTTCAAAAGGAAAAAGCCTTAGGTAGAGATATAAGAGTAGTATTTTCACCATTAGATTCATTAGAGATTGCAAAAAGTAATCTAGATAAAGAAGTAGTGTTTTTAGGAGTTGGTTTTGAAACAACTGCTCCAATAATTGCACTTACTGTATATAATGCAAAGGAAAAAGGTATAGATAACCTTTCAATATTAAACTCTTTAAAGACTATGCCTAATGTTATGAAAAGCTTAGTATCTAACAAAGAATTAAAGGTAGATGGATTTATTTGTCCAGGACATGTTGCAGCAGTTATAGGAGCTGAAGCTTTTGAAAATTTATCAATTGAAGAAAAATTACCTTTAGTTATAGCTGGTTTTGAGCCTTTAGATATTATTTCAGCCATATATAGATTAGTAGAAATGAAGGCAAATGGTGAAAGTAAGTTAGAAAATTTATATACAAGGATAGTAAAAAATAAAGGTAATGAGAAAGCTTTAAATATTTTAAATACTGTATTTCAATTATCAGATAGTCAGTGGAGAGGCTTTGGAATAATTGAAGGAACAGGCTTTAAATTTAAAGAGAATTATAAAAATTATGATACTAAAAATAAGTTCAATATAAATATAGTAAACTCACAAATCAATAAAGGGTGCATTTGTGGAGAAATACTTAGAGGAGTTAAAAATCCATATGATTGTAAATTGTACGGAAAAGTATGTACTCCAGTAACTCCTATAGGTGCATGTATGGTATCAGAGGAAGGTACATGTGCAGCATATTATAAATATAACTAAGAGAGGTGATAAATTTGGACATAATAACCTTGTCACATGGTAGTGGTGGACGAGCTACAAATAAATTAATAAAAGACTTATTTTATAAGCATTTTACTAACGAGTATTTAGCGCAGGAAAATGATTCTACAGTATTACCTAAAATTAATGGTAAACTTGCTGTAACTACAGATTCATTTGTAATTAATCCATTGTTTTTTAAAGGTGGAGATATAGGTAAATTATCTATTTGTGGCACCGTAAATGATTTAGCAATGAGTGGAGCAAAACCACTATATATTACAGTAGGTTTTATAATAGAAGAAGGATTATTGATATCTGATTTAGAGAAAATTGTTATTTCTATGGCTGAAACAGCAAAGGAAGCTAAAGTTAAAATAGTTACTGGAGATACTAAGGTAGTTGAAAAGGGAAGTGGAGATGGCATATTTATAAATACTACAGGTATTGGAGTTATAGAGGATAGTAATCTATATATTGGAGGGGACAAAGCTTCTGCTGGAGATAAGATAATAATTAGCGGAACAATTGGAGACCATGGAATAGCTATTATGAATATGAGAAAAAATCTAGATTTTGATGTACAAATAAAAAGTGACTGTGGACTACTTAATGGATTAATAGAGAATATTTTAAATACGAGCAAGAAGGTTAAAGTTCTTAGAGACCCAACTAGAGGGGGAGTTGCAACTACATTAAATGAGATTGCGAAACATAGCTTAGTTAGTATGGAGATAGATGAGGATAAGCTACCTATAAAAGAAGAGGTAAGTTCAATGTGCGATATTTTAGGTTTAGACCCTCTATTTATAGCAAATGAAGGAAAGTTATTAGTTATAGCGGAAAATGAAGATGCTGAAAAAATATTAAATACTATGAAAAAACATCCTATGGCGAAGGATGCAGCTATTATAGGTGAGGTAGTAAATGATGAAAAAAATAGAGTATATTTAAAAACTGAAATTGGTGGTAAGAGAATAATCAATATGCCAGAAGGAGAACTTTTAGTTAGAATATGCTAAAATTAATTATTTCTTAAACTTATAAGTAATTATTGTAGAATTTTGACACAAATTTCTAAAAATATGGTAAAATATGTTCAAAGGTGCTTCCTAATATATCAGAGATATGGACTGATTTTGTAAAATTATAAGTATTTAATGGTATATAGGGAGTGATTTTATCAATAAAATATTTATAAATGGGGGAAATAATAAAAATTATATGGGAAAGAAGAAGAAAATAACAATAGGATTAATAAGTGTTTTAGTATTACTTGTAGTTGTAGTAACTACCGCTTATATTTATGCAATACAGGGAGAAAAACTTGATGATAGTGATTTTTCTTGGATAACTACTGTGCCAATAGCACATAGAGGCTTAGATAATGGTGATGTACCTGAAAACTCAATGGAAGCATTTAAAAAAGCTATAGAAAGTGGATATGCAATAGAATTAGATGTTCAACTAACAAAGGACAAAGAAGTAATTGTATTCCATGATAGCAACTTATTAAGGATGACTGGTGATAGTAGAGATGTTAAAGATGTTGAATATGATGAAATAAAATCTTTAAAGCTTGAAAACACTGAGGAAACTATACCAACTTTAAAAGAGGTATTAGAATTAGTAGATAATCAAGTTCCTATATTGATAGAGTTAAAAGATGAGAAAGAAGCTACAGATTTAGCTGCAAAAACCTATGAGGTTGTAGAAAATTATGAAGGTAGATATCTAGTACAGTCTTTTAATCCATTTACTCTTGAATGGTTTAAAAATAATGCAAGTGAAGTTATAAGATGTCAGTTATCTAGTGATTTTACAGATGACCCAAATAATACTTTAGAATGGTATGAAGTATTTGTTCTTAAAAACTTATTATTAAACTTTAAAAGTAAACCTCATGTTATAGCTTATGATTTAAATTCTGTAGATAATTTATCTGTAGGATTATTAAAAGCAAAATATCCTATTTTATCTTGGACTCTAGCAAATGAAGAACATATGCACATGGGCTATAAAAAAACAGATAATATAATTTTTGATAATATATTACCGTAATAAAGAAATAAGCCTAAGACTTTAAAGCAATAAATTAAAACAAAAAATAAGGTAGTATTTAAAAAAGTATTAATTTTTAAATTAACAATAAAAAGACTATGTAACACAAAAGTGAACATGGTCTTTTGTTATTTTACAGATATATTATTATAGAAGATTGAATAATTATTTCTTCTAAAGAGTTACATATAATACTTTCAGCTCTAGGAACTAAGTTAAAAACTTCAGATAATATATATGTATTTAAATGAATATACTAAAAGGATAATATTTTCAAGGAGATATTTATGCTCATTTTTACTCAAAGTGATTATATAATTCCTGTTACTTACGTTGATAAAGAAAAACTAGGTGTTAAGAGTTCAGGAATTAGAGGGAGAGAGTCAGCTTTTAATATGGCAAAAAGAGCAATTGAAGCAGTAAAGTCAGGTGAGAGAAAAAAGATGAATGCTATCTGGCTTGAAACATCGGGATGTTTTGGAGAAGCAATTTCTTTATTAAATGCAGAAGATCCAGATGTATTATACATGCTAAAGGAATTTCTTAATATTAAATATTTTGAGAGTATTCAAGGAGATGAAGACCAAGAAGCATTAGAGGAGTTATTTAGTATACTAAAGTCAGAATTTGTACTTATAGTTGATGGGGCTGTACCTTTAGCAGGAGATGGATTATTTACAATAATAGGTACATACAATGTAAGAAAAATTACAGCAAAGGAAGCTGTAAACTTTTTAGCTTCAAAGGCAAAGTATATAGTAAGCGTAGGAACTTGTGCATGCTATGGGGGTCCAACAGCAGCTAAACCAAATTTATCTGAAGCTGTAGGGGTAAGTGAATTCTTAGAAAGAAATGATGTAATAAAAATTCCAGGGTGTCCAGCTAATCCAGTATGGACTATGGGAGTATTGGGACATTTAGTTAATTATGGAGTACCAGAATTAGATAAAGAGGGCAGACCTTTAGCTTATTACGGAGAACTTATACATGATAGATGTCCAAGAAGGAGATTTTTTGATGCAGGTATATTTGCAAAAACCTTTGGAGGAGAAGAGTGTATGTTTTTATTAGGCTGTAGGGGACCAGTAACTTATGCTTATTGTCCTGTTAGTAGATGGAATGATAGTGAAAATTGGCCTATTGGAGACAATACAACTTGTATAGGTTGTGCAGCTCCAGGATTTCCAGATAGTATGGAACCATTTGTTAAATATGGAGGTGGTGAAGGTGCATAATATAATAGTAGATCCTGTTACAAGAGTTAGTGGACTTCTAAGTATAGAAGTGCAGGTTGAAAATAATAAGGTTGTAGATGCTAAGGCTTGTGGAAACCAGTTTAGGGGATTTGAAAAAATGTTCGAAGGTCGCTCGCCTTTAGATATGATAAGATTAACTCCTAGAATTTGTGGTATATGTTCAACACATCATGCTTTAACATCAGTTAGAGCTTTAGAGGATGCAATGAAAATTAATCCAGATGAAAATGGTAGAATTATTAGAGATATAGCAAACGGTTTTGAGTTTATACAAAATTATTTAAGATGGACATATTTCTTTGTTTTCCCAGATTATTTAGAAATTATCACTGTAAATCCATTGTTTAAGACAGAAACTCCTAAAGTGGCGGATTATAGATTAGATAAAGCAATTACTAATAAAATAAATGAAGATTATGTTGAAGCTATAAGGTTAAGTAGAGAAGCTCATAAGGGTTTAGCAGTTTTAGCAGGAAAAGCTCCACATCCTCATGGCATATGGGTAGGAGGAATAACTACAAATATAGATATACCACAAATTGAAAGCTGTAGATATATAATTACAATATTAAAAGATTTTATTATAAATAAATTAATTCCTGACGTAGAAATTATAGCTAAAGCATATAGTGATTATTTTAAAATAGGAGGCGGCCATGGAAATTTAATGAGTTATGGCTTATATGATAATTATGCACCTCCAATCCGATATTCATTGCCAAAGGTAAGAATTAATGGTAAGGAAGAAGATTTAGACATAAACAATATAACAGAAAGCGTTAAATATACATGGGCAGTTGATAATGGACAACCATTGATTCCAGGAAAAAGTAATCCAGCAAGCCCAGATCCAACAAAGCAAGGAGCGTATAGTTGGATAAATGCACCTAGATATAAAGGATTTGCAATGGAAGTTGGAGCATTAGCAAGAATGACATTAAGTGGTGAATATAAAGGTGGAATATCTACTATGGATAGAATTTTAGCAAAAGCCTATGAGGCTAAAAGAGTATGTGAGATAACTGAAGAATTAATAAAAATTGCAAAATTAGGAAAGGCTGTTCAGAAAGAGTGGCAAGTTCCTAGTAAAGCTTTAGGGGTAGGATTAAGTGAAGCTGAAAGAGGATCATTAGCTCATTGGATTTCAATAAATGATAAAAAGGTAGAAAATTACACAGTTATTCCACCATCTACATGGAATATATCACCTAAGGATGATAAAGGGGTAAGAGGTACTGCTGAAGAGGCATTAATAGGAACAGAGATTCAAGATATAACCAGTCCTGTTGAAGTTGGAAGAATTCTTAGGAGCTTTGACCCGTGTTTAAGTTGTGCAGCTCATGTGACTAGCGATAGACATAAAGCAGTAACAATAAATATATTGGCATAATACTTTATAGAAATAGGATTGAGATTATTATGATTAAAGTTATTGGGATAGGTAATATATTACTTTGTGATGATGGTATTGGTGTAAAAGTAGTAGAAAAAATTCAAGATTCATTAAGGAATATTAATGAAAATATTGAAGTAATAGTTGGAGAAACTAATTATCAATATTGTATAGAAGAAATTAAGGATGATGATTTAGTAATTATAATAGATTCAACGTATTTTATGAAAGAGCCTGGAACTGTAACAGTTAGAACTTTAGATAATTGCGATGAATTTCTTGATAAAATATATACAGGTCATGATATAAGTTTACTTAAAGCTATAAGATTAGAAAAACCTAATATAAAGGGATTTTTTATTGGAATTGAAATTGAAGTTATAGAGTTTTCTCTAGAGTTATCTGAAAGATTACAAAGTAACTTTGACAATATCTGTAAAGAGGTTTTAGATAATATCTATTCAATATTAACATCAGTTAGAGACAGCTAGTAAAGATGTAAGATAAAATAAATAATTAATGGTATAAAAGATGTGAAAGACGTCATGTGGTAATAAACATGGCGTCTTTATTTTTTATCTTTTGGTTTAGCTTTAGAATTCATATATTTAATATAAATTGCAACACCAAGCCCATAAAGAATCCATGGAAAAGCAGCTTTAGCGAAATCAAGCATAGGATATTTCCTCCTAACAACAAAATGGAAATAATTACATAATATAATTATATACTATTTTAATGAAGATATAAATATATGTGAGTGAATAATACGGATAATATTAATTAATTATTGTCAATAAATAATAGAGAATTAAAACACTTAGGTTATGTAAGTGTTTTTATTTTATGTAAAATCGAATATTTGTCATAATTGCAATTAATTTATAATAATGTATATACAAAGATGAAGTAGTGAGAGTTTTGTTAAAAGAATCAAGATGTGAAACAAATTTTCATAATGATGTAAATGTATACAAGAATGGATAGATAAGTGATATCAGCAGTTTGAGAATAGGAGTTAAACTATGCAAAAAGATAATTTAGCACTTATTATTATTTACTCTGGACTGGCTGATATCATAATTAAATTTGATTGATATTTTATATACTGCCTATATTAATAGAAATTATGAGCCAAATTTAACTCAGTTTAACAGAACTCATATTAAAAAATAATAAAAGGACATTTAATTTTTATAGATGTCCAAAAGAAGTAAGGAGATTATATATGTTAAATTTAGAAAATCTGACAACTGAAAAGATGAATACTAATACGATTAACCTAGATAAAATGACTCCTTTTGAAATAGCATCTGTTATGAATAAGGAGGATGAAAATGTAATACAAGCAGTGAGAAACTCTTTAGTTGATATATCAATGGCTATAGAAGCATGTACTAATGCACTTCAGAAAGGAGGGAGAATAATATATATGGGTGCTGGTACAAGTGGACGACTTGGATTAATGGACGCAGTAGAATGTCCACCGACATTTGGAGTTTCTCATGATTTAGTAATAGGATTAATCGCAGGAGGAGAGTTAGCTTTTATTAAAGCGGTTGAAGGTGCAGAAGATAGTAAGACCTTAGGTGAAGAAGACTTGAAGAATATTAATCTAAATAATGATGATATAGTAATTGGATTAGCAGCTAGTGGAAGAACTCCATATGTGATTTATGGACTAAAATATGCTAGAAAAATTGGGTGTAAAACGGCTTGTATAGTATGTAATGAAAATTCAGAGATGAGTAAGTTATCAGATATATCTATAGAGCTTATTGTAGGCCCAGAAGTACTTACTGGTTCAACTAGATTGAAAGCAGGTTCTGCACAAAAGATGGTATTAAATATGATATCTACAGGAAGTATGGTAGGTATGGGAAAGGTATATAAAAATCTTATGGTAGATTTAATGCAGACTAATGAGAAGTTAATTGAAAGATCAGAGAATATAGTTATGGAAGCAACTCAAGCAGATAGAGAAGTAGCAAAAAAAACATTACAGCAAGCAAGAGGAAAGGTTAAAGTAGCTATAGTAATGATATTACTACATTGTAACTCTAAAGAAGCAGAAGAAGCGTTAAATAGAGCTAAAGGACATATTAGAAAAGCCATAGAAAATTAAATTAATAGGGGGATGAATATTATATGACAAATCAAGATTTAGCCAAAAAGATTATTGAATTAGTTGGTGGTAAGAATAATATTGTTAAAGCTGCAAATTGTATGACCAGACTTAGAATGACAGTAAAGAACGAATGTTTAGTTCAAAAAGATGAACTTAAAAATACTGAAGGGGTTCTAGGCATTGTAGATAATGGAAACTATATTCAAATAGTTTTAGGACCAGGTAAAGCTAAGAAAGTTACAGATATATGTGTTGAGGAATTAGGAATTCCTAGAGATGGTGTTGTAACTGAGGATTGGAAACAAAATAAAGATGCAATAAAAGGCGGACAAAAAAAGGGTAAGTTTAAACAAGCAATTAATACTATAGCTAATATATTTATTCTTTTAATTCCTGCAATTATAGCAGCAGGTATATTTAATGGATTAGCAAGTTTGATAACAACACTTCAAGGTCAAGGAATTCTTTCAGCAGAAGGTTTCTGGAAAATGACTCAATTAATGTTCTCACTTATAGGTGGAGGATTCTTATCATACTTTGCAATATATACAGGTATTAATTCTGCAAAACAATTTGGTGCAACAGAAGGATTAGGAGGTATGTTAGGTGCTATGTCAATTAGTGCTAATATAGTTACTATATCTACAACTCTTGGATTATATGATGAAAGTGTGCCTCTAAATTCTATTTTGACTACTGGAAAAGGCGGTATTATAGGTGTAATTATAGGTGTATATATACTAGCTAAAATAGAAAAGGCAATGCGTAAGAGAATTCCGGATGTTTTAGATTTAATTTTAACTCCTTTATTAACTTTACTTATATCAGGAATATTATTTGTATTTATTATCATGCCAGTGGCTGGATTCTTATCAGATGGACTAGTTTCAGTTTTAAGTATATTTATAAATTCTTCAAATCCAGTTGTTAGCGTAATTAGTGGATATATATTATCAGCATTATTCTTACCAATGGTTTTATTTGGATTACATCATGGATTAATACCTATTTATGCAGTTCAATTAGAAGCAATGGGTGGAGTATCATTATTCCCAGTACTTGCAATGGCAGGAGCAGGACAAGTTGGTGCAGCAATTGCAATTTACTTTATTGCTAAAAAAGTTAAAAATAATAGATTACAAAAGGTTATTGCAGGGGCACTTCCAGCAGGTTTCTTAGGCGTTGGAGAACCATTGATATATGGAGTTACACTCCCTATGTTTAAACCATTTATTACTGCAGGGCTTGGAGCAGGATTTGGTGGAGCTTATGTAATGCTTACACATGTATTAGCAAACTCTTGGGGGCCATCAGGGTTAGTTGCTATTCCAATAATGAAACCGGAATGTATGCTTAATTATTTTATAGGTCTTATCATTTCATATGTTGCTGGATTTATTATAACTTATTTTGTTATTAAAGAATCTGATGTTAAAAATGCATAATTAAATAAATTTAGAGTTGTGCTAGATTAAATATGATAATATTAAATCTAGCACATTTTAATAAAAAGGGAGTTATAATTTATGAGTTTAGGTTTTTCGATATATTTTGGATTAGATAATACTATGGAAGAAAATTTACAGCTTTTAAAAGATGGAAAAAATCTAGGGTTTACAAGAATTTTTACATCATTACATATACCTGAGGCAGATTATAGTATTTTAAAAAGTCAAGTTAAAGAATTTTTTAAAATAGCAAAAGAGTATGATATGGATATAATTAGTGATATATCTCCAAATACTTTTAAGTTCTTAAATTTAGATAATATGGATTTAAAGGGTTTAAGTGAGATTGGAGTTAAAACTATAAGAGTTGACTTTGGATATAATGAAGAGGAAATTGCTAAAATGAGCAGAAATCCTTATGGAATAAAAGTTCAATTAAATGGATCAACAGTAACTGAGGAATTTTTATTAAAGTTAGATAAACTTGAAGTTGAATACAAAAATATAGATGCTCTTCATAATTTTTATCCAAGAGCAGGCACGGGAATATCAATAGAATATATGGAGAAGCAAAATAAACTATTATCTAAAAGAGGAATTAAAGTTTCTTCCTTTATACAGTCTAATAATAGGAAAAGAGGTCCTATTAAAGAGGGATTACCTACACTAGAGAATCATAGAAATCTAGATGTAAGAATTGCAGCAAATGAATTATTTGCATTAGGAAATGAAACTGTCTTTATTGGTGATTCTCTTCCTAGTATTCAAGAACTAAAAGAGTTATCTTTATTAAAACAAGATGAAATTATGTTAGATATTGAAGTTATGGTTAAAGACGATATTATAAATAGATTGTTAAAAGAAACATACACTCCAAGAGTTGACCAAGCAAGAGATGCTATTAGGGCTGTAGAAAGCAGGTATAATTTAAATGGAGATATAATAATTCCGATGAATACTATAGATAGTGAGATTGGATATATAACCATAGATAATATTGAATACGGAAGATATATGGGAGAGTTACAAATATTAAAAGTTAATAAGAAAAGAGATTATAGAATAAATGTTGTGGCAAAAGTTTCAGAAAATAGTCTTCATTTATTAAGATATATAGATGAAGGGAAGAAATTTTCCTTCTATAATAAAGAATTTTAAAATAAGAAGTATAATATATTCATAAATGGTAAAGTTTTTTTGAATGTATTTAAATTAAATATAGCTAATATTAAAATTATGTACATGAAAAAAATGGAGAACTTAAGTGTACTCCATTTTTTATATATAAACTGATTTATATGTTAACTCCTTTATAATTTTCTATGAAATATCTATAGAATTTACTTGCTCCATACAGAGCATCTATACTTATATTTTCATCTAATCCATGTGGACTATTTAATTGTTGTTTATTTAACCTTAATGGTGCAAACCTAACTACGCAATCACATATTTCATTATAATGTCTAGCATCAGTTCCAGCTAAAACTATAAACGGAACAGGTTTAACATCTTCAAATGTATTTGTTATGCAATTGCAAATATATTTATATCCGTCGCTTTTAACATCTGTAACTTTAGAGCAATCATGAGAATATAATACTTTCATTTCTATATCATATTTTTTAGCTACATTTTTTATTATTTTAAGGGATTCTTGTAATGGTTGATGTACCATTACTCTCATATTAGCTGTAACTGAAGCAGTCTCAGGAATTATATTTGGAGCCTTACTTCCACTAGCCATAGTAAAAGCACAAGTAGTTGTAAGCATAGCATTAGCTTGTGAGCTTACCTTTGGAAGAACACTCTTCAATATAGGACTAAGTAACTCTACATTACCAAATAAAGATTTATAAGGGTTAGCCATATACTTAGACATCTCTTTAAACATATCTTTTACTGGTTTAGTCAATTCTTTTTTAAAAGGTGATTTAGTATTAACATCATTTACAAAAGATGCTAACCTAGCTATGGGAGTATTGTTAGTTGGCGTACTAGCATGTCCACCTAATGACTTTGCTATAAATTCAACATTAGCATAGCCTTTCTCCATAATTCCAAGCATAGCATAGTATCCAGTAAGACCAGGCATAGGAGATTCAATTATAGCACCACCTTCGTCCAAGACAATCCCTAATTTCACACCTTTACTTTTTAAGTATTCAACAGTTTTTTTAGCACCTACTCCTAATGTTTCTTCATCAATTGATGAAGCTAAATATAAATCTGATTCTGGAACAAAACCTTCCTTTAATAAGTCTTCTGTTGCTTCAAGGAATGCACATAAAGCACCTTTAGTATCAACAGTTCCTCTTCCCCATACACAATCATCTGCAATATCACCAGAGAAAGGTGAGTGTTTCCATACTCCATCGGCTTCTACAACATCAGTATGAGACATTAATAGCATCGGTTTTAGATTGCTATTTTTCCCTTTAATTTTAATAAGAAGTGAGCCAGCTATGATTACCTTTTCACCTTTAGCATGTATAGTAGGATATAATTCCTCTAATAAATTTTGAAATATCTCATACTGAGACATATCATCTGTTTTAATAGTATTTACTTGTATCATTTCTGATAAATTTTTAGCTATAGTATTTTTATCTAAATTATTCATTTTATAGTTTCCCCTTATTATATAAAATCCTTGCTATTACTATAGAAAGTATAGCAGCTACAGCTATAAGAACTACCACTTGTGATGCTAAATTAGGTACTGCAAAACAAAGTACAGAAACTAGCAAGAATGGTATGATAGCTACTTTAGGAGCCTGTTTTATATATTGATATCCAAGAGCTCCAAATAATGCTGGAACTACTGTTGAGAAAGCAGGTTCTAGTACAGGAGAATTTATAATAGGTTCAAGAGGAACCATTAACATTACTCCAATAGCAATAACTATGATAGTAGTTATTGAAGATATAGCTACAGATATTGTTGAAACGATTTCATTTTCTTTAGTACCAAATTCTGTTCCAACTAAATTTCTTGCATTCATGCAGCAAGGTATCTTTAAATTAGTTAAATTACCAGTTATAAATGCTAAGTAAGTAGCCCCTGTTCCAAGCATTGGTGCATAGGTGATAACCTCTACAATAGAAGCTGGTAAGAATAAAGCACATATTCCAATACTTCCAGCTAATGCCGATTTAAAATCAATATTTGCGCCAAAGTACATAGCTATTAAAAATGGAGTTGATAACAACATAATTATCAATACAACAGTAGAGATTCTGCCATACTTATGCATAATATCATCAAACTTTTCCAAATTATCAATTTGCATTTCTTTTTCTTTCATCATAATAGTATTCCTCCTAACCTACTAGTATAGCCATAGCCATACCTATTAGCATACTAATAGAAAGTGCAAAGCTATCTAACCATTTTTGGTTTTTCTTTTTAACTAAATAATCACAAATTGACATAGATAAAGCAGAAATTACTATAACTATTAAACTAGTAAAGGAGCCTTGTCTTACATCTCCAAAAGATGATCCAACAAAAGCACAAACCAAGCCTATGAAAATTGCATTAAATAAAAGTTGTCCCCATCTATTATCTTTAGATGTAGATTTTTTTATGGTACTTTGATATTTTTTAAGACCAATCACACAAAATATGCTACCCCATATTATCCCTATTGCCATTACAAAAACAATAGTAACTAATATTTCAGGTGTCATAAATTCAGGAGATAATGCTAGTAATCCACTGACCTTAGCAGCCATATCCGCTGCCATAACTTCATAGTGTAAAGCACCTATTACAGACAACCTTAACCATGGGATAGGGACTCCTAGTGACCCAGACAATGTTATTACACCTAATAATATTCCGATTGACGGAACAATTGTAAAGATGGTACTCGAGGTTATAACCTTACTCAAATCTTTTTTATCCATTCCTATTTTAATCCCTTCTTTATACGCTCTTATAAAAAATAATACGCATACTAAGGCTACAGCAGTAATGATGGTACCTGAAATTAAGTACATCGTTGTAGAGTTTGTTAATTGGGTTATGCCATCCATAAAACCCCTCCTTAATAAAATATGTATATACTACATATTTTATCATATTTATACATAATTTAACAGAAGAGTTTTGGAAAATTTAATTCTCTATATTTAACAGGACTTAATTATTTCTCTATGTTCAAGATATATGTTGATATTTGATTAAATTATCCTAATGTATTGGTTTAAATGGATAGAGTTGTTTAAAACAGAAAAAGATACGATGAGGTGTAAAAGATTGTTTGTTCAATCTCATACTTCGTATTCCACTACTCAAATAAAGGATTTTAAAGCAAGAAAAGCAATTTATATTTAATGGTAAATAATGTTTAATGGTTACTGTTATTTGTGTATAATTAATAAGAAAGTAATTCGTAATTGTATTATATTGTGAAATATATATACATCTGATAACATGTAGATAAATAGGAAGTTTTGAGGGGATAATTAGATGATAAAAGCAGTGATATTTGATTTAGATGGTTTATTAATTGATAGCGAGATAATCTCATATAAAATATATAAAGAAATATTGAATCAATTTGGGCATGATTTTTCTATTGAAGAATATGCTCAAAATTTTAGTGGGAAAACAGAAGTAAAGAATGTTACAAACTTAATAGATACATATAGGTTACCATTGACTATTGAGATAGGATTAAATAATGTATTAAAAATTGAAAGTAAGTTTCTTAATCAAGGGGTTAATCTAAAAACTGGAGCAAAAGAATTATTAGCATATTTAAAAGATAAAGGTTTCAAAACTGCAATTGCTTCTTCAAGTACAAAGGATAGAGCATTAACTATATTAAAACAACACAACATTATTGAATACTTTGATGAGTTTGTATTTGGTGATGAAGTTGAAAAAGGAAAACCAAGTCCAGATATTTTTCTAAAAGCTTGTGACAAACTTTCAGAGAAGCCAGAAAAATGCTTAGTTTTAGAAGATAGTGAAGCAGGAATACAATCAGCATATTCAGCAAGTATTCCTGTAATATGCATTCCTGATATGAAAGTGCCAAATGAGTATTATTTGGATATGACAAAAGCTGTATTACATTCATTGAAAGAAGTTATTTCTTATTTAAAGAAATCTAGTAAGTAAGAGATAAATTCAAATATATAGAGTAGTATAAAAAATAGGAATGTAGAGGAGTTGATATATATGTTACCGAGCAGAGAAGAAGCTATAGAACTTTTGAGAGAAGCGGAAAGGTGCAATCCAGGTCCATGGGGGAACCACAGTCGTGTGGTTGCACACTGTGCAGAAAAGATAGCACTTGAATGTGACGATTTAGATTCAAATAAAGCATATATACTTGGACTATTACACGATATAGGTAGAAAGTTTGGTGTAAGACATTTGGGTCATGTATCAGATGGTTATTCATATATGATGTCTCTAGGATACAATGAAGTCGCTAAAATATGCCTTACTCATTCATTCAGTAATCTAACAACTGATGAATATATTGGAAATTTTGATACAATGGAAGATGAGCTGAAATTGATTCAGGAGGCGTTGAAATCATCTACTATGGACGAGTATGATAGACTTATTCAATTGTGTGATGCATTGGCTGGAGCTGAAGGCGTATTAGATATTGAAGAACGAATGAGAGATGTAAAGTGTAGATATGGTTCATATCCACAAGCAAAGTGGGATAGCAATCTAGCGTTGAAAGAACATTTTGAAGCAAAAATGGGTAAAGATATTTATGAAGTAGTAGATAAGGATAATTTTAGACCATAAGGCACATAAAAATTCCAATTTATAGAGTAGATTTAGTGAATAATATTAAACAATAATGAACTAAAAGGACCAATAAATTGTAGGTCCTTTTTAAATATCTTATTTTCAACATTATTCTTAAACATAGCGGAATTTAAATTTTTAAATTAACACAAGAAATATCATAAAATCAAACATTAGACCAAATATAATTGAGTTGTAAGGAGGAGAATACAATGCAAAAAAATAATATTGAAGAGATTATTGATTATATTGAGGATAATTTGAGTAATGATATTTCATTAACAGATATAGCTACAAGAGTTAATTATTCACCATTTTATTGCTCAACAAGTTTTCGTAAATACATAGGAATATCAATTAAAAAATATATTTTAAAAAGAAGATTACAATGTGCCGCAGATGATTTATGCTTAACAAAATTAAGAATTATTGATATTGCATATAAATATTGCTATTCATCTCAAGAAGCATTTTCTCGTGCATTTTTAAGTTGTTATGGAATATCTCCATATGAATATAGAAAAAATAAATTACCAGCTTCACAATTTAATTCTAAAATTACTTATAATAACGAAAGTGATAATCAGGGTGATGTAATGAAAAATGAAATAATTAATACTATTCAAGAGGAAATATATTCTAAGTATGAATCCAATGTTCTTCATATTTTAAATGGTAGTTGTATGATGGACGAGTTTAAGAAGAAGAAATGGTGTAATGAAAACTTTACTTATGTTTCATTTAATGAAGCTATGTGTTGGGGCGAAGCTGATGAAGAAATATTTTCACAAGCATTTATTGAAAAAAGAGTACAATCACTTAATGGAACAATAGAACAATATAGAGATATAGTATTAAATCCATTAGAACCATTATTTAAAAATGAATTTGATACAATAGTATTATGGTTTGGTGATGATATGTTCTGTCAAATGAATATGCTGACAATACTTGCTTATTTAGAGCAAAGTAACTTTGATGGAGATGTACTATTCTGTATGGCTATTGAAAGTAGTGATGAAATGTTACCTAATGCTTATGAAATTGATATAAATGGAAGTTATCAAAGATACAAAAGTATAATCTGCAATAAACAGATGCCAAATGAAAAGCTAATGCCAGGATTATATCAAGCTACATTATTATATTTAAACTATTTGAATAAAGATAGTGAAATTAATAGGTATATAATTGAACATATCAATAAATCTGAAAAGCAACTTATTAATGAGCTATTTAGCAATTTCCCACAATATGGATTAGGGGATTTGCAATATAAAATGTTAATTAAAAATATTAATAAAACATATCAATAAAGAGAGTGATAAATTTCAATTTACCAATTAGATTCTATGAACAATCTTAAATAATTAGGAAGTTGTTTTAATCTGAGGATATATATAGACAATTATAACTGTTTTATTAACATAACAATTAGGGTATAATTAAAGTATGTTAATTCTAGGGGTGGATAGTATGGCTATATTTTTAAATACAGATAAGTCTTTTCAAAATTTTAAGCAGCTTTTTAAAAGTAAGTACTTTGTAGATAAATCTAAAATAATAGAAAAATTAAATGAGAGAATAGAGACTTCTGATAAATATGTTTGCATAACAAGACCAAGAAGGTTTGGTAAATCATCAGTAGCAGATATGCTTGGAGCATATTATTCAAAGGCTGTTAATTCAAAAGAAGTTTTCGATAAGCTTAAAATAAGTGAAAGTGAAAGTTATGAGGAACATTTAAATAATTATAATGTAATAAATATAAGTTTTAATAAAATACCAGATGAAGATAATACTTATGAAAATTATATTGGATTATTAAAAAAAGGATTAATCGGTGATTTGAAAGCGATGTATCCTAATATGGAAATTAATCCATATTACACATTAAGCGATATATTAAATGCTACTAGAGATAAATTTATTTTTATTTTTGACGAATGGGATTATATATTTAGTAATAGACTTTTTGAAGAAAATCAAAATGACTTTTTAGAATTTTTAAGACAGCTTTTAAAGGACCAACCATATGTATCTCTTGCGTATATGACTGGGGTACTTCCTATCAAAAAATACTCAAGTGGATCAGCACTTAATATGTTTGATGAATTCACATTCTTAAAAGATAGGATTTATGATGAGTATTTTGGATTTACATCTGAAGAGGTGCTAAATTTATGTAGTAAAAATGATGTTGTTGAATTTTCGGAATTGGAAAACTGGTATAACGGATATTTGACAGTTAAAGGTAAGAGGTTATATAACCCAAGATCCGTTGTAAAAGCACTTCAAAATGGATATTGTGAAAGTTATTGGACTAATACTGGTGCAATGGATGAAGTTACAGAATATTTGAAATACAACACTCTGGAAATAAGAGAAGACGTTATTGAAATGGTGTCTGGTGGAGAAATAGACATCTTTATTAATGAAGAATTTAGAGCAGGGCAGAGAGACCCTAGAACTAAAGAAGAGATTTATTCAGCTATGATAGTATTAGGATTTTTATCTTATCATGATGGATACTTAAAAATACCTAATAAGGAACTTATGCTTGAGTTTGAAAAGGCACTAAAGGATGAAGCTTTTGGAGAAGTTGCAGAAATAATAGAAAACTCAAGAAATATGTTAAAAGCAACTGTTAATGGAGATGTAAAGACAGTTGAGACTATACTGCATAATATTCATAACTCAGAAATACCAATACTTCAGTACAATGACGAAAATTCATTATCATGTGTTTTGACATTAGCATATTTAAGTGCTAGAGATAGTTATAGAGTTGAACGTGAAGAAAAAACAGGAAAGGGTTATGCTGATTTTACTTTCCATCCAAGAAGAAAGCGAGATACTGCATTTATTGTTGAACTTAAAAAAGATGAAAGTGTAGATAAAGCATTAAATCAAATAAAAGATAAAGAGTATGTAGAGAAGTTTAAAAAAGAAAATAATGATGTATTAGCAGTTGCGATATGTTATGATTCCAAAACTAAAGAACATGCCTGTAAAATAGAAAAAATATAATAAGATTATAGAATGAACTATGATATTAGGCTCTGTTAGATAAAAAAGTATCTAGCAGAGCTTATTAAATATAAATTATATTCTATGGTATTTAGAGATAAGCATAAAAGAAACTGTTTTACCTTTACTTTAATATAGAATAGAGTTAAGCCTGTTTCATCAATATAATAACTAGGGTATAATTAAAGAGAATATTATCAACTATGAATGATAAATAAGGTAAATGGGGTGTTGAGGATGTATAGAATTGAAAACTTTAGTATTCATATAGATCAATTAGGAAGAGATAGAATGGTAAGAGTATATTTACCAGGTGATTATGATGAAAGAGAAGATAAAAAATATGCTGTACTTTATATGCAAGATGGACATAATCTATTTTATGAGGAAACTGCATCATTTGGTGAAGCATGGAGAATTCAAGATGCTGTAAGTGATATTGAGAAACAGGGTAGAGATGGAATTATAGTTGTAGGAGTTGACTGTAATTTAGATGGAGGAAGAATTGATGAATATTCACCTTGGGTAAATGACAATTTATCAGAATTTATCCATTCAAAAACTTTACAAGTTGCTGGTGGAGAGGGAGATTTGTACGTAGAGTTTTTAGTTAAAACATTAAAACCACTTATAGATAAAAGGTACAGAACATTAAAAGATAGAAATAATACATTTATTGCCGGCTCATCAATGGGAGCATTTATCTCTTTATATGCAGGGTATAAGTATAAAGAAATATTTTCTGCTATTGGAGCATTTTCAACAGCAGCTTGGTTTAAAAAAGATAAACTAATGGAATTTATAAAAGATAACTTTAAAAAAGGAACTAAGGTTTATCTAGATGTAGGAACTAAAGAAACTTCAGATGAAGAAAATAAAGATTTTAATAGAATTTATGTAGAAGATACAAAAGATATAGCAAATCTGCTTTTGGAATTAGGACAAGATAGCGAAGATTTAAAGCTTATTATTGATGAAGGGGCAAATCACTCTGAAGCTTCTTGGAGAAAAAGATTCCCAATATTTTTAGAGTGGATTTAATAGCATTTTTTAGTAAATATTATCAAGTGTAAAATTTAAAATACTAACTATAATATAGTATGTTTATAGTTAGTATTTTATTTTTAGGCTCTGTTTTAAACCGATGTTATAATAGGTCATATAAAAGTGAAGAAATAACTTATCCACTTTATTTCTAAATCTCAATAATTTAAATTTGCTAGTGCATTACTATGTTTAATTAAGAATTACTTTTTCTTTATTGTCATTCCTATAACCATACCACCTAACATGCCAAAACATATTCCATAAGTGATAGAATTTGGTCCAAATGTATTTGTAAATATTGAGCCTATTGTTACACCAAAACACATTCCTAATGTCATTCCTAAAGTCATATAATCTTCTTCTGATTTATCTTCTTTTTGATTGCGTGTTTCATTTTTGGAAACTTTCTTTTTTTCATTTTTCTTCTTAAGATTATTTACTAATAAAATCATTGCAATACTAACTAATATCAATGGTAAAATAATTAGAATAAAATCAGTCATAATTTTTCACCCCCCTTAAATGATATTATTGAATTCATATATTATTCGATACTATATATTTATATTATACTTTAAAATAAAATACTCGTAAATGAGTATAATCATAAAATAAAAAAACAAACAGAGATAATGATACAAAAGTATCTTTCATAAAAATACTATGTTATTAATATAATTAATTTATGAAGGAAGAATGGGGGGATAATATGGATAACGTATTAAATATTGAGAAATGTAAAATATGTGGGGGATTAGTTAGTATAGAAAACTCATCTAATGGAACAACTAAGATTTGTAATTGTTGTGGTTATTTTTATAATAAAGAAAATCCAAAGCATGAGCTAGGTTGTCACTGTGATAAATGTCATGAGGAAGAAAGCGAATCTATAGAAGTAAAAGAAATCGAATATTTAAATCCATGTGGAGCATATAAGCTAGTAACTTCTAGTGGAATTGGACAAGTAGGAACATTAGGTGAAAATGTTAGGGAAGAGGATGTATTAAAGAAGTTTAATTTTAGTGATACTTCTAGATTAGATTTAAATAAGAGCTATATTAATTATAGAAATACAGAAACAAATGAATTTAAAATTATATTTGGAAATGGTAAGCCTGAAAGTTATGATGAGTTTGTTGGGAGAGTAAAACACTAGCTGGGATTAAGTTCTCAGCTAGTGTTTTATTATTATCACTATATAAATATGGTAAATTTATAATAGTATTTTGCTAAGATAAGCAATATACTAAGTAAGAGGTGAAGATGTTGAAAAAGATATTATTAATTGAAGATGATTTAAATGTAGCTAGAGAGTTAGAATTATCATTAGTTAAGTGGGGATTTGAAGTAGCTACAATAGATGATTTTGAAAATATATTAAAGGAATTTATAGATATAAAACCAAGTCTTATATTAATGGATATAAATTTACCGTATTATGATGGATTTTATTGGTGTGAAAAAATAAGGGAGATTTCTAAGGTTCCCATAATATTCTTATCTTCAAGAGATTCTAATATGGATATTATTATGGGAATGAATAATGGTGGAGATGATTATATTACAAAGCCTTTTTCAGTTGACGTATTAATATCAAAGATAAATGCATTATTACGTAGAAGCTATGATTATGCAAGTTCTGATTCTTTAATTTATTATAATGATGCAGTTTTAGATATTGAAAAGTGTATTTTTAGATATAAGGATAAAGAAATAGAGCTTACTAAAAATGAGATTAAGATACTATCATTGCTTATAAAAAATAAGGGGAAGGTAGTAGCCAGGGAAAAGATTATGATGAGCTTATGGAATGATGATGAATTTGTTAGTGATAATACATTAACGGTGAATATTACTAGGCTTAGAGGGAAAATAAAGGACTTAGGTTTAGATGATGTAATTAAAACTAAAAAAGGAATAGGGTATTTTATACAATGAATTTAAAAAGGTTTATACGAGAAAATATAAAATGTATTTTGTTTAATTGTAGTATCTTATTTTTTATTAACATATATTTTCTAGTGTTAAATTTGCTAAAGGATAATATGGGAGAAGTATATTATTTAGATTTAATATTAGTAGTTCTTTATATAGTAGCTTTCATAATTAAGTATAGAAGCTGGAAGGAACGTTATAGTAAGCTATATGAGTTTGTTGAAGATGATAATGATATCAATATAGATGATGTTGAAGGTGATTTTTTAGAAGAAGAGATAATCAGATATATCATTAATAAAAAAGAAAGCAAGTATTCAGAGGTTATAGATATTAAAGATGAACAAATTAAAGATATGGAAGAGTATATTTCAAGGTGGGTTCATGAAATAAAACTTCCTATTAGTGCAATATCAATGATTTTAGAGCGTATTGATGATGCAAAGATAAGTACAGATATTAAAAATGAAACTGAAAAAATTAATTTCTTAGTTAATTCAGTAATGTATGGAAGTAGAGCAACAGCTGCTGCAGAGGATATATTTATTTCAGAGGAAAAGTTAAAAGATATAGTAAAGCAAGCTATTAAAAATAATGCATTCTTATTAATAAGAAATAGTATTGATATAAGCTTAGATAACTTAGACCACTATGTTTATACAGATAAAAAGTGGATTTTATATGTTTTAGATCAGCTTATTAATAATGCAATAAAGTACTCGAAGGAAAATGCAGAAATAAAATTTTATGCAGAGGAAACAGATAAATACATATGTTTAAATATTAGAGATAATGGGATTGGAATAGCCAAGGAGGATATTGAGAGAGTATTTAATAAAGGTTTTACAGGTAGCAATGGTAGAAATACTATATATAAATCAACTGGAATGGGACTTTATTTTTCTAAGAAGATTTTAGATAAGCTAGGAAATTCATTTGAAGTGCAGTCAGTAAAAAATAAATACACTTTATTTAAAATAAAGTTTAATAAAATATCTGATTTCACTACCATTACAAAAATGTAACATTAGATGTTTAAATGTAATGTTAAGTGAAGGATTAATTATTAAAAAACCACTAAAATTAATTTGTAAGCTGATTAATAGCTCAGCTAAATAGAAATTAGATTTTGGAGGAAATAATAGATGGGTGAAATATTAAAGTTAAATAATTTATCAAAGGATTATGGAATTAAAGGCTTTAAGACCAGAGTTTTAAATAATATATCTTTATCTGTTGAAGAGGGAGAATTCTTATCTATAATGGGGCCCTCAGGAGCAGGAAAAACAACTCTTTTAAATTTATTATCTACATTAGATAAGCCTACTAAAGGTGAAATACTTTTAGACGGAATAGATATTACAAAGGTGAAAAATAAAGAGTTATCAAACATTAGAAAAGATAAGATAGGGTTTATATTTCAAGATTATAGCCTTTTAGATAACATGACATTAATGGATAATATAGCACTTCCATTAGCATTGGGAAGAAAGAAAAGTAAGGAAATTGAAGATAAAGTTATTAGGATGGTTGATATTTTTGGGCTTACAGAGCATCTTAAAAAGTACCCTTATGAATTATCAGGAGGACAAAAGCAGAGAGGTGCAGCAGCTAGAGCGTTAATTACAGAGCCTAAGGTTATATTTGCTGATGAACCAACAGGAGCTTTAGATTCAAAATCTTCTATAGACTTATTAGAGTGTTTAAAGAGAGTAAACGAAGAAAATAAAGCAACTATAATAATGGTTACTCATGATGCTTTTAGTGCAAGTTATTCTAAAAAAGTTTATATGCTTAGTGATGGAGAGATAAAGTGTCAATTAAATAAAGGTAATGATAGAAAAGAGTTTTATGGTAAGATAATTGATTTATTAGCAACTTTAGGAGGTGCTAAATAATGAGTATACTTTCCATAGCCTTTAATAATTTTAAGAATAATATAAAAACATACACCATGTTTTTTATTTCTATGATTTTTTCAGTAATTATTTTAAGTAATTTTTTTATACTTATGAATGGCGAGGCAATACAGGTGTTAGGAGAAGCTAATGCATCTTATACTAAGATGATGTTACAAGCAGTTAGTGTGATTTTAGCTGTTTTTATGTTTTTCTTTATTTGGTATACATCAAATGTGTTTTTGAGAAATAGGAAAAAGGAAATTGGACTTTTTACCTTTATGGGTGTTGATTTAAAAACTATTGGTAAAATCTATTTTTCAGAGATGATGTTAATAGGCTTATCTGCTAGTGTAATTGGAATTGGTGTTGGTGTATTATTTTCTAAGTTCTTTCAAATGATAGTTTTTGCAGTTGCAGGATTTAATGTAGATGTTAAATTTACTGTTACAGCTAATTCTATAGTAAGCACATTTTTAATATTTATGTTTATATTTTTATTAATGAGTATAAAAGGCTTTGTTAACATTGCAAGAAGTAAGGTAATTGACCTTTTAAATGATAGTAAGAAGTCTGAAAAGATGCCGAAGATTACTGTGTTTACTTATATTATAGCTATTGTTTCCGTTGGATTTATTACTTATGGATATTATCTAGTATTTAGTTCGAAAATAAATGCTTTAAAAACATTGGTTTTAGTTTGTATAGGTACTTATGGATTGTTTTATGCTGCAATTCCTGTAGTTCTTAACTTTTTAATTAATAATAAAAAAATATTATATAAAGGTGAGAATGTAATAACTATTAATAGTTTAGCTTACAGAATAAAGAAGAATTACACTACTTATGCTACAATAGGTATTTTAACAGCATGTACAGTTACAGTATTAGGTACAGCAGTTTCAATGAGAAAGCTTTATACAATGAGTGAACAAAATGACCAATTATTTTCAATGTCATTTTATTCTTCAAATACAATAAATGATGAAAAAATATCAGATGAAATCACAAATATTTTAGGTAGTAAGAAATATGATTTAAATACAGAAGTGGCAATAGTTAAGAATACATTAGAAAATATTGAAGAGTGGAAAAAAGAAGATTATATATTATTATCTTATGACCAATTTACTAATATTTTAAAGGCTAATGGATATGAAAAAGATTTAGCAAAAGTTAATGAAGAAATGGTAGAAGGAAATAAGGCTATCTATATACAACGCCCAGGAACATTGGCAAGCTTACTCAAGGAAAAGGATGTAACTGTTAGTGATAAAACTTATGAGATTAGTGAAGGTGATATACGATTTAAGGTTTTAGGCTCACTTATTAATTATCCAACAGTAGTTGTTAATAATGATGAATACGAAAAGCTTAAGAGTAGTGGAGAAATGGTTAATTTCTATGGAATTAAGGTGAAAAATGATGATGAGTTATTAAATCAAGAGCTTTCAAATAAATTAGGAGAAGCATTAGAACCTTATTTAACAGAGGATATTAATTTTCAAGTAGGGATATATAGGACTAAAAATGTAGAATGGTTAAAGGTTGTATATGCAATTGGAGCATTTCTATTTCTAGTATTTGTACTGGCAGAGGCTAGCATAATTTATATAAAGATATATAGTGATGCTACAGAAGATAAGGAAAAATATAAGATTCTAAAAAATATAGGAGCATCAAAGAAGGACTTAGGAAAAGCTATTAGAAAAGAAGTTTCTCTATTTTATATACTACCATTATCAATAGGACTTCTTCATAGTTTCTTTGCAATACAGGTTTTAGGAAAATTCTTATCAGAAAATTTAACTGTTACTTTTATTATTAGTGTAGTAGTATCAATAGCTATATTTATAATAAGTGCAATAATATCTATTAAAAACTTTAAAAATATCGTTAAAGTATGAGAATGATAGAAGTAAAGTAGAAAAGAATAGGCTATATAAAACTTACTAAATATAGTTAAACTACATTTACTAGAGTGTTAAATTTCATTATTAAATTAAGAAATTAAATTGGAAGCCAGTAAAATGGCTTCCAAAACAATTATTATTCTGATTATTAATCGTTAATTACAATAAGGTCGTAATCTCTATTTCCAACACCTAATTCTGATGCAGCTTTTACAGTAAGCACACCATTTCTTGATTCTATTCTTTCTATAAGATGAGATTTACCTGGATCTTTAGAAGAATATACTAAATCAAGGCATGCTTGGTCTAGAGCTACTGGGTCAGTAGAAGAAAGTATTCCTATATCACCAATCTTTGGGTCTTCAGCAACAGCACAACAGTCACAGTCTACTGACATATTACACATAACATTTATAAAAACAATCTTATCTTTATAATATTCCATAATTGATTTAGAAGCATCAGCCATTGATTCAAGGAATGAGTTATGGTCAGCAGTCCAAAGTTCTTCAGGTTTTCCTACACCATGAATATAAGCTTTCCCATGAGAAGAAGCAAGACCTATAGAGATATTCTTTAGAGCACCTCCAAAACCTCCCATAGGATGACCTTTAAAGTGTGAAAGTACAACCATAGAATCATACTTATCCATATTTTTACCAACATAATTAGTTTTTAAATGCTTACCACCATTTATAGGAAGCTCCATATCACCTGATTCATCAAGTATATCTACATTAGCAACAGAATTCCAACCGTGAAGTTCCATAGTTTCCTTATGCTTTTCTGTAGTATTTCTTTTCCCTTCATATGCAGTATTACATTCAACAACAGTTCCGTTAACATAATCTATTATTGGTTTCATAAACTCAGGACGAATGAAATTCTGATTTCCAACCTCACCTGAATGGACCTTTACTGCTACATTTCCCTCAGATTTTACTCCAAGAGCATTATACATTTTTATCATATTTTCTGGAGTTATTTCAGAAGTAAAAAAGACTTTTGATTTTTCCATTTTTCTCACAATCCCTTCTTTTTTAGTTAGCCATTGTATTATTATAGACCTTGAAGTTAACTTCAAGTCAAGTAGAAATTAGAAAATATTTACTAAAAACTTAATTAATGAAATTTAAGTAAAAAAATATTGACTTAGAGTTAACTTTAAGTGATATAGTTAAAGTAATACGTATTGTGGGAAAATATAAAATAAATGGTATTATTTAAATTAGGAGGGGAATATGAACTTAAATAAAATTAACAGTAAAAAATTAGTATTATCAGGATTATTTATTGCAATAGGACTTATACTACCATCTATAACAATGCAAATTCCAAGTATAGGAAATATGCTGTGTCCAATGCATATTCCAGTAATTCTTGCTGGATTTATCTGTGGAGCACCTTATGGGCTTGTAGTAGGCTTTGTTGTGCCACTTTTAAGAAGTGTAACTTTTGGAGCACCACCATTAATGCCTATAGCAACAGCTATGGCTTTTGAGCTTGCAACTTATGGTTTAGTATCAGGAATTATGTATAGCAGAGTTAAGGATAAGAAGATAGGCGTATATATATCATTAATTACAGCTATGATTTTAGGACGAGCTGTATGGGGAGTAGTTTCTTATGGCTTATTTACTGCTCTTGGAAATCAATTTACTTGGCAGATATTTATGATGCAAGCCTTTGTAAATGCTATTCCTGGAATAATAATTCAGCTTGTATTTATACCAATACTTGTTATAAAAATTAAAGCAAGCGAAGCAAGGAGAATATCTTATGGAAGATAAATTAATAATGAATAAACACTGTGAAGAACGTTTTAGAAACATAAAAGAAGCAGTGGATGAATTAATAGCAAATAGCGATAAAGATGTTTTAGTAATTGGAATAGATGGCAAGTGTGCTAGTGGTAAGACAACTTTAGGATATTATCTAAATAAACTATATGATAGCAACCTTTTTCATATGGATGATTTCTTCTTGCAAAATCATCAGAGAACTGAAGAGCGTTTATCAGAAGTAGGTGGAAATGTTGATTATGAAAGGTTTAAAGAAGAGGTATTAGATAATATACTTGAAAAGAAAGATGTAAATTATAGACCTTTCAGTTGTATGGAAAGAAAAATTAAAGATGGATATATAGTAAGCCAAAAAAGGATTAATATAATTGAAGGCTCTTATAGTCTTCATCCATATTTTAATAACTGCTATGATTTAAAAATATTTACAGATATAAGCGATGAAAAGCAGCTTGAAAATATAGAAAAAAGAAACGGACCAAAGCAGCTTATAAAGTTTAGAGAAGAATGGATTCCTAAAGAAAATGCATACTTTGAAAAGTTTAATATTAAAAATGGTTGCATTATAGTAGCATGGTAAAAATGGAGAGTATTGGACCTTGAAGGTCCAGAAAATTTCCAGAGGCAAGCTATATTGCTAAGAGCAAGTAATAAAAATAATAAATGTTATGAGAATTGAATAATTAGAATTTAAATGTTTTTCAAAGATAGATACATAAGAAAAAAATAATGCGTACAAAAAATAGTTGATTTTATAAAATGTTCGTGATATTATTTGTGTATTAACTCGTATAAAATCCATAATAAGGTTGGAAAGTTTCTACCTGCTAGCCGTAAAATAGCAGACTACGAGGGGATATAAGAAGGTTTGTAATTTATTATAAGCATTATTATAGCACCTCATATTATTATGGGGTGCTTTTTGTTGTACAGGCAGTACGTTTTTATTAATAACAAAAGAAGGGAATGACAAGATGATGAATTCACAAAATCTAGATACGAAAATCAAATTAACTTATGAAGTAGATGATAATCCATCTTTAAGCAAAAAGATATTATTTGGTTTACAACATATTTTTGCAGCTTTTGGAGGTATAGTTGTAGTTCCATTAGTAATAGCAGGAGCATTAGGATTTGATGGAAAGACAACAACTACTTTAATAAGTGCTACAATATTAGCTTCTGGACTAGCTACTATTATTCAGGCAAAGGGAGTAGGTAGAGCAGGTTCTAAGGTAGCTTGTATAATGGGAACAGATTTTACCTTTGTTTCACCATCTATATCAGTAGGGTCAGTTTTAGGATTACCAGGAATAATTGGTGCAACAATTTTAGGGGCATTTTTTGAAATAATTCTAAGCTTTTTTATAAAACCATTAATGAAACTTTTCCCACCATTAGTTACAGGGACAGTTGTTTGTTTAATTGGTTTAACATTATTACCTGTATCTATTGATTGGGCTGCAGGTGGTTCAGGTTCAGCAGAGTATGGTAGCATGTTAAATATATCAATTGCTATAGCAGTACTAATAATTACACTAGCTTTAAATCATTACGGAAAAGGATTATTAAGCAGTGCATCTATATTAATTGGGATGGTTGTTGGATATATAATTTGTATACCTTTTGGATTAGTTGATTTTGCTCCAATAAGAGAAGCAGGATGGTTATCTTTCCCTAAAATATTTGAATATGGAGTACAGTTTGACTTAAAGGCTCTTATTGCGTTTTTACCTGCTTATTTTGTAACTACTATTGAAACAGTTGGATGCTTAAAAGCTGTTGGTGAGACTTCACAAGTAGAAATGAATGAAAAAAGAGTAGGTTCAGGTGTATTAGCTGATGGTATTGGTAGCATAATCGGTGGACTTCTAGGCTCTTTCCCTAATACATCTTTTAGCCAAAATGTAGGGTTAATAAGCTTAACAAAAGTAGCTAGCCGTTATGTGGCAGTAGCAGCAGGTGCAATACTTGTTTGTTTAGGGTTCTTACCTAAATTAGCAGCATTAATCAATAGCATTCCACAACCTGTACTTGGAGGAGTTGGAATTGTTATGTTTGGTACAGTTGCAGCAGCTGGAATAAAGACTTTAAGTAGAGTAAAATTAACAGAACGTAATTTATTAATTATAGCTACAGCAATTGGATTAGGTCTTGGAGTTACATTTAGACCAGAATTTATTGAACAATTACCAGAGGCATTAAAAATGATATTTGCATCAGGAATATCTACAGGTACAATTGTAGCTTTAATCTTAAATTTAGTTTTAAGAGAAGATAAAGAAGAAATTGAAGAAACTAAAAATGAAAAGATTGCAGTATAATAGTATATTTAACTAATAAGAATATTCTTAAATGAAAATCTTTATTAGAATTTATTAAATAAAAGTACATAAAAATAGGAGCTATCTCGCAACTAACTTTAAAAATTAGTTGCGAGATAGCTTTTTTTATTATTTTTTGTAGTAAATTCTGTCGATAAGTTAGCATGAAACTTCATATTTATGCAACATTCATTTTCTATAATTAAAATATAGGAAATAAAAGAAAATAAATTAGAGCTTAATGTAGCATTTAATTTGAAATGGAGGATTTATGGTTAATAATAATGTAAATTTACGAGAAAATGAGAAAATTGTAAAGGATTTAACAGTTTTAAAGCTAAAGAAGAATTTTGGTTTTATAAAAAATGATGAATATGAGGAAGAATTAATTGATCTTACTACTGATTATGAGTTAACTGATTTTTCAGAAACATTATCTAAAATTGCCTTTAAAGCGGTTTTGAAGGAAGTTGAAAACATGGAGCTAGAAGGTGAGGATGTCAAGGTATTACTTAATGAAAAGTTAGAGTTACATTGTGATGGAGTTGTAACTGAAGTTAATGCAGATGTAATTTTAATGAGTAAAGATAGCATTGAAGTAATTGATATAAAATCCTTTGATTATGACTTTATTAATTCTTCGCAGGATATAGATATTAAACTACTTGGCTTAGCTACTATAGACAAGTTCTTAACTAGTATTACAAATGACAAGATAAGACTTACAATAATTCAGCCAAACTTAATGACAGCATCTATATACGAAACAAATATAATGAGCCTTTTGCACCAATGTGAATATAACTTAATATGATAAAAGCTTTAAAATAATTGAAAGGAAAATAAATAGAGATATGAAGGATGAGAATTTAATAAGCACTATATTTAATGATAAAAACTTAAATAAAGATGAAAGATACATGATTTTAACTCTTAAATATTATGATAATGATGGAGATAACATAATAAAAGTTACCTTAAGAGAATTATCCAATGTATTTGGTATAACAAGAATCTCAAAGGTTCAGTCAATTTTAAAAGCTTTAGTAGATAAAGGATATATATCTACCGAAAAAACTATAGGAAAAGCAACTAACTATAGTTTTGTAAAAGAAGGCTTAATATTTAAAAATAATGAAGATATAAGTAATGATCAAATAGCACCTATGGCCGAAAAGGTATGTACAGAAAGTAATGCTCAAATAGAACCTATGGTCGAAAAGGTATGTACAAAAAGTAATGCTCAAATAGTACCTAAGGCTGAAAAGATATATACAAAAAGTAATGACCCAATAGAAGAAAGTAATAAAAAAATACTTAGTGAATCTATAGAAAAGTGTAATTGTTATAAGAGTAGAATGGGGACTAAATCAAGTAAAATAGACAGTTTGACAGGGGTATACAATTCTGAAAATAGTCTGTCAGATAGAGATAAAGATGATAATATAAATAGTTATATAAATAATAAATTATATATAAATATATTTAATGCTTGGAATAAAATTAATATAAATAAAGAGCCACATATAAATCCTAAAATCACAGATGCAATAAATACAGCATCTAAAATCTATTTAGAGGAGCAGATTGTACAAGCTATAGAAAATTACAGTAAGGTTTATCATAGCAATCATTATTATAATCATCCTTGGAAGATTGTTAATTTTCTTAGTAGACCAAATGGAATGAAGAGGTTTATTGATACGGGAGATATATGGTTAAGTTATAAAGATAAATATGAAGATGAGGAGCTCTATGGAGGAGATTTTGATATAGAAAAATATATTGATTAGTCGACTGCGTCGAGGGGAAAAGTTTGCTGCGCAAAGGAGAAAGGTCGACTGCGTCGAAGTGAAAGGTTTGCTGGCGCAAAGATGAAAGGTCGACTGCGTCGAAGTGAAAGGTTTGCTGGCGCAAAGGGGAAAGGTCACCTGCGGTGAGGGGAAATGTTTGCTGGTGCAAAGGGGAAAGGTCGACTGAGTCAAAGTGAAAGGTTTGCTGGCGCAAAGGGGAAAGGTCACCTGCGGTGAGGAGAAAAGTTTGTTGACGCAAAGGAGAAAGGTCACCTGCGGTGAGGGGAAAGGTTTGCTAGCGCAAAGGGGAAAAGTCGACTGCGTCGAAGTGAAAGGTTTGCTGGCACAAAGGAGAAAGGTTGCCTGTGGCAAGGTGAAAAGATGGCTTGGCCATGGTGAAGGGTTGCCTATCGCAAGGTTAGGGTTTGTAGGAGTAAGGATAATATGATAATTAGGGGGAGAGTTTATGTTGGATAATAATCAGGTAGTATTGGAGCAGGAGATACTTTGCTCTATGTTTAGGAACAATGAGCTTATTATAAAGGCTAGGGATAGTATAAAGCCGGAGATGTTTTTGTATGATAAGCATATGAAGATTTATTTAGGTATATTGGATATGGTAAATAATAAGATGGAAGTGGATTTAGTTACTTTTATTCAATATCACAGTGCTGAAATTAGGAATATGGATGGAGCATCTTATATTTCTGATATTTATACATGTAATGGTAGTGATAGTGGCTTTAATACAAAGCTTGAGTTACTTATTAAAAATTATAAAAAGCATCTTTATGTTGAAATGATGAATAAGTTAAATGGTGATATGGCACTTGAGGATATTGAAGGTGAACTTGAAAGTGTAAAGGTTAAGGTTCATAAGTGTGAGATTAAAAAGGAGCTAGATATTGCAACTCAGTTTGATGATTATGTAAATTGGCTATATAACTCAGAGAGAAATAATGGTATAAAAAGTGACTTCATACATCTTGATAAATATTTAGGTAACTTCCAAAAGGGTAGGCTTATTACTGTATTTGCAAGAAGTGGAGTCGGTAAAACAACATTTTCACTTCAGCTTGCTGCAAATATGATTAAAAATAATGCTAAGGTCTTTTATGGTAGCGCAGAGATGACAAGAAATCAAGTCTTTAATAGAATGGCAGCTAGTCATTTGTCTATATCTAGTAAATCTATAGATGATGATTCAATTAATAATACAGATAAGGAAAACATAACAAAATATATGACAAAGCTTCTTAATAGCAGCTTTTATGTGTCAACAGAAACAGATTTTAATAAGTTTATAAATGAAATTAAAGTATACAAGCTTCAAAATTCTTTAGATGTAGTTTTTGTTGATTATATAAATAAATATATAGATTTTAGCGATAAAGATATTATGACAAATAAGCTTGGGAAAATAAGTGGAATGCTTAAAACTCTAGCTATGGAAGAAGACATATGCATAGTGCTAATGGCTCAGGCAAATAGAGTTGTCGATAAAAAAGGTGGAGATATGGCTATAGAAAAGATTGATTCTAGTGATATTCAAGATAGTGCTAGAATTGAGCAAGATAGCGATCAGGTTATAGCTCTTTATAGAAATATTAAGCTTGACGATAAGATGTATAGAGATGCTTTATTTAAAAAGGGAAAATTGAAATACTCATCAAAAAATGCAGATGAAAATCCAGAATGTATAAATGCAATATTAATAAAAAATAGACATGGAGACAGAGGAACCTGTGCTTTAAAATGGAACGGAAGATATTCAAGAGTAACAAATTTTTAAATAGGAGGAGAGTTTATGTTTAGTGAAATGGCAGAAATAATAAAAGAAAAAGACAAATACCTAGCAGAAATTATAAAGAATTTTGAAGAAATGCTATTTATAGATTCATATACAGTTATCTTAAAAGGTAGGACTATGGCAGAAAGGATAGCAAGAAATATTATAGCAGCTGAAAATATTAAAGAAAATGAAGAGATAAGTCAGAAAGATAGAATTTATCTATTAGAAAGAGAAAGACTACTAGAAGAAGAGGTTACAAAAGCTTTTCATACTATAAGATATCTTGGAAATAGAGTAATACATGACGAAGTGGAAGGAGAGTTTGAAACATCACTAACTATTTATAGAAATATATACAAGGTATTAGCTTGGTATGTTCCATTATATATAAGCAATAGTTTTGAGGTTAAAGAATATTTAGAGCCAAAGGTTATTGAAAAAATAAAAAATGTAGAAAAAGAGGCCAACGGTGTTAAAAATATCATTATGGAAAACTTTTTACTAAACTTATATATGGACTATGATAAAGAGAAATACTATTTTCACAGTAGAAAAAATAAGAAAATGTATAATTAATAATAAAAATATAAATCACAATGGGAAGTAACTAATAATACTTCCTTTTCTATACAAAGAAGTGTTTATAATCTAAAATAAAATACTCGTAAATGATGATAGGGATAAAACTAAAAAACATACAAAATAATAAATCGAACATATTTTCTAGAAAAGTATTTAAATATTATTGGAAATTATGTATAATATTGATAAAGAACGTACGTTTGACGAGAAGGTGTTGAATTGGGGGAATAAAAGTTGTTATGTGGTAGAGAGTTTAAAAGGATTAGAGGGGAAATAACCAATATACTTAAAGAAATTACAGAACATGAATTATTTAATAATTTTATATTTTATGATGAGGTTCCTACAGAAGAATTACAATATTGGAAGTATGGTATATCAATAATAGAAGAAGATTTTACTGCTTCTATACAAAGTGTGTGTGGTTACTTTGTTGCTTCTCAAAAGGTTATGCAAAATAGAGAGTGTAATATTAATAGCTTTTTTAGAATAAACGATATTATAGCTGAGGAATTTTATTATATCGATAATATTAATGGGCCACTAAATAAACTAGCAAATAGCTTAAAAGAAATTAAAAGCTTTGCAGAAACAGTATTTGGAATTTCAATAGAAATAAATTCAGGAATCAATAATGAATGTCAATGGCTTAGAGAAGTTTGTGATGAAAATATGCTTATAATACATTCAGCTGAAAATGAAGACTTTGTAGATGTGAGCCGTATGATGAGCGAAAGATATGATCTTAGATGTACAAAGGAGAAAGATAATAATAAAGTGGAATTATTAAGAATTCCTTTTGACAAAGTAAAATATTTCGATAACTTTGAAAGGATTGATAATAGAAACAATTATTATGAAGAAGAAAGATACAATTATATAAATAGCAATATTGAAAAAGAAGATAATAGTGAAGTAAAGAATATTACAGAAAACGACGAAGATAATGGTACTACATATGAAAAGTTGTGTGAATTAATAAGTGGTGTATGGAGATATGATAATCTTAGGGTAGATTTCACTCAGAAAATAATAACAAAAGAAGGAGAAAGAGTAAGATTAGGTAAAAAGCAAATGGAAATACTGAAGATACTTGTATACAATAAAGGCAATATCATAAGTAGAGAACAGCTTATACAATATGTTTGGTATACAGATGAAGTTAACGATAGAACAGTTGATGCACATATAAGTAAAATAAGAAGAGAGCTAGGGTTAACATGCATAAAATCAGTTCCAGGGTATGGATATAGATTAGAATGCTAAGTAATTATATAAACCTTTAGTATTAAAAAGACAGTAGAGATTTTTTTACACAAATCTCTACTGTCTTTTTTAGAGAGAATAGAAAAAGGCCCACCTAACCATAATGATTAGATGGACCTTTTTAAAAAAGTTAAACGGTAAATTTAGTGATTTGTCTTTCAGTTACCTTAGCTGCATACTTGGAAGCTATAGCTCCTTTTTTACTTATAAAAATATCATTTTCTAAGATGATATCCATTAAGTCAGATACTTCCTGAGAGTTAAGATTTTGTCTAACACCTGATATTGATAAAGTGTACTTATCATCTGTTTCAGTTAAAAAAGTCATTGATAAAGTATATTCCATAATTTGTTCCCCCCTAAGCGATACTTAAAATTTTAATTTTGTTAGTAGAGCTTATAACTATGAACCTATGTAAATCGGTATTTCATTTATAAGCCCATAAGCTCCAGTTGTTTGAAAATTAGTTACTTTGTATTAGTGACGTTTCATTTAAGTAGTAAGCTACAGCGTCATTTTTAAGAACTGTCTTAATACCTTCTGCAACATCAAAGATAGCTTCAGCAGAAACATTTCCTTTTACGTTAGCAAAAGATTTAGTCTTATAAACTGTGTTTCCTTCGTCGTCAGTTCCATTTTCAAGCTTAAAAGCTAATGATACTTTTTGTAATTCTTTATTGGCTGCCATTTAGCATTCCCCCTTTTTGTTTCTTCACTTAATAAATATGATGTAATATAAAAGTTTTACTGTTTTTATTAAGCTTTTTAAAGATTTTTAAGAAATTTTTTTTGTTATTTCATCATTATCTATTACAATGCCAAGTTTAGTTGAAACTATAGTATTTAGCTTGTTAATAGAGTAAGTTAAGTTCATTATTTGCTTTTCAAGCCTTACTAATAGATAAGCACTAATGGCAACAGGAAAGCCAACATTAGCAATTAAGTTTAGTAATTCATTAATCTCCATAAATAAACCTCCTTTAGATTTAGAGTTTAGAAGTATGTCTACTTATTAAATATGAAGGAGATAGAAAGTTTTATAGACTTAGTAGTAATAATAAGTTATACTTTAAAATAAAATACTCGTAAATGATGATAAGTATAATAAAAATACACTTAACTTTTGGCTTTTCAAAGATGAGAACATAAGTAACTGTAAATTTAATATTTAATAAAAAGTAAATATATGAGTTGAAATATTTTATGAAAACGATCATAAAAATATATTGACTTTGAGTTAACTCAAAGAAGTAAAATTATTTTAAAGTAGATATTAAAACAATTGAAGGAGAAAATTTATGAAAGATGTAATGATTATGACTGGTGCAGGTCAAATTAGTATGGCAATAGCAAGAAGAATTGGTTATGGAATGAAAATAATTATTGGAGATAAAAATCCCCAGAATGCAAATACGATATCAAAGATTGTGAATGATACAGGGTTTGATACAGTAGCATTTGAGATGGATTTATCTTCTAGGGAGTCAATTTTAGATTTAATTAGAGAAGCGCAAAAATACGGAGAAATTTCTATGTTAGTTAATGGTGCAGGGGTTTCACCGAGCCAGGCATCAATAGAAGATATTTTAAAAATAGATTTATATGGAACTACTGTATTATTAGAAGAAGTAGGAAAAGTTATTAAGAAAGGTGGAGTCGGTGTTACTATTTCTAGTCAGTCAGGACATAGAATGCCAGCTTTAAGCGCTGAAGTTGATGAACAGCTTGCTACAACTCCAACTGAAAGACTACTTGATTTAGAAGTGCTTCAAAAAGAAAATATCAAAGATACACTACATGCTTATCAGATGGCTAAACGCTGTAATCAAAAGCGTGTAATGGCTGAATCAGTAAAATGGGGAAAAAGAGGTGCACGTATTAATTCAATCTCTCCAGGAATTATTGTAACACCATTAGCTATTGATGAATTCAATGGGCCAAGAGGCGATTTTTACAAAAATATGTTTGCTAAATGCCCAGCAGGACGTCCAGGCACTGCAGATGAAGTTGCAAATGTAGCAGAATTATTAATGAACCCTAAAGGAGCATTTATAACAGGGGCTGATTTCCTAATTGATGGAGGAGCTACTGCATCATACTTCTATGGACCATTAAAGCCAGAAGAATAGAGAAAGAAGTTAAGTAAAGATAATGTGGTGAATAAGATAAAAAACATAGTTACAATAGCTGCTAAGTACTAAGATTGTATTGTAATTAAAAATTATAAGAATATAAAAAAACTAAAACTAACATGTAGAAATTAAATAAATTAGTAATGAAATAAACTATGTATTTATTAAAAAAATAATAAGTACATAGTTTTAATTTTATTAAGATTAAAATAATAAGAATTAAATATATAAGCTACAACTTAGTAGCATAATTTATATTATTTATTATGTCTACTTGATAGGCAGCAGTTCAATCTCACCTAGTGTTTTTTAGTGCTAATTCAAACATTTAATCATATTATTGACTTTATCAACTGTATCATTGAATCCTTTAAATATGCAAAATAAATAACAATAAAAGGTATATTTCTACAATTAAAAAAATAAGCTTTATTACGGTAACAAGTTTTTTAGGATATATATGGGAGTATTTATATCAAATAGTAAAAGCGTTGAGTTAACTAAGGGAGAAGAGAAGGTATTAGATGCACTTAAGAGAATGTACTCAGAAACAGAGTATGAGGTTGTTATTTATGTACAAGCTATCCTTTCAAGTAAACGACCTGATTTTATAGTTATTGACTCTAAAAATGGAGTATCAATATTAGAAGTAAAAGATTGGTCAGAAGATTATATTAAAGAAGTCAATAAGAGAAAAGTAACGCTATTAGACGGTCAATGTGATAATCCTAATATTCAGGTTAAGGGTTATAGGACTATTTTATGTAGTGGTATGTTCTCAAGAGATTTTGACATTGATGAAAGTGAAATTAGTACAGCGGTTATATTAACTAATTTACCAGAAAGTATAAGAACAAATGAAAAATACAGAGATTTATTTAGAGATGATGTAAAATATTTATTTAAAAATGATATAAGCAAATTAACAACAGATAAGATTTTTAATGATAAATGTAAAGGATTTTCTAGTGAAGATTTAAAAAAGATTAGAGTTGCTCTATTTCCTGAATTAGAAATTGTAAATTGTGAAAATGATGAATTAGAAGTTGTAGATATAAAAGCATTAGATTATGATCAAGAAGAGTTTGCAAGGAAAATACCATACGGACATTATATGGTTACTGGAATACCTGGAAGTGGGAAAACAGTAATATTGTTAGCCAGAGCGGTACATTTAATTAAGGAAAACCCAAATTGGAAAATACTTATTTTAACATATAATAAATCATTAAGTTATAAGTTAAAAAGCAAATTAGATAAGATGGCAGAAAATTTTGAAAATGATATAAACAATAGAGATATTAATATTGACAATATAGAAGTTAGGCATTTCCATGGGGAAATATCTATTTTAACAGGTAGAATAAGAAAACCAGCAAATATAGACAAAAATACTTGGTTTAGAGAAACTGTTGTAGAAAGAGCTACTTTAAAAGCTAAGCCTATGTATGATGCAGTATTAATAGATGAATATCAGGATTTCTATATCTCGTGGATAGAATTAGCATTAAAGCTATGTAAAGAATATGAAGATAAGAACCATAAAATAGTAAAAAATCTATTCTTAGCAGGAGATAGATTACAAAGTATATACAATAAGAATGATATAAGCTGGAGTAGTATTGGAATTGATATGAGAGGTAGATCTAAACTATTAAAGACTTCATACAGGAGTGCAAAGCAGCATATGACATTAGCATTAAACTTTTTAAGTCAAAATAAGACTTTAAAAGCTGAGGTTGATAAATTTTATAAAGACGATTCAAATGATGATGAGCTATATTCAATTAATGATGGAAGCGTTGAATTTTTAATAGGCAATTATAATTGTATTGCAGATAAGATAGTAGAATTAAAAAATAAAGGCTATGAAAATAAAGATATTTTGATATTAGCTGATAGCGAAAAAAGTTGTAGAAATATAAAAAACAATATTTCAAATCCTATAAAATATCAAATGGAATACGTTAAAGATATTGATTCAGAAGACTTTAATAATGACATTATACTTACAACATATCATTCATCTAAGGGGTTAGAGGCTAAAGTTGTTTTCCTAACTAATATGGATAGTATATATAATGGTGACGATGTTGGGGAGCAGCTAAAAAGAAAGACAGTTTATGTTGGAATCACAAGAGCTTCAGAGAAATTATATATACAAAGTAGGGTTGGAGAGAGTCAAAAGATTGTTGGGGAGTTGAAAAAGTTAATGTAAGAAAATAAATAGACACTTGGAAGCAAGTGTTTATTTTTATGTTATTAAATAATATAAAAAAGAGTATTTGTTAAGTTAAATAAGTATTCTTATTTATATATTTTTGAGTAATTAGTCTTAAGAAAATATAATAAAAGCATAAGAGTAATAATTAAGAGGATATTCTATTTATCATTTGTATTTTAAAATTTAGTGCCATAAATATTTATACACAAATATAAAAAATATTTAAAATTACCAGAAATAAATATATAAAATTGTAGTATTTTGATATAATAGGAAAATATACAATATAAAACTGGTTATTTAAAAATTGTAGTACCCAGTTTATTTGTATAGATAGAACAATGATAAACTTATAAATAAAAGTTAGTGGGTTACATAGATGAAATCATTATAGATTATTTAGGGAAAATGTTTAAAGTAAACTAAGTAGTACAGAAGTATTAAAAGCGGGTAATAGTTATTAAAACTGAGGGTGATAATATGGATAATGAATTAAAGGTATTATTTAAAGAAACTGATGAAATCTATAGTAAGCTTAAAAATAATATTGATAAATATATAGAAAATTTAAAATTACAAATTGAGAAATTGACTGATAAGAACAATGAATTAATAAAAGAAAATAATAGAATTAAAATAGAGTTTGAAGAGTATAGGCAAATATACAATAAGGAGAAAATTAATGAAATAGTAGTTGAAAGATTAAAGGAGTTACAAGGTAATAATGAAAAAAGTGTTACATTGGAAGAGATAAGAGATTATATAAAAGTAGAAAAAACATTAAAAAACAAAGAAATAATTAATGTTATTGGAGAAGTTATTAATAGTGAGTTAAACAATCCAAAATCAGTAGCACCTGATACTACTTTATTACGTGATATATTTACATATTTATATATTAATGATGAAGATAATATTATTACTGAAATATTATCTAATAGCAAAAAACAGATTGAGAGTAGTGTATTAAAACTATCAAATAAAGAAAGTGATAGCTGTTTTGCGATAGAGCTTATTAAATATTATTTAATATTTTTGAATGAATCAGATGCAGCACTTTGGATTGATACACTAGTAAAAGAGGAGATATTAAGAGAATTACCACAAAATGAAAGAATACTTGTAGATTTACTTTATATGTCTTTTGTATTTAAAAAAGATACTGCATTATTATATGACTTGAAACAATTTAGGATAATAATTAAGGAAAGAAAATACGATTACTTGTGGTATGAATTATATAATAAGATAAGATACGATAATGAAAAAATTAAAAATAAAATTCCACTATTAAATTTATATTATAAAGAGATGAATCTTATTGATTATAAGTTGAAAGATATTATAATTAAACCGATAATGGATGATTTGATAAATAATAGTGAAGAAAATAATGCTGATGATGATTTTGTTTCACATCTAGAAGAGTTATGTTTTTCTAAAAAATTCGTAGAAGCACAAAAATATATAAATGATAACATTAGGAGTTTAGAAGTAAATTACTCAGAGGTAGATAGCGCTAAATTGTTATTATTATCAGCGTTGCTTAATTGTAAAACACTAGTTTTAGAAAAGAACTCTGAAATTAGAAAAATATTAGAAAAAATAAATATAGAAAATATCCTTTCAAATTTAATAGAGAATGAAGATAATGTTACAGAAGGAAAGTTATTAGATAGCATATCAGCTGAGTATTTAAACAATAATGAGAAAATAACAATCTTACCTCACGAATTCAATGAACAGTTATCCTATTTACTTTGGGAAAGAGTTATAAATAAGGAAAATGATATTTATAAATCGAAAAATATATTAAATGGAATGTGTCCAATACATAAAAAAGATATGTATAAAAGTTCAGGTTATATAGTAGGAAGAGATAAATATAATAAGCAAAAGTATTTAAAATCGAAAATTTATTATTGTGATATTTGTAAAAAGTATTATAGTAATACTGAATTTTTATATAAACTACCTAATACTAAGTTCCTAATTAATGATTTAGAAATAAACAAGAATTTAAATTCTAATATTGATAAAGAAGTTGAGCTTAATGTTCAGTCAGAGTTAGGTAAGTTAGGATATTCAACTGCAAAATCAGATGTTATTAGATGGAAAATTCTTAATGAAGAGGCAATTCCTAAACTTGGAAAAAAGCGAGTTATTAATCATATTGAATGGTTAATATCATTTCATAAGAATAAAAAAAATGCAGTTAAGAAATGGAAATATGATTTAGAGAATTTAAAAAAGTTAAAGTAGTTAAGGAGTTTAATAATGATATTAAATGGTGAATTTTTCAGTGTAAAAAGTGAAGATTACAATGATAAAACATATAATTGCGTAGTACAAGCCGTTGAAAAGCTTGAAGAAATAGGGGACAAGCCACTTATGATGCTTGGGAAAATACAAAGTGGTAAAACAAGATCATTTATAGGTGTAATATCTTTAGCGTTTGATAATGGCTATGATTTAGCAGTTGTATTGACAAAGAACTCAAATGCACTTGCAAAGCAGACTACAGCAAGAATGAAAGATGAATTTAGAGAATTTAAAGATGAAGATATTATAGAGATTTTTGATATAATGTGTATGCCGCCAAGTATGTCACAATTTGAACTTGATAAGAAGATGATTATAGTTGTTAAAAAGGAAAAGAATAATATTCCTAAATTAATGGAGTTTATAGAACAATATGGACTTCATGAAAATAAAAGATGTTTAATTATTGATGATGAGGCTGATTTCTGTAGTGTAGGATACGATAGGAATAAGGATTCAGAAGCATTTGATTTAAGAAGAATAGCTTCTCAGATTAATGAATTAAGGCTTCAATTAACATGTAAATTTATTCAAGTTACAGCAACACCATATTCTCTATATCTTCAACCTGAAACTATTGATTTAGGAAATGATAAAGAAATAAGAGCTATTAAGCCTGCGGATACTGTATTAGTACCACATGGTGATGGTTATATAGGTGGGGAATATTACTTTGATAGAGAAAAGCATCCATTAGGAGAGTACTTATTCCATGCTATATCTGATAAAGAACTTCAGATAATAAAAAGTAGTGATAGAAGAAAATTTAAAGATGAAGAGATTTTGACAAGTGATAAAGCTGAAGGCTTAAGGACTTCTATTATGAATTTTATAGTTGGTGGCTGTATAAGAATAATACAAAATGGGGGAAAGCCTAGTGGTAAGAAAAATAAATTTAGCTTTATAATACATACTGAAATATCGAAGGCATCTCATACAAGACAAGAAAATTTAATAAGTATACTAATTGAAAAGTTAGAAGAAGAGGTTAAAAATGATAGCCAATTATTAGAGAAGTTCATAGAAGAAAGTTATAATGATATTGCTAAATCAGTTGAAAATTACGGATTTGATGTTCCATCACTAGAAGAAGTAAACACATATGTTAAACTAGCGATTAATAAGCAGTGGGTTACAAAGGTTGTAGTTAACTCTGAAAATGATATTAATGCATTACTTGATGATGATGGACAATTAAGATTAAGAACTCCTTTGAATATATTTATTGGTGGGCAAATTTTAGATAGAGGAGTTACTATAGAAAATCTAATTGGATTTTATTACGGAAGAGCTCCACAGAAGATGCAACAGGATACAGTGTTGCAACATTCAAGAATGTATGGTTATAGAAGTAAGGAGGATCTTGCAGTAACAAGATTTTACACAACAAATGATATTTATAGCAGAATGTCAAAGATTAATGACTTTGATACTAAGCTAAGAGAAGATTTCGAACAAGGAAACTTAGATAAAGGTGTTATATTTATTAGTAAAGATGAAAAAGGAAGAGTAATACCATGTTCGCCACAAAAAATATTAATAAGTAATACTCATGTATTAAGACCAGGAAAGACTGCAACACCTGTGGGATTTCAAACTGGATATAAATCTTATATTAAAAAGAATATTGAGGCTATAGACAATATTCTTATGGACAATAATAATGGGCAATTAGCTGGTACGTTTAAAATTAGCAAAGAAGATGCTTGCAAAATAGTAAAAGAGATTTATAGTACTATAGAAATAGAAAGTGATAATTGCATTGATGAAAAAGCTTTTACTTCATTAATAAATTATTTAAGTAAAGTGTATGTGAATGTATATGTAGGCACAGATAGAAAGATATCGAGATTAAGAAAAACTTCAAGATATTATTCGGATATGCCTTATAATAGAGATAATGATTTAAGAAAAGCCAAGGCAATGGCATCAAAAGAACCAACTTTAATGTTAATGAAACAAGTGGGATCAGAAAATCTTGGATGGAGAGGTGCTGAATTCTATTGGCCAGTGTTGGTTATACAAGAAGATGTTGATACAGCTGTTTATACCTCTGAATTAATAAAGTAAATTTAAATTATATTAAAAATGGGGTATTTCAAGAAAAATGTTTAGTGGTATTGTTAAAAAGAACAATGTAATGCAGGTGAAGTTAAATTTGGTGGAATTCAAAATATAGAGGATTTACATCAAAATTTGAAAGAGAACTGTATTCCTTTAGAAGTATTTGATATGGATATAAATAACTATAATGAGTTTTCTTAGAACTTAGAAGAAAGTTAATGGCTGAAAAGATAAGGGAATATTATTAGAGGCTTTAAATCTTAATTATAATAACGATGTTCATATTAAAATTACTGTGTGATACTTTTTAATATAAATTTACCAGTTATTTTGCAAGGAGCAAGAGACTAAATGTTTAAATTATAAATATTTAGTCTTTTTTCTTTATGTAAAGATGATTTAGTATATCATCTGGATTAATATGGTATAATCTAAAATGGTGTTTAATTTAAAGAGAGTTTAGGAGAAATAATTTGAATATAGAGAAAAACTTAATTTTTATAAAAGGTGAAGATAAAACAGATAAAGTGGAGTATTGCAAGTATAATAGTTTCACAAAGAAATATGATGTCACTTTTTCAAGTGGAGCTATCTTTAGTTACAACTATAATAATGTCGTATGGATTAGAGATGCAAAAGATATAAATATAGACAATAAGGTTGTGTATGTAAAGGATAAGCCTTTGGTAACTGTTAAAAAGGTTATTTCTTTTGGTGATTATATAAGAGTTATACATACAAATGGATACAATGAACTTTATAAAAGAAATGACATAACTATAGAAGAGTCATGTCTTAAGAACCCTAAGGCAAATAATTGCTTTCAATATCTTAAAGATTTATCAAAATCAATGGGATTAATGCTTGATGGTTCAAAAACTTTTTTAGGTAAACAATATGACAAAGTTACATATATAAGTCCTAAGAGTGCATTAGCATTTTATTTAAATCCAGAGCACTTAGAAGAACATAGATCAATAAAGAATATAATATTTCCTTTTGGATTTAACCTAAGTCAAAGAGAAGCTACAGAAAAGGCTTTTGCCAATAAGGTTAGTGTTATAGAAGGACCACCAGGTACAGGGAAAACTCAAACTATTTTAAATATAATCGCTAATGCCATAATGAATGATAAAACTGTTGCTGTAGTTTCTAATAATAATTCTGCTACAGAAAATGTTTATGAGAAGCTTAGTAAATATAACTTAGGTTTTATTGCAGCTACTTTAGGTAGAAGAGAAAATAAAGAGAACTTTATAAATAACCAGAGCGGTACATATGTTGATATGACTAGATGGAAGTTAGAACCTTCTGAGAAACAAAGCATTATAGAAAGAATTAATAAATCAAAAGATGAAATTAGCAATATGCTAAGTAAGAAAAATAAGCTGGCAAATATTAAGAATGAACTATCAGAGCTTAAGCTTGAAAAGAAGCACTTTGAAAAGGAATATTTATCTGAGGATGTTGCAAATCTTAAGTATAATACTATATCACAACTTAAAGCTGATAGCATTATGAAGCTATTAATTGAATTAGAGCTATATGGTAAAGGGTTAGAGAAAGTTCCAATAAAGATTAGAGTTAAAAATCTATTTAAATATGGGATTTATAACTTTAAGTTTTATAGTAATCCAATTGATGAAGTTTTAGATTACTTATATTATCTATACTATAAAAATAAAGAAAATGAAATAAATAATGATATAGAGAAAATAGAAAGAGAATTGAGAATATTTAACTTCGATAATGAGCTTAAGGAATATTCAAATAATGCACTTAAAATATTTAAAGATAAACTAAGTAAAAACTATAGTAAGAATTCAAGTAGACAGGTATTTACAGAAGAAGATTTGTGGAAGAGATTTGATAAAGTTATAAATGAATATCCTGTAATATTAAGTACAACACATTCTTTAAGAAACTGTATCCCAGACAATTTATTAATTGATTATTTAATAGTAGATGAAGCATCACAAGTAGATATATTAACTGGAGCATTGGCTTTGTCATGTGCTAAAAATGTAGTTGTAGTTGGAGATTTAATGCAGTTGCCCAATGTTATAAGTGAAGAAGATAAAAAGATAAGCAAAAAGATTTTCGATACATATAAATTGAAGGATGCTTATGATTTTTCAAATAATAATTTATTATCATCAATTACAGGATTGAATAATGGTATTAAGAAGACATTGCTTAAGGAACATTATAGATGTCATCCTAAAATAATAAACTTCTGTAATAAAGAATTTTATAATGATGAACTTATTATATTAACAGAAGAAAAAGAAGGGGATAGTCCATTAGTATTATATAAAACTAAGGAAGGCAATCATGCTAGAGGAACTATTAATATAAGACAGATAGATGTTATCAAAGATGAAGTTTTACCTAAATTAAAAGATGAAAAGTCAATTGCAGTAATATTGCCGTATAGAAAGCAAACTGATGAACTTTCAAGAATTATTGGTGATACTGTTGAAGCTGATACTGTACATAAATTCCAAGGAAGAGAGAAAGATGTAGTTATATTAAGCACTGTTTCTAATGAAATTAATGACTTTGTAGATAACTCAAACTTGATTAATGTTGCTATTTCAAGAGCAGTGAAGAAGTTAATAGTTGTAACTTCTGATTTTGAGAATGTCGATAGTAACATTGGTGATTTAATAAAATATATACAATATAACAATTTAGAAGTTGTAGAAAGTGAAGTTTCATCTATTTTTGATTTACTATATAAGTCCTATGGAGAAAAGCTTGTTGAGACAATAAAGAATTCTAAGAAAGTTTCAAATTTTGATTCAGAAAATCTTATGTATGCGTTAATAGAAGAGGTATTATCTAAAAGTGAATTTGCAAATCTTTCAGCTGCAATACATGTTCCATTAAGAATGATAATAAGAAATACAGAAAAACTTACTGCTGAAGAAAGGAAGTTTGTATTAAATCCTTGGACACATACAGACTTTTTAATATATAGCAAATTAGATAAAAAGCCAGTTTTAGTAGTAGAAGTAGATGGATATAAGTATCATGCTCAAAATAAAAAACAATTAGAGCGTGATAAGCGGAAAGATAAAATACTAGAAAAGTATAATGTACCTATAATAAGATTTAGTACTACTGGCAGTGGAGAGAAGAAATCATTAGAGGATAAGTTAAGAAAAGTAATATAGATATATAACTATAGTAACGGGGTATAAGCTACAGACAAATCTGTAGCTTTTCTTCATAAGTATAGAGCATAAATCAAACCTATGATAAAATGATATTATTAAAAGAAATTTCTAATTATTAAATATACATTTACTAGATTAATAAGTAGTAGGAGCACAGAAATGGATGACTTTAAAGAGTTTGAAGAATAAGACAATTATTAAGGCGAATATTAACTATGCATATGTACATAATGTGAAATTTATAATGAATTATGAAGAAATTCAGGTGATTAAATGATAGAAAATATAAAAGAGTTAAGTACTATAGATAAAGTTTATGAAAAATCAATAGACTATAATAGCGGAAATTTAAATACATCAACTGGAGATAAAGACTACCTTTATCCAAAACTAAAACAAAGCTTCAAAACAGCAACTTCAATAGATATAATAGTTTCATTCCTTATGGAATCAGGGGTAAAGCTTTTACTTCAGGATCTTAAGGAAGCATTAGACAGAGGAGTTAATATAAGAATTCTTACAGGTAATTATCTTAAGATAACTCAACCACAAGCTTTATATCTTTTAAAGTCAGAGCTTAAGGATAAAGTTGATTTAAGGTTTTATAACAATCCTAACAAGTCTTTTCATCCAAAGTCATACATGTTTCATAATCCAGTAGAGAGTGAGATTTATATAGGTTCTTCAAATATTTCAAGAGGTGCTTTAACTTCATCTATAGAGTGGAATTATAGATTTTTAAAGTCTAATGCTCCAAATGATTTTAAGGTTTTCTATGATACCTTTGATGATTTATTTAATAATCATTCATTAATTATAACTGATGAAGTTTTAAAGGATTATTCAAAAGCTTGGACAAGACCTAATGTTTATAAGGATATGGAAAAGGAACACAAGGAGGAAGAGCTAGAAAAGGTCATAAATATATTTGAACCAAGGGGAGCTCAGATAGAAGCCTTATATTCTTTAGAAAAGTCTAGGGAAGAAGGCTTTGATAAGGGGTTAGTAGTAGCTGCTACTGGTATTGGTAAGACATATCTTGCTGCTTTTGATTCTGCAAATTACAATAGAGTTTTATTTGTAGCTCACAGAGAAGAGATAATAAAGCAGGCAGCTCAGAGCTTTAAGAATGTTAGAAATTCTGATGATATTGGATTCTTTTATGGAGAGCAGAAGGATACAAAGAATTCATTTATATTTTCATTAGTTCAAACTTTAGGTAAAGATGAGTATTTAAATCCTGAATATTTTCCTAAGGATTACTTTGACTACATAGTTGTGGATGAATTCCATCATGCAGTATCTAACAATTACAATAAGATAATTAATTACTTCACTCCAAAGTTCTTATTAGGACTTACTGCAACTCCTGAAAGATTAGATTCTAAGGATGTATTTGCACTTTGTGATTATAACATGGTTTATGAAGTAAGATTAAAGGATGCTATAAATAAGGGATGGCTAGTTCCTTTTAGATATTATGGTATCTATGATGAAACAGTTAATTATGAAGATATAGATTTTAAGAATGGTAAATATGATGATAAACAATTAGAAGAAGCTTTAATGCTTAATAAAAGAGGAGAGCTTATATTAAATCATTACCTTAAATATAACTCAAAGAGAGCTATGGGCTTCTGTTCATCAAGACATCATGCAGAATATATGGCTAAGATGTTTAATGAAAATAACATTCCATCAGCAGCAGTTTATAGTGGTGAAGCTGGAGAATATTCAGAAGAAAGAAATATAGCATTAGCAAAGTTAACTTCTGGTGAATTAAAGGTTATTTTCTCTGTAGATATGTTTAATGAAGGTTTAGACGTACCTGCAATAGATATGGTAATGTTCTTAAGACCAACTCAATCACCAACAATATTTCTACAGCAGCTTGGTAGAGGATTAAGAAAAGCTAAAGACAAGCAATACTTAAATGTATTAGATTTTATAGGAAATTATAAAAAAGCTAACTTAGCACCATTCTTATTAAGTGGAAAAGATTATTCATCTACTGAAGCAAAAAGAAATAATCAAGGAGATTATGATTATCCTGAAGAGTGTGTAGTAGATTTTGATTTCAGACTGATAGACATATTCAAAAAGCAAGCTGAAAGAGAAATGAAGATTAAAGATAAGATAAAAGAACAGTTTGAAATAGTAAAAGATATGCTAGGGTACAGACCATCTAGAGTAGAACTATTTACTTATATGGACGATGCTGTTTATCAAAACATTAAGTCTAAAGCTATGAATCCATTTTCAAATTATCTAGAGTATATTAAAGAGAATGATACATTAACTTTAGAGGAAGAAGAAATATACAACACTAGAGCTAGAGAATTCATCAATATGATAGAAACTACAAGTATGAGTAAAACTTATAAGATGCCTATATTACTAGCATTTTATAATGACGGCAATATAAAAATGCAAATTACAGAAGAGGATATTTATAGAAGCTTTTATGAGTTCTATAGAAAAGGCTCTAATAAGGTTGATATGCTGAAGGATAAGAATACAAGTGACTTTATGAACTGGGATAAGAAAAAGTACATTACTTTAGCTAAAAATAATCCAGTTAAGTTCTTACTAAAAACTCATGGAGATTTCTTTAAAGTTACAGATGGTAGTGTAATAGCATTACAAGATGACTTAAAGAAGTTTATTGATAATGAAGCTTTTAAAAAGCATATGAAGGATGCTATAGATTTAAGAGTAGAGACTTATTATAAAAATAGGTTTTTAAATAAATAACTATATTTATGAAAGATAAAGGAGAGATAACTTTGAAGTTAACAAGAAGACAAATCACATTAAAGGTATTATCTAATTTTATAAACTCTAATTTAGATAAAATTAATGATGTAGAAATGAAAGCAAATAATATAACTTTTATGACTAACAGTGGTAAAATTAATATTAAAATTAAAACAAGTAAAGATTATACTGAGAATGAAGAAAATAAACATTGTTTATGGGTTTCGTTTAGTAAAGAGGAATTAGAGAATTCAGAGGATAATGATTATTTTGTGGTAATATGTAGCGATAATCTAGAGAAATCATTAGTATTTACTAGGAATGAGTTAGTAGCTCATTTTAGCAATATATCAAAAAGAAAGAAAAATGATGAGATAGATTATGATATGTACCCTCATTTTATTGGAAGAAGTTGTGTTGATTCAAGAGTAAAATCGGATGCTACACCTATTGATATAACTAAAAATTTAAATAATTATGTGTTTTAATTATTTAAATGAAAGTAGGGCAATAAATGAAGAAATATAATAAATTAGTTAGAGATCTTATACCAGAAGTAATTAAAACTGATGGTAAGGCATGTGAAATAGAAATAGCTAAGGATGAAGAAAAAACAGAGCTTCTTGAAGCCAAGCTTATGGAAGAGGTTAATGAGTATCTTAAGGATAAGAATTTAGAAGAGCTTGCAGATGTTATGGAAGTATTATTTGGACTTGCTCATAATTTAGGTTATTCAGAAGAGGATTTACTTAACAAAAGAAATGAAAAGCTTAAAGCACGTGGCGGCTTTAAAGAAGGAATAGTATTAAAAAAAGTGTATTAATAAAAATGAGGTACAGTGAACAGAAAGTAACTGTACCTCATTTGAGGTATTAGAAGCAGTAGATCTAAGGGAAGGTGTAAATAATTGATATTACAGTAAATGTAATAGAATCTATGTTATTGGTATAATCTTTTTAAATAAGGAATAATAATATAAGAAAATGTTGATTTGAGGAATAAAAATGAAAATAGGAATTTTTTATTTTAGTGCAACAGGAAATACTGCAGATTTAGCAAAGGTAATGAAGTCTACTTTAGAAAGTAAGCATAATATAGTTGAAATAAGAAAGTTTGAAGAAGGATGGTTTAAAAATTATAATGATTTTGACTTTTTTATATTTGGATCTCCAAAACATTATGAGTATATTCCATTATTCTTTTTGAATTGGATACAGGATAATCTAAGTGAATGCGATAAGCCAACTGATGCTGCTATATTTATAAATGGAGCAGCAGATCTTAATAGCGGATTTAAAAAGATGATTAATATTTTAAAATCTAAAAATATTAATGTTAAAGCAACAAAAACTATAAAAATGTCAAATAATTATTTTTTACCTCCATTTGATAAATCTTATAAAGAACCATTAATATCTAGTTGTGAAACTGGGGAAGAAATAGCAAGAAAATTTGCAATAGATATTAACAATGGAAAAATGCAGTTAGAAAAAGCTAATTTTCTTCTTGAAAATATGTGTAAAGATGTTAGTTACTTTTTCGGGAAGAAAAGTAATAAGGTGGCTAAAAATTTTTCTACATCTATTAAATGTAATAAATGTGGAACTTGTGTTAGAAATTGTCCTGAAAATAATATATTTATTAAAGATGGAAAGATTGTTTTTGGAGATAAGTGTATAACATGCGCTAGGTGTCTGAATATATGTCCTATGAATGCTATTCTTTATAAAGGTAAAGAGATTAAACAATATAAATTAAAAATGAAAGAAATATAAATATTTAGCGGAGGAATACTATGATGTATAGATAATAAAAGTAGCCAGGAGATTGGAGAAGTCTAAATCTTGGCTACTTTTTTAGTAAAATATTATAATGGAATTATACTAACTAAAAAGTAATTTATTAAGTTTATTTTGAATATACTTTGATTGAACATAAATTAGTTGGGGGAATATAATGGAGTGGCTTAGAGTGCAGAGCATTGCAGAATTACAAGAATTATCAAAAGTTAGAGGGAAAAGGAATTTAAATAACATAAGAAGAATAATTAAGGCTGATCTTAGAAACTATGTTATTGAAACAGGAATTAAAGATAAGTCAGCACAAGAAATGATTAGTATTACAAGTAACTCATGGGATGGGTTATATAATAAGATTTGTATGTTTAGAAATATGATTGATAGTTATAGTAATTCAAATATTGATTATTTTAAGTCTAAAGAAGATGAATTAATATTTTATATATTAGAAATGGATGGCAAAAGAAGAAGCGAAAAGCTTGGTATTACAAGAAAGTGTTTTCTAAATAAAGAAGAAGCAAGGAAGTGGAAGAATAATATTTTAAAAAGTATTCATCCAGATAAGGTAAGCCATAAGTATTCTAATGAAGCCGTTTCGGAAATTAATCAATTGTTTGAAGAGATGGTTGGTAATGGTTAAAGGTAAGGAATTAAATAAAAGCTCATCAAATTTGCCATCAAATTTTGTTATTAAAGCAGGTGATATAGATTATATAAAACCTGCTTTATTTGATGGAGGATATAAAGGAACTTTTACAGCAATAAAAAATGCTTGTGATGAAATTTGGGGAGATGAAAGGGGAAATTTATTTGTAAATTCAGCTTATTTAGATAGAATTTTAAGAACTAAATCCTTTGTAGCTAAAGAGATTCTTGTGAATATACCAAGAGAGGACAAGCTTATATTTCAAGGGGTAACCTATGTAACCCTTGGAGAAATCATGAAAATAGTAACAAAGAGGTTACAGGAGTTACCAGCAGGTAAAACAAGAGCATATCTTTTATTAGCTGAGCAGTTTTTAATTAATATAAGAGATAATGATAAATTTCTAAATAAAAGGACAGAGATGCAATTACAATTGATAGAAGAGTTTAAGACTCTTAAAAAGAAAAGAATAAAAAGCTATAAAATAGAGAATGATGAATTAACAGGTAAAATATTACTAAAAGGCGCACAATTTTCACATATAAGAGCAAAATCTGTTTATCCAGCATATGCTTTAAATATTGATAACGGTTTAATAGTAAATGTAGATACACATGAAATAATCACAGCAAGAGCTATTGTTAATGAGGAGAGTCTATTAAATCTATGTGTGGAATTAGGTTGGAAAACAGATTGGTATATAGTATATAAAAACCTTGTACTATAAAAACGAGGAATAGATTTCATGACTTCACTATAATTTGGTAGGACATTAAGCATGAAGTAAATTTCCAGTGCCAACTTTTGGTTTATCTGTTTAGTTTTTTATTCAATGAACAATATGATCACTGAATTGTAATAGATTACAATTTGGATCCGAGAAAGTTCCATACACAAGTATTAAATTGTAAGTAGTATGTTAAACTTATTTAAAGCTAAGAAATATTTTATCATTAATAAATAATTTTCACAAAGTGTGCTATTAAACGGTACACTTTTTTATATGTAGAAGTTAAAGATAGTTGGGTATAAAAAGCTTGTGTTTACAGATATTAATTGTAGAATATGTATAGTTTAAGCTTGGAGTGTTGAATATGGTTTCTTTAGTTAATGAGGCTTATAAAATAGCTGATAGTAATAATGCAATCTTGAAAGGCAATATCAAAATAAGTAATAATACTAATTGTTTAATATTTGCACATTACTGTGATAGTACTTTATTTTATAAGAAGTTTTATAAAATCTCAAAAGATATTTTAAAAGTAAACAATATAGCTAATAAAAATCTAAAGGAAATTAAAAAGTTAGTTAAAAGTTATGGCTATAAAAAGGTTTGGTCTAAGGGTGTATTTTCATTTTATGGTGATTTAAGACCTTTGGCAGTAGAAGCTGGCTTTGGAAAATGGTCAGATAGTGGGATTATAGAAAATGAAAAGTATGGCACTAATTTTATGATTACTGCTGTGTTTTATAGATAAAAAAGTAAGATATTTAAAACGATACATCTTATTTATGGAAGATAAGATGTATCTTCAATTAATGGAAATTCTACTGAGAGAGGATAAAAGTTATGAAAAATTACAATAAATTAGTTAGAGACTTAATTCCAGAAGTTATAAAGGCTGATGGTAAGGAATGTGAAATAGAAATAGCTAAAGATGAAGAAAAAACAGCTCTTCTTGAAGCCAAGCTTATGGAAGAAGTAAACGAATATCTTCAAGATAAAAACTTAGAAGAGCTTGCAGATGTTATGGAAGTTTTATTTGGACTTGCGCATAACTTAGGTTACTCAGAAGAGGATTTAATTAATATGAGAAATGAAAAGCTTAAAGCTCGTGGAGGTTTTAAAAAAGGAATTGTTTTAAAGGGAGTATATAAAAATAAATCTTAGGTATTAAATAAAGGTAGAGATAAAATTATGGCAAAAACATTTAATTAAAATGATATTATTATTCGAGAAATATTATCTAAAATTGAGAGTTTAGAAATTCAACTACAGGATTTTCAAAGCGTCTAGATATGTGATGATAATATTATACATGCATAATTGCAAGTATAATATACTTTTATTTTTATTACTTTTTCATTGTACATTATTATAGAGAACTAGTATTGGAAGCTTCGATATATAATTTAAGTTTTAAAACCATAATGATAAAAATATGTTCATATGGTATAATGTAGCTATAGAATTAGAGAGGTGATATAGATGGATAAAAGTGAATACATAGAAGAGCTTAGTAAAATAGAGGGGTTAGTAAGTATTTGTCAATTCGGAAGTTATGGAACCGAGTATTGGATGGAAGATGTGAGTGATATTGATTTAGTTATAGTAACTGCTCCTGATAAAAATTTTATGTATACATTAAAAATTGAAGATGATATTTTAGAGTTAGCAAAGAAGTTTTATAAATATGATGATATTCATCTTACATTTGTATTATTTAATGAATTCTCTAATAAGTATGCAAGAATAGCAGTAGATAGTGATAATAAATTTATAATAAATGATGAAAAGTGGTTTGATTTTCAACATTATGTTTGTAAATATGCAAGAAATAATGAGAATTTAGAAAGAACTCTTAAAATTGACGAACAATTTAGTTACTTTGGGAGGATAATAGATGAGTCCGTATTATAGATATAAAAAAGAAAAATTTATGGAAAAATACCAAAATGCTTATGATAATCTTAATGATTTGAAAGAAGCAATAAATGAATACAGTAAAAATCCTAATAGAATTATAAGAAGAGCAATGTTTGCTTTTTTTCAAGATTTTTCTGAATATATAGTAGATATGTGTGAAAGTTATATTATAATAAATGATGGAAGAATTAAAAGTTCGAGTACATCATTAAATTTAATAGAGCAAGCATATGAATTAGGCTTTTTTGACAAAGACTTGAAAGAGTACTTAATATTTTCTGTAAAATTAAGAAATAGATATACTCATGATTATTATAAGAGAGAAGAAAGTGAAAAACAGATAGAGCAGTTTTGTTTTCAAGAGTTATCTAAGTTAGATATATTTTTAGAAGAAAGTAAGGATAAAGTAGTATTAAAGTATATAAAGAATTAGTTTGTTTATAGTGGACACTTGATAAATATAGGCTACAGAGAAATCTGTAGCCTATATCTTTTTATCACCATTTATTATATACTTTTTCTGCAAAGCCAAGCTTATCTTTAATATTAATTACTGTACCATCAGATAAGGTTGCTTGTCCTGAAAATAATCCAAAGACTTGATGTTGTTTACTTTCGATTATTCCTAGGTTAGTATTATCTATTCTATCTATAATAGGTTTAAATGTCATTTCAAATTTACCATCGTTTGAGGTAAAGGTCCAAGGACTCATAAAGTCATCTTTACCATTAAGTTGTGGAATATTGAATGTAACTTGGTCAAATTTATGAGCTATACCATCTAGGAAAATCATATTTTCTGAACCATTAGGTCTGTCTGAAAAGCCATAGCCTATATTAAAACCAAATTTTCTTCCATCATCTAAGTATGTTTGCATACTTCCCCAGTACCATGTATTAACTCTAGTCCAAACGCCACGTCCCCAGTCAAGAGTTCCTAAGCTATCAGATTCATCAAAGTCGTATTTTTTGCCATCTATAATGCAATATCCACTAGCTTTCATACAATTAATCTTACTATTATAGTAAAAGCTCTTATTGTCTTCATTCCAGGCAGAAGCAATAACCATGGAATCTTTTGGAAAATCAGTTAAGATAAGATTTACTTCTAAATTAATATCCTTACCATTAATATTATCAAATTTATCAAATCTACAGTATAAATTACGAGTTTGTCCATCATTCTTAAAAATCATATCAACTCTTTTAGATTTATAGTTAATATCACCATTATCCGTAGTTGATGGCATAATGTTTTTACCAAATGTAAATAATTTAATTTCACTTGTAGTTTTATAACTTGGTTTTAAAAAGTCTAAAAAGCTTACTGAAGCTAAAGACATATAGCTATTTTCTGCGAAAGTTAAGGCAATAGCGATTTTACCATTTGTGATTATATAATAATCCCATTCCTTAATTCGCCATTTCGATGCAGCAATATCATTTCTAGAATATTCTTTAATTAATTTTGTAGACCAGCCTGATTCTATAAGTTGTCCTTTTTCATCTAGTAATTTTCCACGACTTAGGTTTCCTTGCATATTAATCTCCATCCTTTTGGTAATATTACTTTAATTTAAGAATAGTTAATCTAATTTATAATATTACAATTATAGATATAATTATGAACTTTTTGAGAAAATTTGTAAAGTAACAGATTCATTGATACTTTTATATAATTATAAGTAGGGAAAATATTGAAGTCTCTTTATTTACACATATATTTTAATATGGAGGGGAAATATGGCTAGTAAAGGGGAGAAGGCTAAAAGCAAGAAAACAATTGAAGCTAAGAATACAGTAGATAGTAAAAAAGAGGACAATGTTAGAATAGTATTTGAGTATTCTAAGGAAAGATATAATTATATGATAAAGCAGAAGGAGCATATAGATAGAAATTCGATATATTTGCTATTAATAATATCAATTTCTGCTTTATTTTTAATATTTAATGGAGTAGGTTTATTATACGATAATACTGAATTAGTAATAAGTGATTATTTATATATAGGAACATTTGTGGTATTAATTTTAGATATATTAATTTTAGTAGCTTCATTAAAGAATACTTTTATAAAGAAAAAAGTGTTTAGGTATTTATTTAAGAAAATATATAAAATAGACATCTACAAAGACTTAGAATTAAAAGATAAGATTGATGATGCAGTTAAGAGCAAAGAAAAAAGTTATAAGAGAAAATTAACAAGGGATGAAAAAAAGAGGGTTGCTAGAAAAACTATAAGAGAGAGCTGTTGCTATAGAGAAATGGATGACCCTGTTGAAATAATGAAGATTTCTAAAAGGAGATACTCAGAGAAAACAGATAAATTTTATGAGTATCTTATAAAATTAATTAGCCCAAGAATAAATGAGGGAAATGTGATTAATAAAATAAAGCAGATATGTTTTAATATCAGTTTAGGTTTATTTATAATTTCTATGATATTAATATTCATAAATACAATAGTATATATTTATTTGCCTATTTAAATCTTATCTATTAGTGATAAATATTTAGTTATGTATATATAATTATTAGAATTTAGGTAAAGCTATATTTGTTAATATTATTCTAAAGATAAGAGGTGTATTATGAGTAAGAAGTTATTATATATAAGTGTTAATTCAAAACCTGAAAATTTATCGTCATCTAAATCAGTAGCGAGAGATTTTATTAACAAGTTTCTTGATAAAAATAAAGATTTTCAGGTAGAGGAAGTAGACTTATATAAGCAACATATACCAAGATTAGAGTATCAGTACTTTGAAAGTCGTAACTGTATTATTAATGAAGAGGCAGAAAAGAAGTTGCCTGAAAAGGAGCAAAAAGAGGTCCAAAGAATAAGGGAATTATGCGACCAATTTATAAGTGCTGATATGTATGTTATAGCTTCACCAATGTGGAGTGTATCATTTCCAGCTTCACTAAAGGAATATATTGATTGTATTGTTCAAGTAAATAAGACAGTATTAATTGAAAAGGATAAGAAGCCTAAAGGATTATTAGATGATAAGAAAAGGGCTTTAGTATATATACAATCATCAGGTGGAAGTATTCCTTGGATTTTAGATCCTGTAATGGATAAGGGAGAAAATTATATAGCTTCTATTATGAAGCTAATGGGAATAAAAACTGTTGTTGAGCTTAAAGTTGATGGAACAGGAACAACTGAAGAAGAGAGACAAAATGCAATTAATAAAGCTAAAGAAAAAATTGACGATATAATAGATGGATTAGATTTTAATTAATAAATATAAAATAAGTAAATGTTATTTAGTTAATAAAATGTACTAAATAACATCTATTTTTATAGTCATAATTAAATTTATTGTAAAGTAAGGAATACGTATTTTAGGTATATTTATGTTTAATAACCATAAGTAATTGTATATAATATAAATATAATCAGAAAAAAGTTGCAATATTAAGGTGGAGGAGAATATTTTGAGTTTTAATAGGAATATAGTAGATGATAAATCTAAAGAAGAAGTTTTAGCGTTAGTAAGTAGCCAAGAGTTTAAGGACATTTTTCTAAAGTACAATATAGATAATGTTATTATATTTGGTAGTCTATCTACTGATAAATTTAATGAAGAATCAGATATTGATATAGCTATAATTGGATCAGAAAAGATATCATCTAAATTAGATTTAACTTTATCATTAGAACTTGAAGATTTCCTTGGACGAAGCATTGATTTAATAGATATAAATGATGAAGATATAGAAAATATTATAAAAATTGAAGCTTTAAATAGTGATATGGTAATAATGAAAAATGAAAAATATGATGAAAAATATGTTTATTATGATATACTATTCAAAGAAAATATTGAGTTTTGGAATAGATTAGATAAGGTGATATTAGAAAGTGAATAAAGATAAGTTGAAGAAATTGCTTTATGATATGGAAAGTGAAAATAAGGATATAGAGGAATCTTTAAAACTTTTAGATAGTTATTCAGAGAATGAATTATTAAAAAAAGAAATTACAAATAGTCTTAAATATAAATACTTAAGCATGTTTATTTTATATGAAGATTTTATAACAATGCTTTTGAAAGAATATAATCTTTATAAAATTGGAATAACTGTTGATTCAGCGATAAAAATACTAAATGAAAAGAATGTACTATCTGAAGAACTTTCCAATTATTTAAATTCTGCAAGACTTTTAAGAAATAGAATTGGAGATAGGTATAAACAGCCTAAAGTAGAGACTTTAATTAGTTTTTTAAATGAAAATGTAGAAATAAGAAATAGTTTGTATTTGTTTATAAAGAGTTTTTCTTAAATTGATAAAAACAACTGTCTATTTTGATATTAGTAGAAATAGACAGTTGTTTTTAAATGTAAAAGAGTTCATATAAAGTAAAGTTTATTTAAATATCTCTTTTTATATTTAATCTTAGCTATTTTAGTGATATCTTGTAATGTAATAAAGTTAGTAACACCACCTACAACACCAACGATAGGAAGACCTTGAATAAATTTTGCTGTAAGCATATAGGTTGATATTTTATTAGATGTATCAATTAGTATTTCTTCTAAATTATAATCATAAGCGTTATTATTATCTATATTACTAGCTAAGATATCTAGCTTATCAAAATAATGCTTTCTTTCATCACCTTTAGTTACAGCAGAAGAGATTAAAGTTAAGATATAAGCATTTTCGTTTTCTGTTGAGTAATTAAATCCGTAACTTAAACTAATTTCATAGATTGATTTTAAAATAACTGCAATATAAACTGGAATATCTGGTAGACCAATACCAAGAAAGCCAAGTCCACTACCTTCAATGGCTGTTATTGATTTATTTATTATAGATTTTTTATTTGCTGCTTTATCTATTTTCTTTAAATTCTTTTTTGATGGGTATTTATTAAATGCATAAGCATTAATATCATACTCCATATTAATTGATTCTTTATTATAAGTTTTCTCTATAATTCCTATACCTTTATCAAATACTAATTTAAACCCTTTTTGAAAAGCTAATTCTAAAGTAGATTGTAACTTTTCAGGAATTTTATCTTCTAATTTATTTTTAATAGGAGATATTTTCTCTTTTATATAGCTGTCTTTAGGTTCTTTTAATAGTTTAGCTTCTTTCTTTTCAATTATTTTAATTTGTTTATTAATTAAGTTATTTATATCTTTTTTCATAATAACTTCTCCATATATATTAATATAAAAATTATATCACATTAAAAAGGCTAAAAGTAATTTAATAACGAGCAGGACCAGTAGAATTACGTTGTACTAATCTTTGTTCATATTCCACTCTAATAATTGAGCTATTTTTAAATTGTGGTTTTGTATATTCATTAATCTTATTTAGCAAGATTTTAAAAGCATTATGACCAATATCTTCTATGCAGTGCTCGATAGAGGTTAGAGATACTGGAGCAAAATGAGATGGGAATATATTATCAAATCCACAAATACTATAATCATTAGGAATTTTATAACCTGAATCAATAATAGCATCTGCTATCCCGTATGCAACCATATCATTAAGACCAACAAAGGCAGTAACTTTTTTATCTTTTAAAACTTCTTTACACAAATTATATCCAATAGCATGTTCGATAGATATGTTATCTCTTTCTATGTCTGGAGTAATATTTTGTGATTTAACCGTAATTGAATAATCATTACCATGCTTTTTGTAAGTGGCCTTAAGTCCTTCTAATCTATTCAATCTTGAAGTGTTTATATGGTCTAAAGTTGGAGATAGAAACGCTATATGTTTATGACCTAATTCTATAAGATGGTTTCCTATTAAAACACCAGCATTATAGTTACTCACTTCAACAGTATCAATGTGTACGGAATAATCACTGTCTCCAATTACTACAATCGGTAATTTAGAGCTTAATTGCTCGGCAAATTGAGGATTACTTGGCATCATTGCAAATATAATTCCTGCAAGGTTTAAATTATAAAAAGTCTCAATGATTCTTTTTTCAATTTTAGGGTCTCTATAAGTATTAAAGATAATAACATCTATACCATTTTGCTTAGCAACCTGTTCTACAGCTTGAACTATAGTTGAGTAATATGGGTTTGTAATATTAGGACAAATTACTGCAATTACTTGATTAGTTGCTTTAATAATATTTTGTGATTTATCAGTTTTACTTATGTAATTTAATTTATTAACAGCATCCATAACTTTTTCTATTGTTTCAGGAGAAAATGTAACTCCGTTTTTTTTTGTAATTATCATAGAAGCAGTTGGAACAGAAACGCCAGGTAACCTGGAAAATTATTGGAAGACAATTTTACTTGGTTGTGGTACAAGATGGATTGATGGTGTATTCTATAATGTATTTGCTGTATTTACACTTTCTTATGCAACTCAAAATTTAGGAGTAGCTCAAAGTTCAATGTATATAGTTAATATAATATTTGCAGTTGCTGCTATGCCTTTTATACTTTGGGCAGGTAAACTTGCTGATAAGTTAGGAAAAGGTAAATTATTCTGTATGTCAAGTATTGCTTGTGGCCTTATAGCTATTCCAGGTATGAAAATAATAGAAAATAGTGGTGGAAATCTATTTATTATCACTGCTGTAATAATATTAGGTTGGAGTATCTTCTATTCAGGAATCTGGGGTGTTCTTGGTTCTTTATGGGCTCAACTTTTTGAAACAGAAGTTAGATATTCTGGTATTTCATTTGTATATCATGCACCTAGTTTCTTAGTTGCAGGAATAGTTCCTACTATTTGCACACACTTATTAAAAGTAGGAAATGGAAATGTAATATTTATAGGTATATTTGTGGCATTTGTAGCTGTTATAAGTACTATTTGTGGTGTTGTATTACAAAAAAGACATGATAAAGCTGAAAAGTTAGCTAAAATGAACGTAAAAATTACAAGCGAAGTTGGAGTAACTGAATAAAAGTAAATTAAGCTTAGCTTGTAATAGTTATTTAGACTGTTGGTTAATGATACATTTTTAAATATTATTAATCAACAGTTTAATTATATATAGTTAAGCATGCATAAATGAGAAATGAGGGGTTTTATGAGAGCGATTACTGATATACAATGTTTTGTTTTAGATATGGATGGGACAATATATTTAGGTAATGAAATAATAGATGGTGCTATAGAATTTATAAATACAATTAAATCAACAGGAAGAGAGTATATTTTCTTAACTAATAACTCTTCTAAAAATAGGCAAGTTTATAAAGAGAAATTAAATAGATTAGGGATAGATGTAGAAGAAGAAAAAATATTTACATCAGGAGAAGCAACAACTATATATTTAAACTCTTTAAAGCCAAATAGTAAGATTTTTTTATTAGGTACAAATTATCTAGAAGAAGAATTCATAAATGCAGGATTTAATATTACAGATAAGTATGAAGATGATATAGATTTTGTAGTTTTAGGATTTGATACAACTCTAACATATAATAAATTATGGATAGCTTGTGACCTTATTAGAGATGGTGTTACATATATCGCTACTCATCCTGATAAAAATTGTCCTTTAGAGGGTGGGAAATTTATGCCTGATACTGGATCAATAATAGAGTTAATCTATGCTTCTACAGGTAAAAGACCATATGTAATAGGAAAACCAAATCCAGAAATAATTGATTTAATATGTATGAAGTATGATGTTAGCAAAGAAAGTATTGCTATGGTTGGAGATAGATTATATACAGATATACAGACAGGGAAAAACGCATCTATTTCTTCCGTATTAGTTTTATCTGGTGAAACGAATTTAGAAGAATATTATAATTCAAATATAAAAGCTGATTATGTTTATGAATCTGTAAAAGAGATAAATGAAGAGTTACTTAAATAGTTTAAAATAAGGTACAATGATTATTTTTCATTGTACCTTATTATATTTGCTATTATTTATCCAAATAGCTTGAATAAATAAAATACCACTACAAATCCATACAGCTTTTGTATTTAAAACTAGTGATATTAGCGTACCTGGAATAGCTCCGATAGCAAAGGAAAAAGTAAGAGCTGTAAAGTAAATTAACTTTTCTAGTGTTTTTATGCTTTTTTCATCTAATGCTTGGAATAATAATTGCCCAACGTTTCTAATATTTCCTGTACATATAGTTGTGTTAAATGGAATTCCAAGGCAATCCCTAAATAGACATAATTGATATCCCATTAAAAATGAAACTAGATTAGTTACAATTATATCTGGAAAAGTACTAGGAATTAATCCTATAAAAAATAAGAAAGTAGCTTCTAAAAGGAGAGCTAATATTCTCCATTCGCCTTTAAATTTTGTCTTTATAATAATAGTTTTTACTAATTCACTAAATGCAGCACCTAATATACAGGCAATAATGGGAATAAAGTAGTGTAGTGCTTCTATGTAGTTTCCTAAGGCAATATTTATTCCTAGTTTTGACATATTAGCAGTGTGCATATTAGCAAGTATTTCATTTCTTGTAATATATGTATATCCATTCATATAGCCACCTACAAAGGTTATTATCATAAGAAAAATTGGTCTTTTAAAAGGTGGAATTATTTCTTTTCTTTTATTATCATTTTTCATGCAATTCATCCCTTGTTATTTTTAAGTAGTAAATTTTCTTCATATATTATGCCCTATAATTCAATCTTTGTTTTGTATAAATAGGGAGAATGTAATTGTTAAATAATTGCAATTCATAGGAGTAATTATTTAATTAGCTTTATCAGTACAAAAATAATAAATCAGAAAAGATATGTTTTAAAAATAGTACTAGATGATTAATATAAGTTAAAGTGAATTAAAAAGAACATTTATTTAAAATAAATAGTATCTTGAAGTAGAGAAACTTTTATATTAATTCAGTCCGAGAAAGTATATATAGGAGAAGTACTTATGAAGTGTAAATATTCAAAGAATAGGAGTGATAAAGAAAAGTTTAAACATATATCGGATAATGATAAGAATGCGCTAGAACTATTACATCTACAATTGATTTTTATTTATATATATATGATGTCAGATGTATTTCTTTTTATTGGTACAATTGAAAGTATAAATATATGCTATGGTAAAAAAGAAGATAATAATCCAATACTATTATTAGAACAAGGGCAAATTTTAGCCTTAATAGCTAATATTATAAATAATTATATAACTTCTACTAGATATAGTCAGTTAAGTGAAAGATACAATGAAGAAGAGATATCTTTAGAGCCAGAGTTCTTAGTAAAGCAAGCATCAATATTAAGTATAATTCTTTACAGTTTAAATGTAATTGCAGTTTCTAAGCAATATGAAGCTAGTTTGGTAATTAATATTTTTAAATGTGATAAAAATAGTATAAACTTACTATTCTTACAGGCTGTTTGTTTTTTAATGAGATTTTATGGAGATTATTTTCTTTTAAGATCTACTTTAAAGAGTATTGATTTAATAAGAAGTAAGTATGATAAGAGTATTAAAAAAATATATAATCCTGATATTGATGCAGTAATTGCAGCAGAATTTTATGTTCTACAAAGAGGAGTACTGTATGATATTGGTTGTATTGCATTAGTAACACTAATAAATAATGGAACGGAGTTAGAAAAAGAATTATTACTACCAGCACAACAAACTCTTGTAATTGCTAATATAATTGGAGTTATAGCAAATATAACAGTTTTAATAGCATTTATAAAAATATATAATAGAAATGAAAATGAACCTATTTTTGGAAGATAGATTTTAAAGTTTTCAAAAATAGTTACATGTATTTAATATGATATTACCTTGGGAAAAACAAAAAAAAAATCTAGGCAAATGTTTACAAAAACTTCTAAAAGTTATAATATTTATGTATAGACGGATTATGGGAGGGGAATAAATATGGCTTATGACAAATTAATAAAAGAAACAAATATGAAGAATGGAATTGAAGGTAATATCTCTGTTTTTATGCGTGAAAGAGTAGAAGGTAAAGAGGATGGAGCTAAAGTTATAGCTAATGTTATTGCTGGTTCTTTAGATAGAAATTATAAAGGGCAAAATAACTACAAGCTTCTAGCTAAGAAAATTACAGATAAAGATAATAGTTATTTTGAAGATATAGCAGCTTTTGCTATATATATATTCACAATGGATTATACAAATAAAATGCTTAAAGATATGCCTGAAGACCACAATAGAAATGTTTTAATGAAGGCAATCAGTACGCAGATATCAAGAGGTGTCGCTGCAATAAACATGTATGTAGCTAATGACATTAAGCAAGGAGTTTATGCGACACATACTGAAACTACAAGAAAAATAATGGGGATTTCTAATAAGTTTCATGATGCGTTTAATAACTATTTAAATTCTAAAAAATCTGAAATAATTGAAAATTTAATAGCTATATAATTAAAATAAAGGAGTTAGCAGTATATCATGTACCACTAACCCCTAATTATTATATCTTAATTTAATGTGAATACTAATTTATTATAATGAAAGCATATCAAATTTTTGAATGAAATTATGATAAGTTTATCTTGATAATAGATTAGCTATTCTAGTAAGAGTAGATTTTAAAAAGTTAAAGTTTTCATATATAGTTTTTTCGATTTCGTTTAGATTTGAATTATTGTCTATATCAGTAGAGTGTTGTTTATAATTATCTCTACAGTTACAATCTTCAGTGCACCTCCATATTTGACAGCCATCAAAAGGATTTGAAGTACCAATTATTAGTTTATTATCTTTACCTACATATAATATACGTCCTCCATAGTTATTCATATTGTTTATGCCATTTTTCAATAATGGAGTGAAGTATCTACCATTAATTGACCTATACAAATCGAATCCTATTGGATATTTAGTCTCTGCTAATAATTTTACGATTTTTTGGTATATCTTAATAAGAGTTTCAGTGTCAGATTCACCTATTTCATTAATTAAATATTCTTTGTTAGCAAGTACGGTATTAAGAATCACTTCCATATTACTTGAATCATCAAAAGTTGATACTAAAAGAGAATTGTTATACTCTTGAATTTGCCATGCATAAACATTAAATGGATTATTAAATCCAGAAGTATATCCACTTAAGCTCTTATTTCTGATTCCTTTACTTGGTTTAACAGGAGTTAAAGGACGTCCACCAACGACTAGTTGCCAGTTGTCAGCTTTATCTATTCTAATCATATCAAATCCTACAGGAATTGCCCATGAAAGAGGAGGAGCTTTAATTCCACTTACATAAATATAATCATTAAATACTCCTATGCTAAGTGAGAGTTGATTTTCAGAATCTCCAAAACCATTATCTACAATAAGTGTCCAATCATTCATTTCAGGAACTTCTTTATTACTTCTCCATACTTGTACTCCAGATGATTTGCTAGTTGATACGTAAAGCTTGTTGTTAAAAATAGCCATGTTTGCTATTGAACCTTGAGGGTTTTTATCAGGGTCAAAATCAGGATTAGTTGTATCCGTTACATTTTCCCATGGATAGAATTCAGGGTCTTTACTTCTATAAAGGAATGGAGTTTCACTAGAATTAATTTCATCTACCACTGCAAGATAGAGTTTATCTTTTATGGTAACCATATACCTAGATGAATTACCAATTAGTGTGTCATAAGGCATAACAAACCAATTTATTCCGTTATAGGATTTTATTACTTTAACTTGATTTCCATAAGTTGATGCATATAAACATTGTGCTGAGCCTGCTGGTTTAGCATTTATCATAAATCTGAAGCCTGTAATACCTGAACCAGGCTTTGCTTTATATACTCTTTCCCAAGGAAGTTCTCCATTCTTTTTATATCTCCATATTTCTGCAAGGTTATCCTGATTAGTAGCTTTTAAAATAGCAGGAATATTTATATCTGGTGCAATTGATTGAAGAATTGTTAAAGGAACGTTACGGCCTGTACCAACATAAATATAGTCACCTAGCTCTGCAATTGCCCAAGCATAGTTATTTTGTCTAGCATTATCTAAATTATTAAAGTCAAATCCATCAGTAGGATTTAATTTTTTAAATCTATACATATTGTTCCTCCATAAATCTTTAGTTTGTGTTTATAATATAATTTATGTAGAAATTATAAATGGGTTAATATTTCAATATTATTAGTTATTATAATAATATGTTTATTAAAACTTAAAAATAGTATATACTTATGTGGAATAGAAATTAAAAGAAAGTGAATGACAGGAATTTTATGAGTATAGAAAATATAATTTTAGGAATAGATTATAATTTGCTGGTAGACTTATATTTGATATCAGTTTTAGCATTATCAATTTACGCACATAAAAAAGGAGATAGAAAAACTTCTTTAATATTAAATGGAATAGGTTTTTTATCAATATTTCTATTATAAGATTTGATTTAAAGTAGTATGTAACTTCTTGTTATTACTACTTTTTTTATTAGAAATTTTAAGATTAGATATGACTTAAGATTTCGCATTTAAATATAAAATAACTAACTTTAAATAGTTTATTAAAGAATAAGGTGATAATATGAAAAATGAAACGTTAAATTATTATAATGAAAATGCAAAAGAATACTTTGAAATTACAAAGACGCTAAAAACAAGTGATATATATACGGCTTTTTTAAATAGTGTTAAGTCAGGTGGTAAGATACTTGACCTTGGATGTGGTTCAGGAAGAGATAGTTTATATTTTAAAAATGCTGGCTATGATGTAACTGCAGTGGATGGTTCAGTAAAACTAGCCAAAGAAGCAGAAAAATTGATAAATCAAGATGTAATAGTCAGTAAATTTGAGGATTTAGAATTAAATCAAAAGTTTGATGGAATATGGGCTTGTGCATCATTACTTCATGTTAAAAGAGAAAATATTGAAGAAGTACTAAGAAAGCTTTCTAATAACTTAAAAGAAGGAGCAGTATTTTACCTATCTTTTAAATGTGGTGATAATGAATATGTTGATGAAAGAGGCAGATATTTTAATTGTTATAGAGAAGAAAGCTTTATTGAGATGATAAAGAAAATTAAAGAATATGATATTAAAAATATCTATATAACAGGAGACTCCTTAGGGGGAAGAGATAATCTTACCTGGTTAAATGTATTATTACAAAGAGTTTAGAATTCCATTCGTTAAAATTAATATAATAAAGATATATAAAGTTACTATATATAATAATGGCTCTATTTAATAAAAAAAATTCCCTTTAGTGTTTAAAAAGTATAAATTTGACAATAATTAAGTGTATAAAATTAATTATTATAGAAGGGGAATTTATGCAAGTTAAAATAGAGAAATGTGAAGGTGTAAATAAGTGTTGGTATAAAAGCTTTATTGGAGAAATATTTGAAGTTGAAAAGATAGAACCAACAGGATTAAGTAAAAACAAAATATTTGTAAAGCTTAATAAAGAAGAATGTAGAAAATGTTTTAAGGATAAAAGAAGTTACGCAGCAGTTTATAAAAATGATGTGAAGATAATTAATGAATAAGCAGTAATAACGTATAACCGTTGTTGCTGCCTTATTTTATTCTAATATAAAAATATTGACTTGAAGTTAACTTTAAGGAGTATGGTTTATTTATATAGTAAGTAGATTATAAAGAATAAAAGGGGAGGGAGATTATATGAATATATTATACTTTATTATTCCAGCATTACTTATGATATTGCTTAGCATCTATTTATATTATTATATTGCAAGAGCTTTACGAAGAGTAAAAGTAGATGTTAAAAAGAACCGAGTAAAATTAATAATTATTGCCTTAGTACTTATTATTATGTATTTTTCTCTCAGAGATTTAGGTATAGGTATTGTTGTACTGCTTCATATCGTGGTTTTAGCACTTGTTATGGATCTTTTAAATTATATATTTAAGATAGCAAGTAAAAGAAATACTATAGCTTTTAATAAATGGAGAACAGTATATGAAAGTGGAATTGTTCCAATTATATTAACAGCAATTATATTAGCTTATGGGTATTGGAATATGAATGACATAGTAGAGAAGGGTTATAAGATATATACAAATAAGAATATAAGAGATGAAGGCTATAGAGTAGCAATGATTTCTGACCTTCACTATGGAACTGTTATGAATAGAGAGAAGCTACAAGCAGTTTGTAATGATATAGAAGAAGCAGAACCTGATATTGTAGTGCTTTGTGGGGATATTGTCGATGAAAAAACAACTGTTGAGCAGATGAAAGAAGCTACTGAAATTCTTGGAGATATTAAAAGTAAATATGGTGTATTTTATATATATGGTAATCATGATGATGCTAGATATTCCTCTATTCCTAGTTATACTAAAGATGAACTAAAGAATGAGTTATTATCAAATAATATTCATGTATTGGTAGATGAAAGCTATGAAATTAATGATGATCTTGTTATTGTTGGTAGAGATGACGAAGGATTTTCAAAAGAAGAAGGAAGGAAAAGTAGTGAGGATTTAATAGCTAATATAGATAAGAGTAGGTTTATATTACTTTTAGACCATCAGCCATCAGAACTTAATCTAAATAGCTCATTAGGATATGATTTGCAACTATCAGGTCATACTCATAAAGGTCAGATTTGGCCTGCGGGTTTAATAAGTGAATTGTTTAACTTTAATGAATTAGAATATGGATATAAAAAGATAGGAGATTATGAAATAATAGTTTCGTCAGGAATATCAGGATGGAATTATCCAATAAGGACTGGTTCTAAGTCAGAGTATTTAATTATTGATATAGAGAAGCAAAGTTAAAAAATAAATAGGAAAGTTTAAAAATATATGTATAGACTGACCTCATAAAAAAGAAAATAATAAGAGTTACATTTTTAGGAGGGAATATAATTTGTATATATTAATTAGTCTTATAGGAGGCCTTGGTTTATTTCTTTATGGAATAAGTGTTATGGGTGAAGGTCTTCAAAAATCAACTGGTCCTAAATTAGAAAAAGCTATTGGTCTTTTAACTAGTAATATAGTTATGGGTGTACTAGTAGGAACTGTAGTTACAGGGATAATTCAAAGTAGTGGGGCTACAACTGTTATGGTTGTTGGATTCGTTAATGCAGGGATAATGAGCCTTTATCAAGCAATAGGAGTAATAATGGGTGCTAATATAGGAACAACAGTTACAGCTCAGCTTGTATCTTTTGATGTTAGTATATTGTCATCCATAGCTCTTGGAATAGGGATAGTTTTACATATGATTGGCTCAAAATCTAAACCTATGCTTAAAAATATATCTGAAATACTAATTGGATTTGCAATATTATTTATAGGTATGAGGTTTATGAAGGATGCAGTAGCTCCGTTATCAGAATATCCAGCTGTGAGAAAAGTATTAGCAGAGCTTGCACATCAACCAATTCTAGCTTTAATTGCGGGATTTTTAATGACAACAATATTACAAAGCTCTAGTGCATCTATGGGAATATTAATAGCATTGTCTTCACAAGGATTAATGCCACTACAAGCAGCATTACCTATATTATATGGTGATAACATAGGTAGTTGTACAACATCTCTTATTTCAAGCGTAGGTGCAAATAAGAATGCTAAAAGAGCTGCTACTATGCACTTGTGTTTTAATGTAATTGGAACTATTTTATTTATGCTTGTATTAAACAAACCTATAACTATGGTGGTTCAATACTTAAATCCAACTGATCCTGCAAGGCAAATAGCAAATTCACATACTTTATTTAATATAGTAAATGTGATATTGTTACTACCATTCTCTAAGTTTATAGTTAAATTAGCTATGTTAATTATACCTGATAAAGCTGGTGAAGAAGAAGTTGACAATGCTATTACAAAATACTTAGACACAAGAATGTTAGAAACACCTGCAATAGCTTATGGTAATATAATTAGAGAATCTCTTAGAATGGGTGGAAAAGCTAAATATTGTTTTAGTAGTGCTACAAATGCTTTGATTGATAAGTCTCAAAAAGGTGTAAATGAAAGCTTAGAAAAAGAAAAGCTTGTAAATGCTCAGCAAAAAGAAATTATAAATTATTTAATAAAGCTTTCAAATAAGGCATTAGATGAAAAGATGAGGTTATCTCTAGATTTATTATTCCATACAATAAACGATATTGAAAGAGTTGGAGACTTATCAGAAAATATTGCAGAATTAGCACAAGAGTCTATTAATAATAATGTTAACTTTTCAGAAGAAGCTATAGCTGAAATACAAAATATATTTAACAAAACTTTAGAGGCGTATAGTTTAGCTTTAGATGCTATGAAAGGAAATGACGTAAATATTTCTAAGCGTGTTATTATACTAGAAGAAACTGTAGATGAATTAGATAAAGATTATAGAAATGAACATATGAGAAGATTAAACAAAAATATTTGCAGTGTAGATTCAGGTATAATATATTTAGATTTATTAACAAATATTGAAAGAATTTCAGACCATGCTGCAAGCATTGCTAAGAGAGTTATAATGGTTAATGAGTAGGTTAAAGTTAAGGTGTAGAGTATTTAAAAGAAAGTTTGTTATTTTAAGATTAGATGATATAATTTATTCAAAATATAATTAAGATAGCGGTAGCTAGGATGGGAGGGATTGATTTTGGATAAATTGTTGATTACAAAGATTATGGGCAAAAAAGATGCAGTAGATTTAGATGATTCAGTTTATAACTTAAGAGATGTATGTGATGAATTAAGAAATATAATTATATTAAATTTACCTATCGAGGATGAGTTTAAAGTAAGAAATAGAAGACGACTTAAAGCTATATATGATATTGTAAAACCTATGACAGATAAACTAAAGGATGATAGCTATATTCAAGGGTATACAAATAGTAAAAAGTACTTGCTTAAATATATAGAAGATATGACTGCATACATTGAAGGAATATTATCAGCTATGGAGCCTTTAGATTTTAAAAACTTTACTTATTATACAAATATGTTAATGGATTTAGTTTTAGTTTATTAGAAGTTTCTAATTTATAAAAGATGAAATTAAGATATAAAATATGGACTAAGCTAAAAGTTCGATTTTGGTAGTAGTGACTAGTAAATATGTTACTGCTACCTTTTTATTTTTTATTTTAATATAAAAAATATTGACTTGGAGTTAACTCTAAGGAGTATAGTGGGATTAGGTAAAATTTATATAAAAAGAGTATTTAGTTAATTGAATTATTAAGAGAGAATAAATGGAGGATAAAACTATGGAGCAAAAGAAATTAGGGTTTGGATTTATGAGACTACCAATTACAAATAAGGAAGACCAGTCTAGTATCGATTATAAACAAGTGAATGATATGGTAGATGTATTTATGGAAAGAGGATTTACTTATTTTGATACAGCATATATGTATCATAACTTTATAAGTGAATCAGTAATAAAAGAAGCTGTTGTAAAACGTTATCCAAGAAATGCTTTTACAATTGCAACAAAAATGCCTACTATGTTTTTGAAAAAGGAAGAAGATTTAGAGAGAATCTTTAATGAACAGTTAGATAAGGTTGGAGTAGAGTATTTTGATTATTATTTACTTCATAACCTTGGAGTGAGTAATTATGAGATAGCAAAGAAATTTGATGCTTTTAAATTTATTAAAAGCAAGAAAGAAGAAGGTAAAGTTAAAAAAATAGGATTTTCATTTCATGATACTGCAGACTTACTAGATACAATTCTAACAGAGCATCCAGAGGTTGATTTTGTTCAGCTTCAACTTAACTATATTGATTGGGATAATGAAAGTATTCAATCAAGAAAATGTTATGAAGTAGCTACAAAGCATAATAAACCTGTAATAGTTATGGAGCCAATTAAAGGAGGAACATTAGCTAACGTTCCACCTAAAGCAGAACAATTATTCAAAGAATATCACAATGATATGTCAGTTCCATCTTGGGCAATTAGATTTGCAGCAAGTCATAAAAATGTTATGATGGTCTTAAGTGGAATGTCTACAATGGAGCAACTATTAGATAATACAGGATATATGGAAAAATTTAAACCGTTTAATGAAGAGGAATATGATATTATAAATAAGGTAGTAGATATAATAAATGATTCTATAGAAATACCTTGTACTGCATGTCAATATTGTGTAGATGGATGTCCTAAAAAAATTGATATACCAAAGTATTTTGCTTTATATAATGCAGAAAAACAATCAGAAAGCAAAGGTTTTTCTACTCAAGGTGTATATTATGCAAATTTAACTAAAACATATGGAAAAGCTTCTGAATGTATTAATTGCAAGAAGTGTGAAAAAAGTTGTCCACAGCATTTAAATATAACAGAATACCTAAAGAATGTTGCTATGACTTTTGAAAATAAATAAATATAGCTTAAAGATAAAAGGGAGATAGTATATGACAATTACAGAAGTAAGTAGAAAATATAATTTAACAGCAGATACATTGAGATATTATGAAAGAATTGGATTAATTCCTCCCGTAAACAGAAATAATAGTGGAGTAAGAGATTTCACTGAAGAAGATTGCAATTGGGTACAGTTTATAAAATGTATGAGAGGTGCAGGCCTTTCCATTGAAGTTTTAATAGAGTATGTTAAAATGTTCCAAGAGGGTAATTCTACAATAAAAGCTAGAAAAGAGCTTTTAATAGAACAACGTAATCATTTAGCAGATAAAATTAAAGAAATGCAAGAGACTTTAGATAGGCTTGATAAAAAAATTGATGGTTACGAAGAGAGAGTTCTTATTAAAGAACAAGAATTATCAAAAACAGATAAGTAAAATTTATATATTTGCTATTTAAGCATAAGAAAAAATACTTATTATAATACGACTTTAGGGGGATTTATGCAGTTTAAAAAGATACATCATATAGCAATAATATGCTCAGACTATAAAACATCTAAAGAGTTTTATGTAGAAAAGCTAGGTCTTAGAATTATTAGAGAGATATACAGAGAAGAAAGAGATTCATACAAGTTAGATTTAGAAATAGGAGATAGTCAGATTGAATTATTTTCTTTTCCAAATGCACCAAAAAGACCAAGCTATCCTGAAGCTCAAGGCTTAAGACATCTAGCTTTTGAAGTTGATGATATAGAAAAAGCAGTTGAGGAGCTAAAGCAAAAAGGGATTAAAACTGAACCTATAAGAGTAGATGAATGTACAGGTAGAAAGTTTACTTTCTTTGAGGATCCAGATAAGTTACCATTAGAGCTATATTCAAAAGTGTAACCATAATTATAAGTTGAAGATAGTATATAAAAATAGTTAGTAGAGTTAAGAGTTTAGAAATAAAGACAGTATAGTAGTTTTTATATTAACTCTTAACTTTAAAGCTATTTATAAATGAAGTAAGCTATGATTATATATAATTTATATAAGATATGAATTAAAAGCTTCTTCAAATTATAATTTAAATTTAATTACAATTATAATTTGAAATATATGGTAAACGATATAACTGTATGTTATACTTATATCAAAGTATTTTATTACACTTTAAGTAAACGTATTCAATTATTATTCAAGGAGGATTTGATATGTGTAAAGAGGAATCAAAAAACGTAATTCAAATGGATGAAATAATAGAAGTAGAAAAAGTTGATGTTAAAGAAGATAATAAAGACGATAAAATTAGAGAATATGAAGATTTATTAGGATATTAAAAACAGAAGAGTATATCATAAATAAACTAATTAAAAGAGGTGAATTTCATCTCTTTTTTTATTTAATATTTTATAGCTTATTTATTTAAGAACATTCTAAAGAAAATTTTTGTATTATTATATTAGCATTTAAATTTTAGGAGGCATTAATGTGTCATCAGATTTAAAAGAGTTAAAGGGGTTAATATGCAGAAAGAGAATATCTAAAATTAAAAAGAAATACGAAAGCGCAGAAAAGAGGGTTTATAGAAAGCTACTAGATTGTAATAAGAATAAAAATGAAGAATATTTAACTAAGTGTGTATTTATTGAGTTTAAAAAAAGATATTTTTCAGATTTTTGTAAAAGAGTAGATGATTTAGTAACTAGTTATACTGTTGGAATTGAACCAGCAATGAGAGAGTATGTTTTTGCAAAAAGAAGAGATAGAACTTTTGAAGTACTAGTTTTAATAAAAAACATATTAGATAGAAATTGTATACGTTGGGCTATTATGAATGATTATATAAAATGTAGAGAGGAGTGCATCTGTCCTGAAAGTATTTGTATAGTCGTTTCTAAAGAACATATGAATGCAGCATGTAATATTTTTAATGTAATTGGAGAGAAAAGAGGAGAGAATATCTATATAGTTAATGGGGTAGAGGTTCATCTTAGCTTTGGATATGCTATAGAAAATAGAAGTTATAATCTTAAGGAGTATGATATAGGTTATTGTAATCTAGATAGTGAAAATATTCCTGTGCTAGTAGAACCAAGAAATTCATAATATAGTATATAGTAATTCTATAGAGGAAACCTATGACAAAAAGAAAAAAAAGAAAAAAATCATTTTGTGAGGATTTTGATAGATTCAAACTACCTCCTTGTGCTAAGTTTTTAGGCAGTAATAACCCTTTTGTTAAAGATGGTAAGATAATATATAGAAATAATAATAGATTGTATTTATTCTTAAGTTTTAATACAAAGTCAAATGTAGGTAAGACGTATAATCCTATGGATCCAAGTACCTACAGTTCAACTGGAGTTGGAAATTTACAAATTGAATTATATTTTTTTATAATTGGCTTATTTATTAATGAAGTTCAAAAAGGGAATATTAAAGATTATGAAAATATATCAATACATGAAGATGATAATGCAGATAAATTTATTAAAAATGTTTTAGATAATGAATATAATATTACTACAGAATTTGTACCATCCTTAACTTACTTAATTTCTAATGCAAGTGCTGTAATCCCTGTATTTACAGGTGTTATAGATATAAGTCCTATAAATTTTTATATTATATTAATGTTAAGTAGGTTTTATGGGGATTACGGATTATTATTTAGTGATAATGCCTATGTAACAAATGATTTTATTAATTTAGCTTTGGCAAATACTTATGTAGAGTTTTATAAATGCTAATAATGTTTTATTAAATGATGAAAATAATTTAAATGAATAAATGTATTAGGTAGAATATAATTATATACGGAATTTATAAGCACTACTATTAAGAATAATATTCTTAGGGTAGTGTTTATTTTTTAAAAAAGAAAAAATAAAAGAGCTAAAGTTATTGCTCATGTCTTATAGAAAGGGATATATAAAAGAAAATAATTAGCTAAACTTTAATTAAACTATATTTTTGAAAGAATATAATTAAAAAAATTACAATAAAAACATAATTTAATATATATATCCATATAAAAATGTGATATAATGTTAAGACATTATATAAGGTATAGGGAATAAAAGGGGGAGAAAATTATGGGAATATACAGTTTCGATGTGAAATTAACTTTAGATGAAACCATTAAGAGGTTAGATGCAGGTATAATATCAGGAACAATTACAGAAAAGATTGATTTTCATGAAATTAACTCACAAGGTAAAAATAAAGCAGTTGTTATGGTTTATGAAAAAAAATATTTTAGAGCGAGTAATAGACTAACTTTAACGTTATGTTTAGAAGAGTTAGAAAACAAAACTCATATTCATGTTATAGGTATTAGTGGAATAGAAAAAGCTATTACAGGAAACGGTGAAGCAAGTGAAAAATTCACTAGTTTACCAAGAGAAATATTAGAAGATTATATAATAGAATAATATAAAGATTAAATAGATGGATATAAAAATAATTATTTTTATATCCATCTATTTTATTTAAATTATAAGATATATAAATCAACAGAACATAGAGAGATTAAATAAATATATTCTTGTGAAAGATTTATGAAATTGAGAATATAATAGCTTTATATAATAAAACGAGCGTATTTTAGGGGGAGTAGGAAGATGCTAAAAAGAGTAATAAACGAAGTAAAAAAATATGAGTATAAACTCGATTTATTATGGTTAATTTTGTTTCCTATGTTTAATGTTATCTATTTTATAACTAATCATATTCATAAAGAAGGATTTGATTTAACTATAGCTTTAGATAGAATGATACCATTTGTACCTATCTTCATTATTCCATATGTTTATTGGTACTTATATATGATAATAGGATTTCTTATTTTATCTTTAAATGATAGAAAAAAATACATGAGATGTATATTAGGTTTATATTTAGGAATGTTCTTTAGTTACACTATTTATTTAATCTTTCCAACTGAGATAGTAAGGCCAACAGTAACAGGTAATGGTATCTTAAGTAGTATAGTTAAGATTATATATTCACTTGATAGACCTTTTAATTGCTTTCCATCGTTACATGTGTTAGGAACTTACTTTATTATGAGATACACAAAAAAAGAAAATAGTCAATATGTGTATTACTATACTCAAACTGTAGGGATTTTGATAATATTATCAACTATTTTTATTAAGCAGCATTTCGTACTAGATGCTGTTGCTTCAATGTTAATAGTTGAGTTAATAAATATTATTGTTAAAAAAATAAGTGAAGAAAATTTAGAAAAATATTTAAAAATACCTTATGAGATAGTTGAAAGGCTAACTCACAAATCACAGAAGTTTTCAGAAGTAAGTTCAAATGAAAAAGAATGAAGCTATTTTAATTAATAGTTTCATTCTTTTTTTACTATTATTCAGAAGGATACCTGAAATTTCCTTAAATTATTTGTGAATTAGTAATATAAAAGTTAAGTTTACGTATAATTAAATATAAATTTTTAACCATAGAGTTAAATATTTTGAAAGGAGGATAGTATGTCTGTTTTATGTACCTACTGTAATGAGTTTAGCATTGATAATGAGTTTTGTAGTAAATGTGGAAAGAAAATAAAAAGAGACATAGGTAAATGGAAGATAAGTATAGATAATAAATTATTAATAGATACTACATTGAAACAAGACGATATTATTAATTGCGACAACAAATATATTGAAAGTCCTTTATATATTGACTCTGGTAAGGCATATTTTAATTACAATAAAGAGATGACTTTATTAGAATATATTAAAGAAAAAGATATAAACTTTAAAATCATTGACTTTGTAATAAATAGAGTAGGAGATATTATTAAATCAATAAATAGAAAGAAAAAGATTTTAGGCTCTATAGATTTAGATCAATTATGGATAAGTGATGAGAATATAGAAACTTTGCATTTAAAGCAAATAAGACCGTATATAACCAAAGGTGCAGATAATTCAAAATATAAAGCTGGAAGAATCTCTTCAACAGAAGTCTTATATGGTAATAGTAAAAATATTACTTACTCTTCAGATGTATATATTATTGGAAGACTTCTTTTGGTTTTGGCGTTAAAAGGAAAAGTGATTGAAAATAGGTCACATGAAACCTACTTAGCATATTTTATAACTGCTTTTAATGAAGAAATACCTGTAGAGCTTCATGAATGGATTTATAAAACTACAACATTATTTCCAGAAGATAGATATAAAAATGTTGAAGAAGCACTAATTATTTTTGAAGAAATTTGTAAAAATAAAAAACAGAATTTTGAAGATATAAGTTTTAAATATTCTTATTCATCAGATATGGGGAATTATAAAAAGTCTAAAGTAGAATATAAGGATGATAATTTAAAAGAACGAGCTAATGAAGATAGTTATGTTATTTTAGAAGATGCTGAAAATCATAAAATATTTGCTATGGTGTCTGATGGAATTTCAACAACAAATTATGGCTCAGGATATGAGGCGGCTAACATAGTAAAAGATACTTCTATTGAAATTTGGAAAGAAAAATATGAGAATTTACAAACTTTAAGTGATGTAAAGTCATTTTTTCTTTCAATTATAAATAATAGTAATATTAAGATAAACAATTCAATTGTTAGGAATAGCGATAAGGAATTGTGGGGTACAGTTATGGGGGCTACCTTTGTAGGAGTAATTATTATAGAAAACATAATGTACTTTACATCATTAGGTGACAGTAAAATATATTTGTTTAACAAAAACAAAGGGCTAAACCTATTAAACTATGAAGAAAATTACGGAACAGAGCTTTTAAAGAATGGTTATAGCTGGGGAGAATGCAGTAATGTTGATGGATTTAAAGCTTTAACTAATTGTATTGGAGGCAATGACATAAATATAGAAGCAAAAATAGTTAAAGATGATGACTTAAATATTAAGAAAATAACATTAGAAGATAAAGACATAGTATTAATATGCTCTGATGGTGTTACAGATTATATTAGTCCATTAGGATATGGTAGTAATTTGTGGAATATTGATAAAAAAATAAAGGAGCATATAGTAGCTAAAGATAATATGGAAAGTGTATTAGATATTCCGTCTAATTTAACACAAGCAGCAAATGATAATGGTGGTGGAGATAATATCACAAGTATATTGATAGAAGTAAATATGAATTAATTGAAGGAGGAGTAAAATGGCTGGAGAATTAGTATTAGAAACTAAGATAAGCGATCCTTATATACTTTGTGATGATAAAGAGCATGTAGTAAAGGCTTGTTTATCAGTTTATGCAAGTGACGAAGTAAAAGAAAGGCTTGAAGGGGAAAAACAAATTAATAATGGTGTTGACCTATGTCTTCTTATCGATGTTAGTGGATCAATGTTTAAAATAGTTGGAGGGGAAACTACTCCTACAGGAAAGAAGCAAATAATTGATGGAGTTAAATATAATATAGTTACTGGAGGCACTACAAAGCTTGATATAGCACTAGAAGCAGTAAATAAGGTTGTTGAGCTTTTAAGACCAACAGATAATGTTACAGTAATAGCGTATGATGATACTCCACATATAATAGTACAAAACTTACCAGGGTCTGATAAAGAAAGAATAACTGAAGCATTAGAAAAATGCAAAGATTATAGTGGAAATACAAATATATCTGAAGCTCTAAAGTTAGGTAGACTTATATTAAATAACAATAATAATGGAAAGATTAAAAAAATGATATTTATGACTGATGGTGTACCTTATGGAGATACTGAAGAAGCTGGTATAAGACAAGCTAAACTAATAGCTGAAACTGGTATATCAATAGATTGCTTAGGTTTTGGAGGAAGTGATGTAAACTTTGCATTTTTAGAAAAGCTAGCTAAACCATCAAATGGTAGAACAGAACTTATAAATGAACCAGAAGAAGCTAGGGATATGTTTACAGAACTATTTGAAAATTCTACAGAGGTTATAATTACTAATGCTAAATTAGAATTAACATTCCCTAAATATGTTAGAGTAACAGAGCATTATAAGGGAACTCCTGAAGTGGCATATTTAGGAAAAGTTGTTCTTGATAAAGAAAGAAAAGCTACTGTGAACTTAGTTAATATAGAAAGAAATCAAGAATACAAATTTTATTTTTTAATGACTATACCAGGAAGAAGTAGCGGTGATTCATCTCTAGAAATAATGAGTGCTAAGCTTGAATATTATATACCTAAGCTTTATGGAAATAGAAATTTCTTTATAGTTAGAAATGTAAGTGTGGATGTAGGAGATAATACAAGTTTAGTAGAAAAAGATGGTGAAGTAGAAAGAGGCTATTATGAAGCTGAAATTAAAAAGCTAGAAGATGAAGCAAATATTGCAAGAGAAAGAAATGATTATAATACAGCGATAAAAAGATATGAATGGATAATAAATAGATATGAAGAACTAGGAAATGCATTAGCTGTAAATCAGTATAGAGCTTTAATAGACGAATTTAGAGAAAATGGAACAATATCTATTCAAGCTATAAATAATGCGGGGAAAACTAGTACAAGACCAGTAAACTCTGCGACAACTACTATAAAAATAGATTTTCCTACAAATGCAACTTTAAGACGTAGGAGAAATAGATAGGAGGGTAATATGAGAAAGAAAGTATGTCCAAGGCCTCAATGTGCAAAGGAATATTTAGAAGGTGAAGGATTTGATGATCTTACTGTATGTAAGCTTTGTGGAGCTCCTTTAGAAGATGTATTTGTAGATGATTATGACATAGAGGAACAAAGCGATGAATTTGAAGAAAATACTGACTATGAAACTGATGACGTTATATATGAAACTGATGACGTTATATGTGAAGATGATATGAGTTATGAAGAAGATATTGTAGACAATAATGATATAGAAGACACTGAAGAAACCTTTGAAGATAGAAATTGTTTTATAGATATAGATATTGTTGATGATAAACTTAAAAGCGAAGTAATACTTGCTGAAGAGGATGTTGATTCAGATGAAAATGATGATGAAAATATTGAAGAGAATGAAGCAGAGGATATAGTTATTACTGAAGCTAATGAAGAAGACGAAGAGGAAGAAGATGAACTCGAAAATACTGAAGAAGTAAACCCTTATGAAAATATAAAAGGTAATAATCTTATTCTTTATAAAGATAATGAAATCTTTAAAGTTTATGAATTAAAATATGATGAAACAATAATCGGAAGAAATAGCTCTGAATTTACACCTGATATTGATTTACAAGAAGTAGATAATGAAAATGCAATTAGTAGAAAGCATTTGCTTGTATATAAAGAGGACGATAAATATTATGTAAGAAATCTTTCTAAAAAGTGCTCAGTTCATATTAAAAGATATGATGAAGATGAGCCTAAAGTGTTATCTTTTAATGAATCTGTAGTTATAGAAGATGGAGATTTTATAGTTTTAAGTGGAAAATTTATTTTAGAAGCTTACTTTAACGAAGTGGAGGAATAAAATGATGTGGACCACAAAAAGCTCTAAGATACCTAACGTTCAAATTTTTGTAAATGAGAACGGTGAAGAGGTGGTTTCTCCTATTAAAATAGGCGGAAGATATACAGTATATGATATCTTATCTGTTTCAGGAGGATTTGGAGTAATTCTAAAAGCTAAAGACACAAGACTTGGAGATAGAACTGTATTAGTTAAAGCAAGAAGATATGATAAAGAAAATGGATTGTTTTCATATGAAAAAGATAGAAGCAGAATTGATAGAATCGAGAAAATAAGAAAAGTAACTAGATTTGAATATAATTGCTTAATTGATTTTAAAACCTTAGGAGAAGGCAGGATACCAAACGTAAATGATATAGTTGAGGATTTTTGCCCAAGCATTTATGGTCCACATTTATCAACAGATGGAAAAGTATTTGTTTGTACTGACTACGTTGCATACAATGAACCTTATATAATTATGCAGATGATAAATGGTATTAACCTTGGTGAGTATTTAAAATCAGGTATAAGGAATATTATGCTTTCTAGAAATTATAAGTTTTATAAAAGCTGGGAGAGGGATGTATTACAATACTCCCTCCAACTAGCTACAATATTAGGTGGTTTTCATAAAAAAGATAAAGAAAATTATAATAGGTACTATATTTATCAAGATTTAAAACCTGAAAATATAATTATTACTGATGATTTATTCCTTACACTTTTAGATTTTGGCGCTATGACCATGGTTATTGAAGATAATCAAGGTAATGCTAGGAGTAATATTGAAGGCTGTGGATCAGCAGGAGTTGGTACATGGGGATATAAGGCGCCAGAAATGAATAATCCATCTAAGCTTGCTAAACTTGATAGAAGGGTAGATATCTATTCTTTAGGGGCGACTATGTATCATATGTTAACCGGTGAAAATTTATCGTTAACGCTTAAAGATGAATATGGAAGAATTCCTGTAGATAATCTTAAAAAGTTTAGCTGTACTGAGTATACATACAATATAGTTAAAAAGTGTACAGAGTATAATGCTAATGAAAGATATAATGATATGATAGAAGCCAAAAATGATATTTATAAATCATTTATGTCTATAAGAGGATAAAATAATCATGTTTTAAGGGAGGGGAAAATGAGGTACAGATTTGGGAGCAAAGGAGAAATTTTTATAAACTCAACAAATTGTAATTTACAAAATAGATGGGTAGTGATTTCTCCAAGTAAAATGGAAGAAATATGTACTGGCAATTGGAGATGGTTTTACTCTATATGCAATAGAAAAGATGAAAGAACAAACCTTTCTTTAGGATATGATGACAATATATGCAAACCAGTAATAATTAAAACTGTTGAGTATAGGTCAAATGATTTAAAAGATGAAATAAGTATTAGAAAAAGAAGAAGTGTATTAATTGAACAAATAAATATACTTAATGATTTAGCATCACCTTTATTACCAGAACCTTTAGATTGGTTTTATGTTAAGAATACTTACGATAAAAATATGAGTGAAAATATGAGAAATGAAGAGCCGATACTTGTATTAGACTTTGAACAAGCTTCAACTTTAACAGATGAAATTAATAAGCATAGCTTTAGATATAGAAATTACAATGGAGTAGCTACAACTAAAATAGATTCTTCTAAAATAGCTCGATTAGGGCTTTCAATACTTTATTTTTTAAAGTTATTAAAAGATAAAAATTATGCATACTTAGCATTAAGCCCAGAGCATATTTTACTATTAAAAGATTATGTACCTAGGTTTGTTGGGCTAGGTAGGATATGCAAATTGAAAAATGGTCACCTTGATTCAAATCATATTAATTTTGGACGTACATTATTAGGTTATTCAGCTCCAGAGCTTAATGATATAAATAATAATTGGGGAGAGTTTGCGACATCAGAAGAAGTAGGCGCATTTTCACTAGGTGTTATTTTACATCAAATAATAATTGAATCTGATAGTTTTAAAGAAGGTACATTAAAGAATGGGTCTTTTATTTATCCTAATGGAGTAACTGATAGTATTATAAAAAAGCAAAGTAACGGAAAGGTGTTACATAGATTAATATCTGGATTATGTGATCATGACGTTAGTACTAGATTAGTAGATTATGATTATATCGAGGAAATTTTAAAGAGTATAGATTTAGGTGAAGGAAAAGAAATCATCAATAAAAATGGAGTGATTAAAGAGTATAATACGGAATTAGCTAGAGGTAAAATAATAGATAGTAATGGAAAAGAATTTAAATTCTATAAAAATGCTGTAGACAAAAATCTTGTAAGTAAATTGGAGCCTGGAAGAACAGTTATATTTTCAAGAGTTGAACATGATGATTTAACATATATATCAGAAATTAAAGATACTATAAGTGTATCTTCTTTCAAACGTATAACACAAATCGATGATAATGAGATAATATCAAATAATGTATCTAAAAATACTTATCCTAATAAGCCTAAAAAAGATGGATGGTGTTTTATATCAACAGCAGCATACGGAACTACTGTTGCTCCTAAATTAGACTTGCTTAGATGGTATAGAGATAATGTTCTTATAAAAAATAAGATTGGAAAAGCCTCATTAGAGTTTTATTTCAGATATAGTCCAAAGATAGCTAATAAGCTAAGAGGGATGAAGGTCCGCAAATATATAGTAAAAACTATAATTGACCTTGAAGCAAAGCTTATTAAAATTATTCAAAGATTATCTAATAAGAATATGTTGTATTATATTTTTTCAGGATTAATTTTTATAATTTATCTTTTTGTATTTCTTTTAGCTTATATATTTGTTCTTCCAGAAAGGATTCTTAATATTACTACAACAACCTCTAACGGAGAAAATGAATAAAAGTTAAAAATATATTGAAAAACATTAAATTTTTTCAATATTGAATCATATAGTAAAAGGAATAGAACTTTTGTTAAAACGTGGGGGATAAGAAAATGAGTAATTCAAACTTTAGTAGAAATATAGGAATTTTGATGAGTTTAATAATAATAGCTTTAGGTCTTCTATACATGTGTAGTACTTTTGGATCTAGAGCTTATTTTACGTTAAGTTCTTATTTAGTAATACTATTATTATATATAGTAATCAAGAAGGTTATTTCTTTTTCTTATAAATCTAGAGATTATGATTTGTTGCAGTATTCTGTATCAGTAGTGATAGTAGTGGAAGGGGAAGATTCAGAAGCTTTAGTTAGACTAGTTAAAAATTTGCTAAATCAAGACTATCCATTAAAAGAGATATTAATCATAAATACTAATAGTAAAAATTTAAATATATATTATATGGCTAAAAAGATACGTAAACAAATTGAGCTATTTAAAGAAAGTGGAATAAAAGGTGAAATTGATTTAGGTGATATAAAGAGTTGCCCTGAAATTATAATTAAAAAAACATCGAGAAATGAAGACAAAAGTAGTGCAGAAACATGGGGATTTACTAGAAGTACTGGAGATATAGTATTAACATGCAATACTAATAGTATTATTGATAATGATGGAATAAAGGAATTAATTAAGTCTGCTGAAGATTCATTTGCTTCTTAGGCAAAAAGGTTTTAGAAGTATTATATAAGTGCAACTTTTTTAAGCATATATGCTTTTTATATAGAAAATAAAGCTCTGAATAAAGAGCTTATTTTTTTATAAGTAATTTTGAAAGTTTAATTCAGTAACAGCCATTTACTTTAAAAGAATAATGATAAAATAGGATATTTAATATAGTAGTATATTTGGAAAATAAATCTTTGATGTAATAAATATTATAGCGACTAAACAAATTAAAAAAATACATATTATAAGTTAATAATATAACAAAAAATATGTATTGAATATACAAGAGTTGGAATATATTACTATAATGATTGTGATAAAATTCGACATAGGTTTTAAGCTGTTTATTATATAATTATATTGTAAAAACAGTACGAAAGGTGATGGGGGAAATGGAAAGAGCTGAAGTATTAAGAAAATTGGCTGATGAGGCGGTAAATTTAATAAAGGAATTTAGAGAAGAAGCGTGTGTTTTAGGAGAAAACCCACTTTGTGATGTTTTAGTTAATGAATCAAATGATATAGTAATTTTTGAAAATGGAATAAAGGAACCTATAGAATATAGCTTAAGTGAAATAAGTTATATTTTTGAAGATGATATTGAGGGATTTAACAATTGTGGTAGTAACTTTAATGAAGGTATAGAATTAGCATTAAGAGAAGCAAGATTGGAATATGATAAGTTAAATAAAGAAGAATTTTCAAATTACATAGGTAGAATTATATACGCTCAATTCAGATGTGAAGAAATTTATAATAGTTTATTAGAAATAGAAAGCATAACAAGAAGTTTATAATAGATAGAAAAAGAAGTGCAGCTCTTATTTAGCTGGCACTTCTTTTATTTTAATATTTTTTGGTAATGATGTTTTGAATTCCTTTATTAGAGATTTAGGATCTTCTGTTTTTATTTTTATTGTGTGAAGAAAATCCTTTGTAGAAATTGAAAGTTCATACAAATTATCTTTATTTTCTGGCTTCAATAAAACATTTTTTATTTCACTAAACTCAACATAGAAATTTTTAATTATTAAAAAATTATCGAATATGTAGAACTTTGAACTTGATAATTTTATTAAAAAATAAACTAGTATATCTATTAAAATCATTGGTATTAGTAATAATACAAAAGTTTTGTTGAATAAGGAATATATACCAAATGCTATTGTAGCAATAACTAATACTATTGCAGCAAGATAAGTTGTATATGATCTAACATTTAATACAACTTTTATTTTGTCCTTATTTTTTCTTACTTGTTTATAGTATGATGAAAATAAAATAGTAAAATAATATGTTGGAACACCTATAAAAAGAATAGTAAATAAAATTGATATAAAAGTATTCATCGATTTCTCCTTTAAAATTATATATTTATTAAAATCATAGCAAAGAGTATTTTACAATATTGTATAAAATTTATCAAATATTAAAAAATAGGAATATAAAGATTTATTCTCGATATTTGGACATATTTAGGTTAAATTGTAGCGTTATTTAAATATAATAAAAAACTATTTATAATTAAATAAAAAAAATAATTGAGGAAATAATATTTTTTAGGAGGTGTTTTGAATGGATGGAAACATAGAAATTTTAAATTTTATATACCAAAACTCTGAGATGGGTACTGAAACAATAAAACATCTTATTGATATTACTGAGAAATCTACAAATGAAGAATTTAAAAATATTTTGTACTCTCAATACAATGAATATAATAAAATATTTAAAGATTCTGAGAAGATGATAAAAGATAGAGGACATGACCCAAAAGATATTAATAAGTTTCAAAAAATCACAACATATATTATGATAAATATGAAAACTTTAACTGATAAAAGTCCATCACATCTTTCAGAAATGCTTATTCAAGGAAGCACCATGGGAGTAATTGATGCAACTAAGAGAATTAACCAATATGATGATGCAGATAAAGATGTTTTAGAATTAGCAAATAAATTGTTAGATTTTGAAAAAGATAATCAAGAAGAATGGAAAAAATTCTTATAATCATACATGGAACTATATCTACTAATAAATTAAATTTATTTAGTAGATATAGTTCTCTTTATTTATTCATATAAATTTATTAATAAGCAATAAATAAGTTGGATAAAAATGGAAAAAGATATATAATTTATAGATGGGTGATGATTGAATGTATGAGAATTTTGGAAAAATAATAGTAACAGTTGGATTAGATATAGTTATTTTACTTGTAATATATATCTTTCTTATATATGGAGATAAGAAGGATGTAGAGGAGACGGAATGGTTAACAAGTACTAAATTTGCACATAGAGGGTTGTATTCTAACGACCAAGTAATACCAGAAAATTCATTAGAAGCTTTTAGTAATGCCATTAAAAACAATTATGGTATTGAATTAGATGTTGCTTTTACTAAAGATAAGAAAACAGTAGTATTTCATGATGATAACTTATTAAGGATGACAGGTTTAAATAAAAAAATAAGTGATTGCACATTAGAAGAACTACAAAACTTAACATTAGCTGATACAGAGTATAAAATTCCTACTTTTAGTGAGGTACTTAGTTTAGTAGATGGAAAAGTTCCTTTAATAATTGAAATAAAATCAAATAGTGATAGAGATGGTTTGTGTAAAGCTGTGGAAAACGAACTTAAAAATTATAAAGGTAATTTTTGTATTGAATCTTTTGATCCTTTAATACTGAGCAGAATAAAAAAGAATATGCCAGAAGTAATAAGAGGACAACTTTCAATGAAGTTTCCTAAAGAGAATAAATCTCCGAAAACACTTAAAATAGTCCTAGAATACTTATTATTAAATTGTAAGAGTAGACCTCATTTTATAGCATATAATTGGATAGATTCAGATAATCTTTCTCTAAAAATTTTAAGAAAATTAGGAATTATAACTATTGCTTGGACTGTTAATTCTGAAAAGGCTTTGGAAGTAAGTAGTGAAAAGTTCGACACGATAATCTTTGAGCATTGTGAACCAATGAATTACTAAATTTTAAATATAAATTAGCTTAAATAAAAAGGACTAGATACAGTCCTTTATTTTTTTATAAAATTTGTCTATAATAAAATGGGAAAATTTAACAGAAAATTTATTCTTGCTAAATGCAATAAATAAAAATAGGAGGATGAAAATGAATTTAGAAAAGAAGTTTGAAGAGGTTAAGGAGTATATTGGAGAAGTTGAATATCTAACACATGCAATGGTGTTAGTTGATTGGGATACAAGAACTAATATGCCTATAAAAGCAGGAGAATCAAGAAGTAAGGTATTAGAATATTTATCAGGTCAGTTATTTAATATGACTACATCACCAAAGGTTAAGACATTTATAGAAGAGTTAACGCCATATAAAAATGAGATGTCTTTAGTTCAAAGAAGAATTCTTGAAGAGCTTGAAAGAAATTATAATGAAATTATGAAAATACCTGAAGATAGATATGTGGCTTCTGTTGGAGCTACAAGTAGAGCTCAAATTGCATGGGAAAAGGCTAAAGAGGCAAATGATTATGAAAGCTTTAAACCATACCTTCAGAATGTTATTGATTTTTCTAGAGAATTTATTGGGTATTGGGGATACGAAGGTGATAAATATAATACATTATTAGATAAATATGAAAAAGGACTTACAGTTGAAAAGTTAGATAAAATATTTAGTGAGTTAAGAGATGGAATAGTAGAGATATTAGAAAACATCAAGAAAAGTGATAAGAAAATAAGTACAGATATACTAAATGGTAATTTCGATGTAAATAAGCAAAAGGAGTTATCATTGTGTGTACTTGAAAAAATGGGATTTGATTTAGAAGCAGGAAGATTAGATGTAAGTGTCCATCCATTCACAACAAATATGGGAAACAAGGATGTAAGATTAACTACTAATTATCATAAGGATAGATTTGCTTCAGCATTATTTAGTACAATTCACGAAGGTGGACATGGGATTTATGAACAAAATATTAGTGATGATTTAGAGAATACAGGATTGAATGCTGGGGTTTCAATGGCTATTCATGAATCACAATCAAGATTTTATGAGAATATAATAGGAAGAAGTAAAGAGTTCACTTCATATTTATTGAATTTATCTAGAAAATATTTTGAAGAATTTAAGGACGTTACTGCAGAAGAGTTTTATGAAGTAATGAATAAAGTAGAGCCTTCATTTATTAGAACAGAAGCTGATGAATTAACTTATTCACTTCATATAATTATTAGATATGAATTAGAAAAAGATTTGATAAATGGAAGAATAACATTAGATCAACTTCCAAGTGAATGGAACAAGAAGTATAAAGAATACTTAGATGTTGAACCAACAAGTGATTCTGTTGGAGTTTTACAAGATGTTCATTGGTCTGCATCATTATTTGGATACTTTCCTAGCTATGCATTAGGTAATCTTTATGGAGCACAAATTTATTATACGCTTTTAAAAGAAGAACCTACAATAATGGAAGACATTGCAGAGGGGAATCTTAATAATCTACATTCTTGGTTGAAAGAAAACATTCATAAATATGGAAGTATTTATTCTCCAGCTGAGATAATTAAAAGAGTAACTGGAGAAGAGTTAAACCCACAATATTTCATTAAGTATTTAAAGGATAAGTATTATGAAATATACAATATTAAATAAATAATAAAAAAGCTCTATTAAACCATAAAATTGTAAAGCGGTTTAATAGAGCTTTTATTATCTTTTCTCAATTTGTTTTCTAGTTCTGAAAAGTACCTTTTTCAAAGCTTTCCAATTAAAAGGTATAAGTGGGTATAAATACTTTTCACCAGTTACTGTCTTAGTTGTAAATAGAATTATTAAATTAAATACTAATCCTGCTATAAATCCCCAAGCACCGAAAAATCCAGTAGTTATAAGTAGGAGGATACGATTAAATTTTAATGCAAATCCTAGTTCAATGCTAGGTTGAACAAAACTAGTTAGCGCTACTATTGACATATAAAGGATAGTTTGAGGGGTAAACCATCCAGTTTGAACTGTATAATCACCTAAAATTAATCCACCTATAATTGAAAGTGAAGTACCTAGAGAGTTAGGTGTATTAAGTGATGCTAGTTTCAATCCATCTATAGCAATCTCTGCTATAAGAAATTGTATGAATATTGGTATTGTATAAGGGTCTTTCGGCAATAGAAAGCTTAATTTTCCAACTAACCACTGAGGATTAGCTGTTAATAGCACATAAACTGGAGTTAAGAATATATTTACAAAAAGTACAAGATATCTTAACATTTTTAGATAATTTCCTGTAATTACAGGTAGATAATAATCATCGATAGATTGGAAAAAATCGAAAATACTGCCAGGCAATATTAGCGCAGAAGGTGTATTATCGATTAATATAACGATTTTACCTTCGATAATTTCAGCAGCTACTACATCAGGTCTTTCTGTATATCTTGCTTTAGGAAATGGATTTAATCGACTTTTAGGCATTAATACCTCAAGTAAACTTTCATCTCCTAAAGTTAAAGCTTTAATTTTTAAACCTTCTATTAATTCTTTAACCTTATTTAATGTTTTTTTATCTACTTTACTTTCTAGATATCCGATTGCTACATCCGTTTGAGATATTTGACCTATAGTATGCATTTCAAATATAAGCTTAGGATCTCTAATCCTTCTTCTGATTAAGGCAGTATTAAATACTATAGTTTCCACAAAACCATCATGAGAACCACGTAAAACCTTCTCTTTATCTGGCTCATCAACACCTCTAGAAGGATATGTTCTATAATCAAGAATAAGAGCTTCATTAAAGCTTTCACATAGCATAGCTGTTTGACCAGATAAAACAGCTTTAACAATGCTGTCTATATCAGTATCTGTAGAAGCTTCTATAGAGCTTAAAGCTTTTTCTATAAGCTCTTGGGCAGAAGATATACTTTTAAAGTCTTCTTTTTTAAGATTGTACATATCTCTTCTTACATATTCCATATTAGTATCTTTTACAAAGCCATCAAGATAATAACAATAGAATTTTGTGTTATGTACATCGATTATTCTTTCAAGAACATCAAATGTTTTTCCTACTTGTAATTCTTTTTGTAGTAGTTCAACATTTTTCTTAAAATTATTTGTTAATTTCATTTTTAGCTCCTTATCTATAAAAATAATACATTTAGTTTTAACTTTTTTTGAAGCTTATATACTAATTTTGTAGTAAAATAAATAGAAGATAATTTAAAGGTGAGGAGTTGTTACATATGACTAAAACAAATGCTATGAGAATTTTAGATAAAAATAAGATTAAATATGAAGTAATAGAATACGATATATCTGATGGGAAAATCGATGGAGTATCTGTTGCAGAAAAAACAAATCAAGATGTTAAAGAAGTGTATAAAACATTAGTAACACAGGGCAATACTAAAACGATTTATGTATTTGTTATACCAGTAAATGAAGAATTAAATCTTAAGAAAGCAGCAAAAGTATGTGGTGAAAAGAAAATAGATATGATACATGTAAATGATATTCTGAAACTAACAGGATATATTAGGGGTGGCTGCTCACCAATTGGTATGAAGAAGTTATATAAAACATTTATTCATAAAGATGCTGAAAGCTTAGACAGAGTATGTGTAAGTGGTGGTAAAAAGGGATTACAAGTAAAGTTATCACCACAAGATTTACAGAATGTTTCAAATGCAATATTTGAAGACTTACTTTAATTAGTTATTTTCAAAGAGAAGTTAATAATTAATTTAAGTATAATTTATAAATATTTATTAGCACTTAATATTAAGGAGAGAAAGAAATGGAACTAAATATGGATTTTTTACGTGAATATGAAAATTTAATGAATGAGGATGTGGAAAAGGCTTTAGAGTTTTGCATAAATACTTTAGAAGAAAGCAATAATCCTGAAATTTATATTTATATAGGTGAGTGCTATATGGCTTTAAATTTATTTGAAGAAGCTATAGAAGCTATAGATAAAGGATTAAAGGAAGGGTCAGTAAATATAAATTTTGCTAAGAGTTTAAAAGGAGAATCTTTATTCTATTTAGAGAAATATGAAGAAAGTAAAGAGATATTTTTAGAATTATTAAAAGAAAGACCAAATAGCTTTTTCTCAATAGCTTATCTTACTGATATAGATATTAAGCTAGGTAACTATAAAGAAGGAGTAGAAAGAGCAGAAGAAGCGTTAAAGAAAAATAAACTTGATAGCAAAGATTCTGCTTATATAGAAGTAAATATAGGTTGGATAAAACTTAAATATTTAAATAAAGAAGATGAAGCATTAAATCACTTTAATCATGCACTAGATTTAGATAATAATTTAGGAAATGCTTATATAGGCTTTGCAGAATATTATTTAAGAAAAGAAGAGTATTTTAAAGCTATAGATAATTTTGAAAAGGCAATTGATCTTGGCGAAAATACTTTAGATGTATATTTTGGAATGGGATTAGCATATAAAGGGTTAGGACAATTAGAAGATGCTTTAGAATACTTTAAAGTTGTATATAATGCTGATGAAAGCTATGAAGAAGCTAAGAAAGAAATAGAACTAATTGAAAGTGTTCAATCTAACTAATAGTTAATTACTTTAAAAGTATATAGGAGAACTTATGAATAAAAGTATTAAGTTAAAACATATTAGTGGAAGAATTATTGATGCAAAGATTAGAAGGTTGACAAATAGGGATTTAGATAAAATTTTATTACTTCAAGATTTCATATATGAGAGTATGGTAGATAAAAGCCTTTTTGCTAAGACAGAAAAAGAAGAGTTTGAAAACATGATAAACAATAAAGGCGAGGTTATAGGAGTTGTTACTGAAGATGATGAACTTATAGCTTTTGGAGCTATGATAAAGCCAAAATTTAAAAAGTTTAACTTAGGATATGATCTAAATTATGATGATAAAAAACTTATTTCAATAGCTCATATTGAATCAACAGTAGTACATTCAGATTATAGAGGAAATAGGTTACAAAGAACTTTGGTAGAAGAACTTGAAAAAGTTGCAAAAGATAAAGGATGCTGTATTTTTTGTGCAACAGTAGCACCACAAAACGAATTTAGTTTAAATACATTCATTAAATTGGGATATAAAATAGCTATAGAAAAAGAGAAGTATGGTGGCTTAAAAAGATATATTGTTATTAAGGAATAAAAATATAAATAAGTTGATATTGCCTAAAATAATACTGTTGGAATTATATATATTATATGGTATAATTTTCATGAAACATATTTACATATTGGAGGGGCTAAGATGGAATTTAAAGACTATACATATGAAAGACCAAGTTATGAAGAATATAAAAGTGAATTTAATATTTTATTAGATAAATTCACAAATGCTTCAACATACGAAGAGTGTAAGAAAGCATTAGAAGATATAAATGCTTTAAGGGGTACACTTATGACTATGATGGAACTTGCTGGTATAAGATACACTATAAATACAAATGATGAGTTTTATAGTGAAGAAAAAGATTACTGGGATGAAAATTCTCCATTATATGAAGAACTAGATGATAGATACAACAAGGCAATGGTTGCTTCTAAGTTTAGAGAAGAGTTAGAAAGAGAATATGGTAAGCAATTATTTAAATTACTAGAATTAAAGCTTAAAGCTTTCTCTAAAGATATTATTGAAGATTTGCAACTTGAAAATAAATTAACTTCAGAGTATGTAAAACTTATTGCTTCAGCTAAGATACCATTTAACGGTGAAGTATTAAATCTACCAGGTTTAGGAAAATACAAAGAATCAACTGATAGAAAGATTAGAGAAGCAGCATGGGGAGCTTCATCAAAATTCTTTACAGAACATGAAGATGAGTTTGACTCAATTTATGATAAATTAGTAAAAGTAAGAACTAAGATAGCTAAAAAGTTAGGGTATAACAACTTTGTAGAGCTTGGTTATATAAGAATGAGTAGAACTGATTATAATGCAGAAATGGTTAGTGAGTTTAGAAAGCAAGTTAAAGAATATATAGTACCTGTTGCTTCTAAGCTATATGAAAGACAAAGAGAAAGATTGGGATTAGACGAATTAAAGTATTATGATATAGATATGGAATTCACTTCAGGAAATGCTACACCTAAAGGAGATAAAGATTGGATATTATCTAATGGAGAAAAAATGTACAGTGAACTTTCTCCTGAAACAAAAGAATTCTTTGATTTTATGGTAGATAGAAAGTTACTTGATCTTGAAACAAAGGAAGGTAAAGCAGGTGGAGGATATTGTACTTATATAAATGATTATAAGTCACCTTTCATTTTCTCAAACTTTAATGGAACTTCAGGAGATATTGATGTATTAACACATGAAGCAGGACATGCATTCCAAGTTTATAATTCTACTTGGATTTCTGTACCGGAAATTGTTTGGCCTACTTATGAAAGTTGTGAAATACATTCTATGAGTATGGAATTCCTAACATGGCCTTGGATGAATAATTTCTTTTTAGAAGATACAGATAAGTATAAATTTACACATTTAGGGTCAGCTATTAAATTTATACCTTATGGTGTAACTGTAGATGAATTCCAACATTTTGTTTATGAGAATCCAGAAGCTACACCAATGGAAAGAAAAAATATGTGGAGACAATTAGAAAAGAAATATTTACCACATAAAAATTATGAAGGTGATGATTTCTTAGAAAGAGGAGGATTCTGGTTTAAACAAAGTCATATTTTTGAAAATCCATTCTACTATATTGATTATACATTAGCTCAAATTTGTGCACTTCAATTCTGGAAGAAAGCTAATGAAAATAGAGAAGTTGCATGGAATGATTATTTAAGACTTTGTAAAGCTGGTGGAACTAAGTCTTTCTTAGAACTTGTTAAACTAGCAAATTTAAAATCTCCATTTAAAGATGGCTGTGTAAGCTCAATTATTGGTGATATCGAAAATTGGTTAGACAATGTAAATGATAAGAGTTTATAATAAATTAGTTCTATAAATAATTAAATACAGATAAAATTACACCTCAACTATTATGAAAAAAATTAATTTTTAAGAAATAACTTATATATTAGTGTATGTATTGTTATTTAAATAAGCGAATTAGAGTTTTTTCTTTGCTTATAAATTTTAATTTACTTGTCAATAATAATGTTGAGGTGAATTTAATGTACGATAATATAGGAATTAATAAAGAAAAAAGATTAAATTATATGAAAAAAAGAATACGAATTCCCAAAATAACCAATAGAAATTATTATATTTATAGCTATGATTATGATAATAATTGTTGTGAAGACAATGATTTTGAAGATGCATACAAAGATTATTACGAAAATGAATATGATTATGAGAATGATGAATATAAAGAAAATTATCCATGTGATGCTTTCTGTGAAGATTATGAAGAGACTTGTAAGTGTACTATGAATACAGTGAAAAAGTTAGCTTTAGTTTCAGCAGGAGTTTTAGTTGGTGTATCTGCAATTTCATTATTATTATCTAAAAGAAGGTAATTGTAATATAAAATAAAAGTAGTGGAATTTATAATATATAAGAAGTATAATATGAATAAAAATAAAAGACTCTTTTAAGAGTCTTTTTTAGTTTAGGTGATTAAATTGAATTATAAACGTTTAGAAGAAAATATTTTAAGAAGTTGTAGTGGGTTAACTAGGAAAAGAGGAAATGAATTATTATTAAATAAAGCTGTTAAGAGTATTCAAGGGAAAAAAGTAGATGGTGTTTATCATATATACGGCAAACTGGAAAATGATAATAAAATTATTAATACACACCTTAAATATGATTTAAATAAAGAAAAACTATGTGGCTATAAATGTACATGCAGTAAGTATAAAGATTACTTAGAGCAAGGATACTCATATTATTGTGAACATATAGCAGCTACATCTTTAAGATTTTTAGATTCACTAAAGAGTAAGATTAAAGATAGTAAGGGAAACTCGCAAAGTGTACCAAAGAAAGATGTAAGAGAGATACTACATATAGAAAGTAAGATTTACTATTATAAGGTAAATAATTTAAATCAATTTTTTTTAGAGCTAAAAGTAGGAAATAAATCAAAATATTTAATTAGTAATATAAAAGAATTTATTTATTCAGTTTTTAATGATAAAGAGATAAAGCTGACTGATACTTTTAAGTATTCACCTCTAAAGCATAAAATAAATGAAAGTGACTTAAAATACTTAGATTATATTAAAGGAAATATTCTAAATAATAGTACCAATGGTGCTAAAATTAAAATCGAGCAAAAGCAATTACCACTACTATTAGGTAAAATACCTAATGAAGAAATACTATTTAAAGATATATACCTAGAGTATAAAACTAAAATCAATAAAGGTACTATTGATATAGCATTTAATTTGAAAGAAGAAAATGGGCAATTTGTATTATGGTCTGAAAAAAATTTGCCTGTTCCTTTAGATAATGAGAAAAGAGTTTTTTTATTTAATAGAGAGATTTATTTATCGGAAAAAGAGATTTCTAAGGCTTTTATACCTATATATAATGAATTGAAGAAAAATAACTTCAAATATTTTCCAGGAAATAATCAGAGTTTTATTAATATAATTTCCACACTTTCTAGTATTACTAAGAAGGTAAATGTAAGTGATGATCTAAGAAATTATATGAGAAAGTTTTTGATGGGTAAATATTTTATATATAAAGAAAAAGATAATATATTTTGTGATATTAAGGTTATCTATGGTGATAAAGTAATAAACGTATTAAAGGATAATAAGGTTAAACTAGGATGGATTAGAGATTTAAAGTATGAAGAACGAGTAATAATGACTTTTGAAAGATATGGATTCATAAAAAATAATGCAAGAATGAAATTCGTTGGTGATGATGAAAAGCTCTATTCATTTTTACATTCTAGAGAAAATGAACTTTTAACTTCAGGGGAAATAATCATACCTAAGGACTTGAATGAATTTAATGTTTATAATTCTAAAGATTTATATGGAACAGTATATGAAGAGGATTGGGCAATAAAATTATCATATGGAATTAAGGATATCACGCAAGAGGAATTTAAAGAGGCTTATTTAGCATTTAAAAATAATAAGAGTTTTTATAAAACTAAGAAAAATAATTTTATTGATTTATTAGATGATAAGATTAGAGAACTATTTAATATGATAAACCTTTTGAATTTAGAGAAAGATTTAGATAAAGGTATATCATATATTAATAAATCTAAATCATCTTTAGTTCAAGGTATTATAAATAAATGTGATTTATCTTTTATATATAATAATGGAAGTTTAAAATCTGTAGAAGATAAGCTTGAAGCTTTAATATCTAAAGAAATAAAAATTAGTAAAATGCTAATGTCAACTTTAAGGCCATATCAATATGAAGGTGTTAAGTGGATAGATAATTTATATGAATTAGATTTTGGTGGAATTTTAGCAGATGATATGGGGTTGGGTAAGACTTTACAAACAATATCCTTCTTATCAATGAAGAAGAAGGAGAAGTTTCTTATTATAGTACCAACTTCACTTATTTTTAATTGGAGAGATGAGTTTTTAAAGTTTGCTCCTAGTTTAAAAGTAGGAATTGTATATGGAGATAAGAGAGATGATGTACTAAAAGATTATAAAAAATTTAATGGTCTGATTACTACTTATGGAATATTAAAAAATGATTTAGATAAATTTATTGATAAAGAATTTGATATTTGCATTATTGATGAAGCTCAGAATATTAAAAATTATAAATCACAAAATGCAGAAGCTGTAAAAAAGATTAAATCAAGGTTTAAATTAGCTTTAACAGGTACTCCTATTGAAAACAGCTTAAAAGAACTTTGGAGTATATTTGATTTTGTAATGCCAGGATTTTTATATTCTACAAAGGAGTTTGAAAGTAAATTTAGCAAGGATGATGAAAAGAGCATGATGTTGCTTAAGACTTTAATAAATCCTTTTATTTTGAGGAGAACAAAAGAAGAAGTAGCTAAAGATTTACCAGGTAAAAGCGAAAAGAGAATTATGGTAGAATTAGACGAAAATCAAAGATTTATGTATAAAAACTATCTTAATAACGTACGTGAGAAAATTAAAACAGATTCTAATATTCAAGTATTATCTCATTTAACTAGATTGAGACAGATTTGTCTCCATCCTGCATTGGTATTTCCAGAGTATATTGGGAATAGTGGCAAATTTATAATCGCTCATAAGTTAATTAATACAGCAATAAAAAATGATAGAAAGATTTTAATTTTTTCTCAATTTACATCTGTTTTAGATATGTTCGGAGCTGAATTAGAAGAGGATAATATTAAATTTTTCAAATTAAGTGGTGATACTTTATCTAAAGAGAGAATGAAATTGGTTAATGATTTTAACAATAGTGATGATGTGAAAGTGTTTTTAATATCTTTAAAAGCTGGAGGAACTGGATTGAATTTAACTTCAGCAAATTTAGTTATACATTTTGACCCTTGGTGGAATCCTGCTGTAGAATCTCAAGCAAGTGATAGAGCTCATAGGATAGGACAAGAAAAAGATGTAGAAGTAATTAAATTAATTGCTAAAGAAACTATAGAGGAAAGTATAGTTACTTTACAAGAAGATAAAAAAGAATTGATTCAAGATATTTTATCAGGAAGTAATATTAAAAGTTCATCTATAAATAAAAAAATGATACAAGAATTAATTGAAACTTATATAGAAAAGTAATATATAAATGTATTGGTTAAGAAGTAATGGAAATTTAATATGGATATTATATTAATATTTTGTAAAATTATCCTATATCATTTGAATAATATATATGAAAGTGGTAATGTTAATTAAAAGATTAAGGAGGAGTAAAGATGGTTAAGGAAAACTATTTATCCATATTAAAAACTTTTTTTATAGCTCTTATATTTTTAGTTATCGGTGGTATAATAGGCGTGAAATTTATACCTGCTACATTTAGATATATGTTAAATATAGCTTTTTTTGTAGTAGTATTATTTTCAGCATTTTCTAAAAGAGGTGGACTTATAAGAAATAAAGCTAGCATGTACACATATGCATTTATTTTAGGAATTCTTACTGGTTCTACGTATGTTTATTATTTTGCAAGATTAGGGCCAGAGATTTTTATTTCATGTATTGTAGGAGTATTATTAGTATTTGCTTTTGCTTATTTTTTGGCATTAAGAACATCAGAAGAAAAGATTATGAAACTTTCACCAATAATTTGGGGTGGAATTCTTGCATTGATTATACTAGAGTTTATTAATATTTTCTTTTTTAGATTTGGGATATTTGATTTACTTTTATCTACTGCTGGAATTTTAATATACTCGCTTTACGCTATTTATATAATGAAGTCTATACAAAGTAGGTGTAGATACGGAAGACTATCTGAAGGTGAGGTAGTACAACTATCATACTCTATATTTATTAGTTTTCTAAATTTATTACTTGATTTATTAAGATTTATGTCTATCATTAGTGATGACAATTAGCATTTAAATTATTTACAAATAATGGATAAAGATATAAAATTAAAATATAGTGACAGTAAAAAGAGAGGCAAATCCTCTCTTTTTATTATATATAATTATCAGAATTTTCTATAAATACTATAAGATAATAAGGAGAGGTATATGGAAGAAATAATAATTAATGGGAAAGAACTTACTTTACAGAAACTTATTAATATATCTAGATTTAATCGAAAGGTGAAGATTGATGATGCTGCTAAAGATAAGGTTAAAAAATCACGAGCTATAGTAGAGAAAATTGAAAATGAGAAAAAAGTAGTCTATGGGATTACGACTGGATTTGGAAAGTTTGCTAATGTGACTATATCAACAGAGGATTGCAAAAAGCTACAACGTAATTTAATACTTTCACATGCATGCGGAGCAGGGAGGCCTCTTCCTACAGATGTTGTAAGAGCTATTATGGTTTTAAGAGCTAATGCTCTATCAATTGGTTATTCAGGTATAAGACTTAGTACATTAGAAACTTTAATAAAGATGGTAAATGAGAATATTAATCCAATAATATTTGAAAAAGGTTCTTTAGGTGCTTCAGGAGATTTAGCTCCACTATCACATATGGTTTTACCAATGATAGGTGAAGGTGAAGCAGAGTATAAAGGGGAGATTATGTCAGGAAGAGAAGCTATGATAAAAGCAGATGTTAATATCGTAGAATTAACTTCCAAAGAAGGGTTAGCCTTAATTAATGGTACTCAAGTAATGACAGCAATAGGGGCATTAACAGTTTATGACGCCATTAATTTAATAAAGGTAAGTGATATTGCAGCAGCATTAACTTTAGAAGCTTTAAGAGGCATAAAGGATGCTTTTGATATAAGAGCTCATAAAGTAAGACCTCATAAGGGACAATTAAAAACTGCCGAAAATATTTTGAATTTAACTGAAGGAAGTACTTATATTACTAGACAGGGAGAACTAAGAGTACAAGATGCTTATTCTTTAAGGTGCATACCACAGGTGCATGGAGCAAGTAAAGATGCAATATCTTATGTAGAAGAAAAAGTTTTAATAGAGATGAATTCTGTAACAGATAATCCAACTATATTAGAAGATAGTGATGTAATATCAGGTGGTAACTTTCATGGACAACCTATGGCATTAAGTTTTGATTTTTTAGGAATAGCTTTAGCTGAATTAGCTAATATATCTGAAAGACGTCTTGAAAGATTAATTAATAATCAATTGAATGATTTACCATCATTTTTAATAGAAAATGGAGGATTGAATTCAGGATTTATGATAACTCAATATGCAGCAGCTTCATTAGTTTCAGAAAATAAGGTTTTAGCTCATCCAGCCTCAGTTGATTCAATTCCCTCTTCAGGTAATCAAGAAGACCATGTAAGTATGGGAACAATTGCTGCTAGAAAGAGTAGAGAAATATTAGAAAATGTAAAGAGGGTAATCGCCACAGAAATTATGGCGGCATGTCAAGCTATTGACTTTAGAGAAGGATTAATATTAGGAAAAGGAACAAAGGTTGCGTATGATATTGTAAGGCAACATGTAGACTTTGTAAAAGAAGATAAGATTATGTATAAAGATTTAGAAAAAATTACTGAGTTAATAACATCAGAGGAATTATTAAGAGAAGTTGAAAAGGTGATAGAGTTAAAATATTAGTAAGGAGATATGCTAAATATGGCAAAAATAATCGAATGTATACCTAATTTTAGTGAAGGTAGAGATCCTGTAATCATAGATAAAATAATAGATACCCTTAGAGGAAAAGAAGGTATAAAGCTTTTAGACTATTCTAGTGATAAAGATCATAATCGAACTGTAGTGACATTTGTAGGTTCACCAGAAAAGGTATATGAAGCAATACTAAATATGGCAGATAAGGTATATGAATATATAGATATGAGAAAACATAATGGTGAGCATCCGAGGATGGGAGCTTTAGATGTTGTTCCCTTTGTGCCTGTTAATGATGTAACTATGGAAGAATGTATAAGCTTAGCTAATAAAGTTGCTAAAGAGATAGGGGATAAATATAAAGTACCTGTATATTTATATGAAGATGCTGCTACTAAAGAGGAAAGAAGAAATTTAGCAACAGTTAGAAAAGGGCAATATGAAGGGTTTTTTGAAAAAATAAATAATCCAGAATGGAAACCAGATTATGGACCTAGTGTAATGAATGCCAAGTTAGGATGTTCTGCTATTGGAGCGAGAGTACCTTTGGTTGCCTTTAATGTTAATTTAGATACAAATAATATAGAGATAGCTCAAAATATAGCAAAGGTTGTTAGACACATAGGTGGTGGATTAAGGTATGTTAAAGCTATGCCAGTAGAGCTAAAGGAGAGAAATATAGTTCAAGTATCTATGAATTTAGTTAATTATGAGAAAACTGCAATATATAGAGCTTTTGAGATGATAAAGATGGAAGCTAAAAGATATGGAGTTAATGTAATAGGTAGTGAAGTTATTGGATTAGTGCCAATGGCTGCATTAATACAATGTGCAGAATACTATCTCCAAATTGAAAATTTTTCTAAAGAACAAATATTAGAAACGAGGCTATAGTATGTCTTTAATATTAAAAAATATAAGCTCTCTTGTTACCTGTAGAGGAAGTTATGGAAAAACTAAAGATGAGATGAAAGATGCAGGAATAATTGCTAATGGATATATAGTAATAGAAAATGAATATATCAAAGAAATTGGTGAGGGAGATGGATATTTAAAATATCTTAATAATGAGGCTGTATCTATAGACTGTAATGGTAAAACTGTAACTCCAGGTCTAATAGATTGTCATACTCATATAGTATATAGTGGGTCACGAGAAAAGGAGCTTAAGTTAAAGTTAAATAATAAAAGCTATATAGATATTCTTAAAGCTGGTGGAGGTATATTAAGTACAGTAAGAAGTACAAGAAATGCATCATTAGAACAATTAATAAAAGAAAGTGAAATTAGATTAAATAATATGCTTCTGCATGGTACAACAACTATTGAAAGTAAATCAGGCTACGGATTGAATCTTAAAGATGAAGTTAAAATACTAAAGGCTAATAAAAAATTAAATGATACTCACCCAATAGATATAATATCAACTTATCTTGGAGCTCATGCTATTCCAGAAGAGTATAAATACAATAGAGAAAAATATATTCAGGAAATAATTAATAATCATATTCCATATATAGTAGATAATAACTTAGCAGAATATATAGATGTATTTTGTGAGATAGGAGTATTTACTGTAGAAGAATCAAAAAGGATTTTAGAAGCTGGGATAAGTAAAGGATTGAAAGCTAAGATTCATGGTGATGAAATAGAGAGTATAGGGGGAGGGGAATTAGCTGGTGAGTTAAAAGCAACTTCTGCTGAACACTTAGTAGCTATATCTGATAAAGGAATAGTATCTTTATGCGAGAATAATGTGATTGCAGTTTTATTACCATCTACATCATTTTATTTAATGCTGAATCACTATGCTGACGCTAGGAAGATGATAGATAATGGAGTGAAGATAGCATTATCTACAGATTGTAATCCAGGAACATCACCTAATGAATCATTACAATTTACTATGACTTTAGCATGCTATGGAATGAGATTATTACCAGAAGAGATTATAAATGCAGTTACTATAAACGCTGCTTGCGCAATAAATAGGGAAAAAGAAATAGGAAGTATAGAAGTAGGTAAAAGGGCTGATATAACAGTTTTTAATAGTAATAGTTTAGAATATTTAATATATCATATTGGAAGTAATGCAGTAGATAAAGTTATAAAAAATGGAAAAATAGTAGTTGAAAGTGGAAAGTTAAAATTTTAGGGGGTATGAACAAATGTTTGCAAATCGTAAAATAGAAGACTTTTTAGAAAATGTATCTTCCTCAGAACCAACACCAGGAGGGGGAACTGTAGCAGCATTATTAGCAGCACTATCATCATCTTTAGTAAGTATGGTTTATGATATTACAAGTAATAAAAGCATGTTTTTAAATTTAGATAAAAGTGTAAAGAGTGAAATATTATTAGCACAAGATAGGATAGGTAATATAACAAGATTATTTTTAAAACTTATGGAGGACGATGCTGTTGCCTTCAATAAAGTTATGAAAGCTTATAAACTACCTAAGTCTAATGTAGATGAGATTAGCTTTAGAAATAATAAAATTCAAGATAGCTATAAAGAGGCTCTATATATACCTCTTCAAACTCTTAGAGAAAGCTATAAGCTATATGATTATATATATTTGGCATGTTTATATGGAAATAAGAATGCTATAACTGATGTTGGGGTAGCTGCATTATCATTACAGTCAGCTATAGAAGGAGCTGCACTAAATGTAAAGATAAATGCAAAATATATAGAAGACAGAGAATATGTATCTTTAATTATTTATGAATGTAATGAAACTATAAAAAATGGTAGAGATAAAAGAGATGATATATTGAAGAAGGTGCAAATGGAATTAGAATGTTAATGGAAGGTTGAGATTTATGAATAATAAAGATATATATAATTCAATGAATATAAAATTAGATAATGTATTGCCAGATAAGACTATATTTAAAGAAGGTATAAGAAGAGCACCAGATAGAGGATTTAATTTGACAAAGGAAGAAACAGAGTTAGCTCTTAGAAATGCATTGAGATATATTCCTGAAGAATTGCATGAAGAAATAGCACCAGAATTTTTAGAAGAACTTACTACTAGAGGAAGGATATATGGATATAGATTTAGGCCTAAGGAAAGGATTTATGGTAAGCCTATAGACCAATATAAAGGTAAATGTATAGAGGGAAAGGCATTTCAAGTTATGATAGATAATAATTTAAGTTTTGACATAGCTTTATATCCATATGAACTTGTTACTTACGGAGAAACTGGGCAAGTGTTTCAGAATTGGATGCAGTATTGTTTAGTTAAAAAATATCTAGAAGAACTTACAGACGAGCAAACTTTAGTTATTGAATCAGGTCATCCTGTAGGTCTCTTTAAATCAAGAAAAGAATCACCAAGAGTAATAATTACTAATGCTATTATGATAGGACAATTCGATAATTTAAAAGATTGGCATAGAGCTATGCAATTAGGTGTAGCAAACTATGGCCAAATGACAGCAGGTGGATGGATGTATATTGGTCCTCAAGGAATAGTGCATGGAACTTTTAATACCATATTAAATGCAGGAAGATTAAAGCTTGGAATTAAAGAGGATGAAGATTTAAGTGGTTATATTTTTGTATCATCTGGTTTAGGTGGAATGAGTGGAGCTCAAGGTAAAGCCGCAGAAATAGCTGGAGCAGTTGGGATAATTGCAGAAGTTGATTATTCAAGAATTGAAACAAGATACAATCAGGGTTGGATTAAGATTGTATCTAATAATCTAGATGAAGTATTTAAGATTGCAGAAGAATATAAATTTAGAAAAGAACCTATTTCAATAGCTTATCATGGAAATATAGTAAACTTACTAGAATATGTTGTGAAAAATAATAAAAACATAGACCTTTTATCTGACCAAACATCTTGTCATGCTGTATATGATGGTGGATACTGCCCAAGAGGAATTGATTTTGCAGAGAGAACTAGACTTTTAAAAGAAGAAAGAGCAGAGTTTGAAAGATTAGTTGATTGTACACTAAAAGACCATTTCAAATTAATAAAAGAATTATGTAACAGAGGGGTATATTTCTTTGATTATGGAAATTCATTTATGAAAGCTATATTTGATGCAGGTGTTAAAGAAATATCTAAAAATGGAATAGATGAAAAGGATGGCTTTATTTTTCCCTCTTATGTAGAAGATATAATGGGACCTGAACTTTTTGATTATGGTTATGGCCCTTTTAGATGGGTATGTTTAAGTGGAAAAGAAGAGGATTTAATAAAAACTGATAAGGCAGCAATGGAATGTATTAATCCTAATAGGAGAGCACAAGATAGAGATAATTATGTTTGGATAAAAAATGCTCAGAAAAATAATTTGGTAGTTGGAACAAAAGCAAGAATTCTATATCAAGATGCTTATGGTCGTAGAGACATAGCCTTAAAGTTTAATGAAATGATAAGGAATGGTGAAATAGGTCCAATAATGATAGGCCGTGATCATCATGATGTTAGTGGAACAGATTCACCTTTTAGAGAAACGTCTAATATTAAAGATGGTAGTAACATCATGGCTGATATGGCTGTTCAATGCTATGTAGGAAATGCTTCGAGAGGTATGAGTTTAGTAGCTCTTCATAATGGTGGTGGAGTTGGTATAGGCAAAGCTATAAATGGTGGATTTGGATTAGTTTTAGATGGTAGTTTCTATGTGGATGAAGTAATAAATTCAGCTATCCTTTGGGATGTTATGGGAGGTGTAGCTAGAAGAGCTTGGGCTAGAAATGAAAACTCTATAACTACAAGCATTGATTATAATATTAATAATAAAAATAAAGATCATATAACCTTACCTATTTTATCATCAAATGAACTTATTGAAAGTATTGTAACAAAACATTTTAATTATTAAAAATTTGTCAAAATTATTATCGTAAAAATTTTGATATCTATAATATGAATAAAAAATAGACTTCTGATAAAGATAATAGTAAATAATTTTAATGAAAACGTTAATTCATTAGATATTTGCTAATGTATCAGATGGAATATAATGATTAAGTTTGCTATTATTAAATTTAAAGTATAATTCTGTGGAATTACACTTTAATAAACAAAAGAGGAGATAAGATATGGGAAGTAAAAAAAGTACATCTAAATTAACTTTAATGGCTCTTATACTTATGATTTTTACATCAGTATTTGGTTTTAACAATATTCCAAGAGCATTTTACCTTATGGGATATTCAGCTATTCCATGGTATATTTTTGGGGCAATTGCCTTCTTTATTCCTTATGCATTTATGATGGCAGAGTTTGGTGCTGCTTACAAAGATGAAAAAGGTGGAATATATTCATGGATGGAAAGCTCTGTAGGACGTAAATTTGCATTTATTGGGACATTTATGTGGTTTTCTTCTTATATAGTATGGATGGTAAGTGTATCATCTTCTATATGGGTACCTCTATCAAACCTAATATTTGGTGCAGATAAAACATCTACTTGGTCATTATTTGGCCTAAACTCAGCACAAACACTTGGAATTCTAGGTATATGTTTTATTATAGTAATAACATTCCTATCATCAAAGGGAATGAACAGTATTTCAAAAGTAGCTTCAGTTGGAGGAGCTTTTGTAACAAGTGCTAATGTTGTACTGATTGTTGGTTCAATTATTGTGCTTTGTGCAAACAAATTTAAATTTGCACAACCTATAACTTTAGAACAATTTACACATTCACCAAATCCAGCATATGGATCAATTCTTGGTGTGTTAGGATTCTTAGTTTTCGCTATTTTTGCTTATGGCGGATTAGAAGCAGTTGGTGGATTAGTTGACCAAACAGAAAACTCTCAAGTAACATTTCCGAAAGGGATTAAGATTTCAGCAATAGTTATTGGTGTTGGATATTCTTTAGCAATACTTACAGTTGGATTCTTTACAAATTGGGATGCAGTATTAAATAATCCTAATGTTACAATGGCAAATGTTTCTTATGTTGTTATTAAAAACTTAGGAGTAGAATTAGGTAAGGTTTTCGGCTTGTCACCGAATGGAATAGAAATAATGGGTACATGGTTTGCTAGATATATAGGGCTTGCAATGTTCCTAGCATTACTTGGAGCATTCTTTACATTAATTTATGCACCATTAAAACAATTAATTGAAGGAGCTCCAAAGGGAATTTGGCCAAAAAGCTGGACTGAATTAGATAAGAATGGAATGCCAGTTAAAGCTATGTATGTTCAAGGTATAGCAGTTATAGCTATAATACTAATTGCATCATTTGGAGGACGTAATTCAGATAAATTCTTAGATTACTTAATACTTATGGGTAACGTGTCTATGACAATACCAACTATGTTCTTAGCTATAGCTTTTATTTACTTTAAGAAAAATGATAATATTAAAAAACCATTTGTTATATTCAAGAGTAAAACAATGGCTACAGTTTGGGCGATAATAGTTACAATAACAGTTGGATTTGCAAACTTCTTCACAATAATTCAACCAGCTATTGAAACTAAAGACTACGTTTCAACAATATTCCAATTAGCAGGTCCTATAGTATTTGGATTGATAGCATTTATACTAATTTCGAATTTTGAAAGAAAAGAAAAAAATAAAGATAAAAAAAGAGTTGCTTAATAGCAGCTCTTTTTTATATACTACGAAAGTTTAAATTATCTAATTATATTAGCTATTACAAGTAGCTGAATTACTAGAATTATTGGAATTCCTACTTTGAATTTTAGGTGCTTAGTTTTGTGTCTAAAAGTATACATTCCTATAAGGGAGCCTATTGAACCTCCTAATAAAGATATCAATATAAGTGTATGTTCACTTATTCTCCATTCTTTTTTTATAGCGCGTCTCTTATCTATGTACATTAATATAAAAGATACGAAATTTATTATAATAAAATATATAGTAAAATACTTAATCAAATTATTCACCTCTTCTAATAATTATATATAACTGGTTATAAAGAAAAATTCTTAAGTATAAAGTAACTTAAGAATTTTTAAAAGTATTATTATTTTTCAGTTCCATCTATTAATCTTTTTATATTAGCTCTATGTCTCCAAAAACAAAGTGCAGCAGCTATAAATGTTGATATAATCAAGTATTTATCATAACCAAAAAGCCATGTAGAAGTACATAAAACTACTGCAGCAGTTAATGATCTAATAGAAACTATTTTTGTAAAAAGTTTTAAGCCAAAGAAAACTATCGCTGTAACTATGAAAGCTTTAGGAACTATAAACATAAATGCTGCAGCTGAAGTTGCAACTCCCTTACCACCTTTAAATTTTAAGAAAATAGTGTAGTTATGTCCAAGTATTGCTGCTAATGCAACTAACCCTAAGCTTAAACTTTTATTAGTTGTTAATATATTATTAGCTAAAAGTATTTGTGTTAAAACGACAGGGACAATAGCTTTTAACATATCTAGTATAGCTGTTATTTTACCTATTTTTTTACCAGCAACTCTTCCAACGTTAGTAGCGCCAATATTTCCACTTCCATAATCTCTTACATCTTTATTTAACTTTTTCTTAACTATAATGTATCCACTAGGTATAGATCCCATAAGATAACTAAAAATAATTAATAATGCTAGCATGTTAAACTCCTTTGTTAATTCTAAATATTAATAAAAATAAAATAATATGATATCTTTATAAATATAATATTATTTTAGATATTGAAAATATGCAAGAGAAACATAATATTATAACTTTAAAATCTACTCGATATTATAAATAATATAAGAATTTATAGTAAAAATTAAATTAAGACTATATTTTAACAAGATAAAAAAATTAGATTTGTTAGTTAAAGAAAGGATAAGTTTATGATAGATATTTATACAATAGGACATTCTAATTATTCTATAGAGAGATTTGTTGAAATGTTAAAAAAGTTTAAAATAGATGTAGTAGTTGATATAAGAGGAACTCCTTATTCAAAATATAATACTCAATATAATAAAGAAGCGTTAGGCATTACATTGAAAGAGCTAGGATTTAAATATATTTATATGGGGAGAGAGTTTGCTGCACAAAGAGATAATAAAATAATTTATACATGGGAAGGTTATTCAGATTTTGAAAAGGTTATTAATGAACCAAGTTTTATAGAAGGGATTGAAAGACTAAAGAACGGTTTAGCAAAGGGATATACTATAGCATTATTAGGCGCTAAACAAGATCCTGTTACTTGTCATAGATTTGCTCTTGTTGGAAGAGATTTATATAAAAGAGGTTTTAATGTTAAACATATAGAAGATGATTTAACTATTTCATCCCAATTAGATTTAGAAGAAAGGTTGTTAGAACGATATTATCCTAATGAAGAACAAATTACTATGGATTTATTATTAAACGGTGAAAAAAGTAGAGAAGAGAAACTTATAGATAGTTATAGAAAGATAAATAGAGAAATTGGGTTTAGAGTTGAAAATTTAAATGTAACAAAGAAAATTTAACTTTCATAATATAGTATAATGAATATACTATGGGAGTGAAAATATGAATAAATGGGATGACTTGGCTATGGTAACCTTTATTGCATGTGATGTAATAATTGAGAACACAGAGAATTTCAAGTTGTTTTCTAATTACTTTTATAAAAATTTAAAATATGAAGCAAAAGATATACTTAAAAGACTATTCAAATAAAATAAAGGAGGTGGTTTTTTATGAATTATAAAAGTGTTTTAAATAATGTAGTGTATCTAGATATAGAAACCACCGGATTAGATCCCCTTAGTTCTGAAATTATTGAGATTGGAGCTATAAAGATTAAGGATTTTATACAAAGTGAAATAAGTATTTTAATTAAACCTATAAAAGATGTTCCAAAAGGTATATATCATCTATGTGAAGGACTTAGAAAAGAAGATTTAGATAATGGGTATGAACTACAAGAAGCCAAGAGTATATTGAAAGAGTTTATTGAGGAGTTGCCTTTAATTTGTCATAATAAATCTTTTGAAAAATCTTTTTTCTCATATTACTTTCCAGATATAAACAATAACATGTTAGATTCAATGGAATTAGCATGTATATTAGAACCAAATCGAAAGTCTTACAATATTCAAGATCTTCTAAGTGAGATTACTACAATAAGAGAAAAGGAAAGACATCGAGGACTTAGTGATTCAATTCATACTATGCTAATTGTTAATTCGTTATTGTGCAGATTGTGGCAAAAAGAAGAAGAGAATAATAAAGTTAATGCTTTATATAATGACATAAAGAAATTGTTTAATAACAGACCTTCGTGGGAATGGGAAGAGTACTTATTAAAACCAATTATGTTTGATTTTATTGATTATCCTTATGTTTTATTTAAGGAGCGTTTATTTAAACCTTTAAGAATGAACAAAATTGATATAGATTATGAAAGATATGAAAAACTTTTAAGAGATAATGAAATATGGAATAACGGTGGAGATTTTAAATATCAGTATAGAGCAGATCAAGAGTCTATTTCTTTACAGATAAGAAATAACTATGAGAAAAGTAAAAGAATATTTATTGAAGCACCAACAGGGAGTGGAAAGACATTTGCATATCTTTTAATTGCTATTATTACAGCTTATTTAAATAAGCAAAATAAAAATTATGAAGATAGTAATTTTGTAATTTCAACAGATACAAAAGAATTGCAGAATCAATTAATTGACAAAGATATCCCTAATATGCTTAGAAAATTAAATTTATATAATAAAATAAACTTTGGAGCTATGAAAGGCAAAGGAAACTACATTTGTATGGAAAGACTTAAAAAATCTAAAGAATTTGACAATGATGATATGAGTTTGCTTGCTTTTATATTCTTAAAGAGATATGGAGAAGATGGTATTAGTGGTGATTTAGAAAATATTAATTTTTGGGCCTTAAATCATTTTAAAATTGATAAATATAAGATACATATTAATTGTGATAGTGAAAATTGTAATTTAGATAGATGTAAAACTACATGCTATTTGAAGAATAGATATAATGAATTACAAAAAGAGAACATTACAGTTGTTAATCACTCCCTATTAGCTAGTTGGCCATATTCAGAAAAAAGAAAAATTAATCATTTAATTATAGATGAGGCTCATAATTTAATGGAAAAAGCATATGATTTCTTTTCGGAAGAATTTAATTCATTTGAGTTTTTAGAGTTATTAAAGCAAATAAATGAAACAACTCCATCTATTATATTTTTATTAAAAAGGTTGAATGGATTATATAACTATAAGAATCATATTGATACAGATGATATAATTAATAAATCAAAAGATGTAGAAATTAATTTAGCTTTTATACTAAATGAGTTTAGAAGACTAGGCCTAAAAAATGGACAGTACAACTTTAGTGATGAATTTTTTAATTCTGAAGAAATATTGAAAAAATCGTTATCTAGTATTAAAGAACTATTAAGTAATATCAAATTAAGTATCTATAGACTTTATAAAGTTTTAGATGACTACATGAAAAGTATACTAGATGAAGATGAAAAAGATTCTGGAAACGAATATAGAGTGCTGAGTAATTATGTTATGAAACTTAGAGATTCTTTTGAGATAATTGATAACTTTTTAGAGTTTTCAAAAGATTATGCAAAAGTGTTAGAAATAGATAAGGAATATAGGTATTTTATAATCAAGAATATACCGTTAAACATAGCTAAGTTAATTAATGAAAATATGTTAAAGGAAGTTAAAAGCACAGTTTTTATTTCGGCTACTTTAAGAATTAATAATTCATTTAATGAAGTTAAAAAAATATTAGGTCAACAAGAAGCGAATACCTTTTTCATAAAGCCAGTATTTAATTTAAAAGATAGAACTAAAATTTTTACAGTAAAAGACATAGGTTCTTATAAGAATGAGGATATATTTGCTAATAATACTGCAAAATTCATTTATGAATTAGCTGTAAAAACAAAAGGGCATATGCTAGTTTTATTTAGTAATAACTTAAGAAGACAAAGTGTAATGAATAGATTAATTCAATATGCTAAAGGTACTGCTTTAGAGGTATACGATAATAAAAAGGCTATACAATATTTAAAAGATAAAAATAGACAGGTTGTAATCTTAGGTAGTAAAGGATTCTTTGAAGGAATAGACATTCCAGGTGATTCTTTAAATTGTGTAATAATAGATAAAATTCCTAATATAAATCCTACTGATCCTTTATATAAAGCTTTAAAAGCGTATACGAATATTTATTATAGTGGATACAATTACCCTAAAGTGTGTATCAAAGTTAAACAGGGATATGGACGATTAGTAAGGAGTATATATGATTATGGATATTTTATAATTCTTGATGGAGGCACCAATAGTGAGACTTTAAGAAAATTAGAAGGAGATTTAAATGGTCCTCGTATCAATGAAAAATGGAGCAAAGAAATAGTAAATAATATATCTCTTGATTTTAATAGGTGGGATGAGGAAAATTTTAATAGCATTATTAAAGAAATAGATATTAATAAAATTAAGAATAGCTTTAATGATATTTCTTTTAAGATGAATTTGTATTGGGAATGTATAGAAAATGATGCTATGAAAGAGATATCAAAGTTTAAAAATAATGAAAAGATAATTGAATTAAAATTACAAGACATTAAAAATAAAAAGTTGTGAACTATAAAATGCTCACAACTTTTTTTGTAATTTATGACAAAATATCAAAGCTTAAAAGGATAATAGTGGGATAATAATACTTATATTGGAAAATAAAAATATATTAAAAATACAATATCTTGTATTTGCTTAAAAAGCGTTGACAAAAGGTCGAAATTTATCGTATTCTGTTAGATGTGCGAAAGCTTTTTTGCATTTAGTAATTAATATTTGTATAAAATTAGGCATGAGGTGAATTACAAATGGGTATAAAACTAGAAAATCTAGTTGTAAAGTTTGGAGATTTTAAGGCAATTAATGATGTAACATTACAAATACCAAAAGGTAAGCTTGTTTCATTATTAGGACCTTCAGGATCTGGTAAGTCAACAACATTATTTACTATTTCAGGAATACATAAGCCACACAGTGGTAAGATATTCTTTGGAGACAGAGATGTTACTGGATTAGATCCAGAAAAATTAGGAATAGGTTTAGTTTTCCAAAACTATGCACTATATCCTCACATGACTGTAAGAGAAAACATAATGTTCCCTTTAAAGAACTTAAAATGGGACAAGGCTAAGGCTGAAGCAAGAGTTCTTGAAGTTGCTAAGATAGTAAAAATTCAAGATCAATTAGATAAGAAGCCAGCACAACTTTCTGGAGGACAACAGCAAAGAGTTGCTATAGCAAGAGCTATTGCAAAGAATCCAGATATCTTATTACTAGATGAACCACTTTCAAACTTAGATACTAAGTTAAGAGTTGAAACTAGACAAGAAATAAGAAGAATTCAAAAAGAAACAGGGGTTACTGCTATATTCGTTACTCACGACCAAGAAGAGGCTATGAGTATTTCAGACGAAATAGTTTTAATGAAAGATGGAGCAATACAACAAATATCTTCTCCAAGTGATATTTATATGAACCCTTGTAACAAGTTTGTTGCGTCATTCATAGGAAGTCCTGAAATGAACTTCATTGACCTAACAATAAACAACGGAGAATGCACTATTGATACTTTAAAAATAGACAATCTACCAAAAGATATGTCTAAAGGTACTTTAGGTGTTAGAGCAGAAGATTTTGAAGTTGCTACAGAAGGTCTTAAAACAAAAGTTATGACAGTAGAAATACTTGGTAGAGAAAGATTATTAACTTTAGAACATAATGATAGAACTTATAAGATGTTAGTTGATAAAGAGTTCTATATCAATGAAGGTGAAGAATTAATAGTTAGACCTAAAACTGGTAAGAGTTATGTGTTTGACGCTGAAAGTGAGGCGTTCGTAACAAAATGCTAAAAAAAGGGCGTAAAGGATATATATATTTATTACCAGCATTAATTATATTAGGTGTATTTGTTTTCTATCCAATTATAACTACTATAGTAGGAAGTTTTGATGAAACTAAAGCTCCGGGATTTGTATTTGGATTTGATAGTTACAGATACTTATTCCAAGATAAGAGATTTATACAATCACTTATTAATACATGTATTTATGCAGCAGTAGTTCCAGCATTATCTGTTGGTATTTCACTATTACTTGCAAATTCATTAGTAAATATAAAAAATGAAAAAGTAAGAGGGGTTTTCCAAAGTATTTACTTCTTACCATACGTAACTTCTTTAGTTGCAATTGGTGTAGTATGGTCTTGGTTATTTAATAGTGAGTATGGTATTATAAACTACTTGTTAGGGTTAGTAGGAATTAATCCAGTAAACTGGCTTAATGATCCTAAATATGCAATGCTTGCATTAATAATCTTTGCAGTATGGAAGAGTTTAGCGTTTAATACACTAATTTTAACTACAGGAATAGCTTCAATTAATCCGCAATACTATCAAGCAGCTAAAATAGACCAAGCTACTGATGGAACTATATTTAGAAAGATAACAATTAAATTAGTTTCTCCTATGATAGTATATACATATATAATCAGCTTAATAGCAGCATTTAAGGTTTATACAGAAGTTTATGTTCTATTTGGAGGACGTACACTAGATGGTGCAGTATCTACAGTAGTTAGATATATTATTGATAGATTCTATGGGGACCAAGATTTCCCATTAGCATTTGCTGCAGCAGTAGTATTATTAATAATAATTTTAACTGTTACGTTTGTTCAAAGAACAATTTCACGTAATAAAGTTCATTATTAAGGAGTGCGGACATGAAGAATAAATTAAATATAAAAGTAGCTTTAAAGTATTTTATATTAGTTGCTTTTGCTATAATTACTTTATTCCCATTTTACTGGATGATAGCATCATCTTTTAAGGATAGTTTTGAGGTTATCCAAACACCTCCAACAATGGTTCCTAATAAAATATTATGGGAAAATTACAGCACAGCATTATCAATGGCTCCATTTGGAAGATATTTTATAAATACTATTATAGTTACGATTTTAAGTATAATTAGTACAGTTATAATAGCAATATTATCAGCTTTCGCTTTCTCTCATCTAGAATTTAAGGGAAGAGATTTAATATTCTCAATTTTCTTAGCTTCAATGATGATACCAGGTGAAGTTTTAATAGTTACAAACTTTAAGACAATATCTCAGTTAGGTCTTATGGATACTTATACAGCACTATTTGTTCCTTACATGGCAAACGTTCTGTACATCTATATGCTTAGAGAATTCTTCTTAAAGATACCAAAACAATTATATTATGCAGCTAAGGTTGATGGTTCAAGTGATTGGAAATTCTTATGGAGAATCGTTGTTCCAATGGCCAAGCCTTCAATAATTACAATTTGTATACTAGTAGGAATAAATTCATGGAATGCATTCTTATGGCCATTATTAGTTACTAATAAAGAAAACATGAGACTGTTAGCAACAGGATTAACAGCATTCCAATCTGATGCAGGAAATCAATATGAGTTAATTATGGCAGCTTCAACTATAATTACAATGCCAATAATTGCAGTTTATATTTTCCTTCATAAGAAGATAATGAGTGGTATTTCTATCGGGGGAATTAAAGGATAGTTTATTAGGAATAACATAATTTTATTTAATGATTTAAAAAAGTTTTAGAGCATGAAGGAACCTTGATTTAATCAAGGTGACTTCTTAGCTCAAAAAATTTTAATCTTTTTTTATTCATTAAAATGGAATAAATGGAATTCTTGATATATAAATTAAAATTTTTACAAGAGGTGGTACTAATGAAAAAAAGACTATTAGCAGTATTAATGACTGCAGCAGTTGCTACTTCAGCTTTCGTTGGATGTTCTAAAGGAGCTTCTTCAAATGCTGATATAGTAACAGAACTACAAGAGCCTGTAACTATAGAAATGTGGCACTACATGACTGGTAAACAAGCTGAAACATTACAAGAAATCGTTGAAGAGTTCAATACTACAAACGATAAGGGGATAACTGTAAATGCTGTTGCTCAAGGAAGTGTTGCAGATCTTAACAAGAAGGTTATAGCAGCTTCTCAATCTAATACATTACCAGCAATCATAAATGTTTATCCTGATTTAGCTACAGGATTAATAAATGAAGGTAAAATAGTAGATTTAGCTACATACATAAACGACGAAAACGTTGGTATGGCTGATGATATGAAAAATGATTTCGTAGACGCATTCATTGCAGAGCTATCTCAATGGGAAGAAGGAAAAGTTTATGGTTTACCAATGACTAAATCAACTGAAGTATTATACGTAAACAAAACTTTACTTGAAAAGTTAGGTTATACTATGGCTGACATGGAAAACTTAACTATGGAAAAATTAGCTGAAATTTCAAAGAAAGCTTATGATGAATTAGGAATAGCTGGATTTGGATTTGACTCTTCTTCAAATGCTTACATTTCAACTTTAAAAATGGGTGGAATGAACTTTGTTGAATTAGATGGTACAATTAATGTTGATAATGAATGGGTAAGAGAATTTATGCCATTCTTACAAGAACAAACTACTAAAGGATACTTTAGAATTGCTGGAGAGGACAAGTTCCTTTCAGGTCCATTCTCTAACCAAAAGATGTTAACTTACCAAGGTTCTTCAGCAGGATTTGCTCATATCAATACAAATGGTGCTTTCGAAATAGGTGTAGTTGAAGTTCCAGTATTTGAAGGTAAAGACAAAGCTGTTATCCAACAAGGTGCTTCTTTATTTGCTACATCTACTGTTTCAGCTGAACAACAATACGCTTCATATGAATTTATGAAATTCTTAACTAGCGCTGAAAATACAGCTAAATTTGCAACTTCAACAGGTTACTTACCAGTTAGAAAGTCTGCTCAAGATTTAGATTCAGTTAAAGCATTAATTGAAGATGAAACTAACCTTTATGGTCAAATTTACAACGTAGCTCAAAAAGCTTTAGAATATGCTTACTACACTCCAGCTGTTAACAATGCTCAATCAGCAAGAACATCAGTTGAAGAAAAGTATGCAGCATTCGTTACAGGAAACATTACTGATTTAGATACTTTTGTTAAAGATTTATTATCAGAAGTTGAAACTTCAATAAGCAGACAATAGTTTGAAATAAAACATTTAATTTAATAATTTGAAGTTATTAGAGTATAGGCGTATTAACGAAAGTTAATATTGAGGATACTAACAATTAATTGATTTAAAGTCCCTACTTAGTTATAATATATAGCTATGTAGGGATTTTTTTTACAGATATATATTATCGTAAATTATAGGAGGAAAATAATGATATACGCACCAATGAAAGAAATTATAGAAAAAATAGAAGAATTTGATAAGATAGTATTATTTAGACACGTGTTTCCGGATCCAGATTCATATGGAGCACAAAATGCTCTTAAAAATATAATTGAATGTACATATCCAGATAAAAAAGTATTATTATTTGGGGAACATTCTAAAAATCTTGAATACATAGGAAAGATGGATGAATCAGAAGAACTTGATAAAGATACACTTGCAATTATTTTAGATGTTGCAAATGCACCTAGAGTAGATAACCAAGAATTTAATAACTGTGGATATATTTTAAAGATTGACCACCACAAGCCTTTTGATGCACCTTTTGAAAATCTTACATGGGTAGATACAAATTATACATCTACTTGTGAAATGATTTTAGATTTATATTTAAGCAATAAAGATAAACTTAAGATTGAAAAGCAAGGAAGAAAAGCTTTATTTACAGGAATTATAGGGGATACAGGAAGATTCCTTTATGTTGAAAATCCTACAGATATCTTTAAAAAGTTATCGGAAATAACATTTGACTTAGAAACAAAAGAGATTTATGCAAATATGTATAGAAGAGAAGAAGAAGAATTGAAATTCTTAGGATATATATATTCAAACTATAAAAAGACTGAAAATGGAGTTGCGTATTTAAAGGTTCCAAAAGAAGATGTAGCTAACTTTGGGCTTGAAACAATGAAAGCTGTAAGAATGGTTAATGCTCTTCAAGATACAGCAGGAATTATAAACTGGATGTTCTTTGTTGAAAAGCCAGATGGTGGAGTGTTCTGTGAATTTAGATCAAATGGACCTAGAGTAAATGATATAGCTGCAAAATTTGGCGGTGGCGGACATATGCTAGCTGCTGGTGCTTCTATAGCAAATTTTGATATTGCAGATAAAATGATTAAAGAGTTTGATGATAATTGCAAAGAATATTTAAATAAATAAAATACATTAAAGCTATTTATTAATATAATTAATAAATTTTGGTTGACAATTCAGTAATGGATTAATAAAATTATAATGTAGACTCCAAAGTAGTTTTCTTTGGAGTTTTTATCATATACATATTGTCAGTAGGTGGATTTATGAAGTTAACTAAAGGTCAAAATAGATTTATAAATAATAAGTCTATGGGAGTATCATTTTTAAAAGGTAAAAATAATAGTGGTAAAACAACTGCTTCATTATATAGAACAATAAATCTTGAAAATAATTATTGTATATATAATGAAGATAGAATATTGTATTTAGCTTTAAATAATGATAGTGCTAATAATATCAAGTCTAAATATAATGAGATAAAAGATAAAAATTATTTTTATTCATTATTTTCTTCAATAGATGAGAAGGTGACAATTCTTTCGTTGCCAGAACTTATACTAGAATATTCTAATAAATATAAAATGTATAATGATATGAAGTTAGTGTATAAGAATAAGGAGTCTTTAATTCAATTGATTAAAGATGAAGATTTTAATGATATTATCACTGCCTACGGAAAGAAATCTAAGTTGATTAAAAATCTCCCTTTGGAATCTTTATTAGAGGAAATTCTTTGGATTAAATCATGTGACTTTACATTTGAAGAGTATATGAATTGTAGCAGAACAGGAGCTATAAAAAGATTACGAAAAAACTCTATATCAAGAAAATTATTATATAACCTTATGGAAATGTATAATAAAAAGATGCTTCAAAATAAATTTATGGACAAGTATGATCGTGTTAAATTTGCTAAAGAATTTAGCAAGAATGTAAATGAAAAGTTTAAGCATATAATAATTGATGGTGGAGAGAAGATTACTAGATGTGAGCTTCAATTTATTTCATCATTATATAACATATCTAGTACTTCTTCATTAACATTTACAATAAATACAGAAGAAACTACAGAGATAGATTCTTGGTTTGTTAAAGGAAAAAAGACAACTTATTTAGAAGAAGAGTACAAAAATAAAACTTATATATTAAAGGGATTACCAATTAATAATGAAGCTAAAAAGGTAGACTATATGGAGAAGTTTAAATATATTAATTTAAAGCATAAAAATGAATTTGATTTTAATATAGATAGTTTAGGTGGAACTAAAGAAATTTATTTAGAGGATAATTTAGTATTTAAAGAAAATGAGTTAAAGGAGATACCTGTATTTAATCAGATTGCTGCTGGTAATCCAATTGAAATAAATGATGAGATGAGAGAAACCTTCTATTTGCCAGCTGGTTGGCTTGAACGTGGTAAAGATACATTTATCCTTGAAGTTAAGGGTGATAGTATGATAGATAAAAATATCTTTAGTGGTGATTTAGTTGTTATAAAGAAACAACATACAGCTTACAATAATGATATTGTAGCTGCTTCATTAGATGGTGAAGCAACATTAAAAATATTAAATACTAATGGTAAATATCCTAAACTTATACCAGCGAACAATAGATATAGTGAGATAAGTTTAGTAGATAAAGAGGTAAGTATTTTAGGTGTAGCAATAGGTATAATAAAACACCATCATTAAAAGGGGGCATTTAATATGGTATCAAAGAGTATGGAAACCTTAATGAAAAATAACTCTGTCATTAGAGAGATGTTTGATGAAGGTAAGAGATTAGAACAATTATATGGAGAAGAGAATGTTTTTGATTTTAGTATAGGTAATCCAAATGTAACTCCTCCAAACGAAATTAAAGAAAATATAATTAAAATTTTAAATGAAGAAAATCCGTTAGAGGTACATGGATACATGAATAATTCAGGTTATTTTTCTGTAAGAGAAAATATAGCAGAGCATTTAACTAAAACTAAAGGAATACAATTAGAAGATAAAAATATTATTATGACCTGTGGGGCTGCAGGTGGACTTAATATTATTATGAAGACCTTAGTAAATCCAGATGATGAAGTTATAATCTTTGCTCCATATTTTGGAGAGTATATAAATTATATCAATAACTATAATGGTAAAACTGTAATTGTTTCTTGTGATAAAAATAATTTTGAACCAAACTTAGATGAGCTAAAAGAAAAAATTACTGCTAAAACTAAAGCTGTAATTATTAATTCTCCAAATAATCCTTCAGGGGTTATTTATTCTGAGGAGATTATTAAAGCTATTAGTAATATATTAAGAGAAAGTTCGGAGAAATTAGGTACTGAAATTTGTTTAATATCAGATGAACCATATAGAGAAATTGTATATGATGGAGTCGAGGTGCCTTTTATTCTTAAGTATTATCATAACTCTTTAATTGTATATTCGTACAGTAAGTCTTTATCATTACCAGGAGAAAGAATTGGTTATATTGTAGTTAATCCTAAGATGAATAATATATCAAAAATTTTAGCTGCATTAAATATTGCAAATAGAGTATTAGGTTTTGTTAATGCACCATCGCTTTTTCAAAAAGTTGTAGGAAGATCTTTAGATTTAGAAGTTGATGTTAATATATATAAGAAAAATAGGGATTTATTATATAATCACCTTGTTAGCTTAGGATTTAAATGCTTAAAACCTAATGGAGCTTTTTATTTATTTCCTAAGTCTCCAATAGAAGATGACAATAAATTTTGTAATGAATTAAAGAAATTTAATATATTAGCAGTACCAGGATCGGTATTTGGTTGTAATGGCCATTTTAGACTTTCCTATTGTATTAAGTATGAAAAGATAGAAAATTCTTTAAAAGCCTTTGATAAGGTAGCAAAATTGTATAGTGATTATTTATAAGAAAGTTTTTGTTTAGTTGCAGAATATGTATAGGTGGTGTTGTAGTGTCAAAAGTGGTAAAAAAAGTTGCGACAGTTCAAGATATAGCAGGGATAGGTAGATGTTCATTAACTGCAGCGATTCCTATATTATCTGTGTTAGGAGTGCAACCGTGCCCTCTTCCAACAGCTATTTTATCTTGTCAAACAGAATATCCTAATTTTCATTTTTATGATTTTACTAATGAAATGAGAGATTATATAGATTCATGGACTAGTATGAATTTAAGTTTTGATGGTATATATAGTGGTTTCTTAGGTTCAGAGGATCAAATTAATATTGTTATAGAATTAATAGAGAGATATCGAGAAGCTTTAATTGTAGTTGATCCAGTTATGGGAGATAACGGTGAAAAATATAAAACTTATACAATAGAAATGTGTAATAAAGTAAAAGATTTAGTTAAACATGCTAATATTGTAACTCCTAATTTAACTGAATGTTGTATTTTAACAGATAGAAAATATGAAGATGTTGTTGATGTTATTAATGAAGAGACTCTTTTTGAAATAGCAAGAGAAATTTCTGAACTTGGCCCTGAGAAGGTCGTTATAACTGGTGTTATAAAAGATGATGAAGTAATAACATTTGCATATGATAAAGAGCGAGATGAAAGTTTCAGTTTTTCTAATCCGTATAATAATAAATCCTACAGTGGAACGGGGGATATATTTGCATCTATAATTTGTGGTATGTTAGTTAGAGGGTTTGATTTTAAAATAGCTGTAAATAAAGCGTGTGACTTTATTAAAAATGCTGTATATATGACGAGTTTAGAAAATGCCGATGAAAGAAATGGTATATTCTTCGAGCCATTATTAAAAGATTTAATTATATAGTATTTAAAATGTGTTTTACTTTGAATAAAATGAGTTAAATTGGGCAAATTTAAAATAGGGGGGATAAATGTAATATATACCCCTTGTATTTTATAGTGAAGTATGTTAACATTTAAAAAGAAGTAATTTACTAATAGCTTAAAAACAAAGTGGGGTATGAATTCCCGCTTTTTCTATTTGAACGCAACTACTTTACCTAGTTGCGTTTTTACGTACATTTTTAAATTACTTAAAAACTGAATATTGTAAAGGAGGGTTAATATGAAAGTTGAGTCTTTAATTAAAGAGATTTACGGAATTGTTGAGCCTATGGCTAAGGAACTTAACTTAGAAATCTATCATATTGAATATGTTAAGGAAAATGGAGAGTATTATTTAAGAATATATATAGATAAGGATGGGGGAATCTTCCTATCTGACTGTGAAGCTCTTTCAAGAAGAGTTAGTGATGTGCTTGATGAAGTAGATCCTATAAAAGAAGCTTATTTCTTAGAAGTTTCTTCACCAGGATTAAACAGAAGATTATTTACTAATGATCACTATGTAAAATTTGTTGGTAGAGAAGTTTTAGTTAGATTAACTAAAGCATTAGATGGAAATAAGAACTTTAAAGGTACGTTAAAAGAAGTAAATGAAGATAACATTGTTATTCAACTAGAAGATGAAAAATTACAAACTATTCCTAAAGATAAGATAAAATCTACAAACTTAGAAGGGGAAATATAGCAAGGAGGGCAATTAAAATGAATGAGGAGTTTATAGGAGCTCTTAGAGAAATTGTTAAAGAAAAAGGTATAAGTGAGGATTTATTATTTGAAACTATAGAAGATGCATTAGAGGCAGCATACAAAAAGAATTATGCAGGACCTAATTCAGCAGCTGCAAATGTAAAAGTTACAATTAATAGAGATAACGGAGAAATTCATGTCTACTCTCAAAAAATTGTTGTTGAAGAGATTTTTGACAACGTAACTGAAATAAGTATAGAAGAGGCAAAAGAATTAAATCCTAAATATGATTTAAACGATGTAGTTGATTTCGAGGTTACACCTAAAAACTTTGGTAGAGTTGCAGCACAACTTGCAAAAGGTGTTGTTACACAAAGAATTAGAGAAGCTGAAAGAAGCATTATATATAACGAGTATAAAGAAAAAGAATATGATATCATCACTGGTACAATATTAAGAAAAGATAAAGGTAATGTATTCGTTAATATAGGAAAACTTGAAACAGCAATAGGACCAAATGAGCAAATGCCTGGAGAAATCTATAAATTCCCAGAAAAAGTTAAGTTATATGTTGTAGAAGTTAAAAATACACCAAAAGGAGCTCAAGTTGTTGTATCAAGAACTCATCCAGGATTAGTTAAAAGATTATTTGAACTAGAGGTTCCAGAAATTCATGAAGGTGTAGTAGAGATCAAGAGTATATCAAGAGAAGCAGGATCAAGAAGTAAAGTTGCTGTAGTTTCTCACGATGAAAATGTTGATCCAATGGGAGCTTGCGTTGGACCTAAGGGTGCTCGTGTTCAAAATATAGTAAATGAACTTAAAGGTGAGAAATTAGATATAATTAAATGGAGTAAAGATCCAGAAGAATTTATAGCTAGTGCTTTAAGTCCTGCAAAAGTATTAAGTGTAGATGTAGATGAAGAAAACAAGTCAGCTAAGGTTGTTGTAGAAGATAACCAACTTTCGTTAGCTATAGGTAAAGAAGGTCAAAATGTTAGATTGGCTGCGAAATTAACAGGATGGAAGATAGACATAAAGAGCAAATCTCAAGCGGAAGCATCAGCAGAATAGAGGTGATTTTTTATGAAAGTAAAAAAAATACCTTTACGAATGTGTACTGGTTGCATGGAGATGAAACCCAAAAAAGAGCTTATAAGAGTCGTTAAGAGCCCAGATGGAGAAGTTTCAGTAGATTTAACTGGTAAAAAATCTGGAAGAGGCGCTTATGTATGCAAAAATTCTGAATGTCTTGAAAAAGCTTTTAAAGCAAAGAGATTAAGTAGAAATCTAGATGTTGTTATAGATGAAGAGATATACAACAGACTAAGGAATGAGATAGAAAATGAATAGATTTTTTAACTTTCTAGGTTTAGCAAAAAGATCTGGAAATTTAATTGAAGGTTATAGCAAGTGTGATGAACAAAGAAATAAAGTTAATTTATATCTTGTAATACTATCTAATGATGCATCAGATAGTACAAAAAGAAAGTTTAGAAATCATTGTGCAGAAAAACAAATACCTTTAATTGAAGATTTTTCAAAAGAAGAGCTTGGAATTGCTATTGGAAGAGCTGAAATTAAAATTTTAGCTTTAAAAGATAAAAATATGGCAGAAAAGCTATTAGCATTGTACCAAACAGAAAAAGTAACAAATTAACCGGGGGTGATTTTATTGTCAAAGATTAGAGTATATGAATTGGCAAAAGAGCTTAATGTTAGCTCTAAAGATTTAATAAATTTATTAATGGACGAATTTAGCATAGAAGTAAAAAACCATATGAGCGTTATTGAAGATGAAGATGCAGAGCTTATAAAAGAATTATTAGGTGGATCTTCAGATAGTAATTCAGAAGATGGAGAAAAGAAAACTATCGTTGACGAATATGAAGAGCAATTAGCTGAAGAATTAAACAAAGGTGTAAGAAAAAAGAAAAAAACTAAGAAGCAATTAGAGCAAGAAGAAATTGAAAGAAATGCTGAAGCTGCTTCAGGAGTTATTGAAATAGGTGACACTATAACAGTTAAAGAATTAGCTGAAAAACTTGGTAAGCCTAGTAACGACGTAATTAGAACTTTAATATTTACAGGAGTTATGGCTGCATTAAATCAAGAAATAGATTTCAATACAGCTGAAAAAGTATGTGAAAAATATGAAGTTTTAGTTGCAAGAAAAGAAGAAACTAATGAACTAGAAAAGTTTGAAGATGATTCAGAAGTTTCAGAAGAAAACTTAGAAAAGAGACCTCCAATAGTTACTGTAATGGGACACGTTGACCATGGTAAGACATCATTATTAGATGCTATAAGACATGCAAAGGTTACAGCATCAGAAGCAGGTGGAATCACTCAACATATAGGTGCTTATACTGTAACTTTAAATGGTGAAAAAATTACATTCTTAGATACTCCAGGTCACGAAGCTTTTACAGCAATGAGAGCAAGAGGTGCACAAGTTACTGATATAGTAATATTAGTTGTTGCTGCAGATGATGGAATAATGCCTCAAACTAAAGAAGCTATAAACCACTGTAAAGCTGCTGGAGTTCCAATGATAGTAGCTATAAATAAGATAGATAGACCAGGTGCTAACATTGACAGAGTTAAGCAAGAATTAACAGAGCATGGATTAGTATCAGAAGACTGGGGTGGAGATACTATATGTGTTCCTGTTTCTGCAAAGACAGGTGAAAATCTTGAAAGTCTTCTAGAAATGGTTATCTTAACTGCTGAAATGCAAGAATTACAAGCTGATCCTAATAGAAAAGGAAAAGGAACTGTTATAGAAGCTAAGTTAGATAAAGGTAGAGGAGCTGTAGCATCTTTACTTATTCAAAATGGTACTTTAAATGTTGGTGATTCAATTTTAGTTGGTTCTACTTATGGTAGAATAAGAGCTATGTTTGATGATAGAGGAAAGAAGATAAAATCAGCTGGTCCATCAATTCCAGTAGAGGTATTAGGTTTATCTGAAGTTCCAGCAGCAGGTGATAGATTTGTAGTTGTTAAAGATGAAAAGACTGCTAGAAATATGGCTGAAGCTAGAAAAGAAAAGATAAGAACTGCTAGTCATCAATCATCTAATAGAGTATCTCTAGAAGATTTATATAGCCAAATTCAAGAAGGAAAAGTAAAAGAATTATCAATAGTTGTTAAGGCTGACGTTCAAGGTTCAGTAGAAGCTATTAAGCAATCATTAGAAAAACTATCAACTGATGATGTTAAAGTAAGAGTTATTCATGGAGCTGTTGGTGCAATAACAGAGACAGACGTAACTTTAGGAGCTGCTTCTAATGCAATAGTTATAGGATTCAATGTAAGACCTGATAACAATGCAATCGCTCAAGCTGATAGAGATGGCGTTGAAATTAAAACTTATAGAATTATCTACGATGCTATAGAAGATGTTAAATCAGCTATGATAGGTATGCTTGATCCAGAATATAAAGAAGTTGTTAATGGTAAAGCAGAAGTAAGAATGACATATAAGATTTCTAATGTAGGAACTATAGCTGGATGTTATGTAACAGATGGTAAAATAGTTAGAAATTCTGAAATAAGAGTTATTAGAGATGGAATAGTTATATTTGAATCAAAGCTTGCTTCTTTAAAGAGATTTAAAGATGACGCTAAAGAAGTTGCAAGAGGATATGAATGTGGATTAAGCGTTGAAAAATTCAATGATCTTAAAGAAGGTGACGTAATCGAGTCATATTCAATGGAAGCTATTAAAAGAAAAGAGCTTTAAGAGGTGATTTAAATGGCTAACTATAGAGGCGGAAGAATAAACGAAGAAGTAAAAAGAGAAATAAGTAATATTATAAGAAATGAAATTAAAGATCCAAGACTTACTGCAATGGTTTCTGTTACTGATGTAAAAGTTACTAAAGACCTAAGATACGCAAAAGTTTATGTAAGTATATTTGGAAAAGATGAAGAAGAAAAAAATAATACGTTTTTAGCCTTAAAGAATGCAAGTGGATATATTAGAAGAGAAATTGGTCAAAGAATTAATTTAAGATATAATCCACAAATATTATTTGAATTAGACGATTCAATTAATTATGGAATGCATATTGAAGAACTAATTGCAAAGGTTAAGGATAAATAAAAATGGACTTAAAGTCTATTAGTGAAATATTATTAGGTGCAAAAAAGATAGGCATTACCTACCATGTATCACCAGACGGTGATGCTGTAGGTAGTGTCCTTGCACTTCTACAAGGATTACGTATTATTAATAAAGATGCTTACATCATATCAAAAGATAAGTTAAGTGAAAATCTTAATTATCTTCCTACATCAAATGAAGTAACAGGAAATATAACAGAACCAACTGAAGACACAGATGTTGTAATAGTTTTAGATTGTGGAAACTTAGAAAGAGTTTGTGCTAATTTAAATAATTTTAATGGTGTTTTACTAAATGTAGATCATCACCTTTCTAATGATTTTTACGGAGATAGTAATTATGTAGATACATCAGCATCTGCTACAGCCGAAATAGTATATGAGCTTCTAGGGTTATTAGGAGTAGATTTATCTATAAGTAATGAAAAAACATTAAATGTTGCTACGTGCCTATATACGTCTTTAGTTACAGATACAGGTTGTTTTAGACATTCAAATGTAACAGATAGAACTTTACTAATTGCTAGTAATTTAAAAAAGATTGGTGTAAATAATACTTATATTTATCAAAGTCTTTTCGATAATAAGGAATTTGATAGAGTAAGGTTCATTGGTAAAGTAATAAGTAATATGAAATTAGTATTAGATGGGAAAGTAGCTTTAATTGAATTACCAAATAGCTTTGCTGATGAATTTAGTATAGAAATTGGTGATACGTCTGACATTATATCTTATGGGTTACAAATTAAAGGTGTAGAAGTTACACTTTTAATTAAAGAAGTTGAGAATGGCGTAAAATGTAGTTTACGTTCAAAAAATAATGTAGATGTAAGAAAGATTGCTGAGATTTTCGGTGGTGGAGGTCATACTAAAGCTGCTGGGATAGCTATTAAAGAGAAATCTATAAATGAAGTAAAAGAAATTCTTTTAAAAGAAATAGAGAAAGAGTTGTAGAATATGAATGGTGTTTTAAATATTTTTAAACCAAAGGGAATGACATCTTTTGATGTAGTTAGAGAAGTTAAAAAGGTATGCAAAATCAAAAAGGTTGGACATACTGGTACTCTTGATCCTGAAGCAACAGGGGTTTTACCTGTGTGTATCGGTAAGGCTACAAAAATTATTGATTACATAATGGATTCAGAAAAAATTTATGAAGTTACCTTTAAACTAGGATTAAAAACAACTACTTATGATTTAGAAGGTGAAATTCTTGAAGAAAGAGATAGCTCTTTCTTAAAATATGAGGAAATATTAAATGCAATAAACTCTTTTAAAGGAGAATATTGTCAGGTTCCACCAATGTATTCAGCGTTAAAGCAAAATGGAGTAAGATTATACGAATTAGCTAGAAAAGGAATAGAAGTTGAAAGACCAGGGAGAAATATAACTATATATAATATAGAAGATATTAAAATTGACAATCCATATATATCTATGAAAGTAACTTGCTCAAAAGGAACATATATAAGGAGCTTATGTTACGATATTGGAGAGAAACTTGGAGTTTATGCAGCTATGACAGAGTTGTGTAGAGTAAAAACTTCTAGATTTTTAATAGAAAATTCAGTTAATATAAATGAACTAACTAAAGATAATTTAACTCAAAATTTAATTTCGATAGAAGAAGCTTTAAATGAATTTGACAAGATAGTTGTGAATAATAAATTTGCTAAGCTTTTAGTTAATGGAGTTAATGTATTTGATTCGAGAGTTGCAAATGAGAAATTAATTGCTAATAAATTATATAGAGTATATGATGAAAATAATAATTTATTAGGAATTGGAAGTAAGAACAATAATGGATTTAAGATAGAGAAGTTATTAATTACTTAGGAGAAGATAATGTTAGTATTAGATAATGTTAATTTATTAGAACCAAAAAGAAGCAATTATGTTGCTTTAGGCAGCTTCGATGGTCTTCATATTGGACATCTATCTTTAATTAATAAGGTTAAAGAATTAGCTAAGGATAATGAAGGTAAATCGATGGTATTTACTTTTAAGAATCATCCTAGAACAGTAATAATGGCTGAAAATAATCTAGATTTGCTAATGACTAATAGAGAGAAAATCGATATATTACTAAATGAAAATGTTGATATTCTAGCGTTAAAAACTTTTGATAAAGAAGTAATGAAAATGGATCCAGAAGAATTTATAAAATGGCTATGTAATGACTATTCTATACGAGGAATTGTTGTTGGGTTCAATTTTAGATTTGGTTATAAAAATCTAGGGGATATTGATCTTTTAAATGAACTTAAAGAAAAATATAATTATGAACTTTATGTAATGGAGCCATATATATATGAAGGTGATGTTGTTAGCTCTACACGAATAAGAAAAGAAATATTAAACGGAAATGTAGCTATAGCTAATAAGATGTTATCAAGACCATATACAATTAACGGTAATGTAGTTCATGGTAAAAAACTTGGAAGACAAATAGGGTTTCCAACAGCTAATATTAATTTAACAGCAGATAAATTAATACCTAAAGTAGGGGTATATTATACTAATGTTGAAGTAAATGGTAAAATTTATAAAGGAATTACATCAATTGGGAATAACCCTACAGTAAATGGGAAAGAATTAACTATAGAAACCTATATTCTAGATTTTGATAAGTATATATATGATGAAGAAATAAAATTATATTTTATTGATAGAATAAGAGATGAAATGAAATTCAGTGGAATTGATGAATTAGTATGTCAATTAAAAAAAGATAAAATCTTGGCTGAAGGTAAAGAAACAATAAGACAAAAATAGACTTATAAGTTTATTGTAATTATAAATATAACAAAATTATAGGAAATAATTAATTTGTATTTACAAGACATAATTAGTTTGCTATAATTCTTTATGGAAAACCTATTTCTAAGATTTGAGGGTGATTTCTCATTTCATGGAGCTAGGGGATATATTTACGGAGGTAAGAAAAATGGATAAAATCAGAAAGCAAGAAATAATCAACGAATTCGGAAGACATGAAGGTGATACAGGTTCACCAGAAGTTCAAATCGCATTATTAACAGAAAGAATCAACTCTTTAACAGCTCACTTAAAGATGCACAAGAAAGACCACCACTCAAGAAGAGGTCTTTTAATGATGGTTGGACAAAGAAGAGGATTCTTAAACTACTTAGCTGCTCAAGATATCGAAAGATACAGAGCTATCGTTTCAAAATTAGGCTTAAGAAGATAATCTTTAGAGCGGGTTTTTCCGCTCTATTATTTTAAAAAATTATATTTGTATGATAGACCTGAAAGGAGGTTATTAAATGATTAATGTGCTTGAAAAAAATATAGCAGGTAGAAATATGAAAGTTGAATTTGGTAGAGTTGGAATGTTATCAAATGCAGCTATTTTTATGAGCTATGGAGATACAGTAATACTAACTAATGTTAATGCTTCAGAAAAACCAAGAGAAGGTATAGATTTTTTCCCATTAAGCGTTGAGTATGAAGAAAGATTATATGCTGTTGGGAAAATTCCAGGTGGATTTATTAAAAGAGAGGGAAGACCTTCTGAAAATGCAATACTTTTTGGTAGAGCAGTAGATAGACCTCTTAGACCTTTATTCCCAAAGGGATATAGAAATGATGTTCAAGTGGTTTGTACAGTTGTATCTGTAGAACAAGATAACTTACCAGAAATTCTAGCAATAAATGCTGCTTCTATGGCATTATGCGTATCAAGTATACCTTTCACAACTCCTGTTGCTGCGGTGCAAGTGGGACTTATCGATGGAAACTTTGTTTTAAATCCAACTTCAACTGAGAGAGAAGAAAGTATTCTTCAATTAACTGTTTGTGCTACAAAAGATAGAGTTATGATGATTGAAGCAGGTGGAGATGAAATACCTGAAGATGTAATGATAAAAGCAATTGAATATGGATTTGATAAGTGTCAAGATATAATTCAATTCCAAGAAGAAGCTATGAGTAAGTTTGGTAAAACAAAGGATGAACCTGTACTTTACAAACCAAATAGTGAATTAAAATCTGAAATAGCTACATTTGCTGGTGAAATGATAAAAGAAGCAATGTGGATTACAGATAAAGATGAAAGAAATGCTGCAATGGATTTAGTAAACGATAAGATTAATGAGGAGTTTGCTGAAAAATATCCTGATAATGTATCTGATATAAAAGAAATCGTATATAACATGCAAAAAGAAGTTGTTAGAGATATGCTTTTAAATCATAAGAGAAGACCAGATGGAAGAGACTTCGACCAAATAAGAAAAATAAGTTGTGAAGTTGGATTACTTCCAAGAACACACGGAACTGGATTATTTACAAGAGGATTAACTCAAGTAATGACTGTTGCTACTTTAGGAGCAGTTGGTGATATCCAGATAATTGATGGTATAGGTGAAACAGAATCTAAGAGATACATGCATCACTACAACTTCCCTGCATATTCAGTTGGAGAAGTAAAACCATTAAGAGGTCCAGGTAGAAGAGAAATTGGGCATGGTGCTTTAGCTGAAAGAGCATTAGAGCCACTAATACCATCTGAAGAAGAATTCCCATATACTATTAGATTAGTATCAGAAGTATTAAGTTCTAATGGATCAACTTCACAAGCATCAGTTTGTGGTTCAACATTAGCATTATTAGATGCAGGGGTTCCAATAAAAAGACCAGCTGCTGGTATAGCTATGGGATTAATAACTTCAGAAGATTTAACTGAAGAAGAAGTATTAACTGATATCCAAGGAATTGAAGATTTCTTTGGAGATATGGACTTTAAAGTTGCTGGTACTACTGAAGGGATTACATCAATTCAAGTAGATACAAAGATTGCAGGATTAAGCTTTAACGTAATAACTAAGGCTATAAATGATGCAAGAAAAGCTAGACTATTTATTTTAGATAAAATAAATGAATGCTTACCAGAAGCAAGAAAAGAAGTTTCTAAATTTGCTCCTAAGACTTCTACTATTACAATCGATCCAGAAAAGATCAGAGATGTAATCGGTGCTGGTGGAAAGGTAATTAATAAAATAATTGCAGATACTGGTGTTAAGATTGATATCAAAGAAGATGGAACTGTATTTGTATCTTCTCCTGATCATGATGGTGTTAATGCAGCTATTAAGATTATAGAAGGATTAACAAAAGAAGTGCAACCAGGTGAAGTTTACTTAGGAAAGGTAACTAAAATAGCTACATTCGGTGCATTTATTGAAATATTACCAAATAAAGAAGGACTTTGTCACATTTCAAAATTAGATAAGGCTAGAGTAAATAAAGTTGAAGATGTTGTTTCTGTAGGAGACGAAATTTTAGTTAAGGTAACTGAAATAGATCAACAAGGCAGAATTAATCTATCAAGAAAAGATGCTTTACCTGATGAAGAAGAAAAAAGTGAATAATATACTAATGAAAGAGAATTATTAAATTCTCTTTTTTTAATATAGAGAATAATTATTACTATATTAAAATAAACTAAAAGCAAAGCAACAAAGTGAGGGAGGAAATTATGTTTACTTTATATACATTAGATAATGGACTAAGAGTAGTAACAGAGTATATTGAACATGTTAATTCAATAAGTATTGGTGTAATGGTCCAAAATGGATCAAGAAATGAGACTAAAGATGAGAATGGGATATCTCATTTTATTGAGCATATGTTCTTTAAAGGAACAGAAAAAAGAACATCTAAAGATATAGTGCAGGAAATAGAAAATATTGGTGGACAAATAAATGCATTTACAAGTAAAGAAACTACTTGTTATTATTTAAAATCTTTAAATACCCAAATGGATTTGTGTTTAGATGTTTTATCTGATATGTTATTAAATTCTAAATTTGATGCAGAAGAAATAGAAAAAGAAAAAGGCGTAGTCATTGAAGAGATAAATATGAGCGAAGATAATCCAGAAGATGTTTTAGATGATATACATTCTAAAGCTATATTTGGAGATAGTACTTTAGCATATCCTATATTAGGAACAATAGATAGAATTAAATCATTTGATAGAGAGAAAATAAAAAACTATATAGATAGACATTATACACCTTCTAATTCTGTAATAAGTATTTGTGGAAAATTTGATATAGATGAACTTAAAAAGAAAATCGAGCATTATTTTGGTGGCTGGAAAACAACTGATAAATATACACCTCAATATACAATTCCAACACTTCATAATGATAGTGCTTTTACAGAGAAGCAAATAGAACAACTTCATATTAATCTTGGATTACAAGGGCTACCTTATGCTGATGATAAATCTTATTCGTTATTATTATTAAATAACGTATTTGGTGGAGGAGCGTCTTCAATACTTTTTCAAAAGGTTAGAGAAGAACTAGGGTTATGCTATACAGTATATTCATACCCTCAAACATATTTAGGTGTTGGTACTTTAAATATATATACTGGATTAAGCAAACAATTTGCTGATAATGCTTTAGAAGTAATAGATAGAGAATTAAAAATGTTTAGTAAGAATGGTATATGTGAAGAAACACTTAAAATTAATAAGGAAAAAATAAAGGCATCTTATATTTTGGGATTAGAAAGCACTTCGTCTAGAATGTTTGCAAATGCAAAATCAGTTTTATTACAAAACAAAATAAAGACTCAAGAAGATGTTATAAATAAAATTAACAAAATTAGTAATGAAGACATAAACTGTGTATTGGAGAGATGCTTTAAACCAGGAATTATTAGCTCCGCATATGTTGGGCAAAGTGTAGATATTACTAAATTAAACTCAATAATAAAATAATTTTATAATATAACAATAATTGAATTATGAAGTGTACTAAACTACCTCCTAAACGCATAAACTTATGTATAGATAAGGGGGTAGTTCTTATGAAAGATTATGAATATTATGAAAAAAAAGCAGATAATAGCTTAAAAATGCTTAGTGAATTAGAAAGATTTGAAATATTTAATTTAGAATCAGCTGAGAAATATGACAATGCTCAGAACATTGATTTTATTATAGATGAAAATGGTTATATAAAATATATGATCGTAGGAGTAAATGGTAGTAAATTTAGTTTTTTATCTAGCCGTGAATATGTAGAAATTCCATGGGACTGTGTTACAAAGGTTGGAGCTAATGTAATAGTAATCTCTGCAGATGAAACAAAAATTAGGCGTGCACGAGCTTAAAAACAGTTATGCACTGCTTAAATTTTAAGGGGGAACAATCCTTGGAAATTATAGTGCAAAAATTTGGGGGAACATCTGTATCTACAGAGGAAAGAAGAAAACAATTAGCTACTAAAGTTAAAGCTGCTATTGATAACGGAATGAGTCCTGTTGTTGTAGTATCTGCCATGGGGAGAAAAGGTGATCCATATTCAACTGATACACTATTATCACTTGTAGGAAAAAAGTTTATGAGTGATAATAAAAATGCTCAAGATTTATTAATGAGTTGTGGGGAAATAATTAGTTCGGTTGTTGTATGTAATACTCTTTATAATTACGGAATAAAAGCTGTTCCATTGACAGGTGGCCAAGCTGGTATATTAACTGACGATAATTTTACTAATGCTAGCTTTATTAATACAGATCCAAGTAAAGTTTTAGAACTTGTGAAAAATGGAATAGTTCCAGTAGTAACAGGATTCCAAGGTATTACTAAAGATGGCTTAATCACAACGTTAGGCCGTGGAGGAAGTGATACTTCAGCGTGTATTCTAGGGGTAGCTTTAAAGGCGAAAGAGATTGAAATTTATACAGATGTTGACGGAATTATGACAGCGGATCCAAGATTAGTAGATGATGTGTCGTTAATAGACGAAGTAACTTATAATGAAGTTTATCAATTGGCCGATCAAGGTGCTAAAGTTATTCATCCTAAAGCTGTAGACTTAGCTAAAAAAGCTAATATACCACTTATAATAAAAAACACTATGTCAGATAGTAAAGGAACCTTAATTATTAGAGACGTTTCAGAGGAAAATAAGCGCTTTATAACTGGAATTACTCATTTAGATAATAGAATTCAGGTAAGAGTAAGATTATCAGAAAATCCAAATCATGCAGCATATAGAAGTTTATTAGATAGTCTAGCAAAAAATAATATTAGTTTAGATTTAATCAATATTTTTCCAGCTCATCAAATTTTCACAATAAATGCAGATGAAAAAGAAAAATTAAATCAAGTATTAACTAAAGCTAATATAAACTTTACTACAGTTGAAGGCTGCAGTACCATTGCAATAGTTGGAAGCGGAATGACTGGAGTACCTGGAGTGATGGCTAAAATAATTAATACTTTAACAGAAAATAATATTGAAGTACTTCAAACTACAGATTCTAATATAACTATCTGGTGTTTAATTTATACAAGCAAATTAGCACAAGCTATGAATTTATTGCATGAAAAATTTGGTTTATAATAAATTAAGTATTAATAAAAGATTCATTAAAATTAATGAATCTTTTATTAATTTTAGAAAAAAATATTTATAATGGTAGGAAATTGATTTATAATAAGTAAGAATAATAAAACATATTTTACAAAGGAGAATGAAAATGTTTAAAGGTAAAAGGTTTTTAAAAATATTATTGGTAGCAGGATTAGCCAGCTTATCTTTAGTAGGGTGTGGTACTAAAGCAGAAGTAGAACCTGTTAGATTAGGAACTCCAGAAGAATTAGTAGAAACATTTATTAAAGATAATGAAGAAAAAAATGTAAGTGAAATGGTGAAATTATATTCAGATGTATATGTAGATTCAACAGGATATGACTTATCTACAATTGAAAAAATATTAGAAAAATCTAAAAAAGAATATGAAATAGTAAATTCTGAGTTAGTTAGTATGGAGGATTATAGTGACACAATCAAAAGAGCTACTATAAAAATAACTTCAAAAGCTAATGAGGAAGAAACTACTGCTGACTATGAGTATGCTCTAATAAAAGAAGAAGATGGATGGGCTATCTCTCCAGACGGGATTATAGCATGTGAAAATTTTGATATTCCTATGTACAATAAAGGTGAATTGACTCTAAATTTAGCTAAAAATATTAAATTGTTTGAAGGCGGTATATTAAGAGTTAAAGTTTATAATGATTCTAAAAATAAATTTATGTTTGGATCAGAAGCTAATAAATGCGAAATAATTGTTGAAACATCAACAGGGAAATATGTAACAACTATGGATGAACCAACAATGTTAGATAAAAAAGTAAATAGTTATTTCTTAGCTAGAATCACAGAATTAGATGGTGAAATAAATAAAGTTACAGTTACTAATATATATGAATTAGATAAAGATGAAAATATCATAGAAGATAGTAAAAAAGATATAATTGCCTATCAAAAATAAGAAAAATACCTCCTATTATTTAGGAGGTATTTTTTTGTACATTTCATTGCATATTTTGTAAAACTCATTAGGCATTCCTAAGGTAACAATGTTCTCTAATATTTCTTTATGCTTTATAAGAGGAATTGAATCAAGAATATCCTTGCAATATGATATACAACTTAAAATCAAAAAATCCATTTCAGCTATTATATTTTCAAGATTATCCTTATAGTTTTCTTTATTTAATTTATGAATTACTATAAGTGGATTAAATTGATTAGATAAAATATCGTCCTCTAAGTCATCAAAAGCATCCATAAGATAAATATATTTACCGATATAATATCCTAGTTTATATAACATCTCCCTTAAGGTAGAAGAATCGTTATAAAGGGTATGAGGATAATTTTTAAGAATAGAAGCCATTATATCACTAAAAGGATGACAAACTTCGTCAAAGGTATCAAAATTTTTATTTATTTCCATACTTGATAAAGTAGCTAGATTAGTTTTTATAATTTTATTAATATTAGCATAATTTAACTCTGCCTTTTTACTATATGGAGATAGAAAGATATTGAAAACTTTGCTTTTCTTATTATTATCATCATTAATATTATCTTTTAGCTTATAATCAAAAAAAGTAACACTTAAATTTGCAGCATATTTTAATGCATTTGTATCTTTTATTACTTGAATATCATAAGTAGGATGCTTAATACATCGTTTATTCTCAATAATAATGGATTCATTACTCAACCCTTCTAATATAAAACCAATAAAAGTCATATCGTAGTTCAAAGTTAATCTTGGTATATTCCCAAAGTTATTTTTTATTGAATAACATAAACCATGGTAGTAGCTACGAAAGTATTCAAATTCTTTTACCTTAAGCTCAATTTTTAATGGTGTAATATATCCAAACATTAAGATGCTCCTTTAGTTAGAAATTAGCACATACCGCCACCGCCATTGCCACACATATTCATATTATTTGGTGACATTAAGTTTTGCATTAACATACTTTGAAGTGGATTTCCGTTTTGCATATTACCGCCTCCAGCTAAAGGATTTCCACCACCTGCTAGAGGATTTGCGCCACCTGCCATATTATTTAGTATATTGGCTGCATTAGCTTGATTACCTCCACACATGTCTCCGCCATTACCCATTCCTTGTCCAGCTCCACCACCGCAGAGATCCATATCATTTTGAGAATTATTTTGTGCAGTTACTCTAGCGTAATTGGCTCTAATTTGAGATATTTTTCTTGTTAATAGGCGCATAGTTTCTTGATATTCATCATTATCTGGATTTAATTCTACAGCAGTTTTTAAATGATTAACACCAGCACTGAACCAACCTTTTTTTAATAAAACAAAGCCTTTTAAATAATTCCATTCTGCATTTTTTTTATCAGTAATTAAATTTAACTCTGTTTCAGCAGCAAGGAATTGTTCAGATTCTATTAAATCTCTTATTTCTTTTAATTTTATATCATTTGTTAATGTATGAAAGGCCTCATTAACTTTTGAAAGCTTTTCTTCGGTTAAAAATTCTACCGGATTATCTGAATTAGCATTAAGGTTATTAGATTCTATTATATTTTTGTAAGCAACTTCAATTTCATCTTTAGATGCATTAGGTCTAATACCTAAAACCTTATAAGGATTCATATATATATAGCTCCTTTATTAACTATTGAATTATTATAATATATTCTTAAGTTAAAGAAAGAGTGATTGAATGAATGAATCAAATTTTTATATAAATATTTAATATTTGAAATAATAAAATGTGTAAAATAGGAAGATATAAGTTTAAAAAAGTGTATATAATAAGCGAATTTTTTAAACTGGTAATTAAGAGTTAATAGTAATTTAAAAGTGACAAATAGCGATTAAAGATTAATAAATCTTCGCCTTTTGTCACTTTTAAAAAATTACGTATCTTTTATGATATATATTTTTAAATACAGTCTATTAAATCACCGCCCATACATTCACAACATGTATCTAAACAAATTAAATCGCAGCAACTAAAATTACAATCACAACAGCAATCATCACAACAACAGCAAGAACAGCCTCTATTATGGTGTCTGTATCCGGATCTATTGTAATCATCGCTATAACGTTTTCCTCTTCCAAAGAAATTAACTAAATCATCTTTATATATTGAATTATTTGGAGATAAATCATTAGCAATTTTAAGATGATTTAACGCTTCATCAAACCATTGTTTTGAAAGCAGTACTTTGCTATACAAATAATGCCAAATTGAATCGTTACATGGATTACTTTTTAATAAAAGTTCTGCAGTAGTATAATCATTTATGTTTATTAGATTTTGAATTAAAGCATAATTCATAATATCCCTCCACATAGTTTATAGTATTAATTATACACAAAGTTAGATGAAAATATTAAAAAAGTACGAAGATAAATTAAATTTTACTTATCATAAATAGACAAGTATGATAAAATTATTAAAAAACTAAAGAATGGAGATTGAAATTATGACATTATTTATATCTTATCCTAAATGCACAACTTGTATAAAAGCTAAAAAAAATTTACAAAACAATAATATTGACTTTGTCGAGAGACATATAGTTGAAGAGAATCCAACTAAAGAAGAATTAGCAAAGTGGATAAAACAAAGTAATTTAGAAGTAAAAAAATTCTTTAATACATCAGGTAAATTATATAAAGAGATGGCATTAAAAGATAAGCTTAAATCTATGACAGATGAAGAAAAAATAGAATTACTAGCAACAAATGGGATGCTTGTTAAAAGACCAATATTAATTAAAGATGATACGGTTCTAGTTGGTTTTAAAGAAGATGAATATAATAATATAAAATAGATTAGATAAGTTAGGGAGTTTTATATAATGACAGATAGAGTACCAAAAGAATATATTTCAAAAATAGCAAAGGCATCAACATATTTTGCTTTTAAGAATGGTCCAATAAAAGAAATGTTAAAAGATAATAAATTATCAGAAGAAGATTTAAAAGTAATTCAAAAATATATGGATGATCATTTAGCGTATTTATATACAGTTTTACTTGAAGAGAATAACTTAAAAAAATTTGATTTAATAGTAAATACTATGAGTAAGTTTTATGTGAATGATAGTGAAGAAGTAATGATTAATGATGATGGGTTTGACAAATTTTACGATAGTCTATTCCCGAAAAGTAGTAATATAACAATAAAATAATAATACTTAGGAGGAATTAAAATGTATATTGCATTTGGAAATAGAGTTGTTGATAGTAAAGATTTTATAAAGGTGATAGAAGAAAATACAGAGTTTAAAGTAATAAAGGACATGAGTAAAGGTTCAAAAAGAGAAGATATAGTTGCTTTAAATTTAAGTATAGATATATCAGAATTAAATGAAGTTATATCAGAAAATTATAAAATAGAAGACCTAGATGAAGATACACTATTTGAAGAGTATATGACTATATCTGAAGAAATAGGATATGAAATAGAAGAATATTTACCTGAAGATGCAATAGTAAAATTTCAAGCTTATAAATGGGATCCATCAGATAATGATGTGAAAGCTATAATAGTTATAGTTCATGAAGAATTAGGTGAAAGAAAAGCAATGGATCTAATAAAGAGATTATTAAAACAAGTTGAATAATTATAGAAACAACCTTATGTTGAATAAATAAGCATTAAACTACAGAAAATATCATAAGAACTATGTAGGAAGGAAGATTTCTATGACTTATGATGTTAAGCCAATATTAGTTATTAGTAAATGTTTAGGCTTTGATGCTTGTAGATATAATGGTGGAATTGAAAATAATAGTTTTATAGAAAATTTAAAAAAATATGTAGAATTTATAACAGTGTGCCCAGAGTCAGATTCAGGGTTATCTACTCCAAGGGATATTTTAAGAATAGTTCAAAAAAATGATAAATTAGAGATAGTTGTATCAAAAACAGGAGAAGACGTTACAGGGAAATTATGTGATTTTATAGAAAAGTTTTTGACTGATTTAGGAGATGTTGATGGATTTATTTTAAAAAATAAATCTCCAACATGTGGATTAAAAGATGCTAAGATATATACATCAGTAGATAAAGGGGCTGCTATTAGAAGAGGAAAAGGAATTTTTGTTAAAAAAGTAAGTAATAAATATCCTAATATAATAATTGAAGATGAAGGAAGACTAACAAATTTTAAAATTAGAGAACATTTTTTAACTAGAATATTTGTATTAGCTAATTTTAGGAATGCTAAAAAAAGTAATGATAAAGATATGTTAAGAAACTTTCATTTACAAAATACACTATTATTTTTAGCTTATAGTCAAAAGTACTCAAAATTATTAGATTCGTTAATCTATAATGATGAATCTTTTAATAGTAACACCGTATTTATTGAATATGAAAAATATCTTAATAAACTATTAGAGAGAGCTCCAAGATATACATCAAATATAAATGTATTATTAAAATCTGTTGATAGTTTTAAAGATAATATTACGCAGGACGAAATGCAGTTTATTTGGAATACAATAGATAAATATAAGAAGGGATTAGTTCCTTTTTCAGTACCTTTATATTTAGTAAAGGGATACATAGTAAGATTTGATTTAGAGTATTTACTAAACCAAAGTTTTTTTATGCCTTATCCAGAAGAGTTAATTCATGTTAGTGATTCAGGAAAACTTATACATTAGAATTTTAAATTAAATGTAATTCTAAACTGAATAGTATTTTTTATAAGGATAATACTAAGCTTATAAAGTTTTAGGAGGGTAACACATGAATAATTCAAATGAATGGAATAACTGGAAGGAAGCTCTAGGGAAAGCTGTGGATTTAGGAGAAGATATTGGACTATCAAATAATAGTATAAATAATATAGCTGAAAAAGTTGGAGGTTTTCTAGCTAATCATGTTGAACCTGCAAATGATGAAGAAAGATTACTGAAAGAACTTTGGGATGTAGGAAATCAACATGATAAGCATGTGTTAGCAAAACTAGTAGTTAAAATGACACAAAAATAATTATATTACGCCAGAAATACAATTAAAGTATTTCTGGCGTTTATGTATTTAAAATAATAATATTATGTTGTAGATATATATTTAACTCAAATCACATATAAATAACTTGTAGTAATTTATAAGGAGAGTTATGTTGTATACTAGAAGTGCTTTAAGAAATTTTTTGTTTTGGGTTAGTCTTGCTATAGCAGTAAATATTATTATTTATTATCTATATGGAGCAGGTGATGCATTAGAATTTTTAGGTGGATATGTTATCGAATTAAGTTTAAGTGTAGATAACTTATTTTTATTCCTTGTTATATTTTCAAGCTTCGGAATTCCAATTAATTATCAACATAGAGTTTTAGCTTACGGTATATTTGGGGCAATGATATTAAGATTTATATTCATATTTTTAGGAATTGCTGTAGTAAATAGATTTCACTGGTTACTATATATTTTTGGATTTATTCTTGTAATAAGCAGCATTAAGCTATTTACCAATCATAATGAAACAGAAGAATTTAAAAGTAATCTTTTTATGAGATTTATTCAAAAAATAATACCAGTAACTAATAAAATATACGGTCAAAAGTTTTTTGTAAGAATAAATGGGCATCTTTTGGCAACACCATTAATGCTAATTTTGATTTTAATAGAGAGTTCTGACATTATATTTGCTCTAGATTCCATTCCAGCAATTTTTTCTATAACTACCAATCCATTAATAGTTTATAGTTCAAATATTTTAGCGATTTTAGGTTTAAGAAGTTTATATTTTTTACTTGTAAAACTTGATTCGATGTTTAAATGTATGAGATATGGAGTAGGATTTATTTTAATGTTTACTGGTATTAAGTTAATTATTTTATATTTTAATATAGTTATACCAACGCTTATATCTCTATTGATAATATTTATTATTTTGCTTTTTAGTATATTATTTTCGTTGATTATTGATTAGGGGTATATTAGAATAAATAAAAGTAACTTAAACAAAGGAGGATAATATGAAAAAAATTGCAGCTTTTTTTGATATTGATGGAACAATTTATAGAGAAGGTTTAATTACAGAAGTATTTAAAAAAATAATTAAATATGAATTAGTAGACGAGGAGAAGTGGTATAAAGAAGTACGTCCAGCATATTTATTATGGGATAAAAGGCAAGGAGATTATGATACATATCTTTTAAAGATGGTGGATATTTATGTAGAAGCGATTAAAGGAATTAGCAAAGAGCAAATAGAGCATGTAGCTAAAAAAGTTATAGAACAAAAAGGTGATAGAGTATATACTTTTTCAAGAGAAAGAATAAAATGGCATCAAGAACAAGGACACATAGTTATTGCAATATCCGGATCCCCATATGAATTAGTAAAAGAGATGTCACAAAAATATAATATGGATGATTTTAAAGGTACAATTTATATAAGTGATAAAAATAATAACTATACTGGTGATGTTATTCCTATGTGGGATTCAGAAAGTAAGGAAAAGGCTCTCTTGGAAATGAAAGAAAAGTATAATATAGATTTATCAGCTAGCTATGCATATGGAGATACAGCTGGAGATTATACCATGTTTAAGTTAGTTGGAACACCGTATGCGATAAATCCTACAAAGGAACTATTACATAAAATAACCAATGATAAAGAAATAAATGATAAGATTAACATAATTGTTGAGAGAAAAGATGTAACATATAAGTTAACTACTGATAATTTAGAGCTATTATAATTGAATTTTAAATATGAAACTTTTTATTGTAATGGAATAAGATATCTACTATAAAGATTATGTTAGGGGCGAAAAGCTTGATAGGTCTTACTGATTTATTAATTTATCTTGATGAAGAATTAACAAAAAATTTAAACTCCCTAGTTATAAAGGGATATATAGAAAAAAGAACTTCTAGGTGGATCGAAGATAGAACTATTTCAGGAAATATTAGATTTCAAGATAGAGAGCAATATTTTGAAGAGGATAGATGTATAAGAGATGAACGAGATGGATATAAAGGTAAAAATTATAATAGTGCAGATTCTTTAACAAATACTAAAGAAAAAGCTGAAGGATTAGATGGGAGAAGATTTATAAGAAGAGAAGAGGAACTTACAAGAATTTATACTGTATTCGAACTTCATAATCAATTAGTAAATGGATTAAATGATTCTAACATATTAAAAAATGTTTCCGATGAATGGATGAGTGATGATATATCTGTTGGAGACTATATACAGCTTAATGGAGTTATTGGAGAAGATTCAATATTATCCTATGTAGATGTTTGTTGTAATTTAATTAATTGTATAGGATGCGATACTCTAAATTCTTTAGCTAAAAGTACATCTAGTAATATATATAATTATAATGTTCTATCTAGTTCTTTAATAACTCTTAGAGATTATTTAAATGTAAATAATACTCAAGATGTAATTATTAATACTAATAATAATGATGTAGTGGTAATGATGAATAATCAATATTTATTTAATAATTATGGTAATATTTACGAAAGGGCTGGATGTCCTTGTAAAATAATAGGAAAGGTCATAAGAGTTTGTGAAGAAGGTGAATATATACATTTGTTAAGAAAAACAGGTCAACCAGAGTTTTACGAAAAATTGCTTGCTTCACATAGTATATTAAATAATAGCCTAAAGAGCAATGGATTAATTATTCCTACAGAGCCGAGAGTTAAAGTAGAAGGAAAAACTCTATTAGTAGTACCAATAAGTATGAGTATTTAAGTATATAGTATAATAAGAAAATTAGGAGATTTTATTTATCTCCTAATTTTTTGAGTTTTTATATATAAAACTTAGAATTTTAAAATATAGTGTAATAGCTTCCTTAGTAGATAGATTCTCCAAATAGTGTGTACAAGTTTCTAATGATAGAAGTTCAAAGTTGTTATTGTTATTTTTAGATTCATTAAAAAGTTTTAAAGAACTACTATATGGAACAATGGTATCTACTATACTATGAATAATAAGTGTATTAGGTAAATCTTCTTTTACGTAATTAATAGGACTGTATAATTCGGAAATATTTTCTATATCATATGTGTCAAATTTTTCTGCTACTTCTGTTGGAGCTAGAGAGATATTTATTTTTGATAATTCTGTAGGGCCAAATAAATCTACAACGTAAGATATATTAGATGGATAAGAGGCTAAACTTAAATCATCTATAAACATATTATTATCAGAAAAAGCGGCAATCATAGAAAGTTGTGAACCTGCTGATGGGGATACTATTCCTATATTATCAGTATCAAAGTTATAAATATCTTTATTTTTATATATCCATCTTATAGTATCCTTAATATCTGATATTTGTTTATCAAAAATTGCATCTGTTTTTAATAATTCATAAGAAGTAGATATTATTGTAAACCCTTCATTTCTTAGTATTTCGATTATTGGCGATAATTCAGATGGTAGATTTTTATTACCATACATCCAGGAATCACCGAAAACATATATTATAACAGGGGATGCGCCCTTATTAGTCTTTTTGGGACTATAAATATCTAAGGTTAAATCTAGATTTCCTCTACTTTTATATACTACATCTTTATATGATACTTCTGATGTAGGTTCTGTATAAAAGTTGCTAGCAATTACAGCTAAGTTACTATTTAGATTGATTATTTCTTTTGTTATATTAAAATAAAATCTTATGGAATCATAACTTAATGTAATAAAAAATATTAATAATAAAAATAAAGGAAGTATAATTTTTTTCATATATTTAAACAAATTTATCACCAACTAAAAATTAATATTATAATTATTAACACAAAATATAAAATAATATACAAAAATTAGTTAGTTTTCTTAAAATAAAAAATGAGGTTAATGTAAAAAAACACATTAACCTCTAAATATTAATACATAACTCGAATAGAATAACCTTCGTTTTCAAGAGCATTTACTATTCTTTCAATATGTGAATCTCCATTTGTTTCAACAGTAATTTCTACAAGAACGTTATTTATTCTATTTATTGCTTTAAACTTATCATGATCTAAGCTGACTATATTTGCATTTTCTTTAACTAATAATTGTGATAGTTTTAGAAGTTGTCCAGGAGTATTTGGAACTTCAGTTGAAAAACAGAATAACCTTCCACCTGAAACCAATCCATTATTTATTAGAGTAGAAATAGTTAGCATATCTATATTACCTCCACTAATAACTGAACAAACTCTTTTACCAGTAAAATTTAATTTCTTTAATGCTGCTAATGATACTACTCCTGAAGCTTCAGCGATTAACTTGTGTTTTTCAGTAAGTAATAAAAATGCATCTACAATTTCGGCATCAGAAACAGTAATAATTTCATCAACATGTTCTTTTATTATTTCAAATGTTTTATCTCCTGGAGTTTTTACAGCTATACCATCAGCAATTGTATTAACAGTAGTTAGCGGAGTTAACCTTTTATTTTTAAAACTATTAGCCATAGCAGCAGCACCTTCTGATTGAACTCCTATTATCTTAATAGAAGGATTAATTTCCTTTGCGACTAATGAAATACCGCTTATAAGACCACCGCCTCCAATTGGACAAATTATACAATCTATGTTAGGAATATCTTCTAATATTTCTAATGCTATTGTTCCTTGACCATATATTATATCAATATCATTAAATGGATGAATGAACACCTTATTTTCTTTTGCTTCAATTCTTTTTGCTTCATTATATGCATCATCATAGCAAGTACCTTCTAACACAACGTTACCACCATAATTTTTTGTTGATTGTACTTTAAGATAAGGTGTAGTTTTGGGCATAACTATAGTTGCATCTACACCAATTAAACTTGAAGCATATGCAACACCTTGGGCATGATTACCAGCAGAGGAGCATACCACTCCTTGAGATTTTTCATAATCAGTTAACCCTTTTATTTTATTAAGAGCTCCTCTTAACTTATAAGCACCTGTAAGTTGTAGATTTTCACATTTCATATATACTATATTATTGCATAAATCGCTAAATATTTTACTATGAAGAATTGGAGTCTTAACGATTACATCTTTGATATTTTCTCTTGCTTTTTTTACATTCTCAATATACATAAGTTTCACCCCATTGTAGTTTTAAATAGATTTGGTATAATTTATACAATATATACTTTAGCATATATTTAAAATAAAATCTAACTAATAAAGAAAAATGTATAATTATTATATTTTTGCTCGTAATTTTATTGTATATCTAAATATATAAAGATATAATTACAAAGTAATAGATTTAAAAATGGAGTGAACTTAATGGAAGAAAGATTACAAAAGTACATAGCTAGATGTGGAGTAGCTTCTAGAAGAAAAAGCGAAGAACTGATTTTATCAGGTCAAATTAAGGTTAATGGTAATGTTATAACTGAGCTAGGTACTAAAGTAAATGTAGATACAGATATAGTAGAGTACGGTAATAAAGTTATAAAACCTGAAGAAGAAAAGATATATATAATGTTAAATAAACCAGAGGGATATATTACATCAGTAAGTGATGAAAAAGGAAGAAAAACTGTATTAGATTTAATAGATGTTAATGAAAGAATTTATCCAATTGGTAGATTGGATTATGATAGTTCAGGTCTTTTACTACTTACTAATGATGGTGATATTTACAATAAAATAATACATCCAAGAGTGGCTATTGATAAAAAATATATAGCTGTATGTGAAGGAAAATTTACAGAAAAAGAAATAGAAAAATTTAAAAATGGTGTAGATATAGGTGGATATGTTACATCTAGCGCTAATATAGAAATTATAGATGAAGAAACAGTTACGCTTAAAAAGACAGGTGAAAATATTATAAGATCTACTGTTGAAATAACTATTCATGAAGGAAAGAATCGTCAGATTAGAAGAATGTGCTCTTCTTTAAATCATAATGTATTAAAATTAAAGAGAGTATCTGTGGGCAATATAAAATTAGGTAACTTAAAAAAAGGAAGTTGGAGATTGTTAACTCAAGAAGAAGTTAATTATATAAAAGGATTATAGGGTATAGATTATGTTTACTTATACAGCAGATTTTAGTTCATTAACACATTATATTATAAAAAATTTTGTAAAAGAAAAGAGCGTAGCAATTGATGGTACATTAGGAAATGGATTTGACACAGACTTTTTAGCTGATAACTTTAAATTAGTATATGCATTTGATATCCAAAAGATTGCTTGTGAGACTTACAAACAGAAGGAAAAGCAAAATGTTCTAGTAATTAATGATTCTCATCATAAATTTTTAGAATATATAAAAGAAAATGTTAATTGCATTGTATACAATCTAGGATTTTTACCAGGTGGTGATAAATCTATTACTACTTGCTATAACTCATCTTTAGAAAGTATAAAATTAGGATTAGATATTCTAGAATCAGAGGGAATGATGTTAATTACATCGTATAGAGGCCATGATGAAGGTATGAGTGAGTATATTTATATAAAAGAGTATTTAGATAATTTACCTAAAAATAGATATGCAGTTATGAAACATGAAATTATAAATAGAAGCAATAAATCACCAGTTTTATTTGTAATTGAGAAAAAATAATTAATTGATTAAAAAGATAAATAATGCTAAAATTATTTATCTATATATATTATAAGAAGAGGTAGTTATGGAGAAAAATAATAATTGTGAATCAAATGATCTTATGAGATTAATACAAACAAAGTTTACAAGACTTAGTAAGGGACAAAAACTAATAGCAGATTATATATTAAAGAACTACGATAAAGCTGCCTTTATGACTGCTTCAAAGCTAGGAGAGGCTGTAGGAGTTTCTGAATCAACTGTTGTTAGATTTGCAATAGAATTAGGTTTCTCAGGTTATCCAAAATTACAAAAATCCCTTCATGAATTAATAAAAACGAAATTGACTACTGTTCAGAGATTAGAGCTATCAAATGATTATATAAGCAATGGATATACATTGAAAGGTGTATTAAAATCTGACATGGAGAATATAAGAGCAACTATGGAAAAGATTGATTACGAAACTTTCGATGCTGTTGTTAATAGCATTTTCGAAGCCAAAAGAATATTTATTATAGGATTAAGAAGTTCTATGGCATTAGCTGAATTTTTAGAATTTTATCTAAATCTAATTTTACAGAATGTAAAAACTGTAGGTAATGGAATTTCAGATATATTTGAACAAATGGTAAGTATTAGAGAAGGAGATTTAGTTATAGGGATAGGATTCCCTAGATACTCTTCAAAGACGATAGATGCATTAGGAATAGCACAAGATAGAGGAGCAAAAGTGGTAGCTATAACAGATAGTTATTTATCACCATTAGATGCAAAAGCAGATTATACTTTAGTTGCTCAAAGTAATATGGCATCATTTGTTGATTCTCTTGTTGCTCCTTTATCAGTAATTAATGCTTTAATAGTTGCTGTTGGATTAAGAGAGAAAGAAACAATTTCTAATATTTTTAATGATCTAGAAAAGATTTGGCATGATTTTAATGTTTATTCTTATAACGGGAGAAATTCAGGATATTAGAATAGAATCAATTAAGGGGATTAGCATTTGTTAATTCCTTTAATTTTTATTAATTAGTTTTTAGGAGGATTTATATGGCTGATGTTGTTGTTATAGGTGGTGGGCCAGCAGGAATTATGGCTGCTATTAGTGCTGCAAAAAATAATAATGTTACATTACTAGAAGGAAATGATAGGATAGGTAAAAAATTATTCATAACTGGAAAAGGTAGATGTAATGTAACAAATGCAAAGGATATAAGTGAATTTTTTGATTATATTCCTGGAAATCCATATTTTTTATATAGTTCTTTATATACATTTACTAATGAGGACACAATAAATTTTTTTGAGTCACAAGGAATAAAATTAAAAACAGAAAGAGGAGGAAGAATATTTCCATACTCTGATAAATCATCTGATATTATTAAAGGATTAAATAATGGGCTTGAAGAAGCTAACGTTAAAGTGAAATTAAATTCAAAGGTAACTAATATTTTAATGAATAAATCAAAAATTGTTGCTGTAGAAATTAATAATTCAAAAAAAATATATGCTGATAACTTTATATTTGCCACTGGAGGAGCATCATATCCGTTGACAGGATCAACTGGTGAGTGTTTTAAACTACTTGAAAATATAGGGCATACAATAGTAAAATTAAAACCTTCTTTAGTTCCTATAGAAATTAAAGAAGAATTTATAAAAGAATTAGCAGGATTATCTTTAAGAAATATAGGATTGGTTATAAAATCTAATAATAAGGTATTGTATAAAGAGCAAGGTGAAATTAAATTTACATATTACGGTATTTCGGGACCTTTAACATTAAGTGGTTCAAGATATATAAAAGAAAATGAAAATTTTAAGATATTAATAGATTTTAAACCAGCTTTAGATCACCAAGAGTTGGACAAAAGAATACAAAGAGATTTTAAAAAGTATATAAACAACGATTTTAAAAACTCATTAAATGATTTATTACCACAAAAGACAATACCAATAATAATTGAATTATCAAATATAGATCCGAACAAAAAAGTTAATGAAATAACTAGGGAAGAGAGAAAAAGATTAGTAGATTTATTAAAAAGTTTTGAGATTACTGTAAAAGGATTAAGACCTCTATCAGAAGCTATTGTTACAGCAGGTGGAGTATCTACAAATGAAATCGACCCATCTACAATGAAATCAAAGATAATTGAAAATTTATCATTTGCAGGGGAAGTAATTGATGTAGATGCATTTACAGGTGGATATAATGTTCAAATAGCTTTATCCACAGGATATATAGCAGGAATAAATATATAAAATCTTGTTTACTTAACAAATTCATAATATAATCTTAATGATAAATAAATGGTTAGCAGCAAGAAAGGTGGCAAATAAATGAGAATATCTGTAGCGATAGACGGACCAGCAGGTGCTGGAAAGAGTACTATAGCAAAGTTAGTAAGTAAAGAATTTAATTTAATGTATATAAATACAGGTGCAATGTATAGAGCTGTATCTTTAATGGCAAAGGAAAATAATATAGCGCCATCAGATATAAAAAGGCTAATGGAGTTAATAGATACATTAGAAATGCATTTTGAAAATGATGATTTGATATTAAACGGAAAAAATGTTCAAGAAAAAATTACAATGCCAGAAATTAGCTCAATAGTATCAAATTATGCTTCAATTCCTGAAGTAAGACAAAAGCTTGTGAATTTACAAAGGAATATGTCTGAAAAATATAATGTTTTAATGGATGGTAGAGATATTGGTACAGTAGTATTAAAAAATGCACCATTTAAGTTTTTCTTAACTGCAACAGCAGAAGAGAGGGCAAAAAGAAGATTTAATGAATTAGTTAGTAGAGGAATAGAAGTTAATTACGATACTTTATTAAGCGATATTATAAAAAGAGATTATATAGATAGTAATAGAGAAGTAGATCCATTAAGAATGGCAGATGACGCAATTGAAATAGATAGTTCTAATTTATCTATAGAAGAAGTTACAGAATTTATTTGTAATTATATAAAAAATAAATTACAATAATATTGTTGGGTAGTAAAATTTAACAACAGGAGATAAACAGCATGAAAAGAAAAGTAATTTTAGCTGAGAGTGCAGGTTTTTGTTTTGGGGTTCAAAGAGCGGTAGATCAGACAGTAAAAATTCAGAAAGACTACGGTAAAAAAATTTATACATTAGGACCACTAATTCATAATAATGATGTTGTAAAATATCTAGAAAATAATGATGTTTTTTCAATTTCAATAGATAACATAGATGAATTATCAAAAGGGGATGCAGTTATAATACGATCTCATGGTGTTTCAAAGGCTGTAATGGACTTATTAGAATCTAAAGGAATAATAACAATAGATGCAACTTGTCCGTTTGTAACTAATATCCAAAAGAAAGTCAATAAATATTCTAAAGAAGGTTATCAAATAGTTATTTTAGGAGATAAAGATCATCCAGAAGTAATAGGTATAAATGGATGGTGTGATAATAAGGCCATAATAACTAAAGATGGAGAGCTTCCTGAGAGAATACCTAATAAGATATGTGTAGTATCTCAAACTACTGAAAAAGAAGAAAATTGGGTAAACACAATAAGAAATTTATCTGTTAGAACTAAGGAACTTTTAGCATTTAATACAATCTGTGCAGCAACTGAAATAAGACAAAAGGGTGTTTTTGAATTATCAAAAACAGTAGATTTAATGATTGTTGTAGGAGGAAAGAATAGTTCAAATACAACAAAATTATATCAAATTGCAAAGATGAATTGCAAACGTGCGATTCATATAGAAAATTCATCTGAATTATCAACAGAGATAATTAATGATAGTACAATAAATAAAATAGGTATTACAGCTGGAGCTTCAACTCCAGATTGGATTATAAATGAAGTAGTTGAATTAATGGAAGGGGATATATAGATGGAAGATCAATTACAATTGATGGATCAAATGGATTTAAGATTTAGAATAGGAGATGAAGTACAGGGGGAAATCCTTAAGATAGGTTCTTCAGAGGTATTTGTTTCTTTAGTAGGGTATAAGACAGATGGAGTAATCCCGTTTAATGAATTAACGTATGCTGAAGATTTAGAAGAAACTTTAAGAAATTTAAAACAAGGCGATAGCATAAAAGCTAAAGTAATTAAGTTAAGAAATGAAGATAATTACGTTGTTTTATCTAGATTAGAGTATAAAAAAGAAGAAACTTTAGAATTATTAGAAGGATTATTTGATAGAAAAGAAACATTTAAAGTACTTGTAAAAGAGGCAAGAGAAAAAGGGTTAGTTGCAAACTTTAACGGAGTAAGAATATTTATTCCTGCTTCTCATATTGATGTAAGATTTATAAAAGATACAAGTGAATTTGTAAACACTGAAATGGAAGTTAGATTAATTGATTTCTCTAGAAAAAATCCTTCTAAAATTGTTGCATCTAGAAGAGTAATTCTAGAAGAACAAATAGAAGAAAAAGAATCAAAAGCTTGGGAGAAATTTAATTTAGGTGATGTAGTATCTGCTGAAATTAAAAGATTTACAAACTTTGGAGCTTTTGCTGAAGTTGATGGAGTTGATGGATTAATTCATATTTCTCAAATTTCATGGAAATTAGTAAGATCTTGTGATGAAGTTTTAAAAATAGGTCAAGTAGTTAATGCTAAAATCATTGGTTTAGATAAAGAAAATAAAAAATTATCACTTAGCATTAAGGAATTAACACCAGAACCATGGACAAATGTGGAAGAAAAATATCCTGTTGGATCAGCAGTTCTTGGTAAAGTTGTAAGAATAAATGATTTTGGGGCATTTGTAGAATTAGAACCTGGATTAGATGGGTTAGTGCATATATCTAAAATAAGCCATAACCACATTAATCATCCTTCTGAAGTATTAACTGTAGGTCAAGATGTTAAATGTATAATCTTAGAAGTTAATAAAGATGCTAAAAAAATAGCACTTAGCATAAGAGATACAGAATAATTAATAAAACGTAGGTTAAAGTTACTAAGGAGATTACATCGTATAGATGTAATCTCTTCTAATATATATTAAAATTATATAATAATTTATTTTATGAGGTTTTATATGGTTTCGTTGGTTAGATTATCGTCTAGTAATTTAGATGAATTTAAGAAACTATACGAAGAAAATTTTCAAAGAGAGACCTATGATAAAGACTTTTTTGAGTATTATTATAATCAATCCTTTATTCCAAAGATATTTTTAAAGAAATTTGTTAAGCTTTTTATGTATAATGGAGAATTTATAGGATATATATGGTATGAAATACCTATTGATTCACAAATTAAGGTTTTTTCTTTGTATGTAGAAGACAACTATATTGATATTATTACTAATGATATTTTAAAAAGATTTAACGAGAAATATTTGGTTTATGAATCTATTGAAAATAGAAATAACAACAAATTGTTAAGTAATTTAGGTTTTAGGAAAGCAAGACCATCTATTATTATGAATTTAAAATTAAATGAATATAATAAAACAAATGAAATAACGAATTTGAAATCTACTTTAAAGTACGATATGAAATTATTAAATTTACTTAATATTTATAGCAATGAAAAATATGATGATATTCTCATTTCATTTCAAAAAGTAGATATAAAAAACGATGCTTTATTAAGATGTGAAATACAAAATAATGTTTTTAAAAATATTGATCGTGTACCTATTGAAGTAGAAGATATTGAAAATGATTTTAAGCAAGATTATTACATTAAAGATTTAGCAATTTTTATGAAAATAAATAATGTTGTAGTTGCGTATGGTCAAATAATCTATATTAGAAAAATGTATACTGTTGTTAATTTCGGGGTAGTCGATATTTTTAGGGGGAAGGGACTAGGTAAATTACTTTTAGATAACCTAATTAGTAAGGCTAGAGAAAAGAATATATCAGAACTTGCTTTAGGCGTTGATAAAGATAATGTTAATGCAATTTCTCTATATAAATGGATTGGGTTTAATAATAGATATGATATAGCAAGATGGGAAAGATAATAGAATACTATAATTTACTTATAATAAATTATAATATTCTATTTAAAATGAATAAAAAATTTATTATAATATACAAAGGTTAAGAAATTTGTACAAAGGAGATTTAAAGATGCAAGAGACGAATTTGAAATATTATATAGAAACTTGGGGCTGTCAAATGAATGAAGAAGATTCAGAAAAGCTTTCAGGAATGTTAAAAAATATTGGGTATTCAAGAACAGAAAATAAAGAAGAAGCTGGAATAATTTTATTTAATACTTGTTGTGTTAGAGAAAATGCTGAAAATAAAGTATTTGGTAACCTTGGACAACTTAAGGCTTTAAAGAAAAAAAATCCAGATTTAATTATAGGAATATGTGGTTGTATGATGCAACAAGAGGGTATGGCAGATAAAATACTTAGCACATTCCCTTATGTAAATATTGTTTTTGGAACTCACAATGCTTATAAATTCCCAGAATACTTAAATAGAGTTAAAACTGAAGGCGTGCAAATAAAAGAGATATTTAATAAGGAAGAAGAAATAGTTGAAGGACTACCTATAGATAGAAAAAGTGATGTAAAAGCTTTTGTAACTATAATGTATGGATGTAATAACTTCTGTACTTATTGCATTGTTCCTTATGTTAGAGGAAGAGAGAGATCAAGAAAGTCTGAAGATATACTAAATGAGGTAAAAGAATTAGTTAAAGCTGGATATAAAGAAATAACACTTTTAGGTCAAAATGTTAACTCATATGGTAAAGGCTTAGATGAGGATATTAACTTTGCTAAACTTCTAAGAATGATAAACGAAGTTGAAGGACTAGAAAGAGTTAGATTTATGACATCACATCCAAAAGATTTAACTGATGATGTTATTTTAGCTATTAAGGAATGTGATAAATTATGTGAGCAAATACATTTACCAGTACAAAGTGGTTCAAATAATATTTTAAAGAAGATGAATCGTCATTATACTAGAGAGTATTATATGGAACTAGTAAATAAGATAAAGAAAGAAATACCAGGTGTATCTTTAACTACTGATATAATTGTTGGTTTCCCAGGTGAAACAGAAGAAGATTTCCTTGAAACATTAGAATTAGTTAAAGAGGTTGGATATTCTGCAGCATTTACATTTATTTATTCAAGAAGAAATAATACTCCAGCTGATATGATGTTAAATCAAGTAGATGATGCAGATAAACATCATAGATTTGATAGATTAGTTAAAGCTGTAAATGATAATGTTATAAAGCTAAACAAAGAATTTGAAAATCAAGTTGTTGAAGTTTTAGTTGAAGGTATGAGCAAAAACGATGAAACAAAGTTCTCAGGTAGAACAAGAAATGGTAGATTAGTTAACTTTGAAGGAGAAAATGTAAAGATAGGTGATTTAGTTAATGTTGAAATTACTAGAGCCCAACCATTCTCATTACTAGGTAAAATGAAATAAACTATTAAAAGAGGGCAGCTCAATAGACTGTCCTTTTTTATTATGTTATATACTCTAGCAATAAAAATATGATAATATATTACTATAAAATTTAAAATAACGGAGGATAAGAAAATGGCGTTAACTCCTATGATGAGACAATATATGGAAGTTAAAGAGAGATATACTGATTGTATATTATTTTTTAGATTAGGAGACTTCTATGAAATGTTTTTTGAAGATGCTAAAACAGCATCAAGAGAACTCGAACTAGTACTTACAGGAAGAGACTGTGGGTTAGAAGAGAGAGCACCTATGTGTGGAATTCCATTTCATGCATCAGCCGCATATATATCAAGATTAGTATCGAAAGGATATAAAGTAGCTATATGTGAACAGGTAGAAGATCCATCAGTAGCAAAAGGTATTGTTAAAAGAGATGTAGTTAAGGTAGTTACCCCTGGGACTTTTATAGATGGAAATGGTGATAATGATTATAAAAATCTTTATATGATGTCTATATATGAAAGTAATGGTTTGTATGGAATAGCAATATCAGATATTTCTACAGGTGAATTCAAAACAACGTATTTTTCAGATACAATAGATAATCTATTAGGAGAAATTTCTAGATTCTCACCTAAAGAAATAATTGTAGATAACACTTTAAATGAAAATATTATAATTAGAATTCATGAGACTTTACCAGTGTTAATAACTAAAAAAGATTACTCTAAATTTTATTGTACCGATGAAGAATTAAAGAAACAATTTATAAATATAGATGTAGACTCAATTAATATTAACAGTAAAATAGCAGTATCTGTATTACTTAAATATATATTTGATACTCAAAAGATAAGTTTATCTAATATAGATATACTAGAACAGTATAATATAATTGACTTTATGACTATTGATAGTAATTCTAGACGTAATTTAGAATTAACAGAAAGTCTTAAAGAAAAATCTAAAAAAGGAAGTCTTATCTGGGTATTAGATAAAACTTCTACTTCAATGGGTGGAAGAACATTAAGAAGCTTTATAGAACAGCCTTTAATAAATAAATCTCAGATTGAAAATAGAAGTGCTGCTGTAGAAGAATTATATAATAATATGTTCTTTAATGAAGAATTAAGAGATAGTCTAAAAGAAATATATGATATAGAAAGAATAACAGGTAAAATTTCTAATAAAAATGTAAATGCAAAAGATTTAGTTTCTCTAAAAAGATCTTTAGATAAATTACCAGGAATCAAAGAAAAGCTTAATAGTTGCAAATCAAACTTATTAGTAAAATGGAATGATAACTTAGATACTTTAGATGATATAAGAGAGTTACTTGCTGAATCATTGTTAGAAGATCCTTCTATTGGATTAAAAGAAGGAAATATAATTAAAAGTGGATATTCAGTAGAAGTTGATGAATTAAGAGATATTAAGTTAAACGGTAAGCAATGGATAGCATCTTTAGAGCAATCAGAAAGAGAACATACAGGAATTAAATCATTAAAAGTAGGATATAATAAAGTTTTTGGATATTATATAGAAATATCAAAGGCAAATTATGCATCTATCCCAGAAGGTAGATATATAAGAAAGCAAACTCTTTCTAACGCTGAAAGATACATAACAGAAGAGTTAAAAGTTATGGAAGAAAAAATATTAGGTGCAGAAGATAAATTAATAGCCCTTGAATATGAGTTATTTGTAAATATAAGAGACAGAGTTGAAAAAGAAATTCAAAGATTAAAAGATACAGCAAAAATAATAGGATCACTTGATGTTATTTCAACTTTAGCCTTAGTAGCTTATGAAAATAATTATGTTAGGCCAAATATAAATGAAAATGGTATTATCGATATTAAAGATGGTAGACATCCTGTAGTAGAGAAGGTAATTGGTAAAGGTGAATTTGTTTCTAATGATACTTTGCTTAATAAGAAAGACAATATGTTATTGCTTATAACTGGTCCAAATATGGCCGGTAAATCTACATATATGAGACAGGTAGCATTAATAACTTTAATGGCTCAGATTGGATCTTTTGTGCCTGCTTCAAGTGCTAATATATCAGTGTGCGATAAGATCTTTACAAGAATAGGTGCTTCAGACGATTTAGCTGGAGGTAAATCTACATTTATGGTTGAAATGTGGGAAGTTTCCAATATATTAAAGAATGCTACAAATAATAGCCTTGTTCTTCTTGATGAAGTAGGAAGAGGAACTTCTACATATGATGGACTAAGTATAGCTTGGTCTGTAATAGAATATATATCAAATCAAGTTAAATTAAAATGTAACACTTTATTTGCTACTCACTATCATGAATTAACAAATTTAGAAGGGGAAATACCTGGTGTAAGAAATTATTCTGTTGCAGTTAAAGAAATTAATGATGAAGTTATATTTTTAAGGAAAATTGTTGAAGGTGGAGCAGATCAGTCTTATGGTATAGAGGTTGCAAAAATAGCTGGATTACCTGAAGAGGTAATTAATAGAGCAAAAGATATTTTAAATACTTTAGAAGGTAAAGAAAAATTTGAGATTAACAATACCTCTTCTAAAAATGCTGAAGTTGCCCTAGACTCTGTAGTAGACGATAGTACTATAAAAGAAAACTCTAAAAATTTAGAAGAATATAAAATAGAAGCAGAAAAAAATAAAATAGAAAATGTTCAAATAGATTTCACGATGTTGGAAAAAGAAGCTTTATTAAATAGTATAAAGGATTTAGATGTTATGGTAATGACTCCACTTGATGCAATGAATACTCTATTTAAAATTGTTCAGGATGCTAAAAAAATAATGTAAGGTGAGAGTATATGAAAAGAATAAATATATTAGACCAACATACTGCTAATAAAATTGCTGCTGGTGAAGTTGTTGAGAGGCCATCATCAGTAGTAAAAGAGTTAGTTGAAAACTCAATAGATGCGAATTCTAAAAATATCACTATAGAAATAAATGAAGGCGGATTATCATTAATTAAAATAATAGATGATGGATCTGGAATAAATAGAGATGATATTGAAATAGCTTTTTTACCTCATGCTACTTCTAAAATCTCTAAGGTAGAAGATATCTACAATATAAGCACTTTAGGGTTTAGAGGTGAAGCATTAGCTTCAATAGCATCAATTTCTAAGATATCTTTAAAAAGCAAAACAAACGATGCTGATAATGGTAGTGAAATTATATTAGAAGCTGGGAAAAAGGTATCTTTACAAGAAGTAGGAATGAATAATGGTACAATAATGGAAGTAAAAGACTTATTTTTTAATGTTCCTGCAAGAAAAAAGTTCTTAAAGTCAATTTCACGGGAGAGTAGCTTAATAAATGATATAGTAACAAGAATAGCACTTTCTAATCCAGAGATATCTATAAAGTTATTTAATAATGATAAGAAAGTAATTAATACTTACGGTACAGGTAATTTAAAAGATGTAATAAGAACTATATATGGGAAAAATGTATACGACAATATATTGTATTTTGAAGGATCTAGAGGAGATATTTCAGTACATGGTTATATAGGAAAAGAGGAAATTGCAAAAGGTAGCAGAAATCATCAAAGTATATTTGTTAATAATAGATATATAAAAAATAAAACAATTATTGCAGCGGTGGAAAATGCCTTTAAATCTTTCTCAGTAATAAATAAGTTTCCGTTTGTAGTTATATTTATTGATCTACCTCCTGAACTAGTAGATGTTAATATTCATCCAACAAAAGCTGAAATCAAATTTAATGATGAAAGAGCTGTATTTAAAGTTATTTTTGATACAATACATTTAGTACTAAGGGAAGATGCATTAAACAAATTCAATTCAGTTAAAAATGAAAATAATAAATTTGTTGTAGAAGAAAATGTAGAAAGAATAGAGTTTAATATTTCATCTGAAGACGAATATCCTACAAAAAAAATAGAACCAGAAATAACTAAAGATGAAGTAAAAAAAGAAATTGATATAAAACATATGTATAACTCAGTAGATATTTCAGATATAGAAAGAGAAGAGAAGTTATACAATAAATTAAAGAGTATAAATATAAACAATTTTAACAAATCAAATGAAGAGGATTCATATGAAATAAATAATAATATGAATAGCACTGAAGTTGTTACTGTAAATGAAGATAATATTTGCCAATCTTATAATATAAAAGATGATGTATATACTAAAGAAGCTAAATTTCCAAAACTAAGAGTTATAGGACAATTTAGTAAAATGTATATATTAGCAGAATATGGAACAGATTTATATATAGTGGATCAACACGCTGCTCATGAAAAAATTCTATTTGAAAAATATTTTAAGGATATTGAAGAAGGTACTATCATAGTTCAACAGTTATTAGTTCCTATAATTTTAGATTTATCCTTAGAAGATTATGCTTATTTTGAAGAAAATAATAAAGTTTTTAGTGAAGCTGGATTCGTTATAGATCATTTTGGTGGTGAAACTATATCAATAAAAGAAGTACCTTATTTTCTAGGTAAGTTGGATGCTAAAAAGCTTTTTATGGAGATATTAGATAATCTAAAAGCATTAGGATCTGGAAAAACATCTGAGGTTAAGTTAAATAAGATAGCATCTATGGCATGCAGATCGGCTGTTAAAGCTAATGATTATTTGAACCATGATGAAATGGATAAATTAATTGAAGATTTAAGATATATAAATGATCCATTTCACTGTCCTCATGGAAGACCTATTATAATAAAATTTACTGAATATGAATTAAATAAGAAGTTTAGAAGAATAATATAGAAGAGGAATAAAGTAGATGAAACAAAAATTACTTATAATCGCAGGGCCTACTGGTGTCGGTAAAACTGAATTATCTATTAAGCTAGCTAAGTTATTAGATGGAGAAGTTATATCAGCAGATTCTATGCAAATATATAAACATATGGATATAGGTTCTGCAAAAGTAACAAATGAAGAAATGAACGGGGTTAAACATCATATGATTGATGTTGTAATGCCAGATAAAAGCTTTACTGTAGTAGATTATAAAAACATGGCTGAAAAGGAAATTAATGATGTAATAAGAAGAAATAAACTTCCAATAATTGTTGGTGGAACGGGGCTTTACATAAATTCTTTGACATGTAATATGAATTTTAGTGAAGCTGAAAGTGATATTGAATATAGGAAATACTTAGAAGATCTGGCTAAAGAAAAAGGAAATGAATATGTTCATAATCTTTTAAAAGAAATTGATCCTATAAGTTATGAAAAAATTCATGCAAATAATTTAAAAAGGGTTATAAGGGCATTAGAGGTATATAAAATTTCTGGGAAGCCATTTAGTTCATTTAATGATTTAGATACATTTTATAAATCAAAGTATGATATATATTACTATGTTCTTACTATGAATAGAGATAAACTTTATAATCGAATTAATCTAAGAGTAGATAAGATGATGGATGATGGATTGCTTCAAGAGTGTATAAACCTTAAAGAGTTAGGATATAACACTTCTATGCAGTCTATGCAAGGTATAGGCTATAAAGAAGTATTTTATTACCTTGATAAAAAAATAAGCTTAGAAGAGGCTATAGACATGATTAAACAAGGATCTAGAAATTATGCTAAAAGACAATTAACATGGTTTAAGAAAGATCCAAGAGTAAAGTTTATCGATAAAGATATATATTCTGAAGATGATATAATTAACTTAATAGTTAAAGACCTTAAAAATAATTAGTATTATTAAAGGAGATGTTTTTTTGAATAAACAAACAAATAACTTACAAGACATATTTTTAAATAATGCCAGAAAGAATAGAATTCCAGTTTCTATATATTTAACAAATGGATTTTTAATTAAAGGTTATGTAAAAGGATTTGATAATTTCACAGTGATTTTAGATTCAGATGGTAAACAAATGTTAGTTTATAAACATGCTGTAACAACTATTACTCCTGCAACTCCAATTTTATTTAATAATATTGATAATAATTAAGATGAAGGTTTATCCTTCATCTTAATTATTTATAAAATACTTTCTATTTCTAAAAAAATTATATATAATAACTTTAGTAATTATATGTTAACTAAAAAGGAGTAAAGCTATGTTAAATTTAACAGAAGAATTTTTAAAAAAGCAATATAAAATAAATGATGAAACATTTACTTTATATAATAAGGCTTTAAGAGATGTTGAAGAAGAGTTTAAAATATATGATGAAATTAGAGAGTTTAATCAATTAAAAGTTTTAAATGCTCTTCAGGAGGAAAGAATAAGTGAATCACATTTTACAAACTCTTCTGGATATGGATACGGGGATATTGGAAGAGATTCATTAGATAAAGTATATGCTAAGGTATTTAATACAGAGAGTGCTTTAGTAAGACCTCATTTCGTTAATGGTACTCATGCAATAGCCTGTGCCATAATAGGTAATTTAAGACCTAATGATACAATGGTTTGTATAAGCGGTAAACCTTATGATACATTACATAATATAATAGGAATTGGTGAAGAGAAAAATATAGGTTCATTAAAAGAGTATGGCGTAAATTATAAACAAGTAGACTTAATAGATGGTAAATTTGATGAAGATAAGATAATTACTCTTTTAAAAGAAGATAAAAGCATAAGATTAGTACATATACAAAGAAGTACTGGATATGGTTGGAGAAATTCATTCTTAGTATCAGAATTAGGGGATATAATAGCAAAGGTTAAATCAATTAGAAATGATGTAATAGTATTTGTTGATAACTGCTATGGAGAATTTATAGATACTATAGAACCTACTGATGTTGGTGCAGATTTAATTGCTGGATCATTAATAAAAAACATAGGGGGAGGAATAGCTCCTACAGGAGGATATATAGCAGGGAAAGAAGAGTATGTACTTCAGGCAAGCTACAGATTAACAACTCCTGGAATAGGAGGAGAGTGCGGATCTACATTTGGAGTTATGAGACAGTTCTATCAAGGTTTATTTTTAGCCCCACATATAGCTATGGAGGCAGTTAAAGGTGCTGTTTTCTGTGCTAGAATTATGGAATTAGCAGGCTTTGAAGTATTACCGAAATACAATGAAAAGAGAAGTGATATTATTCAAGCTATTAAATTTAACGATAAAGATAAGCTAATAAACTTCTGTAAGGGAATTCAAAAAGCATCTCCAATAGATTCTTTTGTAGAGTGTGAACCATGGGATATGCCTGGATATAGCGATCAAGTTATAATGGCAGCAGGAGCATTTATACAAGGTTCATCTATTGAATTATCTGCTGATGCTCCAATAAGAGAGCCATATATTGCTTATCTTCAAGGTGGATTAACATTTGACCATGCTAAAATTGGTGTGTTATTTGCATTAAGTAATATACTTTAAAATATTAAAACTTAAACAGGATGAATTACTCATCCTGTTTTTGCATTTCGTTAATTAAATAATTATAGTCATTTGGTAACTCATAGATACCTTTACTTACATCATTAGAGCTAATATAAATAAATATGTTTAAGATATCTTCAGCAGATATAATTAAATTAGCCCACATAACACCATAAATAACGATGTTAAATCCTTTTAAAATAAGTATTACACTTAGTATAGAAGATATTATTAATACAGGAGCAATTAAACCAAGAAGACTCCTTGTATAGTTTATTTCTCCATTATAAGTAGAAGTAATCAATCTTTTTCGATTAAATAGTTTAATTTTAGCCTTTTGATCTGATAAAAAGTTAGAATAAATTATATAATGTATTAATTCATGTGGAATTTGAATTAAGTAAAATGATAGGATATAAGTAATTATAAAACTTAATATAAAAGATTTTATATCTACAATTGAATTACAAGTGTAATATAGTGAATAACCTAAATATAAGGCAAGTGGAAGTGATAAAATAGTTCTAATAAGTAACCTTAAGTTTAAATAAGTAGTCCGATTAAAATTGGATATTGGTGATAATATAAATTCACAATCATATTCATCCTTTGCTCTAAGAAATATCCCCTTTTCTAATGTCATTTTTTTCACCTTTCCTAAATACTAAATATAAATGAGCCATACTAAAATGTATGACTCATTTATATTTAATATGCTCTAAATAATCCTACTAATTTACCAAGAATACTGCAATCTTTAACAATTATAGGATCCATAGTATCATTTTCAGGTTGTAATCTTATATAATCATCCTCTTTATAAAATGTCTTAATAGTAGCTTCGTTTTCAATCAAAGCAACTACTATATCACCGTTACAAGCTGTAGGATTTCTTTCAATTATAGCTAAATCTCCGTGATGTATACCAGCATTTATCATACTATCCCCTGAAACGTTAAGCATAAAAAGTTCTTTATCATGTTTAATATAACTTAGAGGAACAGGGAAAACACCTTCAACATTTTCATTAGCCAATATAGGAATACCCGCTGTAACTTTCCCTATTATTGGAATATTAACCATTTCAATTTTATTTAAAGAGTTTTCCATAATTTCTAATGCTCTAGGCTTAGTTGGATCACGTTTTATTAGGCCTTTAGTTTCTAATTTTTTTAAATGCCCATGAACAGATGAAGTAGATTTTAAATTAACTGCCTCGCATATTTCACGTACAGATGGTGGATATCCTTTTAATTCTGTAAAGTTTTTAAGAAATTCATATATTTCCATTTGCTTGTTGCTATTTTCGATCATTATAACACCTCACTTATTTATAGATATTATAACATAACATTATAATAATATCAAACTTATGTTCTTGTAATATAATAAAATTTGAATTTATTATATCTTTCTGATAAAATAAATAGGTTAACAGAAATGGAAGGTGATTTTATGAAATATACTAACGACGATTTATGTGATATTTTTGAAAATAAAATTTGTGATAATTGTGGTAAATGTTTAGAAATCGATGGTATTGATATAAGAGCAATAAATATAGAAGATATAGCAAAAGATGTAGAAGAAAACAAATATTTAGAAGAAGAATTAAAGCTAGCTTTAGAAGCTCTAAAAGAAGAAGAGACAATTGAGGTACAGGATACTTTAAACTATTTAGATGATGAAGAATATATTGATGCTTTTGATAATATTACATATCTTGATGAAATTGGTCTTGATGATGATTTATCTTTAGATGATGTAACCGAGGAAGTATATCCAGGAGTTCTAAAGTTTAAAAGAAAATAATAGTACATTTAATAAAAAATTAGCTACCTATTTTAAATAGATAGCTAATTTTTTGTGCTATAACCTAGATAAAGGATTTGAACGTACAGCATCTCTAAGTTTATCATCATCTATATGCGTATATATTTGAGTTGTAGATATATTTTCATGACCTAATATATTTTGTAGACTACGTATATCAACATTTCCATGTTTATACATTAGAGTAGCTGCTGTATGTCTTAGCTTATGAGGTGTATAAGTATTATCCAATATTTCTGCATTAGTTATATGCTTTTTTACTAATAATTCAACAGTTCTTTTATTAATAGGTTTATTACGAATAGATAGAAATAAGTATTTCTTATTTTCTTCAGATATTTTTGAATTATCTCTTTTAGTTAAATAATCATTAATGGATTTTATACATGCATCATTTAAATAAATAGTACGTTCTTTATTACCTTTTCCCACAATAGTTAATGTATCATTTTTTATCTTATTAATTTCTATTGAACATAACTCAGATAATCTCAATCCACAATTTAAAAATAGCGTTAATATACAATAATCTCTGTAATAGTTTATATTACCTTTATCTAAAGAGGAGAGTAGATGTAAACTTTGTTCTAAAGTAAGATATACTGGATGACGTTTATTTATTTTCGGTGATTCTAGTTCTACTGTTGGATTTTCTTTAATCACTTTAGCTTTTCCAAATAAAAATCTATAAAAAGATTTTAATGTTGCAACTTTTCTAGCTCTAGCGTATGTACTATTTTGTCTTTCTTTTTCAACAAAAGATAAAAATGCATAAATATCCGTTAATTTTATAGTATTAATAAAGTTCTCATCAATATCGCTTATAGAAATTTCTTCAAATTCTAGTGAATCATCTATTTTATTATCTTTATAAACCTTCATAAATCTAAAAAATAACTGCAAATCTATTTTATACCCATTTATAGTATTTTTTGATTTACCTTTAATAGTTTCAAGATAATTTAAAAAATCTAATACTAACTGTGGCAAATCAGAAGTATTCTTAGCAGATTTATTTTTAAATTTAGTTATTTGGGTAATCTGATCATTATGAATTAAATCAGAATCACTAAAAATATTACTTTCAAGTGATGCTTTTTTAGCATCTTTTAAAGTTCTATTTAATCCTAGTTCTTTAAGCCAAATTTGAATAGAACGTACATTAAGAGAATATATTTTTGCTAATTGAGATGATGTAAAATTATGTTTAATAACTAATATATATAAATCTTCAATAATATACTCATAGCCACGTTTCATATTAGAAAGTTTTAAATTATTTCTAATTTCATTTATATTTCTTTTATCATAATCAGAAAGAGAAATTGCAAGTAGTTTTTTTACTTCATCTGAGTATTGATAATTTTTATACTTAAATGTTTTAGTGCGACCCCTCAAAATATTACCCCCAAGCTCGATAAAATATTAAATTTTGTTATAATTTCTTTTCGTTTTAACACGAAATTTTATAAATTGATATTTAGCGAAATTAATTTTTGGGTGTTTTTTTGTATTTATTTTCTAATTTCTTTTATATTTAATATTAATTCATTTAATACTAATTCAGATTTAGAAAAACCTTTTTTAAAACATCTTATTTGTTTATATTTTACTCCATTCATTTCAAAATCTAATATATCAATTCTATCACCTTTATATATTAAAGGTGTTTTAGAATTTTTTAGTTTAATTTCTATTTCCATATTTACCTCCAAGTTTAAGATATATTTTAATTATAAAACAAAATAACCTATATAAACAATAAATTTATATAGGTTATTAATTAATATTATATAAAAATTCAAAAAGATTCTCCAATTAATACAAAATTTTTACCAAAATGATTATTTAATACTGCTTCTATAGATTCATAAAAATACATAATCGCAATTAATTTATTAAAGTAAATATTTCAATTTTTCTTTTAGATTTACTGTTTCAATATTTTGATTTATAAAAAATTCATCTGCCCAACAGTATATAATTGGTATATTTAATTGTTTTATATAACTTAGTTTTTTTATAATATCATAAGTTTTACTTACTAAACTATCCATAAAAATATATATAATTCGATTTGGATTACTAGGATGAAAAACTACAAACTCTAAATTAATTGAATTAAAAGTATAATCTTCTACAACTCTATAACCTAGCCCCTCAATTTTCTCTCTCAGAAATTTAAGCATATTAGAAGTTGTATCGTGTTTTTTATTAAATGTTAAATTGTTGGTAAAAAATTCATCTATATATCTTATAGAATCATCATATTCAAGTGTTTTTAATATATAATTTGTAATAGAGCTACTTTCTTCAATTTCAGAAATATATTCAAAAGTATTTATTTTTAAAATTGAAATATAATTATTTTTATTTATTAATTTTGATAGTATATCTAAATCATTATTTAATTGTATAATTAAAGTATCTAATAAATCTCTTTTTATTGTAATTTCAGCACTATCTTCTTCAATCATTTTGAAATTTAGTAAAATTAGAATGCTTGGCAAAGTAAATAGCTTTTCTGTATATTTACTAATAGTATCATTTTTATCGTAACAAAGATCTAATAACTCTCTTTCTTTATCATTAAGAGTATATATTTGATTTTGTATTGATATTATCTCTTTATAAAGGGATAAAGTATTAAATATATTTTTCAAAAAAATATACATCTCATTTTCATCATATATATAGTTATATATTTTATTAAAATAGCTTTCATTAAGAAAATCTTTTAGAAAATCAAAAGAGTTTACGTATAAGTTTAGTGATTCTATATTTTCTTTATATTGATTACACATAGTTTTTTTTATATTGTTATATTCATCTGTTATAGCTTTATTATACAGTTTCACCTCAGTACATTTCTTTCTATTCAAATAATGATACCATTTAAGTTTTTTAGGTTCACAATTATAGTCTATTTTTAAATTTGAAATATAATTTATCAATTCGTTTTCACTTATACTTAAAGAGAAATTAGCATTAATAAAATATTTAGTAAAATCATTTTCATATATTGGTGGAATTAGTGCATATTCATTATTTAATAAACACTCTAGTTTATATAGAGCATTTGTAATATCATCACAGGAAATATTATTCTTTAAGTCATTAAACTTATAACTATTATTAAACTTTTTATATTTTAGATAAGATTTTATTAAATTTGTATCTCTTATATTCTCAATAAAACTCTTTATCCAGCCATAATCTCCTATCGTAAAATTACTGTTTTCAATTTTTTCATAAAGTATATCCATATATTGCTTGTTAATTTTTAAATTTAATAAAATATCAATCATTTCCACCAATGAAATATTATCATTTTTCCTATAAGTTGATACTTCAATTATATTTTTTACTTTATTGTATTTCATTAGTATATCTCTCAATATAAGTGCATATTGTTCTAGAGCTTTTTTATATGAGGGCTTATCGCTATCATAACTTATACTAATATAATTATAACCGCTAATTTCTTTAATGAAATTATTCATAAATGTATATTTATTATCTAAACAATTAAAATCGACATCTTTAGTATTTAAGTATAATGTTTTATTATCAATTAATTTATCAATTAATTTAATAATTGTATCTAGATTAATATTAATTTCTTTATTCATATATATCTCCAATATTTTTTGGTATTTATATATAATATGTTTTTATACTTAAATACTGTACTTTTTAAAGTATTTTATAATTATAAATTTTGATGTTATAACCATAAAAATTTTTATGAGCATATTTCCATATTTGTGTTCATAATATATATTAAAGAAATTAATGATAGGGGGAAATATTATGTTCAAACTAAATATATTTGATAAGTTATCTTTTTTTCTAGTGATTATAGGTGCTATAAATTGGGGAAGCATAGGATTAATAAATAAGAATTTTATATATTATTTAGCTGGTGGTTCATCTATAATATTAAGAATAATTTATGTACTTATCTTTTTAGCCGCATTAGATTTGTTATATCTTCTAGTAAAAGGTAATGTTATAAAAATAAAAGCATAAATATTCTACATAAATAAAAAAACTCCTGTTATAATTAACAGGAGTTTTAATAAGTATAAATAAAATTAATCTTCTAAAGTTTCAATTAATTTTACTATTTCTTCAGCTGCTAAAGTTTCATCATCACCGTTTGCAGAAACAGTTATAGTTGCTCCCTTAGTTACACCTAAAGATAATACACCGATTAAGCTTTTAACATTAGCTTTCTTTCCGTTAAATTCAATGCTTACATCAGATTTAAAAGATGAAGCTTTTTTTACTAATAAAGTTGCTGGTCTAGCGTGTAAACCAGTTCCGTTATTTACTACTACTTCTTTAGATACCATTAAATACACCTCTTTTTATAATAATCATCTTAACGATTCCATTATATACGTTAATCAATTAAATTTCAAGAGTTAACTGTATTTTTAATATATTTATATATTTATAGTAAATATATTATAGGATAAAAAAGAGAAATCTATATTAAAATAGACTTCTCTCTTAGTTGTAAATATTTATCTTGGTTGAACAATCAGTTTTATAGCAGTTCTTTCTTCACCATCAATTTCTATATCAGTAAAAGCTGGGACACATACTATATCTCTTCCACTTGGTGCTACAAATCCTCTAGCAATTGCTATAGCTTTAATAGCTTGATTAATTGCACCTGCACCTACTGCTTGGATCTCTACTATGTTTTTTTCTTTTATTATAGCGGCTAACGCTCCTGCAACTGAATTTGGATTAGATTTTGTTGAAACTTTTAATACTTCCATTTCTAATTTGACCTCCTGATAAAAATCGTTTACATTATATAAATTAATACTTCTATAAGTATATATATTCTATATCTTTTAAATAATTCCTTCTTTTATAATCAATAAAAAAAATACATTTTGAAATATCAAAATGTATTTTTAAAAATTATTTAGCATAGTCTACTGCTCTTGTTTCTCTAATAACATTTATTTTAATTTGTCCTGGATACTCTAATTGCTCTTCGACACTCTTAGCTAAACTACGTGCTAATTCAATAGAACCAGCATCATCTAATAGTTCTGGTTTAACCATAATTCTAATCTCTCTTCCAGCCTGAATTGCATATGACTTCTCTACACCTTCGTATGAGTTTGCAATTTCTTCAAGTTTCTCTAATCTCTTAATATAAGCTTCTAGTGTTTCTCTTCTTGCACCTGGTCTAGCAGCTGATATGGCATCAGCAGATTGAACTAAAATAGCTTCTAAAGACATCATTTCTACATCACCATGGTGTGCTGCTATAGCATTTACTACTAAAGGTGATTCATGATATTTTTTAGCTAAATCTCCACCGATAAGTGCATGTGGTCCTTCATGTTCTTGGTCTACTGCTTTCCCTATATCGTGTAATAAACCTGCTCTTTTAGCAAGATTTACATCTAACCCTAATTCAGATGCCATTAATCCTGCTAAATATGAAACTTCGATAGAATGTTTTAATACATTCTGACCATAACTAGTTCTATATTTTAGTCGTCCAAGTAACTTCATTATCTCAGGATGTAATCCGTGTACACCTGTTTCAAGAGTTGCTTGCTCTCCTTCTTCTTTAATGTCATTTTCTACATCCTTAGTGGCTCTTTCAACCATTTCTTCTATTCTTGCAGGATGTATTCTGCCATCAATGATTAGCTTTTCTAATGCTATCTTAGCTATTTCTCTTCTAATAGGATCAAAGCTAGATAATATTACTGCTTCTGGTGTATCATCAATAATTAAATCTACACCAGTCAAAGTTTCAAGAGTTCTAATATTTCTTCCTTCTCTACCAATAATTCTGCCCTTCATTTCATCATTTGGCAATGCCACTACATGCACAGTTGATTCAGATACATGATCTGCCGCACATCTTTGAATTGCTGTTGTAATAATCTCTCTAGATTTCTTATCAGCTTCTTCTTTAGCTTTAGATTCAATTTCTTTAATCATTAAAGCTGTTTCATGCGTAATTTCCTTTTTAACTTCATCTAATAAAATTTCTTTAGCTTCTTCAGTTGAAAGGTTTGAAACTTTTTCAAGTTCCTCTCTTCTGTGATTATAGATTTTTTGGGCATCTTGCTCCAATTGACTTATTTCTTGCATTTTTTTGTTGATATTTTCTTCTTTCTTTTCAAGAAGATCGCTCTTTTTGTCTAATGCTTCTTCTCTTTGAAGAATTCGTCTTTCAAGTCTTTGAATTTCATTTCTTCTATCACGAGAATCTCTGTCTAAGTCACTTCTAAGCTTGTGAACTTCTTCTTTAGCTTCTAAAATAGCTTCCTTCTTTGTAGATTCAGCCTCTTTCTTAGCATTTTCTACTAATTTTTGAGCTTCCTCTTCTAAAATTAAAACCTTTTTCTTTGTAGCTGTTTTAATAGCTATATATTGGATAATTCCTAATATAGCTAGTATTATAATTCCTAGTAATATAATTATAGTACTATCCAAATTAACACCTCCTTGCACATTAATCAATTTATTATTTAATAGAAAGTAGGTAGGTGTCATATTATTCTGTACTGGAAATTGAATTTGATAAACCAGTATTTGTTATTATTTTATCTTAAAAACAAAAATATGTCAAGTTTAGTTAATTAAATACATTAATTAATTTATCTAGATATAAAGCAAAAAAATACGCCTTGTTACAATAACAATATGGCGTATTTTTGAATTTATTATTTTTCAGTTTTCTCTTTTTTCTCTTCCATTAAAGGTAAATTATACTTAGATCTAATTTTGTTTTCAATTTCTAATGCTATATGCGGATTATCCTTTAAATATTGTTTAGCATTTTCTCTTCCTTGACCTAACCTTATATCATTATAAGAGAACCATGCACCGCTTTTTTGAACTATATTTTCTTTAACACCTACATCTATTATATTACCATTTCTAGAAATACCTTCATTATACATAATGTCAAATTCTGCTTGTTTAAATGGTGGAGCTACTTTATTTTTCATTATTTTTACTCTAGTTCTATTACCAACTATTTCATCACCTTGCTTTATTGAATCAATTCTTCTAACATCCATTCTAACAGAAGCATAGAACTTAAGTGCTCTTCCTCCAGTTGTAGTTTCAGGATTTCCAAACATAACTCCAACTTTTTCTCTTAATTGGTTAATAAAAATTGCTACACATTTTGATTTGTTAATTGTTCCAGCTAATTTTCTTAAAGCTTGAGACATTAATCTTGCATGTAATCCAACGTGAGAATCACCCATCTCGCCTTCTATTTCAGCTCTTGGAACTAATGCTGCAACTGAGTCTACTACTAGTACATCAATTGCTCCAGAACGTACTAGAGCTTCAGCTATTTCAAGACCTTGTTCACCAGTGTCTGGTTGAGAAACTATAAGGTTCTCTGTATCAACACCTAAGTTTTTTGCATAACTTGGATCTAATGCATGTTCTGCATCGATAAATCCAACTACTCCTCCAGTTTTTTGTGCTTCAGCAATTATATGTAATGCAACGGTTGTTTTACCTGAACTTTCTGGTCCGTAAATTTCTATAATTCTTCCCTTTGGAACACCACCAATACCTAAAGCGATATCTAAATCTAAACACCCCGTAGATATAGCATCAACATTCATAGCATTGTGTTCTCCTAATTTCATTATGGCACCCTTACCATATTGTTTCTCAATTTGACTCATAGCATTTTCAATTGCTTTTAATTTTTCTGCATTAATATTTCCCATAAGGCTCATCCTCTCTATCGAACATTTGTTTTATAATTAAATTATAATTTATGCTGAATTTTAAGTCAACATAAATTTCAAAAAATTATTCATATAATAAAAAGTTCCGCCTTATTTTAGGAGGAACTTTTTATTATTATAACCAAGATTAACTTATTTAGTCATTGAAAACACTTTTTTATTCTTTATAAAATAATCTATTCCAGAGATTATAGTTACTATAACAGCTAAGTATAAGAATATAGTAGGTGCGAATTCAAAGAATTTATTCATTGCAGAATTATTGTTTATTAAATTCGCTAAATATGGAGATGTTTCTATATTGACTTTTATAAGTAATAATAATATTGATATTATTTGTATAACAGTCTTAATTTTTCCCCACCAACTAGCAGCTATTATTTTACCTTCTGATGCAGCTATTGTTCTAAGACCAGATACAGCAAATTCTCTAGCTATAATAATTATAGCTGCATAACTAGGAATTAATCCTAGTTCAACTAAAGATATTAATGCTGAAGTAACTAAAAGTTTATCTGCTAAAGGATCCATAAATTTACCAAAAGTAGTCACTTGATTTCTACTTCTTGCTATATAACCATCTAATTGGTCAGTTAATGAAGCAATTATAAATACTAAAGTGGCTATTATAGTTCCATAAGGAATTCCTTTCATAGCTATAAAAATCAAAAAAATAGGTACTAAGAAAATTCTTAGCATGGTTAACTTATTTGCTAGATTCATCTATAACATCTCCTATTAAATCATACTCCTGTACATCAGTAATTTTTACCTTTATAATATCACCTATTTTTACTTTTTTTGTTTTTCTAACTAAAATTATATTATCTATTTCTGGTGACATCATATAAGATCTTCCTATGAAAAATTCTCCATTACTTCCATCTATTATAGTATCATAGATATTACCAATTTTCAATTTATTTAAATCTAACATAATTTTTCTTTGAGTTAACATTAATTCTTTTAAACGCTTCTCTTTAGTAGACTCATCAATTTGTCCATTCATAATAGCAGCAGGGGTTCCCTCTTCTTGTGAGTAACTAAAAACTCCTACGTTTTCTAATCTATAATCTAATAAAAATTGTTTTAACTCATTGAAATCATCATCATTTTCATTTGGGAACCCAACTATTAAAGATGTTCTTAAAGTAATATTAGGTATTCTTTTTCTAAGCTTATCTATTATATTAATAATATCTTTTTTATTAGTTTTTCTACCCATTAATTTTAATATCTTATCACTAATATGTTGTATAGGAATATCTAAGTACTTAACAATCTTATTATTTGTTGCAATTTCCTCAATTAGTTCATCATATATTTCTTCAGGATAACAATATAGAAGTCTAACCCACTCTATATTATCTACTTCAGAAACCTTTTTAGCTAATTTATGAAGCATCTTTCCATTATAAATATCAACACCATAATTTGTTAAATCTTGAGCTATTAGAATAATTTCTTTTACTCCTTGAGAAGCTAAACTTTCAACTTCTTTTATAACACTTTCCATTGTTCTACTTCTGAATTTTCCTCTTATCTTTGGAATTATACAGTAAGTACAAAAGTTATTACAACCTTCTGCAATTCTAACATAAGCAGTATGGCTGTTTGTTGTTAATATTCTTTCGCCTTCATTTATACTTAGGTCACTGTAACTAGCTGATGAGATTTGCTTTTGTTCCTTTATAAATTCTAATATAAGCTTATGCAACTTCATATAGTCATTTACACCCATAAGAATATCTATTTCAGGCATTTGTTCTAAAAGTTCATCTCCGTATCTTTGAGTTAGACAACCTGTTGCAATAAGCATTTTACACTTATAATTAGTCTTATAACTAGCCATCTCTAAAATTGTATCTATTGATTCTTGCTTAGCACTTTCTATAAATCCACATGTATTAACTATTATTATATCGGCTTCTTTAGGGTTATTAGTTATTTCATAATATTTATTAATTGTTCCTAATATAAGTTCAGAATCAACTCTATTTTTGTCACATCCTAAACTGACCATTCCTACTTTATATTTTTCCAAAGTAAATTCCTCCATTGTTTAAGTTTCTAATAATTCATAAATTATTGTAATTGAATAGTCTTCTATTTACAAGTATTTTTGTTATTGATAATTTGGGTTTTCTTCTGTATTCATCACCAATACCTGTCTAGGTCTACTTCCATCCTTTGGAGATATTATTCTTTGTTCTTCTAATATATCCATAATTCGCGAGGCCCTATTGAATCCAATTCTTAATTTTCTTTGTAAAAATGAAGTTGATGCTTGTTGATATTCAATTACAAGTTTTATGGCTTCATCAATAAGTTCATCCTCGTATTCACTTTGTTGCGACTCAGCTGGAGTTTCACTATTAATATGATTTATAATATCTTCTTGATAAGTGACACTATCCTGAGAGTTCTTAACAAAGTTAACCACGTTTTCTACTTCCTCTTCTGAGATAAATGCACCTTGAACTCTAACAGGTTTATTTTCTCCTATAGGATAGTATAACATATCTCCTCTTCCTAATAATTTTTCAGCACCAACTTGATCTAAGATAGTTCTTGAGTCAATACCTGAAGATACTGCAAAAGATATTCTTGAAGGAATATTTGCTTTAATAACTCCTGTAATTACGTCAACAGACGGTCTTTGTGTCGCAATTATTAAATGCATACCTGCAGCTCTTGCCATTTGGGCTAGTCTACAAATATAATCTTCAACATCATGAGGGCAAGCCATCATTAAATCTGCTAGCTCATCAACAATTATAACTATATATGGTAATTTATCTTCAATTTCTCCTTTTTCATATAAATTGTTGTATGATTCTATATTTTTAACTTTATTATTGTAGAACAAATTATATCTCTTATTCATTTCATTTACAGCCCAATTTAATGCTCCAGCAGCTTTTTTAGGATCTGTAACTACTGGAATTAACAAATGAGGAATATCATTATAGACACTTAATTCTACAACTTTAGGATCTACCATTAATAATTTTACATCTGCTGGAGAGTATTTATATATCAAACTAATTATCAAAGCATTTATGCATACAGATTTACCAGATCCTGTTGCACCAGCAATAAGCATATGGGGCATTTTAGATAAATCACCTACAACACATTTACCAGCAATATCTTTTCCTAGACCAAATGATAATTTTTTATTTGAGTTAGTAAATTCTTTTGAGTCTAATACTTCTCTTAGAAATACTGGTATTTGCTTTTTATTCGGAACCTCAATCCCTATAGCAGATTTCCCTGGAATAGGGGCTTCTATTCTTATACCACTAGCAGCAAGTCCTAAGGCTATATCATCTGTTAAATTAACAATTTTTGAAACTTTAACTCCAGGACTAGGTTGTAATTCAAAACGAGTAACTGAAGGACCTTTAGTTACTTGAGTAACTTTAGCTTCAACTCCAAAACTTTCCAAAATTGATTCTAATTTATTAGCCCCATCAATAAGGTCTTTTTTATCTTCGCTTTTCAATCTCGCTTTTCCATTATTTTTCAACAAGTCTATAGTTGGATATATATAATGGATTTCTTTTGACTCAGTGCTAATAATATTATTAATATCTATATCCTTACTTTTTAGCTCTTTAGTGCCATTGTCATTCTGTAATCTTTCATCAGTTGATTTTTGGGAGTTTACTGCTCTATTTGAATCTAAAAATCTGTTTTCCTCTTTAGCATTGAATGATTCTAGAGAAATTTCATCTAAAATATCAACATCGTTAGTATTTGAATTTTTCATAAAATCAAGTATTTGAATTTTATTATCTATTCCTTTTACTATGTTTTTGTCAATTATTTCTTCATCACTTTCAATTTCAACGAAATCATTGTTAATTTTTTTGTGCTTGTCTTTTTTTTGTGGCTTAGAGTTTATATATTGAATAATTTTATTAGCAAATAATTTTGTACACTCTAATATATTAGATATTGTTATATCAAATATCTGCATTACCCCAATAAACAATAGTGATAAAAATAGAATATAAGAGCCTATATATCCTATAAGTTTAGATAATGGATAAGCTAAAAGATGACCTAAGAATCCACCATGCAACGACATTGTGTCTTCTTGCATTATTAATTTCAAAGAAATTTTAAATGATTCTTGATCTAAAGCTTGTATCTTTATTGTTGCGAAAAGAAGGATGCAGGTTGTTAAAACTAACGTTACTCCAAATAATCTTCTTGAATAACTTATCTTTCCATCCGATATAATTATATTTATACCAAAGTATATCAAGTATAAAGGCAAAATAAATGCACCTATACCAATAAAGTTATATATATATTTTCTAGAAATATGTGATAAAACCCCTGCAAGATTAGTATAAATTGCAATTGTAAGAAGTAATCCTACAACAATATAGACTATACTTTTTATATCACTGTCTAATGTTCTCTTTTTTTTAGTTCGCTTTCTAGTATTTTTTTTACTTTTAGTAGTCACAAAATCACTCCTATAATATAGTTAAAATTTTCATATATATCTATATTATATAATTAAGATGACATAGTGTAAAATATGTTTAAACTAAAAAAGGAATTCTTTTGAATCCCTTTTTTAGTTTACTTCAAATTATTCTTCTCATATAATGCTATTTCTTCTCTAAGTTTATCCAATGCTTCTTTAATTCCGCCTACCTCATCTATCAATCCACAAGCAACTGCTTGTTCTCCTATTAATATAGTTCCCATATCATTTAATAATTCGTCAGATTTAAGCATCATTCTCTTTAATTCATCTTTACTTATTTTAGAAGTTTTAACTATGAAGTTGTCTATCCTTTCTTGCATTTTTTGGAAATAATGAAATGTTTGAGCTACACCAATAACAAATCCATTCATTCTAACTGGATGTACAATCATTGTGGCAGATGGAGTAATAAACGAATAATCTGCTGATGTTGCAAGCGGTACGCCTATAGAGTGTCCACCACCAATAACTATAGATACTGTAGGTTTAGATAAAGATCTAATCATTTCTGCAATAGCTAATCCTGCTTCTACATCCCCACCTACTGTATTAAGTACAATTAAAATACCTTTAACCTCATTATTTCTTTCCATCGCAATTAATTGTGGTATTATATGCTCATATTTAGTAGCTTTAGTTTGTGGTGGTAATACCATATGCCCTTCTATCTGTCCTATTATTGGCAAAACTTGAATACTTTGATCAGAACTTGATTTATTATCTGTACCGAACTCCTTTATTTCTTGTCTTCTATCATCTTCTTTGCTATTTTTATCGTTATCGCTTTCTTTTATAGTAGTATCATTACTATATAATGGATAAAAATCTTCATTTGTGTTCATAATAAGCCCTCCTAGCATGATTACCTTTATTTTCTTATGTCAAGCACTATTCCATATTTAATATATCCATTGGAAAAGTTTCCAGTAATTACGATGACAATCTTTTTGTCTAAATCAGGAACTTCTATACACCCCCTTTTCACTTTGACTTCCTTTAAAGTTTCATTTTCTTCATCCCATATATGAGCTTTTAGTGATTTGCAGTTAGGTACAAATTCAAAATTAATAATTTCTCCTGGTCTAACTTTTAATGATGGTTTTTTTATTAAAAGATTGTAATTATTTATTATTTCTTTTGTAAGTTCAATTTCTTTATTATCATCAGAAATTATAAAATCATAAGAGCATAGATATTTAGGAGAATGTTTTCCTCTTAATCTTACTATTAATTTAGGGATATTTTCATTATCAGTATCCTTTTTAGGTTTTGTTGGTTCTTGAGTATGTATTTCATCTTGACTTTCTCCATTTTCATTTTGTTCTTGAAGTTTTTTTTGATTTATCTCATCTAATTTTTGTTGATTTATTAATTTTCTCTCTTCTTTTAATTCTTTTAATAAGTCATCGATACTTCTATATTCTGGTTTATTATTCTCTATAATTTCTTCACCAGGTTCATAATAAGCATTTACGTAAAAATCATAGTTTATTAATAGAGAAAAGATATAAATTACAAAAAGAATTTTTCGCTTTATCATATATTTTATACCTCCATATTAATATATATTTATTTTTACCTATTTATTTATTTTTATATATCAAAGTGTGCCAAAAATCTTGGAAGTTTTTGGCACACTTCGACTATTGTTTTACCAACAACCAAATAATAATATTAATATTAGCCACCACCAGCAACCGCCTCCGCAGCCACAGCCTCCGAAGCCGCCACCACATCCAAAGTTACCACCATATCCGCAGTTACCGCCACCACAGCATCCGTAACCCGGATAACCACATCCGCAATTACATCCTCCGCAACCACAACTTGAGCAATTATTACAGCAGCATTTTTTCTTACAACAGCATTTTGAACAACTGCTTGACATGTTTCTCATCTCCTATCATTTGTTGATTAATATATATTATTCAAAGCAAAGATTTTATGTTCTTAATTATTTAGATTGTTAGACAAATTTATATCCCTCTGTTATTATTACAATATATTCTAAAAAAGAGGTGGATTATGAAGGATCAAAGAAATAGATTAGTTGTTCCAAGAAATATTGTTAACACAAAGATGCTATATACATTTTATATATTAAAGGAATTATCAAAAGGTGAAGTTGTTTTTGGAAATAAAATTTTATCAACCTTTAAAGATGTTTTTGAAAATTGCAGCCATCCTTTTCCTGTTTCTTCTAGTACAATATATGAAACGCTATACTCTTTAGAAGAAAAAGGTTATGTGGTAAGTAGTTGGACAGGTGATTTAGTATTAAATAAAAGAAGTAAAAAATTTTATTCTATCACAGATGAGGGATTAAATTATTACAAAACACATATAGCGGATTATGTGAATAATATTGAAAAAACAAAATCTACGTTAGATTTAATTATAAAGATGCTTAAATAGCATCTTTTTTTGTTATCACAATTTATACATAAATAAATATAATATAAATAACTAATTTAAAAATATAGGAGTGATAATCATAAATATCAATAACTATACAGATTTTTATTCTAATAATAATATTTTAGAAACAAGAAAATTAAGAATAGACAAACTAATTCAAAGAGATAATTCTCTTATTTTTGAACAAAATACAATAAAATTTAGATGTGAAGAAGAATTATTAGTAATAATTCGAAATGTAAAAACAAAAGAAGAATTTATATGTGATTATTTAATTAAAGCCAATAATTTAGTTATTATTTTAGATTCATTGCTTCATTTATTTAGTAATTACGAAGGTGCAATACAAATACTTAATAAAAGTGATGAGAAATATTATTTATATAATCCTATTATGAAAAATAATAATATTATTAACGAAAAAATAGCTAACAATAAACAGTATAAGTGGTTTATAAGAGTATTAGAAAATGGAGAAATTAGATTATCATCAATTATAAATAAATAGCCTATTAATGAATTATTCATTAATAGGCTATTTATTTTACTTTTTAACTTTTAAAATTTCTAACTTTAAATTATAAATTTCGTCTTTCAATGTTGCTATTACTTTTAAATTATCTTCTATTATATTATTTTTCTCTATTTCTATAGATTTCTTTTCTTCTAAGTATTGATCCTTTAAGCGAGAACTTTCATTAGAATTCATTAAAATTAGGTTATGCATTTTTTCATTTAAGCTATTTGAATACTCTCTTTCTCTTCTTAAATCATCCTTTAGAGTATCTATCTCACTTCTAGCGCCCTCTAATTCTTTGTTGAGCTTTAAAACTTCATTATCTAAAATTTTATAATTACTTATTTGACTTTGTAAGTTTTCTACAAGTTCTTGAAGGGATTCGTATTTTTCTCTAACTTCTTTACTTTGATCAACTATATCAGTTAATGAATTAATATGCTTTTGTAGATTTTGAATTTGTAATGATTTTTCCTTAGAGTCATTTTCAAAAGTGTTTATTAAATCATTTACTTTAGTGAAGTTATCTTTCGAATCTTTTAATTCATTATTTTTTATAGATAATTCTTCTTCAATATTTCTAAAATCATCCTTGATTTTAATATTTTCTTCTTGTAATGATTTAATTATATTTTCTCTTGATTTAATTTCACTCTGAAATTTTTCGTTATATTTTTCTTGTATAAAAGTCGCCATATCAAGAGATGATAAATAGCTACTTCTAATGGAATCCAATAAATAATTAAATTTATCAATTTCTGCTTTTCTATCAGCAAATTTACTATTATTTTCAATTTTAATTGCTTCATATTGATTCAAAAGTGTAGAAATTAATGTTTCAGCATCTCCAAATTTACTTTGCAATTGATTTAACCTGTCTTTTGTAGATTTTTTAAGCTTTAACCCCTTAGTCTCAAGTTTTTCATTTTGGATTACTCCATCTGTTTTATTTTGATTAAATTCATCTTCAACTTCAAATTCCTTAATATTTTCATCCAAGCAAATTGTTTTTTCTTCATTTTTGTTATTTTCAACCATTTTTATCCTCCTATATACAGTTAACTTAGTTAACCAAGGTTAACCTAGTTAACCTTGGTTAATTTATTGTATCATAAATACCATTAAATTTCTAGAAAAAATAAGCAAAAATAGTATAATTATATCCAAATAAAAACTGCGCTTATTCCTGAATATGCGCAGTTTTTGTTTAAAGTATTGATAAATCAAGGTTTTATAGCTATAATGAAATTAGTAAAATATAAAAAGCGCAGTTTATAAATGCAAAAGGCGCAGTTTAAATTTGGATTTCTAGAAGAAAGGAATTTTTAAAATATAATGAATGATGAAATGATAGAGATGATGAAATTCTATGAATTTTATAAAAAGATGAAAGCCTTAGAAAAAAGTGAAGAGTTAACTTCAAATAAAGAAGAAAATTTATTAAAAACAGAGGGAGCAAATAGTAGTACTATTAAAAACAATAATTTAGAAGACGTACATAGTCATAATAAAACAGAGGGAGAAACAAAAAACACTAAAAAGAAAAATTATAGAGCTACTCGCCCACTAGAAATAGATGAATATGAAGAAATAATTAAGTTATGCAAAAGCGGATTTATTTACGGAGATAAAAAGACAGGTAGAAGAAAAAAATTTAGAGCGAACCCATCTTTAGCTTTTGCATTAGCTCTTCAAGCAACTTTAGGATTTAGAGCTTCTGATATAGTTAATTTAAAAGTAGAAGATTTTAATAGAAGTAAATTTTCTATAAAGGAAATTAAAACAGGTAAGTGGCAAAATAGAGAGTTAGGTGAAAATATGTATAATAAATTTTTAGAGTACGTAGTAGAAAACAAATTAGATGGAGGCGATTATATTTATCCAAATAAGGTTAGAAATATGCAGCAACAATTAAAAATAATAACTGACTATCTAGGCTACAAAAATATTGGAACGCACTCTTTTAGAAAGTTATTTGCTCATACTTTATATGAAGAATCAGGTCATGATATTGAATTAGTTAGACACGCCTTAAATCACTCAGATATAAAGACAACGATGAGATATTTAGGGGTAAGTATGAAAAAATTAAAGGAAGCAACTACAAAGATTGACTTTTCATATATGTTATAACTCTAGAAAGTGAAATAGATATGCTATTTTGGTAAACAATGATATTTATTTGTATTAATAGCATATCTATTTTTTTATAATAACAACTTATCTATCTAGTAAATACCACTATTTATTATATAATATAGTCATACTCATTATATACCTCTCTGAATCTATCAATAAAATATAGATTTCATTAGGAGATATATTTAATAACTTATTAAATTATAAATTTGGCTCATGAACAATATTTCCGTTTACATACCTAACTTTAATATTCCTATAGTCACTATTATATATAAATTTTTGCAACCTTTCTTCTAATGTTAAATAATTAAAATTATCATCATTACTATCATCAATTACGAGAGCATCAAAATCATATCCTTCTTCAAAACTACCTACATTTCCAAAAAATTCTCCTCCACCTTTAGTGACTAAATAAAATATTTCAGCGGTCGTTAAAGGTAAATCTTTATGATTACTTTCAATCCATTTTAAATTTGATATTTGCATAGCATAAGCCATAACTTGGAACATTGATAAAGTATGACCACCTGAAATATCTGTAGCTAATCCAACTTTAATGCCATTTTCTATAAGTTTTCTAATAGGGGCTATACCACTCGATAAATTCACATTAGAAGTAGGACAATGAGCTACATAAACATTTTGCTGCGCTAATAAGGATATTTCTTCTTCGGTTAAATGTACACAATGAGCCATAATGGTTTTTGTTTGTCCTAAAAGATTAGATGAATTATAAACACTTGCATAATTCGGCTCACTTGGGTATCTATCAGCAACCATATTAATTTCTCCTACATTTTCAGAAAGGTGAGATTGAACTGGAATATTATATTTCATAGCTAATTCCCCTAAGGATTTTAATAGCTTATCGCTGCAAGAAGGAACAAATCTTGGAGTAATTATAGGCTTTACAAGAGCATATTTATCTTTATACTCTTCAATTATTTCCACAGTATCATTTATAGATTTATTTGTATTTTCTATTAAAGTATCTGGAGAATTATAATCCATATTCACTTTTCCTATATAAGCTCCTAATCCGGATTTATTAAACAAATCCATCAATAATTTACTACTTTCTTTATGAATAGTAGCAAAAATGCAACATCTTGTAGTTCCATGTTTCCATATCTCTTTAATTAATTTAGAATATACTTTTTTTGCATATTCTAAATTATTATATTTGCTTTCTTCTGGAAAAGTATATGACTCCAACCAAGGTATAAGCTCTTTATCTAGCCCTAAACCTATATTAGGAAATTGAGGTGCATGTAAGTGCAAATCAACTAATCCAGGTATTATTAATAAATTGCTATAATCTACTACTTTTATATTTGAAAACTCGTCTGGTAGCTCTTCATAAACTCTCTTTACTTTATTTTCTTTAATTAATATATATCCATTATAAATAGTTTCAAAAGTTCCAAATTTTTTTGTATATAAAATATCTCCTTTAACACAATAAATATTTGACATTATTACCACCTATATTCTTCAACCTAAGTATTAGGCTACTTATTTCAATATATAAAAGGTGGAGATAAATAATATATACCTTCCCCCACCTTAATCCATTAAATTATATAATTATAATTGTAAATACATGCTTTTATCATTTCTTCATATTCTTTTGAAATTTTATCATCTTCTCCTAATCTATACCTTACTATTAAACCATCTTCTTTTCTTACTTTAAATGTGTTAGAAGTTTTGTCTAATAATAAGAATCCTTTATTATTACTATTATTAAAATCCTCTTCACTCCAGAAAAGCGTTAATTTATCTTTATAAGGATTTCCATTGTGAGGACAGAATACACCACAGTTTCCACATTCATTGCACATTCCATCTATATGAAGAACTTGATGTGAATTCAAAGTATTACTATTAACCTTAATTGAAAGATTTGCTCTATTTGGACATACATCTACACAAATCTCACAAATATTATCACAAGATAAACATCTAGTAGATTCAGCTTCATTTGAAATTGGTTCACTTATAATACCTTTTCTTAAATATAACGTACTTTCATCAACTTTAACGACTTTATTCTTAAAATCATTCTTAATACCTACTTCTCTTAATATATTTTTTGCAACTAGTTTTCCATCAGCCATAGCTTGAACAATTGTTGATGGCCCTGATTTCATATCACCTGCAACATATACATTTTTTATTGAAGTTTCATAGTATTCATTAATAACAGGATACCCCTTACTATTTAAAGTTATATTATTCTTTTCAAGAAGTGTTGTATCAACAGTATCTCCTACTGCAAGAATTACAGTATCTGCAGCTATTTCTACATTTTTGTTAGTTTCTATAGGTCTTCTTCTTCCAGAATCATCCTTATCTCCTAGCTTTATTTTACTGCATATTAATTTTCCATTCTTTATTTCCTTAGGAGAAAGTAATTCTTTTATTTCTATTCCTTCTTCAATCAATAATTCTATCTCTTCTTTACTTGCAGGCATAAGATCTTTCGTCCTTCTATATATTACCGAAACGTTATCTACTCCATTTACTCTCTTGGCAGCTCTTGCAGCATCCATAGCCACATCTCCTCCACCAATGATACAAATATTTTTACCTAAGTTAATAGAAGCATTATTTTCTTTAAAATTCTCTAAGAATTCTAAAGCATGAATTGATTTATTATCATTATCTATAAGAGATACATTTAAAGGCTTCCAAGTACCAATAGCTAATACTACATAATCATAATCTTTTTTCAAATCTTCTATTACAAAATTATCTTTTGCACCAAATTTAAAATTAACTCCATAATTTTTAATTAAATTAAAATCTTTTTCTATAATAGATTGTGCAATTCTAAATTCAGGTATTACATATTGAATAACTCCATAAGGCTTTTCGCGTTTTTCAAATACGGTCACATCTACGCCATTTCTTCTTAAATATGCAGCAGTAGCAAGTCCAGCTACACCGGCACCAATTACAGCTACTTTTTTATTACTAATAATTGAAGATACTTTTAGTTTGCTTACATATTTATCTTGTGCATTAACTACAGCAATATTTTTCATATTTCTAATAGAAACGGATTTATCATAATCTAATCTAGTGCATTTAGTTTGGCAATTGTGATTACATATAGTAGCTGTTATAGCGGGTGAAATATTATCATTAACAATAACTTCAAATGCTTCATCATATTTCTCTTCTCCAACTAATGAAACGTATTGAGGTATTTGTTGATTAATTGGGCATCCTTTATTACATGGAGCTATTGCACAATCAAATATTGGTAAATCCGATTTTATTTTTCTATTATTAACTTCTCTCCATTCTTTTTTATAGTGTTTATTATTTATTACAGTAGTCGATAGTCTTTCTAGTAATTCTAAATTAATTTTATCTTTCATTTTCGAGTTGATTGCTTCAGTCTTTTTTGCAAGTTGATGAATTCTTTCATATCCACCTGGTTTTAACAGAGTTGTTGCAAAAGTTATTGGAAATATTCCTGTTGAATATATCTCTGCAATATTAAATAAATCTGCACCACCAGAGTACGATATTTTTAAATCTCCATCAAATTCTTTAGCAAGCTTATAAGCTAACGTAATAGAAAGAGCAAATAGTGATCTACCTGACATGTACATTTCTTCACCTGGTAGTTCATTATTGGTAATCTTAGTAGGCAGCGTATTAGTTAACTTTACTCCAATTTCTAAATTTAATCCTTTTGCTACTGATTTAAGTCTACTAAGCATACTAATTGCATCATCAAATTGTAAATCGTTTTTAAAATGATGAGAGTTTAAAGTTATATATTTATAACCCATAGTATCAAATGTATTTCTAACAAACTCTTCTCCTAAAAGAGTAGGATTCATCTTAATAAATGTATTTAATCTCTTCTCATTTAATAGATAGTTAGCTATTCTTTCAATTTCTTCTGGAGGACATCCATGTAATGTTGATAAAGTAATAGAGCTGCAAACTCTACTAGATATATTATCTAAATCGTCCACATTAAAATTTTTAAATTTATCTAAATTATTTATAATGACATTTTTACATTCATTCCATACATCTGTTGAAGAGGCATCTATCATTTCATCGATAAATTTATTAACCTTTGGAGATTTTATTCCCTCTAGGTCATATCCTACGCTCATATTAAAAATAAAATCTCTAGTATTGCTTAAACCTAATTCCTTCATTAATACATGTAGTAAGAACCAAGCTTTTACATACTCATCATAAGCACTAGGAACAGTAAGCTCTGTTGACCATTCTACATTATAACATTCATCTTGAGCATAAATGCAAGGTTTTGAAACCGGTAAATCTTTACCATCTAAAATTTGAACTGTTTTTAACTCTATAAATCTACTTCCAGTTAGGTAGGCTGCCACAATATTTTGTGTTAATTGTGAATGAGGTCCTGCAGCTGGGCCTATGCATGTTGAAATATTTTCTCCTAAAATATTTATAGATGATTTTGAAACATTTTTATAAAACTTCTTTTTATTTATTCCAAATATTGTACCTTTTAATTTATGTTCATTCAAAACCCAATGTAATAATTTTTCAAAAGGAATTGGTGTCATTTTATCTCCCATTTTAAATTTTACCCCCTAAATATATTAATAACTCTAAATAACTTTTAGAGTACTTAGATTTACTAGTTATTTTCTTATATGGCATCTGACCTAGTAACAATTTCCCCTATAACATTAAAATTCATTTTATCCTCCCTATAGATTTAATGTACATCAATATAATAGATACGTTTACATAGTGTTTTATATGCATATATAGATAATAAAATTCAAATATATACACATATATATTACCATTAATTTACAAATAAATAAACTAAAAAACTTTTCCATAAATCCCTCATTAAATTAATAAATTTATATCATAAATTTTATTTAACTTAATAAATATTATATAGAGTGAAATATAAGGAGTGATTTTATGGAGAACTTGTTATATACATCATCACCTATGGATGTAATAAATTATATTAAAACCATAAACAAAAACTATGAGATTTGGATTGATTTCAAAGATGAAATAAAGTATATAGATCCCGAAGGAATGATAATAAAACAAAATATAGTAGACCCTATTAAAATTACTTATTCTAATATAAATCCAATATTTAAAATATATAGAAGAAATAAAAATTGTTGTATTTTAAAAATTATTATACCTGAATTCACAATAACATTTCCTAATTTACACAATCTTACTTATACCTTTTTAGAGAATAGTTTAGATTTACATTTAAACTTACTTCATTTTACTGTTGAATATTCTGATATAGATAGTTATTTTGATAATGGATTAGAACAATATTTAAAGAGAACAGTAGATTCAATATTGCATCAACAATTTATATCTGATAATGGCTATACATTAAAATGTAGCAATTATACTACTTATGTATATAGTGTTATTCAGAGTAATAAAAAGAGAAAAAATAATTTATCATAAATTACTTAACAAAAGTATAAAAAAAGAAAATGTGCTATCCAATAATTTGAATAGCACATTTCTTAATTAACTTTTAATTAATAATCAATAGCATTGAAACGTAGTTTAACTATATAGTGTTCCAACCTACATAGTTACTATATATACTATACCATATTTTCAATTAAAATAAAGATTTATTTTTACTATTATATAGTTATTTTAAATTTGATATTGTTATATTTGCTAAATTTAAATTTAAGGTAATTTCTTTATTTATTAATTTAACACTTTCGATATATAAATCATTTATATGAACCTTTTGACTTTCATCACAAATACTATTTAATATCTTTTCTAGTTCAATTTTAAATGTGTTACTGTCATATGTTATTCCATCAATAGAAGTTATTGAATTTATAATAAGATTCATAGATTTTTTTACTAAAGGATTAGTAATATCTTTTTTTGCTAGTTTAAAATCTACTACTTTAATGTAAACTATATTATTATTAACTGGTAATAGTGCTAGCTTAGCTTCAAAATCAACATTTAGCCCTACTACCCTATATGACCCACCAATAATTATATTATCAGTAATTTCTACTTTGTTTATAGTAACTTTATCTAATAACTTACATATGCTTAATATATCATCTTTTGATAATGTCCATACTAAATTTTTAAATTTCATATAATATCACCTCTCTATCTATATATATATTTATTTATAAACAGTTTGTAATATTATATAAAAATAATTTAAATTTTTTCTATTTGTATAAAGGTTTCATTGTAGGTAACTTGTCCACCAATATCAGAGATTTCTGATACTGTTATAAAGTTTGGATTACCATGTTTTTCCCACCAACCTACGTACATCATAGCAATGTTATCAGCAATAGATTCATCAATACTTACTTCTGCTTTTATCGATCCATTTTCAGATTTTAATCTTACAACTTCTTTATCATAAACAAAAATATTATTTGCCATTTTTTTATTTATGTATACTTTAGAAATAGATTTTTTATCCATCATATGCTGGCTAAAAAGCGTCTCTTTACTATGATTTGTTAAAAGTCTAAAATTATTTTTATTATTAACTGTAAATGCTTCTGGTTTTATATCAATTTCGAACTTTCCTGAAGATGTTAAAAATTTATTGTCACTCCACGGTATACTATCCTGTAAGGTTATATATGAATTTTTAATTTTATCTAAGCTAATATCTTTATAATGCTCTTTAAGAGGAGCAATAACCTTATTTAAATACTCTTTTTTAGATACATTAGGATAATCTATCAAATTAAGCTTTTTTGCTAACTCTCTAAAAAAATAATACTCATCCATAAATTTATTCTTTGGTTCAATAATTTTTTCATTATAAATTATATATGGATTCATCATTGAACTAAATAATAAGTCTTCACTTTCTAAACTACTTGTAGTAGGAATAAACAAATCACATACTTGAGCAGTATCCGTCATAAACATATCAAAACAAACTTTAAACTCTATTTTAGAAAATGCTTTTTTTAGATTATTCAAGTCAGGTAGTTGATTTAATAAATTACTCTTGGTAATTACAGCCATCTTTAATGATTCTCTATACTCCTCACTTAAATCATTACTATTTTTAGAATAAATATTTTCTCTATAAGTATCATTATGATTTATAGTATCATTTATAAAGTCTGCTAAGTGACTTGCATAAAAATATCTATTATTAGCATAATTATAGCTTTTATACGGATCAGTATCTAAAACAGATGCAAAAGTCTTATTTGCATAGTTTACACCACCGCCTGATATCCCAATTTGACCTGTAATAGCACCTAATGTATCAATTGCTCTAATTGTATTTCCACCGTTACTATATTTTTGTAACCCATAACCTAGTAAAATAGTAGAATATTTATCTGTGTATATATTAGCTAATTTCTCTATTTCTTCTAAAGAAACACCAGATTTTTTAACAAGATCTAAATACTTAAGTGATTTCAAATAAGATCTATATCTATCAAATCCATTTACATAACTCTCTACATAATTCAAATCACATAAATTATTTTCAACTATATATTTTCCTATAGCAAGTGCTAGTGCACAATCTCCACCTGGATTTACTCTTATATACTTGTCAGAAATTTTAGCCGTATCTGTATATATTGGATCAATAACAATTATCTTGCTACCATTTGCTTTGGCCTTCTTTATCATTTGCATTGTGTGAATAGTAGTATTTGCAGGATTTTTACCCCATATAAATATGTTATTACTGTTAATCATATCTTCTAATGAATGACTTTTAGAACTTCCAAAATCAAGTTTTTGTGCTGCAATTCCAGCACTCCAACAAGGTCCCCCTTTACTTTTAGATACTCCTCCATAGAAATTAAAAAATATATCTCCAATACTTTTTAGTAAAGATCCGTTGCCATATTGTTCATAATACATAATAGATCTTGTAGAATATTTTTCTTTATAAAAAGATAATTTTTCAGATAGAATATCTAATGCTTCTTCAAAATTAATCTCTTTCCATTTACCATTTACTTTAATTAAAGGACTATATATTCTCTTTGGATGATTTAATCTTTCTAAATGAGCTAATCCTTTTTTACATATGAATCCTTTTGTATATGGATGCTCCTTATCACCTTGAATTTTTATATTATTGCCATCTTTATAAACATTAAACTTACAACAATCAGCACAATCTAAAGTACAACCATGGCTAAATTTCTTCATCTAAACACACCTTTACTATTTTAAAATTTTTATAACTCTAATTTTATCGTATTATTATTGACTATTAACTGCAATTGTTATATACCTTGTAAACCTATTTTTAACAATTGTACCTTTATCTATAACTTTAAAACCTTCTTGCATAAGTTCTTTATCCATATCTTCAAAACTTATTAAAATCACTTTTTCTGCAATCTTTCTACTGGTCTTAATAATTTTAACTTGCTCTTCATAAGTTATAGGGGAAAATATCCCATAAGGTATATCAATTATAGCTATATCGTATTTTTCTTTTAAGTTATGCATATCATTACAAATAATAATATCTCTATCATATCCAAAGAACTCAATATTATTTCTTGCATTATGAGCTATTTGCTTACTTATTTCAATACCTTTAATATCTATACCCAAGTCAAGTCCCTCTAAAACAACTGTACCAATACCACAACATGGATCTATAACTTTACTATCTAGATTATTTTGAACTGCTATGTTTATTATTGCTCTAGCCATTTTTAAACTTAATCCGTTAGAATAGGAGTGAGGCATTTTATCAAACCGTTGCCAAGATAAATCATTCTTTTCATATTCTCCAAATATATAGTTATTATTAATTTTTGTAATAGCTAAGTTTACCTTAGGATTATGTATGTCAGGAAATCCTATTATTACAAATCCAATCTCTTTTACTGCTTGTAATCTTTGATTATAATCTATATCATCATAATCCGACTTAATATAATTTACTTTAAAGTCGTTATAAGCAATTTTATTATCTCTTATATGCTCTACTATATTATCTATATCTATTGATGAATAAATAATTGATATTTTATGTTTAATAAAAGCACTCCTTGATGGTTTTATATTCACTTTAGAATAAATATATTTTTCCTTTGGTACATTGCCAAATATATATTTCATTTCCATATCGCATAAGCTTTTCTCATAGTCTTGATAATTTATTATATATAAGTACTCTTTTATCATCGAGTTTCTCCTCACTTAATTTAATAATGAAACTCTTTCTACTATAGTAAAATGAGTACATTTTAGTATTTTCATTTGTATATTGTACCATAAAACAATAGATTTACTAATATAAATAATAACTAATATAATAAAAAGCCTCTAAATCTAATTTGATTCAAAGGCTTTCTATTATTTATATAAATTATCTTCTATTATCTTATTTGCAATTAATCCTATGTTTACTTCTTTTATATCCATATATACATCAATAATTCTATCAACTAAAGTTACTTCAACATAATTTACAACTTCACCGCTCTCATCTGTGTATGTTATTATGTCGTAAGTTATTATCTCATCTTTAAGCGCTTTTTTAGAAATCATCTTTTTCCTCCTATGTTTTATATTTATTGATTATATCATAAAAACCATAAAAAATAATATATAGTTTTTTATTTTTCTATATTTAAAATATCTTTAGGTAAAATTAAATTCAATACTGTTGCAGTTACAAATCCTCCAACAATAGCTTGTCCAAACATGCTTTGGAACCATGATGGTAAATGTTGCATAACTTCTGGACAGTTACTTAATCCTAAACCTACTGCACAAGATGCAGCTACAATAAGACCACTTCTCTCTGATATCTTTCCTTCTTCTATTAATAAATTAAGACCACTTATACTTATCATAGCAAACATTAATAATACTGCTCCTCCTAGAACACAATTAGGAATTGAAGCAACTATAGCCCCTAATTTTGGAATAAATGAACATAGAATTAGAAATATAGCACCAGTCATTAATACAAATCTGTTAACTATCTTAGTCATAGCTACTAATCCAACATTTTGACTAAATGATGTATTTGGCATAATACCAAATAATGTTGCTACAGCTGAACCAAAACCATCAGCATGAACAGCTCCTTCTAACTCATTATCAGTTATATCTCTTCCTAATCCACCTACAGCTATACCTGTATTATCACCGATAGTTTCTACTGTAGTTGCTAGATAAACTAGTAAATATGGTATTATGGCTTCAATTTTGAAAGTATAACTTAAACCTTCGATCATAAATATTGGCTTTGGTATTGAAAACCATGCTGCTTCAGCTACACCTGTGAAATCAACCATACCGAAAACTACAGCAATTATATATCCTACTATTACTCCTATTAATATTGATGAAATACTCCAAAATCCTTTAGCAAATTGTTTTAAAGCAATTATAACTAAAAATACAATTAAACCGATTACAATATTGGCTATACTACCAAAACTCGGATCACTCTGTAATCCTACACCTCCACCTATAAATTGAATTCCTACCGGAATTAATGATATGCCTAATATTAAAACAACTGTTCCTGTAACAACATGAGGTAATATTTTTCTAAGAGGTTTTATAATAAATCCAAGTAAAAATTCCATTATAGCCCCTAATAATGATGCCCCCATAATTGCGCTATAACCAAATTGTGTTCCTACACTAATACTTACTGGTATAAATCCTGAGCTTGTTCCCATTACAACAGGCAAGCCTGAACCTATTTTCCATATAGGATATAATTGAATTAATGTTATAAGTCCAGCTACAAACATAGCATTTTGCAATAAGATAACCTTTACATTAGTGTTAATATTTAATACGCCAGTAACAACAAGTAAAGGTGCTAAATTACCAGCATACATTGCTAGTACATGCTGCATCCCGAGAGGAATTGCATCCTGCAGAGGTACTCTTCCCTCTAATCGATACATATTCTCTTTTTTACAATTCATTTACCTCTCCCCCTTAATATTTTTACATAATAAATTTAATTTATATTTATGTATAATATAATTAATATTAATATGTTCCACTATTTATACATAGGAATTATGGTATTTGTTTTATAAATTAATATAATATTACTATATAATAACTTAACTTAAATTAAACAAAAAAGTCTTGGTATAACTCCAAGACTTATTAATAATTTTATTTAATATCATATAATGATTTATTTTTTGGCAATATTGTTTCTATAGATTTAGATGAAAATATAACTAATTTGTGTAATGCTCTAGTGCAAACAGTATAGAACAAATTACTATCTTCTCTATCTAAGTAATTTTCACCATCTGCAACTATAACTCCATCAAATTCTAAACCTTTTGCTAAATAAGATGAAATTACATTTATACCATTTTTCAATTCTGAATTTTCATTATCTATAATGTTTATATCTAAATTAAAGTTTTTTAAACTATTAAATATATTTTTAGTAGTTTCTTTATTTTTGCATATCACTGCTATAGAACTACATTCTTTATCTTTCATATCTAGTATTGCATTTTTTATAGATATGATTAAATTACTATCATTAATAATTATTTTAGGATTTTCACCTATTCTTTCTACTGCTTCTATCGGTTCATGGGTATCTAAAATTTCCTTAGCAAAATTTGTTATATTAGCAGTTGATCTATAGCTCTTAGAAAGAATAGCAACTTTTACATCGTCAAAAACTTCTAAAATGCTATCTTTATTTTTTACATTTGAATATTTATCTATCCTTTGGTTTAAATCTCCCATAATAGTTATCTTTGCATTACTAAAAGACTTTCTTATTAATTGATAAAATAATGGACTATAATCTTGAGCTTCATCTATAAGTATATGCCTCATATTACTATAATTTCTAAAGCCTTCCATAGCAGCTCTAATATATATAATTGGTGTTAGATCTTCATATTTTACTTCTTTATCTAATATATATTCGATTGTATATTCTTTAATATCTTTCAAGTCATCGTTTGTGTACTTCTCGATATTTTCCCATAGAAGTTTGTATATAGCAACATTATCTAAAGTTTTTATCATTTTATCTACTTGTCTATTTACTTCTTCTTTACAATAAGTATAAAACTCTTCTTTATCTTCTATATAATCTAAAGCTAAATTATCATCTGAAGCTAAATATTTAGTTTCAAGTTGAGAAAATAAACTTTGCTTAACGACATCAATTCTATTTAATAATGGTATATCCTTAAATCTAGTTAAAAATGTTTTTTTAACTACATCTTTGCTTATAACTTCAGAATTATCTATAATTATAGGATTTATTTCTATTAAATGATTTGGAAGATCCTTTGTATATTTATCTAAAATAGACATAAATTTTGTAGTATTTTTGTATTCCATAGATTTTGATCTAATTTTAAAGCTAGTATTTTTTCTATCTACTGAATATATATAATCTAGATGTTCATTTTTACTTTCAAAAATATAATTTGTTGGTAAAAATCTCTTTGAATATAACTCAAAAGTAGTCTGTAATATATTACTTTCTCCAAGGTCAGGCAATACATCAGATATATACTCTGCAAAAACTTCATTAGGACTGAAAATTAATATATTATCGGCTTTTAAGCTTTTTCTATTTTTATATAATAAGTAAGCTGCTCTGTGTAGTGCTATAGAAGTTTTACCTGATCCAGCAGCTCCTTGAATAAATAATATTTTACTATCATCATTTCTAATAATATCATTCTGCTCTTTTTGGATTGTTGCAACTATATTTTTCATCTTATCTGTTGCATTTCTATTAAGCATAGTACTTAGATTTTCATCGCAAAGAGATTCATTAGAATTATGCATAAAAACTATTTTTCCATTTTTTATATTAAACTGTCTACTAAACTCTATTTCTCCAGTTATGGTTCTATTTGGTGCTTTATAATACGCTGGTCCAACTTCAAAATCATAAAACATATTAGATACAGGAGAACGCCAATCAAATACTAAGAATTCAAAATCCTCTTCATTTTCTACAGTAGATAATCCAATATAAAAACTTTCAGCTTCTTCTCCGTCTTCTTTAAAATCTAATCTTGCAAAGTAAGGTGACTTTAATTGTCTTTCTAATGTTTTAATCCTTGAAATTTTGCTTGCATATAATTTTTCCTCTAAGGCAACCTGCCCACAATTTTCATTTATTTCAATTTCATCTAATTCACTTCTATTATCCCAAAGGAATTTTCTGTGTTCTATAATAGATTTATCTTGATTAGAACTTGAAACTCCATAATTCTCTAATAAACTATTTATTGTATTTATAGTATTTGATAAATACTTTTCTTCATCTTTTATGTCCTTACCTATAAGCATTAAATTTTCTCCTCTACTAATAACAAATTAATATTCTACTTTTAACATACATAGTCCTTTGGCTGGAGCCTTTTCCCCTGCTTTGCTTCTATCTTTTTCTTCTAAGATACTTCTCATATTTTCAATAGATAAATTACCTTTACCCACTTCAATTAATGTACCTACAATAATTCTTACCATATTTAATAAGAATCCATTACCATTAATAGTGATAGTAATTATATTATCCTTTTCATTTATATTAATATAGTTTATAGTCCTTATTGTTGATTTCCCATTTTTAGCCTTAAGACTTGTAAAACTTCTAAAATCATGAGTACCTATAAGTACTTCTGAAGCTTCTATCATTTTGTTAACATCAAGTTTTTCTTCAATATGATAAGAGTACTTCTTCATAAATACATTACAAAAATCATTATTATCAATAGTGTATTTATAAGTTTTAGAAATTGTATTTAATCTTGAATGAAATCTTTCACTACAATTCATCATATCCTTAATGACTATATCTTCAGGTAAATACATTTTTAAGTATGATTTAAACTCACTTATACTTGCTGTACTGTTAGTTTTAAAGTTAGCTACATAATTGTCTGCATGAACACCAGTATCTGTTCTTCCACAACCAATTACTTGTATATCATCACCTGTCATTTTAGATAATACTTTTTCTATTTTATCTTGAATTGTAGATACACTGCTTCCCTTTATATTTTGTTTTTGCCAACCTTTATATCTGCTCCCATCATATTGGATTATCATTCTTATATTTCTCATTTTTTTCTCCTAGTTTAAATAATATTTATTTAATAGTTAACAATGCTTCTTTTATTTTATTAGCTTCATCTTTTGTAAGCTTAATCTCTTTAATATCTATTGTATTTGGATCAATTAGCAATGAAAACTCTTTAAGCCACACATTACCATCAATAATACTATTTTTAATTATTTCAGAACCAGATTCTTCATCATAAATTTCTTCTAATTCTTTATATGGTGTTAATACTGCTATTCTTCTGCAGGCCTCTTCATATTGTTCATATATGTTGAAGAAGCTATTATAGCTTTCAAATGTATTAGTAGCTGTTACAATTTTTAAGTATAAATTTAATTCTTTTGCTAAGTCAATAGCTCTTACAAATTCTTCTTTCATTAAGTTTTTCTCCATAAATGTTATTAACGATTATAAGCTTATATAAAGCCTTTAAACATTATATCATATTTCTATTTTCTCTTATACTTATTTAACCTGTTTTAAATACTTATTCGGTATATAATTTATAAATTGACTTTTATCATTATATCCAAAGTAACCTGATGTATTACAAGAGATAAAAAGTCTTTTTTTAGCTCTAGTTATAGCTACGTAAAACAACCTCTTCTCTTCTTCTAAATTATCACTATTCAAAGCTCTAAATGATGGAAAGGTATTTTTCTGTGCACCTGCTAAAAAGACATTCTCATACTCCAAACCTTTTGCCTGATGTATTGTAATAATTGGTATTCTCGGTCTTTTGGTCCTATTTATTATTAATGATTCAAGTTCACCATTTGATAATCCTGTTATTTTGATAATATCTAATAACGAATCTCTATTATTTTTACTTTTATCATCTAAATCCTTTAGTAGGACATAAAAATCTCTTAATCTTTCAATTCTTTCTTTACCTTCTTCACCAACATATAATGTTTTAATACTAAAGGTATTAATTATTTCTGCTACTATATCATAAGGTCTCATATTTTTTGATTTATCAAATAATATATTTAATTTTTCTCTTATATTATTAAAAGGTTTTAAATGCTTTATCATATAAGACATTCTCTCCATTGATGTAGGAATTATATAATTATTAATTGCATATATAAGAAGCTCTCCTGTAGCTAAAATATCATCCATAGCATCATGGCTAGGCTTGTTCTTAGTATTAAGCAAATTTGATAATGTTTCTAATTTATGATTTTTAGCATTTGGATAAAATCTTCTATAGATATCTAAGGTATCATAGAAGCCTTTTATGTTTATAGAATTCATTTTTAATCTTTGAAGCTCACTTGATAATATATTTATATCAAATTGTACATTATGCCCTACTATTATAGAGTTATTTATAAACTCATTAAACTCCATTAACACTTTTTTCTTATCTTCACCATTTTCTCTTAAAAAATCATCACTAAAACCATGTACGTATTCTGATGTACCTACTGTTTTTGTATTTTTAATAAATTTTTCAAATTTATCAATCACTTTACCTTTAGAGTCAAGTTTAATTGCAGCTATTTGAATTATTTCATCTTCAGTTACATCAGTTCCAGTACTTTCTACATCAAATATTATTACCTTATCATTACTAAATTCATTGATCAGCAATGTAAATTTTTCACCATACTCTATAACACTAGGATCAATAAAATCTGATAACAGTATACCTACAGATTTGTATTTAGTACTTTCAATTTCTTCAATGGTTTTATCTCCTATACCAGTAGGAAGTCTTAAAATTATTCTTTTTAAGCTTAAAGAATCATATGGGTTAGATATAAGCTTTAGAAATGCAATTATATCTTTTATTTCCTGTCTCCTAAAAAATTTAAATTGATCTACTAATATAAACTCAAAGTTAACGCCTAAATATTGTAATGACTTCAAATGATTACTTAAAGATATATTATAATTATTGTCTCTTGTTAAGATACAAGTACTATATATATTAGCTCCATCTTTTTCTAAAGATCTTATAGAATCAAAAATAAACCTAGCTTCGCTCCTAGGATTATCATTAATTGATAACTTTATAGTTTCACCAAAGGTGGTAGATTCTGCTTCAATACCTTTTTTATATGTCTCTTCTACTTTGCTTGGAAAAGCATTTTTCAAATATTCAAGAGAACTCTCTGTTAAAACCTTTGTTGCTCTATAATTCTTATTAAATACTATTTCCGTTGGTTTATATTTTTCTTTAAAATTATTAATTATTATATCTGGCTCAGAACCACGCCAACTATAGATGGTCTGAAAAACATCTCCACACATCAAGACATTATTCTTTTTAAATATCTTTTCTATTATAAAGTATTCCAGTGTGCTTATATCCTGCATCTCATCAATATTGATATATTTATACCTTTCACTTATTGACTTAATTACATTCTTATCATTAAATAACTCTTTCGTCCTAAATAACAAATCATCAAAATCTAATCCATGATTACTATAAAGCAAAGAATTATAGGTATGAATTAATATATCTCCTTTTTCTTTAAGAAACTTTTTTAATTCTATATTAACTTTTCCTCTCTCACTACATATTTGATTAATTTTATCATCATTCTCTTTGTACAAATTATTTATAATACTTTTATAATCAATACCATCAGAAATGAATAAATTATTTTTAGATATTAGTGACTTTATTTCTTTAATAAACAACTGTAAGCTACTTATTGGATAATTATAATAGTTACAACTCTTTATTAATTCCTTACAATCTTCTTCATCAAATATAATGAAATCGCTAAATACATCTGTTTTTCTTTTACAATTAGCCTTTATTATATCAAAACAAAAGCTATGAAATGTTTTTATAGTTATATCTTTTGAATTTCTTCCTACAATAGCTTCTACTCTTTCTTTCATTTCTTTACAGGCTTTATTAGTAAAAGTAATACATAATATTTCTGATGCCTTAGCTTTTCCACTCTCTATAATCCCAGCAACTCGTTTTGATAAGGTATCAGTTTTGCCTGTTCCAGCAGAAGCTAAGAGTAAAATGTTTTTATCGTATTCATTTACTAAGAGCTTTTGTTCTTCATTTAATTTCAATATCTTCACTCCTTAAAAATTTAAAGCTATATAATTTAAAGCTATATAAAATTATTTTATATAATTTTTAGTAAAATTCATAATAAAACAAATATTATTTTGTAATAATTTGATGAAATTTACAACAAATGGTTGTATAATATCAATATAATCATAAATTATAACACAAGAGGTTAACTATGAAATATTTTTTAAATAATTTACAGGACAAAATTATTATTATTGATACAAATGGTAGGATATTATTTATCAATAATTCTTTTATTAAATTTATACCGATATCATTAGATAATTTACGAGGTTTAAAAATAGATCACCTTATAAAAGACAAATCTGATGTAGATAAGATTTTAAAAGGAAAAAATGGAGAGTCAATCGTTTATATTTCAACTAATAATATAAATAAAAAATGTAATATTACCTATAGCTATAGTAAATTTAATACTACTGATGCAATCTTTATAAATTTATCAGAGGTAGAAAATCATTCATATACAAAAGAACATTTAGAAAGTATATTAGACAATAGTAATTTTATGGCATGGATAAAAGATAAAAATGGAAAATATATTTATATGAATAAACTTTTTGCAAAGGCTTTAAATGCGAATATAAACGAATACATAGGAACATCCCCTGTTGATTACTTTAATAAAAAATCTGTTAAAAGGATTCAAGCTACTGAAAATGTAATTATTAATTCAAAAGAAGCTAAAGTATTTGATCATACATATATCTTAAAATCTGGCAAAGAAATAGTTTTGAGTAGATGTGTTTATCCAATTTTAGATAATAATAAAGAAGTTACGTATATTATCGGTTTATCTAAAGACATAACTCTTACGAACTTCATAGAAAGTAGCTTAAATAAAAGTTATGATCAATTAACAATTTTACAACGTTTGCTTGATCAAGGTACTAATACCGCTAATGATTTTACAGTAATAAACAAAATTAAGTGGAATATTATTAATACCTTAGGGTGTAGTGAATTTAACTTTTTTATTCATTACAATGAATATCTTGTTCCATATTATTGTAATAATAATTTTAATTCAAGTCATTGTGCTGATTCTTATATACCGATAGAGAAAGATAATTTTCAAAGTATTTTAGATAACTATAATGACTATTGTATGTTACCTATTGAAAAACATAATGATTTTATAAAGAATTTATATAAAGATAAATTTAAATATATAGGTGTTTATCCAATAAAATTCAATAACGATATTTTAGGAATTTTACATGTATGTTGTAAAAACAAAGTAGATTTTCCAAGTAAAAATGACTCTTTCTCCGCAACATTTGCTAAACAATTAGGTGCTATAATAAATAATTGTTTACTTACTGAAAAATTAAAAGCTGAGTTTAATAAAAGATTAGAAATTGAAGAGGAGCTATCATTTTTATTAAATACTGCAGTGGATATCACAGCAACAATATCTAAAGATGGTAAACATAAAAAAATAAGTAATAGCTATACTAAAGTATTAGGATGGACAGTTGACGAATTAAACTCAGGTCACTGGAGAGATTTGATTCACCCTGATGATATTAATAACATACTTAATATTTATAAATACAATCTATCCAAGAATTATGATAGTTGTAACATTATATGTAGAATGCTTAGTAAAAATGGTGAATATAGATGGTTATCTTGGAATTGTAGATCCTTTAAAGAAGATAGTATATATTTATGTACTGCAAAAGACATTACAGAAGAAAAGAAATTAGAAAGCGAAAACAAGATAATTGAAGAAGCACTACAGTTAGAAAATATAAAAAATGAGTTTTTCGCTAATATATCTCATGAATTTAAAACCCCATTAAATATTATTTTGGCTAGTCTACAAATTATAAATAAAAACATAGACAGTAATAATATACTGGTACATAATAACTTTAACTTAAACAATTATTTAAATTCTATTAAGCAAAACTCATATAGGTTACTTAGACTAGCAAATAACATAATTGATATGACAAAAATTGATACAGGCTATTATGAAATTCATCCTAAAAATCATAATATTATTTCAGTTATAGAAGATATAACTATGTCTGTTGTACAGTATATTGAAGATAAAGGAATAGAAATTATTTTTGATACAGATGTTGAAGAAAAAATTATATCTTGTGATTCAGAAAAAGTAGAAAGAATAATGCTTAATCTTTTGTCGAATGCAGTTAAATATGTTGGAAAAGATGGTAAGATAGAAGTGAAAATAACTACTCTAAGTAATGACATATTAGTAAGTGTTAAAGATAATGGAGTTGGTATCTCAGAAGATAAAATAGATCTGATTTTTGAAAGGTTTATGCAAGTAGATAATACTATGACACGAAAATGTGAAGGTAGTGGTATAGGTTTATCTATAGTCGAATCTTTAGTAAAACTTCACGGTGGAAATATCACTGTCACTAGTAGTAAAGAAAAGGGTACTGAGTTTTTATTTACACTTCCTATAAAGGTTATTGAAAATGAACCAATTATTGATAACTTCAATTCAAACTGTATGAATACAATAGAAAAATGTAATATAGAATTTTCAGATATCTAGATAGCTGAAATAAATTGTGAGACACTTATATGAAAAGTTTAACTTCGTCAAAGGGTAAAATTCAGCTAAAGCTGAGTGAAAAACGTCACTACTGTGACAGGGAAAGGATTACTAAGTGAATTAGATAAAGTATGTCTGTATTGCTACTTTTTCTGCTACCACAGTAGTTCTTTCACTTTAACTTAAATTTAAGTTAACATTTCCATGCTACTATAGTAGCGTTTTCACTTCGACGAAGTCTACTTTTCACTTACGAGTTTTGCTTGCATTTTTTTCATTTTTATACAGTGTTTAAGTCCCATTCTTCATAAATTTTAGGAACATCACTAATTAATCGTCTAGTATACTCTGCTTTCGGTCGTAAAATAACATCTTCTGCTGATCCATATTCTACAAATTTACCATGTTCCATTATATAAACTTTATCTGAAACATAATAAGCTAGTCCAATGTCATGAGTAATAAAGATAATTGTCATATTAGTCTCTTCTCTTAATTTTAAAAGCATATCTAAAATTGTAGCTCTTGAACATGCATCTATCATTGAAGTTGGTTCATCTGCAAGTAATATTTTAGGTTTCAATAAGAATATTCTAGCAATCATTAGACGTTGCATCTGTCCTCCTGAAAGCTCAAATGGATATTTATTAGTAAGTTCTACAAATTTAAGGTTTACAAAACTACAAGCCTCTGTCATCATTTTAATCTTTTTTTCTTTAGAAAGTTTTCTTCCACCTCTCATATTTATACAATCTAATAAAACTGAATCTATCTTATTAAAAACATTGAATGATGAAAAAGGATCTTGAAATATTGCTTGTATTCCCCTCCAATATTCTTTTTTCTTTTTATGAGTCTTTATATCCCTAGGCTTTCCTTGAAATAGTATTTCACCTTCTGTTATGCTTATTAATCCTAAAAGCATTTTAGCAAATGTAGTTTTACCTGAGCCGCTCTCTCCAACTATAGAAATTATTTCACCTTCGTGAAATTCAAAGTCTACATGATCTACAGCAATAGTTTTACTATCTCCTATCCCAAATATTTTTGTTATGCCGTTACCACTTAAGCATAGTGATGTTGTATCACTCATTACTATAAACCTCCCTTAATTCAGATTCATTCATATAGCATTTATACATACGTCCATTTTCTATGTATTTCTCATCTATACTATGAACCATACATTCAGGTTTTGAAAATTTGCAACGCTCAGCAAATCTACAACCTAGAGGTGGATTTTTTAAGTTAGGAGGTGTACCTGGGATAGCAACTAATTTATTATTTTTTGTACCCTCTTCAGGTACTATTATAGATCCCATAAGACCTTTTGAATATGGATGCATAGGGTCAAATACCATTTCTTTTGCTTTACCATACTCTACAATTTGACCTGAATACATTACCATAATATCATCAGTTACATTATATAGTAGAGGTAATTCATGAGTTATAAATATCATTGATTTTATAAAACCTTTATGCATCAAATCTTTTAACATTTTTATTACCATCTTTTGTGATGTAACATCTAAAGCAGATGAAGGTTCATCTGCTATTAATACCTTTGGTGATAGAATCGTAGAAATTGCTATTACAGTTCTTTGTTTCATTCCTCCTGATAGCTCTACTGCATGTTTTTGAAGGACACTTTCTGGTAATCCTAATATTTCAAAACGTTTCCTAGCTAAATCATAAATATCATTTTTTTTAGCTTTAGGATCATGCGCTCGAATTACATCTTCAATAAATCTTATTATCTTTTGAGTAGGGTTTAGTGCATTCATAGCAGATTGAGGTATATAAGCTATTTCATTCCCTAAAATTTTCTTTCGTACATCATCTGGTTTCATAATTGAAATATCTTTACCATCTACCTTTATACTTCCACTTTGATAATGAAGAGGTGCAAAATAATATCCCATTAAGCTTAATGCTAAAGTAGATTTTCCGCAGCCAGATTCGCCAGCTATACCAAGTGACTTTCCTTCTTCAATCTTTAATGAAACTCCATCTACTGCATATACATCTTCACCAAACCTTGTAATATATTTAGTTTTTAAATTATCTACTTCTAATAATACTTTTCCCATAACCAATTCCCCCTACTCTCTAAGCTGTGGATTAAATACTTTATCTAATCCTGTATTCATCAAATTTAGAGAAAATGTAATTAGTGCAATTGAAAAAATAACTGGCAAGAATGCCCACCATGCATTAGATAATGGTGCTTTATATTGCATAGCCCAGTTCATCATTAAACCTAAAGTTGTAACTTTTGTAGTTGCAGGTCCTAATCCTAGCATAGATAATTGAGCTTCAGCTAGAATACCTGATGATATCTGTAAAATTAGAGCCATTATTACATATGAGGCTACATAAGGCAATATATCTGTTAGTATTATTCTAAATAGGCTATGTCCTGACAATTTAGATAAATTGACATGATCCCTATTTCTAAGGGAAATAACCTGTGAGCGAACAGACCTAGTTGTCCATGTCCAAGAAGTTAAGCCTATTATACTAGCAACCATAGTTATACCTCTTGCACTTTGACCAACACTATATGATATAAGAATCAATATTACAAAAGACGGAATTACTGTAAATAAATTTGTAATAAACATTATAATATCATCTAATAATCCTCCAACATATCCAGATAATAAACCTAACATTAAACCTATCAAAGTTGCAATTAATCCTGCTATTAATCCTATTTTTAATGAAGTTCTTGTAGCATATACTAATTCAGTTAATACATCACGACCAAAATTATCTGTACCTAATACGAAAGTTCTTTGATTAGATATATCTTTCACATTAACAAAATCTTTGGAGTTTACTTTAGTCCCTTCTACTAATTCACCATTCTCTTCATCAACAGTTGAAATGACTATTTCACTTTCCTCTAAAATTCCATCAATTTTATTATCTAATCTTACATAGTACTTTTTCTTAGCAGAAATTAGACCTTCTTGGGAATTATTAGAATAATAATACTTATTCCATAACTTAACTAGTTCTTCTGCATTTGTCACATTTATTTCACTTATAGAAACACCTCCAAACTTTTCAAGCCATGTGGCCATTTCAGCTCTATCTTCTAAAGAAAGTTTACTTTCTAATCTACCTGCTTTAGTATCTATGTTTAGTTTATAACTTTTTGATTCTACTACATCAGTGATAGATACATAATTACCAGGTTTATAAAATAGCCCACCTACCATTTCTAAAGGATCATAGGAAACAAGTATTGGATATACTATAGTCACAAATAGAATAGTGATAAATATAATAAATCCTAATAAGAATTTTTTATCATGAAAAACTTGTTTTAATTGACTTATCATCTTCTGCCGCCTCCTTTAGTCTTGTTGTGATGCTTTTATACGAGGATCAATTACACCATATAAAATTTCTACTAATAGATTTGCTAACAAAACCATTATTGTAATAATTAAAGTACATGCAGAAATTAACGGATAATCACGACCCTTTATAGCATTCAAAATTGTGGTTCCTAGTCCAGGATAACTAAAGATTATCTCTGCTACTAAAGCTCCACCTATCATAGTACCTATAGACATAGCTAGCCCTGTTATTTGTGGCAACATTGCATTTCTAAATACATATTTAGTAATTTTTCTATCTTTTATCCCTAAGAATCTACTGTATTTCACATAATCAGCATTAAGCTCATAAATTGACATTGAGCGCATCCCTATAGCTTGGCCACCTACTGTTATTAACACAATAGACCAAAATGGTAATTGGTAATGATATATAATTGATTTAAAAAATGTAAAGCTAGCATTTGGTATTAATTCATATCCATAACCTCCACTAGTAGGAAACCATCCTAAGTTTACAGCAAAGACAAATAGAAGTATTATAGCCATTCCAAAGGCTGGAACATTACTAAAAAATAAAAATATAGGTAAAATTCCTTTATCAAATATTCCTTTTCTATATGCAGCCACAGCTCCTAATAAGTTTCCTAATATCCAACCTACTAATATGGCAGGAAGTTGAAGACAAACAGTCCACCATACAGAAGATTTTATTATATCTGAGACAGTTCTAGGATATTGACTAAATGAAACACCAAAATCACCTTTTACAGCATTTTTAATAAAGCTAAAAAATTGAGTTGTCATAGGTTCATTTATACTAAATTTTTCAGCATACTCTTCATATACTTTTTGAATAGCTGTAGAATCTGTCATACCTGCAACAGATCTTGCTGCAATTGCAGATACAGGATCACCAGGCATCAATCTCGGTAATACAAAGTTTAAAATAACAGCAATAATAAATGTTGCAACATACCATGCTATTTTATTTGTATAATACTTTTTATATCCTTTCACATTATCACCTCCACGTTGAACTTACTATAAATTATTTTATAAAAACGACCATGATTAATTAGTCTTTAAACATGGTCATTTTAATATTTAATTGACTATTTCAATTTAATTATTCAACATTTTTAAGGTGATATAATGCTGCAACTCCATAACCATCTGTACAATCTAGCGGTGGAATATTATTTCCATCATTTTGTTCTGGGAACCCTGTCCATACACTCTCATTTACTGTATGGAATACTTGTGGTCTATACATTAATGAGAATGAAGGAACTTCTTCAAGATATATTTTGCTTAATTCAGTATAATATTCTTTTAACTTAGATTGATCTTGTTCAGTTGGTATTTTAGCAAGGATTTCATCTGCCTTTTCACTAGTGAATCCACCAAAATTACCACTCCAGTTTACTTCTAATTCATTGTATGTGCTTGAAAGCAATGCCATTGAACGAGTCCATGGATTAGCAATTGATGCTCCTGGAGGACTCCACATACAAATATCAAATTTACCTGTTGTCATGTCATCATAGAATGTATTTGCATCTGGGAAATATGTTTCAATATTAATTCCTATTTTCTTACCTGCAGCTGCAACTATTTCTAGTGATGCATTCCAATCTGACCATCCTTCTGGACACTCTGCTTTATATGATAGATTTTCACCATTTATTTCACGAATTCCATCTCCATCTGTATCAACTATACCAGCTTCATCAAGTAGTTTATTAGCACCTTCAATATCTTTACCTGTAAATTGTAAATCACTTAATGCAGCTTGATCTACCAATTCTTGTTCAGCCTTTGTTGGATTCATTAAACTTCTAGGTGCATCTTTAAATGTTGGGGAATATCCAGACATAGCTGTTGATATTATTTGGTCATAATCTACAGCCATAGCAATAGCTTTACGAACTTCCACTCTATCTAATCCTGTTCTTTCAATATTAAAGAACGCTGTTGGCATTGTAGCACAAACATAATAAGGTGCATCATCTATATAAGTAGATATAGGTTTTCCACTTTCCCACATCTTCCATACTTCAGATATAAATTGTTGAGATACGTCTACTTCACCATTAGCAAATGCAACATCTCCAGCTGCATTATCAGCAAATATTGTATGAGCTATATATTTAGGTGTTGGTAAACTGCCCCATAGACTTGTACCCCAATAGTTATCATCTCTTATAAATACAACTTTTTGATCATCATCATAATAAGGTTTGTATGGACCAGAAGCAACTATATCATCCATCACATCTTCTTTAACTTTATCAGCTTCATTATTATTTCTAGCTTCTACTGTTTGTAAATATGTTTTTTGCATAACATATACTTTAGGAATATATTCTATTACTTTTAATGGATTAATTGGTACACCAGCATCATCTAGTTTTGAGTAAAATACAACTGTTGTATCATCTTTTGCTTCTACTTTTTCAATGTAAGCAGAATAGTCATTACCTGTAGTTGAACCATACTTTACATGAGTGTCAAATGTATAAACTATATCTTCAGCAGTTACCTGTGTGCTATCGCTCCATTTAGCATCTGGATTAAGTTTAATTATTAGTTGACTTTGATCACTATTCCATTCATATGATTCTCCAAGTAAAGGTTGTAGTGATCCATCAAGCATATTATATAAGAATAGTGTTTCATAAATTAATACTCTAGCAGAGTCAACTTGTTGTATTGCCATAGCATTATTTGAGTTAGAACTCATAGGGTTCCAGTTATTTATAGTTCCCCATTGTTGTCCATTGAAATAAAGTGTCTCATTTCTAGGTGTTGAGTTTGCAACATCACTTTCTTCTTGTTTTGGAGTTTCTTCTGACTTTTCACTTTCTTCTGTTTTTTGAGTAGTATCATCTGTAGTATTTTCTTTAGTATCAGAACCACATCCAACTAAAAATGATACTGCCATCATGCTAGCTACTAATCCTGCTAACAACTTCTTTTTCATTATTTCCCCCTACTTATTTATTACTAAAAAGGATAACCTCTATATAAATAATTATAGATGTTATCCTTTACAAAATAAGTGTATTTTTTTTTACTTTTGGTGTTATTTTTTTACTAAAATCTTTTTAGACTATTCTATTATCTCTTCCAGACTTAATATTTTTACGATATTCTGTTGGTGTAACACTAAATACTCCTTTAAATGTCTTCATAAAATGTTTATCATTATCATAACCTACAGCCTCACTAATTTCATTTATCTTCATATCTGTTTCATCCAGCAGCCTTTTAGCTTCTTTAAGCCTCACTTCTTTCAAATAATTAACAAAATTCTTACCTGTATATTCTTTGAAATCTATAGAAAAAATTGTATAATTCATAGATACATAATTAGATATAAAAGTCATATTAATATTATCTTTAAAGTTTTTATTTATATATCTAACAGCTTCTTCAATTTTAATTCTATTTTTATAAAAATCATATTTATTTAATAGTTTCTTATTTATTAATATCATTAATAAATATATTTCCTCGCAATATATATCTATATTAGTATAATTAAAAGCATTTTCTAAAAGTTCTAATTTAATTTTCTCTTCTTCAATAATTCCTTTATATGTCTCATATATTCTACTGTATATTTTATTAATCAGGTCTAAAAATGAATCCTTACTAATTTCTGACCTTTTAACTAATATAACTATTCTTTTTAAATAGCTAGTGCTTACTTCTAATCGATTAGTACCAATAAGATTTATAAATCTTTCTATTTCAAATTCATCTATTATTCTTTCCTCTTTAATGTTAACTTTTTTATTTAATTGCAAAAAAAAGTTTTCTTTTCTTAATTCTATTGCTTCATTTAATGCATTCATAAGACATTTGATATCTGTATAGCTATTACTTATTCCAAAACCAAATCCATTTAAATTCTCATTTATAAATCTCTCTGCTTTATCTGATTCTATTATAATTACATTATGTGTATTTATATTATGGAAATAAAAGCAATTATTATTTATATTGCTTTTCATTTTATAATTTGTACAGATTATTTTATAACATATGTTTGTAATATATTTGCTTAAAATACTATTAAGACTTTTAGCCACATTTTCATCTAGTTTATTTTGAACTAACAAGTGCTTAATTTGTGAATAAAGTAAAAATACCTTTTCAGTAACTTCTTCTTTTTCTTCTTTATACTCTTCTTCTAATTTTTTTATAGTTGTAATTAATTCACTATCTTGGAAATTACCGTATAAATACTCTTTTATACCACAGCGTAATAATTCAATAATACCAGAAGGGGTATCTAAATCACTTATTATTATTACTTTTGGTTTTAATCTAATTTTGTTAATTTTTTTTAATAATATAATACCATCGCTGTGATTTTTAGTTAAGCATATTATTAATAGGTTAATATTATTGTTTTTAATTTTTTCATATGCATCCTCTTCGCTATTACATTCTATAATTGTTTCAACCTTGATTTCAGAATATTTTATAATTTCTCTTATTCTTCCTATCCTTGCTTCTTTATGGTCTACTATAATTATATTTTCCATTAATCTTAATCAGCCTTTCTACATATTACAATACAACTTTCGCTTTTAAACAAATTGATTTTACTACTATAACTATATGAAATTACTCTTGCATAAATTATAGTTAATCTGAATAATGTAGTTTTTTTGATTATTTGTATCAAAATATTTTCTTTATTATATTTAAGAAAACTCTATCATCCTTAACTTTTATATCTTTGACTTCCTCTTTAACTTTTTCAATATTAAAGATAATCTTTTTCTTATTTATAAAATAATCAATAAGAATATTATTTTCATTCAAAATAATATAATGAAAAATAGTTAAACCTCTGTCATCCCTAATATATAAGTTTGCTCCATTATCTATAAGCAAGTCTAAAATCTCAATGTTACAGTTGTCTACAGCATAGAATATAGCTGATTTATGATTTCTATCTTTATAATCTATATTGCAGCTCTTTATTAATTCTTCTACTAATTTAAGATTATTATTTCGTGTTGCAGAGATAATATCATTACATCCAAAAATCTTCATATATGTACCTCTCAAATTTGATTTCTACTCTTTAAGCCTTTAATAATTAATAAAAAAAGACCATTAGATATATTATATCTAATAGCCTTCTTTTAGGTACTAATATTTTATTAATTATTTATTAACACTACTAACCTAGTGTTAAATATGTTCTAATTTTTTGATTCTATTTGTATATCACTTAATCCAGTAATACCTTCAACTATATTTTGAATTGATGTTGCATTTTCTTCAGTAAACACATCATTTGTTTTTACGTAAACTCTAACAATATTTTTATCAATCATACATAATGCATCTTCATATCCATTATTAATTATTTCTGATTCAACAGCTGTCTCTTGTTCTTGAATTTTAACTTTTTCATTTAATAAATTAGTTGCATTATCTATAACTTCTTGAGAAGAATTAGTATCCTCTATTATACTATTCATTTCTTCTTTAAAGTCAGTATCTGCTTTAATTTTATTCGCTCTATCATTATAGAAAAATCCTTGATTACTCATAGTTTCTTCTGCATTATCATTTTCTAATATCATAGCAGATAAATCAGCTGATAAACTACTTGCACTTTCGTCAGTACTTCTTCCAGTAGTATAAATAACTGTACCGATTATAGATATACACAATATAGCACCAACGATAACTGATGGCTTTCTGTTTTTTACTTGTGTTCTAAACCCAGTTTTAATGTTTTTAAAATTATACTTTGGATATACTTTATCAATTCTTGCTTGTGCTAAATCGTTTTGCAATACTTTCTTACATCCTGAACATATAATACTTCCTTCCGTATTTTCTTTACCACACTCTGGACAAATAATTTTATTTTCACTCATAAAAAAACTCCCCTTTTACATTTCTTTTACTCTAATTATATGAATGAAATAAATGTAAAATTACGGAATTATTATATATTTAACTGATTATTTCTCTAAACTCTTTATATATTGTAATACTGCTTTTTTATCTCCTCTAAATATAATATTTCTATCATCTTTTTCAATAGAATGTTTATACATAGGATCATAATAATTATTTAAGAAAAGCTCTATCCATACTCTATTATAATCATAACTTCCAGTAGCTTTTTGAATACTATAAGCCTTATTAAACTCATCTATAATAATTTTCAATCTATCTCCACCTAGTTTAGACTTTACTCTTTCCATGCTTTTTAACATGTCATCATACCAAAGTTGTACTCCCAATTCATTATCGTTATAAGCAGCTATAAACTCTTTCTGTCCATTAATTACATAATCATCAAGAATATTTTCTACTCTTTCTTCTATAGATGATTCTAAAAATATAACATCTGAACTATGAAATAATCTATAAAGATTATTAGGTATAAAACTTTTACCTATATTTTTACTTTCATCTTCTAATATTATATATTTATACTCTTTGTTACTATGCTTAATAATTTCGTAAGCTAAATTGTTTTCAAAATTTATCTGTGTTGGCTGAATTGTTACATGATGTCCAAATGTTGATCCTCTATGATTAGCTATACCTTCAAGATCTATAGAGTTTTTTAAATTATTTAATAAGATTGTCTTTCCTGAACCAGTATATCCCGTAAGTATTAAAGGTTTTGCCTTTATACTATTAGGTTCTAATGAGTTTATTAAAAAATTACGAAAAGATTTGTATCCACCTTCTAATTTAACTATCTCTCTTTTTCCTATCTCACTTATCCATTTTTGTGCTATTGTTGAACGTGATCCACCTCTAAAACAATAAATCATAGAATCAGGATTTTTATCTATAAAATCTATCCATCCACTAATCCTATTTTCTCTAGTTTTTCCTGATACAATTTCATAACCTAATTTTGTTGCTTCATCATTTCCTTTTTCTTTATAACAAATTCCAATAATATGACGTTCTTCATTTGTTAAAATCGGTAAATTAACAGAAGTTTGAAAGGCTCCTTTTTCAAATTCAATCGGTGCTCTTACATCTATTAAGGATATATTTTTTAAAACTATATTTTTGAAATCATTTGTTGTTACCACTGTATTCATCCTCTATTCTAATATTTATTCCTTATTATAAATAATACCATATTTAATTTTACACTTATTTCAATATATATGTAAACAACTTAATTCTCCATATTATTACAATTTAATTTAACCTAGATATATTTGGGTTATGGTAATATAATGTAGTTATATCGCTAAATTCAATTTACTTATATAATTGTATAATTTTATTAAATAATTAGGAGGACTAAAAATGTCTAATAACATAAAATTAACTACATTAACGAAAACATCCGGTTGTGCAGCTAAAATAGGACCTGCTGTGTTAGATTCCGTTTTGAAAAATCTTCCTCAGTTTGAAGATCCTAATCTATTGGTTGGCTTTGATAAAAAAGATGATGCTTGTGTTTATAAAGTTTCTGATGATAAAGTAGTGATTCAAACTGTTGACTTCTTTCCTCCAATGGTTGACGATCCTTATACATTTGGTCAAGTAGCCGCAACTAACGCCTTAAGTGATGTATATGCTATGGGAGGAGATCCTGCCTTAGCCATGAATTTACTTTGTTTTCCGTCATGTTTAAACCCATCAATTATGCATGATATACTTCAGGGAGGATATAGCAAGATTAAAGAAGCTGGTGCAGTTGTTGCAGGTGGTCATACAATAGCTGATCCAACTCCTAAATATGGTCTATGTGTTAGTGGATTTGCTCATCCAAAAGATATCCTTACCAATAGTAATGCTAAAACAGGAGATGTATTGGTATTAACTAAACCTATTGGAGTTGGTATTTTAAATACAGCAAATAAAGCAGAATTATTAACTCAAGATAAAATAAAAGAAGTCACAAATATTATGACTACTTTAAATAAATATGCAAAAGAATCATTTAAGGGACTAACAGTTCATGCTTGTACTGACATAACTGGATTTAGCTTAATTGGTCATGGATACGAGATGGCTGGTGGTAGTAATAAAACAATAGAACTTTTTAGTAATAATATTCCTATTATACCAGATGCTTTAGAATATGCTAAAATGGGTATTCTTCCAGAAGGAATGTATAATAATTTAGAATACTTAAAAGATATATTTAGAATTACTAATGGAGTAACTCAAGAAATGCAGGATGTTCTTTTAGATCCTCAAACCTCTGGAGGGCTTCTACTTTCAATGCCTGAAAAAGATGCTAAAGAATACCTATCTCGTATGGAAATATATACTCCTTATACGCGAATCATAGGCCAAGTAATAGATAAACAAGATTATTCAATTATAATCAAATAAAGTAGAAACACCTTATTTGATTATAAGTTAAGAGTTTATAGTTAAAAGTTTAAGAAGAAAGTTAGTAAAACTAAATTTAAATCATTATAAATTTAAAGGTTTCATCTTTAACTTTTCACTTTTACTCTTAACTTTATAAAGTTAAATAATATTCTATTTGTGTAAATGTACTATATACTTATTCTTTTATAATGTAATGACTTTTGATATTGATTTCATAACTCCAACAATATCATACATATTACTTACAGTTCCTACTTTAAGTTCATTTTCAAGATTATAATAATTTAAACATGCTCCACAAACTAATACATTAACACCTTTTTGAGCTAAAACTTCTAAATGCTCAATAGCTTGTTCGTTTAGTGTTGGAACTTTTACACCATCATTCATAAATAGTACTGCTTTTGGTAAATCTTCATCTTCAGATAGTGTATAAAAGAACATTTTCATTAATGACTTTCCAAGCTCTTCTGATCCAGCTCCAATTATGTCTTTTCCAACAAATATACACCAATCACCTAGTGGTTTTTTACCTTGTATTTTATTTAATACTTCTTGACACTCTTCACAACCATTAGAAAAATGTACTAAATATATACCTTCAGTTTCTTCTATTGTTATTTCAAATCCTTGACTATTAGCTAACTTTTTCAAATTCTCTACTGCTATATTATTATCGACTTCAATCGCGAAGAATTTTGTTCCTAAATCTATTTCTTTTTTTGCCATAATTACAGGCATAGGACAAGCTTTTCCTTTTGCATCTATAACTTTTTTCATACTTTTCCTCCATAAACTAATATAATTTAATTACTGTATTTTAATTATATCACTTATTTAAGTTAATAGTATCCAGTTAAGTTTATAATTTATAAATAAAAAGCCAGATAGATATAATTTGTTTATCTGACTAAATAAATATTTTTGGATTTTTACTTGCAATATTTGCTATATAAATTATTTAAACATCTTATTACCATTACAGGTTCTCTTGTAACAGCTACTTCAGTAGATAGCATTAAACCATCTACATTATTTTTAATAAATTTATATATATCATTTACCTCTGAAATAGTAGGTGTATCTTGTCGTCTCATTGATTCCAAAATATATGTAGCTACAATTAGTTTTTTCTTACTTTTCTTCATTCTTGTTATAATTTTCTCTTCTACATAAGGAGTATCTTCTATTGGAATTTCTGCTTTTAAATCTCCTCGCCCTAACATTATTCCATCACTTACCTTTAAAATTTCTTCAAAATTATCTATTCCTTCTCTACATTCAATCTTTGCCCATACTTTAGGAGATTTACTTTTATAATGTTTAACTAATGCTTTTACATATTGTTTTAATTCTATTATATCATCGGCTTTAGTAACATAAGATAGACATATAAAATCTATATTATTTTGAATACCAATCTCTATATCTTGCTTATCTTTACTAGTCAAAGATAACTTGTCTCTAATCAACCCTGGTGCGTTTATACCTTTCTCTGCTCTTAATATGCCACCTTTTATCGTTATAGCTTGTATATATAAACTTCCTTTTTTTATAATTTTAAACCTCATTGTAGCATCTTTCATATACAATTCTTTAACATTTATAAAATCAGTCAGTGAACCATAATATATTATTGGAATTATCTTAATATTTTTATATCTATTCTTTTCGTATAAGTCCTTATAATCTTTTTCTAGACAAAATATCACTCTATCATTTATATTTACTCTATACTCTCCGACAAAAAACTTTGAAATTCTTAACTTGTTCCCTTGTAAGTCTTGTAATATTTTCATATTTGGGAATTCTATATGTATTTCATTAATTAATGTTTTAAACTTATCATAATCAATATGTGAAAAATTAAAACGTGGCATTGTCATACCAGCTTGTACAAATTTTTTTATGTCTTCTATATTTCTTACAGTAGGGCCAATTGAACAAATTAAATCCATACTACCTCCTATTAACTCTATTTTATTTTCTTATAAGCCCTCTTTTTACTCTTTTGTTATACTCGAACTATATGTTACTACGATGTTTCTTCTATAAAATACTATGCTATTATTGCTAGTTTTATTATCATAAAACTATTTTATTTATATGTAAAAATATAAAATTCTCATAGCTTTTAGATATTATACTTAACTATTATTAAACCAATAGTAATTACTAAAAATAAACTTAAGTAATTATTTAAAGTTGATATTAAAAAAGGCGAACTTTTAATTTGTTCGCCTTACTTCATTAAAATATTTTTTATTATATTTTAATCATTTCTCTAGTAATATCTTTAATTGAATATGCTCCACACATAGCCATTGTATCTTCTAACTCAGATGCTAATTTATTTATATATGTTTTAATCCCCTCTTCTTCACCACCATAAAGAGCAGTAACAAAGGTTCTACAAATAAGCACTCCATCAGCACCTAGAGCTAAAGCTTTAAAAACATCTACTCCTGAACGTATTCCACCATCCACAAAAACTTTCATGGAATCTCCAACTGCAGCAACTATTTCAGCTAATACCTCTGCTGTTGCTGGACATTGATCTAATACTCTTCCCCCATGATTAGATACAACTATTGCAGCAGCTCCTGCTTCTTTTGCTTTTAATGCTCCTCTTACTGTCATTACCCCCTTTACTATAAATGGGATTCCTGCAAAATTAATGATCTCTTTGAGTTCATTAACAGATTTTGCTCCTGCTGGTGGATTCATATTCTTTAAAAAAGGAAGTCCCGCTGCATCAATATCCATAGCTACAGCAATAGCCCCAGACTCTTTTACTAAATTCATTTTTTCTTCAATAGTGTCAATATTCCATGGCTTTACTGTTGGTATACCAAATCCACCTACATTTTTTATTGCAGTAGTAGCAGCTTTCATTACATCTTGATTTACTCCATCACCTGTAAAAGCTAATATTCCTTCTTTTGCACAAGTAGATACAAGTATATTATTGTACGTCATATCATTATATTTATCTCCATAATGTAAGTTTACTTGGTGTTAGTATAAAGTAGTGGACACATTAAATCGAACTAAGTAAAATAATATTTAGTTAAGAAAGGATGTGTCCATTATGGGAAAGG
>NZ_CYZX01000002.1:0-185522 GCF_001405015.1 Clostridium disporicum
CCTTTCCCATAATGGACACATCCTTTCTTAACTAAATATTATTTTACTTAGTTCGATTTAATGTGTCCACTACTTTATACTAACACCAATATTGATATATTTATATTATCAGAACGTATGTTTATCTGCAAGGGGTGGTATTGTGTAATAAAAGGAAAATATAAAAAATACAACCACAAATATTAAAATGTGGTTGTAATATTATTAATAAGTAGTTTTTCTAAAAAACTTTGATATTTCAAAAAAGGTAAATGGTATTATGGATAGCAAGGATACAAAAAGCCAATCTTTTAATGTTAAAGAGAAAACACTAAATATTTTAGCAATTGGTGGGATAGAAACTATAGATATCTGAAGAATGATACCTATTAAAACAGCTCCTAGCAATTTTTTGTTTTTAAATAGACCAATTTTGAAAACAGATACTTTCTCACTTCTCATAGCTAAAGAGAGTATAAGTTGCGAACCGCTTAAGACCACAAATGACATAGTTTGAGCATGAACTAAAGAGTTAGGATATAGATATTCACCTACTTTAAAAGCAAATAAAGTTGTAAAGCCTATTATTACTCCTAGTAATATTAAAGTTGTTGCAGTACCGTTAGAAAATAGATTGTCTTTAGGGTTACGAGGCTTTTCTAACATAACATTAGGATCTTTAGGGTCTACTCCAAGTGCTAAAGCAGGTAAACTATCAGTTATAAGATTTATCCATAATATATGGATAGGTAATAGAGGAGAAGGCCAATTAAGAAGTATAGCAACGAATAAAGTTAGTACTTCTCCTAAATTACTACTAAGTAAAAATACTATAGATTTTTTTATATTGTTAAATATATTTCTACCTTCTTCTATTGCTTTTACAATAGTTGAAAAATTATCATCAGTAAGAATCATATCTGCAGCACCTTTTGCAACATCAGTTCCTGTAACTCCCATGGCTACACCTATATCAGCAAATTTTAGTGAAGGAGCATCATTTACGCCATCACCCGTCATAGAAACAATATTACCATGAGATTTTAAAGCTTTAACAATTTTTACTTTATGCTCAGGAGAAACTCTTGCAAAAATATTATAATTATTAACAATTTTATTAAATTCATCTTGTGAGTAAGAATCTATTTCACTTCCTGATAAAGCTTCAGAAATATCACTTGCTATGCCAAGCTCGCTACCTATGGCAAAAGCTGTATTTTTATGATCACCAGTTATCATAACAGTTCTAATTCCTGCCTTTTTGCTTATGGCTATTGAATTTTTAACTTCACTTCTTGGTGGATCAATCATGCCCATAAAACCTATAAAAACTAGGTCAGATTCTATTGGAATATTTTCATAAGGACCATCTATATCTTTATAAGCAAGGGCTAAAACTCTTAAGGCTGAATCAGACATTTTGTCTGAAACATTTAATATATAGTTTTTATCTTCATCACTTAGAGGTACTATCTCGTTATCTACTAATTTTTTTGTTGAGATTTTAAGGATATTATCTATAGCACCCTTAGTAAATACTCTATATTTATTTTGGTATAAGTGTACTGTGCTCATTAGTTTACGGTCAGAATCAAAAGGGATTTCATATACTCTTTTATGAGTAGTATTTAAAGTGTCTTTTAGAAGATTGAAAGTATTGCCTATATCTATTAAAGCTATTTCTGTAGGATCTCCACTTTTAGAATCATTTGTTGAAGTTGCATCATTACATAAGACCATTCCTTCAATTAAAAGTTTATTTTCAATTTGATTAATATCTAATTTATCAATATCGATTATAGAATTATTTACAAAAGCCTTTTTAACAGTCATTTTATTTAGAGTTAATGTGCCGGTTTTATCGGAACATATAATATTTACTGAACCAAGAGTTTCAACAGCGGGTAATTTTCTTATTATTGCATTTTCTTTACTCATTCTTTGTACACCAAGGGCAAGAACTATAGCAACAGTAGCAGGTAGACCTTCTGGTATAGCTGCAACAGCTAAACTTATAGATGTCATGAACATTTGAAGAAAATTTCGACCTTGTAACATTGATATTATAAACATTAATATAGAGATAGATACTGCCCCTATACCTAGAATTTTACCTAGATGAGCTAAGTTTTTTTGAAGAGGCGTAATATTTTCATTTTCGCTATCAAGCATTTTAGCAATTTTACCTATTTCAGTGTTCATACCTGTAGATACTACAATACCAGTTCCTCTACCATAGGTAGCCAAGGTTGACATAAAAGCCATATTAACTTTATCTCCTATTGCAGTATCATCATGAGATAAAACTATAGTTGAATCTTTTTCAGCAGGCAATGATTCACCAGTAAAAGCAGATTCATCTATTTTCAGATTGATAGATTCTATTAATCGTAAATCAGCAGGAATGTATCTACCAGCGTCTATTATAACTAGGTCACCTACTACAACATCTTCAGAAGGAATCTCAAGTATTACCCCATCTCTTTTTACAATAGCTTTAGGTGTTGATAAAGATTTTAAAGCTTCTAAAGCTTTTTCAGCTTTATTTTCTTGAATAACTCCTATAGTGGCATTTAAAAGAATAACTATAACAATGATTATAGAATCACTTATTTCTCCTAGAAAAGCTGATATAAGAGCAGCTGCAATAAGTATATATATCATCACATCATTAATTTGTGAAAGAAATAGTTCTAGAAGCGTTTTTTTCTTTTTTGTAATTAGTTTGTTTTTACCATTTTTTAAGAGAATTTCTTCTGCAGTTTTAGAAGAAAGGCCATTTGTTATATCTGCATTAAGCATAGATATAACTTTATCGATAGGCTCATTAGAATACATATTTATCACCTCTAATAATTAATAAAAAGTTTTATATAAATATGTTATTAAAAGAAATTAATAATAATGACTTTAAAGGGAACTATTGATAGAAATGATTTTCGTATATTGTTATAAAAAGCAAAAATATGTATAATGTTTAATTAAGATATAAATTATCGGTAGAGGGGGAGTTTGATGATAAAAAAATTTATATCATATTACAAACCATATAAAAAACTATTTTATTTAGATTTAATTGTAGCAGCCATAGCATCAGGTGTTGATTTATTTTATCCTATGATGACTAGAAAACTAGTAAATGAAGCTGTTCCTAATAGAGATATTAGAACTATTGGAGTTTTTGCAATTACTCTTTTAATTATTTATTTAATAAAAGCAGCTTGTGGTTACTTTATGAATTACTATGGACATGTTGTTGGGGTTAGAATGCAAGCTGATATGAGAAAGGATATGTTTGATCATCTTCAGAAGTTACCTAATTCATATTTTGATAATAATAAAACTGGTGATTTAATGAGTAGAATGATAAATGATCTTATGGAAGTATCGGAGCTTGCGCATCATGGACCAGAAGATATATTTATATCTGTAGTAATGCTTATAGGATCATTTATAGTTTTAAGTACAATAAACTTTCCACTTACATTAATAATCTTTGCATTTGTTCCATTTATAGTTATGTTTACTTGGAAACAAAGAACAAGAATGAATAATGCTTTTATGGAAACACGAGTGGAAACATCAGAAGTTAATTCAAATTTGGAAAATTCAATTTCAGGAATAAGAATTTCGAAATCATATGTATCACATAATTATGAAAAGAAGAAATTTAACAAAGGAAATGAAAAATTTAAAGCTGCGAGAGAAAGAGCATATAAAGTAATGGCTGAATATTTTGCAGGAGTTAATTTTGGAATAGACTTTTTAGATTACGTTGTATTAATATCAGGAGGAATATTTACATTTTATAATATTATAGATATAGGAGACTTTCTTGCTTATATGCTTTATATTAAGCTATTTACTCAGCCTATTAAAAAGCTAGTAAATTTTATGGAGCAATATCAAAGTGGTATGACTGGATTTAAGAGATTTATTAAAATAATAGAAGAAGATATAGAAAAAGAAAGTGATACTGCAATTGAAATTAAGGATATCAAAGGAGAAATAGAATTCAGTAATGTTAATTTTAGTTACGAAGATAATAAAATATTAGAAGATGTATCTTTAAAAATTGAAAAGGGAAAAATGTTAGCACTTGTTGGCCCATCAGGTGGAGGAAAATCTACTTTTTGTAATTTAATACCTAGGTTTTATGATGTAGATAGTGGAGATATAAAAATTGATGGTATAAGCATTTATGATATAACTTTATCATCTTTAAGAAATAATATAGGTGTAGTACAACAAGAAGTATTTTTATTTACTGGAACTATTAAAGAAAATATTAAATATGGAAAGCAAGATGCAACAGATGCTGAAATTATAGAGGCAGCTAAAAAGGCTAATATTCATGATTATATAATTGGCTTGAAGGATGGCTATAATACGTTTATAGGTGAGAGAGGTGTTAAACTATCTGGAGGACAAAAGCAAAGAATATCTATTGCAAGAGTATTTCTTAAGAATCCACCAATCTTAATATTAGATGAAGCAACTTCTGCGTTAGATAATACTACTGAGTATTTAATACAAAAATCTTTAGAGGAACTTTGCAAGGGAAGAACAACAATAGTAGTAGCTCACAGATTATCTACAATTAAAAATGCTGATGAAATTATAGTATTAACAGAGAATGGCATAGAAGAAAAAGGTAGTCATGCAGAGTTAATAAGGAAAAGTGGAATTTATGCAGAGTTAAATAGATATGCTGTTGTTAGCTAATAGTTATCTGGTAGAAGTTAATATAAAATAGTTGATAGTGGGACAAAATAAGGATGTTAATATATTAAGTTCGTATTGACTAAAAATATCTAAAAGAGTAAAATGAACTTAAACAATATACCCCGTGGGGGTACACTAGGAGGAAATATTATGGTTAAACATGTACAAGAAAATGAATTCTCAGCAGAGGTTTTAAATTTTGATGGAGTTTCAGTAGTAGATTTCTGGGCTTCATGGTGTGGTCCTTGTAAGATGATTGCTCCAATATTTGAAGAGGTTGCTGGAGAAATAACTAATGCTAAATTTGTAAAGGTTAATGTAGATGAGAATCCAAATTTAGCGAATCAATTTAGAATAGCTAGTATTCCAACTATTTTAATTATGAAAAATGGTGCACCAGTAGATACTTTAGTTGGTTTTATGCCTAAACCACAATTAAAGGATGCTATTGCTAAGCACGTATAGGAAGCGTGATATAGGTGGAGAGATATGATATTGCTATAGTAGGAAGTGGCCCAGCTGGGTTATCCGCTGCATTAAATGCAAAAATTCGTAATAAGAAGTTTATTATCTTTGGAAATAAGAATTTAACTAATAAGTTAGTTAAAGCTCCTAAAGTAAATAATTACCTAGGGTTTTATGGCATGAATGGTGAAGAGATTAAAAATAAATTTCAAGAACATTTAGATGCTATGAATATAAATATAACATATGAGAGAGTAAATAATATTTATGCTATGGGTGATTATTTTGCTTTAATGGTAAATGAAAAAATGTATGAGGCGAAAACCTTGATTTTAGCTACAGGTATGGAATACACAAAAGCTATAAAGGGTGAACTTGAATTTTTAGGTAGAGGTGTAGGATATTGTGCTACTTGTGATGCACCTCTTTATAAAAATAAAGTTGTTACAATAATAGGATATAATAAAGAGGCTGAAGAAGAGGCTAGATATGTTAGTGAGCTTGCAAGTAAGCTTTATTATGTTCCTATGTATAAAGGTGAATATGAATTAAATGATAGTATTGAAGTTATTCATGATAAACCTGTTGAAATAAGTGGAGAGTTAAAAGTTAATAAACTTAAATTAGAAAATGCTGAATTAGAAACTGATGCAGTATTTGTCTTAAAAGATACTATTTCACCTGGGCAACTAGTTCCAGGATTAGAAATTGAAGATGGACATATAAAAGTTGATAGAGAAATGAAAACTAATATAGAAGGTTGCTTTGCTGCCGGAGATTGTGTTGGAAAGCCATATCAATATATTAAGTCAGCTGGAGAAGGTAATATAGCAGCGTTGAGTGCAGTTAAGCATTTAGATAATTTAAAGGTTAAGTAAAAAAAAAGGAAACTACACAAAGTAGTTTCCTTTTTTTTACTTATATATTTTGATATAATTATTATGACTAAGTGTTTAAGGGGTATTATTTATGAGTACAGAATTATATAGTAATTTAGAAAATCATTGGAATAAAAATGGTCATAAACCTTATAAAAAGCAGAATATTAATATAGCAGGCAAAGATGAATGTGATAGGATCTACAGCAATGATTATTATACTGAAAATATACAGTCTGAAATTGCAGATGCATTATTGGAATTAATTATTGATTATAGAGATGATATAGAGCCAATATTAAACTATATAACAAGATATAAGTTACTTGACTTCTATGATAAGTTTTTATCAAAGTTAGATATATTAATTAAAGAGGGAATTGTTGTAAAAGATGAATTGCATAATTTGGCTATTTCTTTTGTAAAAAGATATGATGACTTTGAGGTAATAAAGTTAGGGTTATTGATGTTAAGATTTGGTTCTAATGAAGAAGGGTTAAATATATTAAAGATTTTTTCTAATCATAATGATTTTATTTTTTATTCTATAGAAGGAATAAAGGGATATGAAAAATGTAATTCTATAATTTTTGAGATTGCAAAAAGATCTACTGGGTATGGACGAGTTATATCATTGTCTAAAATTGAGCCAATAGCTTTAGAAATAAAAAAATGGATAGTAGGAGACGCTGTAAACAATATATTTTTACAAGAGTTTTTAGTTGCTATTTCATTTAATAAGATTGATTATGTTCAATACTTTAGTGAAGAAGAAAAAACAAATAAAATGTTTAAAATTTTAACTAGAAATTTATCTTTACTTTATGAACTTAGAGAAAGTTTTGTAAATAGTATCTCTTTTGAACTAATTGATATTTATTGTGGTTGGTTTAAAAAATATAAATGTTCATTTGATAGTTTGTATGTTATGTGTGCATTATTTTCACTATTCTATAAGGTTGATGGTGAGAGTAGCTTAATTGATAAATTAGAATTATCAAAAGAAGAAGAGGAGTTTATAGATTATGAAATAGAAAATTTTATAAAGAGTGATTATACTGATATTTTAAAAAAATGTATTAAATTAAAGAGTGCTGAAATAAGTAAAATTATTGATGTAGCCATGGCTTTGGATGTTTATTTAACTTTTGATGAATTAATAAGTACGCTTAAAGATAATCCTCTTGATATTTCAATATATAATTATGTTATGAACTGTGGAAGTGATAAAGATAGAAGTGATTTAATTGAGTTTGCTTTAGATAAAATAAATTTTGATAAAATAATTAACACAAATGAACTCATAAACGATGAAGATTTTGATGAAGAGTATATAGAAGATTATTGTTTTTTATTGATAATAGTTTGTATGGATAGAAATTATAAGGACTTTTTAAAGTTAAATTTATTAGCTCTTAAATCAAGATATATAAAAACAAAAATAGAAGCCTTAAATAATTTAAAAAGTATTAAAGATAGATTAGATGACGAAGCTATTAAAGAGATTAAGTTAACGTATGAAAAAGAAATTGATAGTTATCAGAAGAAAAACTTGAGATCACTATTATTGTTGTTAGACGAAGAAACTATAAATAATGAGAAAGAGAATTTAGATAAGTATAGAGTGAAAATTCATGTAAAAGATATATACTTAACTAATATATGGGTTGAAAAAACAGAAAATATAGAAATTATAAAGTTAAGAAGAGAATTGTATGAAGAGGACATTGTGTATTTAAAAGTTGATAAAAATAATGATACAGGTGACAAAATATCAATTTTTAATAATGATGGTTATTTTATTGGTTATATAAAAAGTAAAGAAAATATTGTTTTGAAAAATCTTATGGATTGGGGTAAAATAATATACGGCAAAATTGCAAATATAAGTGAAGATTATAAAGAAATAGAATTGGCGCTTTATTTAAGTTATGAAGATGTTATAAAAGAAGTTTCTAACGCTTTTAATATGGTTATTAGAAATCCTAATGGATACTTGAATTAATAATTTGAATAATAAGTATAATCAGCACAAAAGATGAAGGATAGGTGAAATATGGTGATAGTAGTAGGTGGAATGATAGGGCTTGGGAAAAGTTCTGTAGCAGAAATATTAGGGGAACATTTTAAATCAGAGGTATTTTATGAAAGTGTAGATGATAATCCGATTTTACCACTATTTTATAGTGAAACAGAGGAAGAAATAGCAAAAAAAAGATATCCATTTTTATTACAATTATATTTTTTAAATACAAGATTTAAGAGCATAAAGGATGCACTTCATTATGATAATAATGTTCTTGATAGATCAATTTATGAAGATTGGTATTTTGCAAAGAAAAATATGGAGTTAGGAAGAATATCAGAATTAGAAATGAATATATACGAAGGTTTATTAAATAACATGATGAGTGAGTTAGAAGAACTTCCTAAGAAGGCTCCAGATATTATGGTATATTTAAAAGGTTCATTTGAAACTGTAATGAAAAGAATAAATTTAAGAGGAAGAGATTTTGAAATTGATGATAGCTTAAGAGATTATTATCATTTTTTATGGGAGGATTATGATAATTGGATAAATAATTATTATAATGCGTCAGAAGTTGTGGTAATTGATATGGACAATTTAGACGTGGTTAATAATGAAGATGATAAAGAAATACTTATAAAATTAGTAGAAGAAAAGTTAAGAGAAGTAAGAGGATAATAAAAGGTATAAGAGTATTAGAGAGTGAGATGTGAGGGGATGACGAAGAAAGCAAAAATAATATTACTTTCAATTAGTTTAGGAGTAATAATGTTAATTTCAGTAGTGCTATTTAAATTAGCTTCTGGAGGATTTCAATTTTTGACTTATGCTACTGAGAATTACTTAGAGGTGCAACTGGAGGATTTTTTAAGTAGAGATAGTGGACAAGGTTACAATGAGAATATAACTATTATTGGGGAAAGAGATTATAATAATAGAACATTGATATTTTATGAAGCAGATTGTCAAGAAAATATAATTTTGAGTTATGAAAATAAAGGGAAATTTGGCAAGTATAATGTTTATAATCTCGAGAGAATTGTTAAAAGTGATAATTCTATTGCTATGATAGATATTTATGAGAATAATAGAAAAAAGTATATAATACTATCTAGTTTAAATAGAGATGATTTTGATAGTATAAATATAGTGAATAAGTCAACGAATAAAATATTGGAAGAAATAGATTTAAAAAATATTTCAGAAGAAGATTTTAATATTAATGAATTAAATGAGAAAAGTGTTGTTATAGAATATATACCAAAGTCTAATATTGAAATTAAATTAGAATTAAACAAAAAGAGTGGAAATTAAATTCCACTCTTTTTCTTCTTATTATTTAAATGAAGCAAATGATGCATCAGATGGCATTCTCCAATCACCTCTAGGGCTTAAAGAAATAGTTCCAACTTTTGGACCATCAGGTAATGCGCTTCGTTTAAATTGTTGAGTGAAAAATCTATATATGAATTTATCTAACCATTTTTCAATCTCTTCTTTAGAATAGTCATTTTTAAAGGCATTTTCTGCTAAGAATAATATTCTCTCTTTTGAAGAACCATGTTTTATAAAGTGATATAGGAAAAAGTCATGAAGCTCGTAAGGACCTACTATATCTTCTGTTTTTTGAGAGATATTTCCCTCGCTATCTTTAGGTAGCAATTCAGGACTTACTGGAGTATCTAAAATATCTAATAATGTTTCAGAAACATCTTTGTTAGATTCATTTTCAGCTACATACTTAACTAAATACCTTACAAGAGTTTTAGGAATTGAAGGATTTACGGAGTACATGCTCATATGATCTCCATTATAAGTACACCAACCTAATGCTAATTCAGAAAGGTCTCCAGTACCTATAAGTAATCCACCTTCTTTATTTGCTAAATCCATAAGTATTTGAGTTCTTTCCCTAGCTTGAACATTCTCATATGTTACATCGTGTATATCTTTATCGTGGCCTATATCTTTAAAGTGTTGAAGAGAGGCTTCAACTATGTTTATTTCTCTAAGGTCACAGTTAAGTTCCTTACATAGAGTTAAAGCATTATTATAAGTTCTATCTGTAGTTCCAAAGCCTGGCATTGTAATAGTAATAATATTTTTATTATCAATGCCAAGAAGTTTAAATGTCTTAGCAATTACTAGTAATGCTAAAGTAGAATCAAGTCCTCCGGAAATTCCTATAACAGCTTTTTTTAAGCCAACATGCTCTAGTCTTTTTGCAAGAGCTGATGATTGTATATTAAAGATTTCTTTGCATCTTTCATCGCGCTCATGAATATTTGATGGAACGAAAGGATGCTTATCTATATATCTAGTAAATTCATTTATTTTAACATCTTTAAAAGCGAAATTAATATATTTAAATTGATGTAGTAAAAAAGATGAAGAATCTCTAAAACTTAAATTCTTTAATCTTTCAGAGTTTAATTTAAATACATCTACACAAGATGAAATAACTTCATTTTCTCTTTGGAATCTTGAGTTTTCTTCCAAGATAGATCCATTTTCAGCTATAATAAGGTGACCACTAAATAATAAATCTGTTGTAGATTCATATACACCGGCTGAAGAATAGATATAAGAAGACATACATCTAGCACTTTGGTTAGAAATTAAAGATTTTCTGTAATCTTTCTTGCTAACTAGTTCGTTAGAGGCTGAAAGATTACCTATAATATTGGCACCAGCTAAAGAAAGATAAGAGCTAGGGGGAATAGTTACCCATAAATCTTCACAAATCTCAACTCCAAATTTATAATCTCCAGCATTAAATATTAAGTTTGTACCGAAAGGAATATCTTTTTGGAATGAAAGGTTAACTTTTTGGTCTATTATGTTGACACCTTGAGTAAACCATCTTTTTTCATAGAATTCACTATAGTTAGGAATATATGACTTAGGAACGATACCTAAGATATTTCCTTCAAAAATTAGATAGGCACAATTGTATAATACGTTATTATGTAAAAGTGGTGCACCTACTGCTATTAACATATCTTTATCTATGCTACTTTTCACAATAGACTCTAAACCTTTTATAGATGCATTTATAAGTGAAGAATTTAAAAATAAATCTCCACAAGTATAAGAAGTAACGCATAATTCAGGAAATACTAAGAATTTTATATTCTTATTTTTTGCATCTTCAATACAATGACATATATTTTCTATATTATAAACTATATCTGCAACTCTAGTTTTAGGGCACGCTGCTCCGACTTTTATAAAATCCATTTTATCATCTCCGTAAATAAATATTATTTAGTATTAGATTAAAAAGTTAATATAATACATATAAGACAATAATAAAAGGAAAATGCTATAAAATCAACGAAAAGAAAAGGAAAATTAAAACTACGATATTAAATGGTTTGAAATAACTTATAAAATAATAAAAAATAACTTGCAATAAAATAAAAAATAGCATATACTGTAAGCATGAAGAATAAAATATATAAATATCAATTTATTGGAAAGTGTTATATAATAAACTTATCCACAAAGTTGTATCTATATATTTCATGGTAAAATACTTTTATTATTAATGAAAGGGGGAGAACTATGTTAGATGTTATTATTTGGTTAGTAGTAGCAGTTGTCGCAATAATAGTTGATATAGTTACAAGTAGTTTTATATTTATGTGGTTTTCAATAGGAGCATTAGTAGCAATAATTTTATCATTCTTTGGCATAAGTATGGCTTTGCAGTTTATAGTATTCTTGATAACGGGAATAGTTTTAATTGCTGTGGGGTATCCTTGGGCTAAGAAGAAATTTAAGGTAGAAAAAAATCATACACTTACTATGGAACAAGCATATATAGGAAGAGTTATGAAAGCAAATGAAGATATAGTTGAAAAATCTAAGATTAAAGTAGATGGAATATATTGGACAGCATATAACAAAGGAAAGAAGATAAGTAAGGACGATCAATTCGTTATAGTAGGAATAGAAGGTAATAAATTAATAGTTGAATTAAAGGAGAATTAGTATGATTAAATTAATTGTTATTGGAGTTTTATTACTAATAGTATTATTAGTATTACTATCATCTATTAAGGTAGTAAACACAGGTTATTTATACGTAGTAGAAAGATTGGGGCAATTTCATAGAATTTTAGAACCAGGTTGGCACTTTATGATTCCTGGAGTAGATTTTGTAAGAAAAAAGGTATCAACTAAACAACAAATTTTAGATGTACCACCTCAATCAGTTATCACAAAGGATAATGTTAAAATTTCTGTAGATAATGTTATTTTCTATAAGATGTTAAATGCAAGGGATGCTGTATATAATATAGAAGATTTTAAATCAGGTATAGTTTACTCAGCAACAACTAATATGAGAAATATCATTGGTAACATGACTTTAGATGAAGTATTATCAGGAAGAGATAAGATAAATTCAGATCTTTTAAGTATAATTGATGAAGTTACAGATGCGTATGGTATTAAAATTCTATCAGTTGAAATTAAAAATATAATTCCACCAGCTGAAATACAACAAGCGATGGAAAAACAAATGAAGGCTGAAAGAGATAAGAGAGCAGCTATTCTTGAAGCCGAAGGGCAAAGACAATCTCAAATTGAAAGAGCTGAAGGGGAAAAGCAAGCTAAGATTTTATCAGCAGAAGCTGAAAAACAAGCTAATATAAGAAGAGCAGAAGGTTTAAGAGAGTCTCAATTATTAGAAGCTGAAGGTAAAGCTAAGGCTATAGAACAAATAGCTATTGCTGAGGCAGAAGCTATCAGAAAAGTTAACCAAGCAATTATTGAATCAGGTACAAATGAAACAGTTATAGCATTAAAACAAGTAGAAGCTCTTAAAGAAATGGCAAATAATCCAGCTAACAAGTTAATTTTACCTAATGAGACATTATCATCTTTAGGAAGCATTGCTGCTATAGGAGAAATGTTAAAAGGTAATAACGAATAAAAGTAAAGAAATAAGGAAATATTATAAATAGCCCAACAGGGTTACGTAGGAAGAGTTGTCGTATGAATTTTCATATGGCAATTCTTTTTTTGTATAATTTTGATTATTAATTGACATAAGAAGGAGAACTACTATGATATAATAGAGTTAATGAAAGAAAATAGTGGAGGTTAATATGTTTTTTATTGGAATATTTGGAGTTGATAATAAAGAAAGAGTAATAAATGAAAGTCAGAATATATACTGTAAAGGATGTAATAAGTACGAATTAGGGAAAGTTATTAAAAAGTATAGCTTTTTTCATTTCTTCTTCATTCCACTATTTAAGTGGAATGAAAAATATTATGTTATTTATAATGAGTGTAATCATATTTATGGTATATCAAAAGAAAAAGGTAAACGTATAGAAGGTGGTGAGAAAATAGAGATAAATTATTGGGATTTAAAAGACTTAGATGGATATAGTTATAATGGTGGTAATATATGTATTAATTGTGGAAGAAAAATAGAAGAAGGTTTTGTATTTTGTCAATATTGTGGTGAAAAATTAAAATAGAATTTTGAAGTGATTGTCAAGTTTAATTACATAATAAGTAAAAAATTTTGACTATATCAAAAAAACATATATAATTGTATATGTGATTTTTCAGAATATGATATGAGGTGACTTAATATAATATGGCAGATAATAATAAAATACAAGAAGAAATAATAAAGGCAGATATTAAAGCGGTAGAGAGACTGTGGAAAAATAGCATTCAAGATAACTTATTGGAGTCTTTATTAGAAAAAATGACAAAGGAAGAATTAGTTAAAGTTGCTAAAAAGTATTCCATTAAAGGACTAACATCTTTAAAGAAAGCAGATGTTGTTGAAAGAATAAAAAATGGTATTTTAGAAAAATATGAACAAGCTTTAGATGTTATCGATGAAGATACTTTAAAATTTATTGAAGAGTTAATAGAGAATAATGGACAAAAATTATATAGCTGTAATGATATAATATATTCAAATTATTTAAGAAATAGAGGATTAGTATTTACAGGAACTGTAGATGACGAACTTTTTGTAATATTACCAAAAGAACTTATAGAATTATTTAAAGAAAAAATAAATAAAGAGTTATATCAAAAAGCTAGACTAAATAGAGAGATAATAAGAGCTATAGCAGGGATGATATATTATTATGGAGTTATGGATATAACTTCTATTAAGGAAAATTTAGAAAGAGTATTCGTATGTGAATTTGATTTAGGTTTTATAAAGACTATAGCGCTAACTGGGGAAGAATTAGGATATGATTATGTGGTTGATGAGGAAGTCTTATACCATATAGATGTTGAAGATGTTGAAAAATTAATAAAAGATCAAAGTTTATGTCAGAATGATTATTATAAATTTGATAAGAAAAGTTTAATTAAGGCTGGTGAACCAGATTTTATTGAAGAAAATAAACAGGCTGAAAAACTAAAAAAAGTTTTTAGAGAATTATTTGTTATAGATAATAATATTTTAAGAGAAGAAATGGATTCATTCATAATAGCTATCAAGAATGAAATGTCAAAAGATGAAGCTATAGAAGCTTTCTTAGAAGCTTACGAAATTGAATCTGATGAAGAAAAAGATATTTTTAAACATGAATTAGATGTTTTTGCTAGAAGTATTAGAAGATGGACTCTAAAAGGAAATAATGAAAACGAGATAAAGAAGAATGAGCAAAGAGTAGTTAATGAAGTTAAAATTGGAAGAAATGATCCTTGTATTTGTGGAAGTGGTAAGAAGTACAAAAAGTGTTGTGGAAAATAATGAGGTTATAAATTATGTTCAATATGGCCATTATAGTAATTGGAATAATTGAGTTTTGTATAGGTGTAACCATAAGTGTTTTTTCAAAATCTAAAAAGATAAATGGATTTATCAAATTTCTTTATGATTTTGAAGATGAAGAAGGAAAGATTCAATCAATATTAAATAAATGGATAGGTGAGAATTATGGTATTGTGGGAAGTATGTATGTATTTCTTGCAAGTATAGCTATAGCATTTAATGTAGATTGGTTTATGTTAATCTTAGAAATATCAATAGTAGAATTTTTAAGTTATAAAAGGATAAATAAAGGAATTAAAGATATAATAAAGGATTCACAATAGGTATTATACTTATTGTGAATTTTGCTATAGGAAGTGGTTAGCGTTGGATAAGTCGTATTTGTTTAATAATTATATAAGTATAGCTAGAGGTTTTTTAGCTGAAAAGAATAATATGAAAGCATTGAAATTTCTTAAGAAGGCTTATGAATGTGAAGAAGGAAAAGAAGATGTAGAATTAATTTTAGATATAGCACTTTTATATGATAAGCTTGGTAATCCTGTACTATCTAAGAAAATGTACAAAGAGGTTTTGAATATAGATGAAAATGAAGCTAGAGCATACTATGGAATTGGAGTACTTTATGATGAAAGTGAAAATTTTATAGAAGCTATAAAATATTATAAAAAGACAATTTCTATTGATGAGAATTATGATAAAGCATATTTCTTTTTGGCTAATTGTTATGATGAGATTGGAGAAAAAGAGAAAGCGATAGATTGCTATAAAAAAGTAATAAATTTAAATCCAGAAGATTTATGGGCAAATGCGAATTTAGCCTGTATATATGATGAAATCGGAGAAAACAAATTAGCACTAAAATATATGATGAATGCTTTGGAGATAGCACCAAATCATTTTAGAATACTATTTAATATGGGAGTGTTCATGGCCAAGTGTGGAGATGAAGAGAAAGCTAAAGAGTTTTATAAAAAATCTATTTTAGAAAACAGTAAATTTCCATATAGCTATTTAAATTATGCAGTATTATATAGAGAGAAGAATAAATTTAAAGAGGCTATTGATATTATAAGTGAAGGAATAAAAGAAAATCCGAAACAAGGTTTTTTATATTATAATAGAGCATGCTTTTATGTTAATTTAAAAGAATATGATAAAGCTTTTGAAGATTTACATATGTCTATAAAGCTTGATGAAATTTTTGAAGAATACATGAGAAATGATGAAGAATTAAATCCAATAAGAACGCTAAATAAGTATATACAGTTATATGGAGATTAAGGTAATACTTATATAGTGTATATATAAAATAAATATTATAAAAGAATTGTAGAAAAAAATCAAAATTTGATTGAAAGTTTAACTAATATTTATTATTATTAGAATAGGATTAGTAATTAAGTAGGAGTGAAATTGATGACTAATAGAAGTGAATCAGAAAGCGTACTGAATAAATTATTAGTTCAGTTGTTTAGAGATATTTTAGATATTGAAGAAAAGTGGTTACAAAATAGTGAATTTTCGGATCTTTCGGTGACAGAAATTCATGTCATTGAAGCAATATCTTTAGATAAAGAAAGAACTATGAGTGAAGTAGCTTATGATTTAAGCATTACCGTTGGGACTTTAACTACAGCTATAAATAAACTTGTAAAAAAGGGATATGTAGATAGAAGAAGAATTGAAGAAGATAGAAGAGTTGTATTAGTTATGTTGACTGATAAAGGGAAAGAAGTATTTAAGTATCATGAAGAATTTCATAATGACATGGTAAAATGCACTATTGATAGTTTCTCTAAAGAAGAGGAGATAGTTTTAGTATCGGCATTAAAGAGAGTATCTGAATTCTTTGAAGAAAAATACCATCTTATAAAATAATAAGTGTTTAAATAGACATCTGATTTGATGTCTATTTTTTTATAATTAAGATAACTTAATATGAAAAATGAATAAATATATGCTTAATGTTGAATCATATTTATATAATATTAAAATTGTAAATTATTACGAGGTGAAGAAATGTGGCAAGATGTACTTATGATAATAGCGATAGGGTTATCTGTATATAGTATATATGATTTTGGTTCTATGATAATTAAAAAGATTATAAATAATACAAAAATATCTAAAAAGATATATAGTTTTAAAGGTAAAATTAGATATTATCCTTTACTTGGATTAATTATATTTATGAGTAATTTAATTGGATTAACCAAAAAAAGTGATGAGGAAATAATTATTAGTAAATATATGTTAAGTGTAATGGTACAGAAACTTTATAGTAAATCTGGAACTTTAAATAAGCTGACTATAGGTATTTTGAGTCTTTTTTTAATAATAAATTTTATTTTAAGTATACTTGTAAAACCTATTATGTATGAAGAAGGAATTGTATGTTATGATGGAAATTTTTTATCATGGGATAAGATAAAATCAATAACTACCGTACAAAATCAGATAGGTAGTAGAAAGTTTATAGTTATTAATACGGCTAACAAAGAAATATACCTTAGAGTAGCTAATAGTGAGAGTAATAAAGTAAAAGAAATAATATTTAATAAAACTGGTATAGTAAATAAGGAAATAGTAACAGAATTTAATTAGGATTGATAATACATACACAAAAGCAATTGTTATCTATATAACAATTGCTTTTGTGCTTTAAAAGTAAAAAAAGGATAAAAAGGAAATAATGAATAAAAATATCTGTAAATATAAAGGTTTTACAAGGGGGAGAAGTATTTAAAAATAAAATTCAAAAATTACCATAAAAAAAGATTGACAAAAAATAAACAATAGAATAAAATAAAGACATAGGAGATGTTAAAAAAATAACAAACACAGTATAAGTTAAATAACTAAAATAAGTAAATAAGTAAAATTCATATATATTTAGGAGGAAATAGAATGATAGTAACAAATGCTCAAGAGTTAACAAAAAGAATTGAAGAATTAAGAAAGGCTCAAAGAGAATTTTCAAAATTTAATCAAGAACAAGTTGATGAAATTTTTAGACAAGCAGCTTTAGCAGCTAACCATAATAGAATTAAATTAGCAAAGATGGCTGTTGAAGAAACAGGAATGGGAATAGTTGAAGACAAAGTAATTAAAAATAACTTTGCAGCTGAATATATATATAATCAATATAAAAACTTAAAAACTTGTGGGGTTTTAGAAGAAGATAAAACAAATGGTATTACTAAAATCGCTGAGCCAATCGGAGTTATTGCAGCAATAGTTCCAACAACAAACCCAACATCAACAGCGATATTTAAGTGTTTAATAGCCTTAAAAACTAGAAATGCAATAATAATATCACCACATCCAAGAGCTAAAAAAGCGACAATTGAAGCAGCTAGAATAGTATTAGATGCAGCAGTAAAAGCTGGAGCTCCAGAAGGAATAATTGGATGGATAGATGAACCATCAGTTGAATTATCACAAAATGTTATGAGAGAGTCAGATATAATTCTTGCAACAGGTGGGCCAGCAATGGTTAAAGCTGCTTACTCATCAGGAAGACCAGCTTTAGGTGTTGGAGCAGGTAATACACCAGCAATTATAGATGAAAGTGCACATATTAAAATGGCTGTAAATTCAATTTTATTATCAAAAACATTTGATAACGGAGTTATTTGTGCATCAGAACAATCAATAATAGTTTTAGAACAAGTTTATAATGAAGTGAGAACTGAATTAGCTGAAAGAGGAGCGTATATCCTTAAAGGTGAAGAAATAGATAAAGTAAGAAAAGTTATTTTAAATGAAAGAGGCGGCTTAAATGCTGATATAGTTGGACAAACTGCTCATAAGATAGCAACAATGGCTGGTGTTGATGTTCCAGAAACAACTAAAGTATTAGTTGGAGAAGTTACATCTGTTGAATTAGAAGAACCATTCTCTCATGAAAAATTATCTCCAGTTTTAGCTATGTACAAGGCTACTACATTTGAAGAAGCTTTAGATAAAGCTGATAGATTAATTGAATTAGGTGGTATGGGACATACTTCAATCCTTTATACAGATCAAATAATAAATAGAGATAGAGTATTAGTATTTGGCGAAAGAATGAAAACTGCTAGAACTTTAATAAATATGCCAGCAGCTCAAGGGGCAATCGGAGATTTATATAACTTCAAATTAGCACCATCATTAACATTAGGATGCGGTTCTTGGGGTGGAAACTCAGTTTCAGAAAATGTTGGTCCTAAGCATTTAATAAACGTTAAGAGTATAGCTGAAAGGAGAGAAAATATGCTTTGGTTTAGAGTTCCAGAAAAAACTTACTTCAAATACGGATGTTTACCAGTTGCTTTACAAGAATTAGGAGAGATGGGTAAAAAGAAAGCTTTCATAGTAACAGATAGAGTGTTATTTGAATTAGGATATACAAATAAAGTTACTGAAATATTAGAAGCGAATGGAATTCAATATAAAATATTCTCTGATGTTGAGCCAGACCCAACTTTAAGATGTGCTAGAGCTGGAGCAGCAGAAATGACAAGCTTCCAACCAGATGTTGTTATTTCATTAGGTGGTGGATCAGCTATGGATGCTGCAAAGATTATGTGGGTTATGTATGAACATCCAGAAGTTAACTTCCATGATTTAGCTATGACATTTATGGATATCAGAAAGAGAATATACAAATTCCCAACAATGGGACAAAAAGCAATGATGGTTGCTATAGCAACTTCAGCTGGTACTGGATCAGAAGTAACACCGTTCGCAGTAATAACTGATGAAGAAACTGGAGTTAAATATCCATTAGCTGACTATGAATTAACACCTGATATGGCTATAGTTGATGCTGAATTAATGATGACATCACCAAAAGGGTTAACAGCTTGTGCTGGTATAGATGTATTAGTTCATTCAATTGAAGCTTACGTTTCAATTATGGCTTCAGAATATACTAATGGATTAGCGTTAGAAGCAATAAGATTAGTATTTAAATATTTACCAGATGCTTATAACGAGGGAACTACTAATGTTAAAGCTAGAGAAAAGATGGCTCATGCTTCATGTATGGCAGGTATGGCATTTAGTAATGCATTCTTAGGAATTAATCACTCAATGGCTCATAAGCTAGGTGCATTCCATCACTTACCACACGGTATGGCTAATGCTTTAGTTATGAAAGAAGTTATCAAATTTAATGCTACTGATGCACCAACTAAGCAAGCAGCATTTGCTCAATATAAGTATCCAAATGCAGCATGGAGATACGCAAGAATTGCTGATCACTTAGGATTAGGCGGAAATACTGAAGCTGAAAAAGTTGAATTATTATTAAAGGCAATAGACGAATTACAAGCAAAGGTTAATATGCCAAAGACAATTCAAGAAGCTGGAGTAAGTGAAGTTAAATTTATGGAAACATTAGATGAAATGGTAGAGCAAGCATTTGATGATCAATGTACAGGTGCAAATCCAAGATATCCATTAATGAGTGAGTTAAAAGAAATGTATATTACTTCATATTATGGAGAAAAGGCTAATGTTATGGCAGAAGCAGCAGTAGAGAATACAAAGAAAAAAGAAAAGAAACAAAAATAGTACTTTATAAATAATGATGTAAAAAATTTATTACTTTCAATAGGGATCTTAGTAGAAATGCTAAGGTCCTATTTTTATTGTAAAAGAATAGAGGTTACATATAGTAATTAAAGAAAGTTATGAAAATAAAGAGAGATTATTCAATGTTAAACAGGAATCTACTATTAAGATAATAGCAGCTTTATGGTATAAATGTAATTGGCTATGTTAAGTGAAGTAAAAGTACTTTACTAATAAAATATTGGACAAGTATTATGTTGTTCGAAAAAATAAAAAGGGGTGGTACAATGAAAAATAAACTTATAGCCGCGATTATATCGATTTGTATAATAGGGGGATTGGGTGCTGCTATTGTATTAGGTTCAAAGGTTGATGATTCAAGCAAGTTAGCTGATAAAAAAGTTATTCAAGAGAAAAGTATAGAAGATAATAATTCTAGAGAAAAAGATGATGATAAATCTCAAGAAAACGTAGAGGTTGAAAGCGTAGAAATTACCAATGATAGTGATGTCCAAACTGCAATGATAGAAAATTCGCAGCCAATCCAAAATTATGTAGAAAAAGAAACGGAAGCATCTAATGATGCTATAGAGAATTATACTGAGGAATCCAAACAGGTAGTAGAATCAGAGCAGAATACTATTGAATTCTCTGAACCAAACATTGAAACACAAACTCCAAGCTACTCTTCTGATTTTATGTCTGAAGTAGAAAGTATGATTTTTAATAAAGTGAATGAAGAAAGAAGTAAAAATGGACTTGCTCCACTATCTTATAATAGTACGATGGAGCGTTATGCAAGAATAAAATCTCAAGATATGGGAGACAGGGGATACTTTGACCATAATAATCCAGAAGGCGAACTTATAACAGCTCAAATGCAAAGGGATGGTGTAAGTTATAGTTCGTGGGGAGAAAATATAGCTTATATAGGTGGCGTTTCTGATGCAGCTACATTAGCTAATCAATTTATGACTAACTGGATGAATTCATCAGGTCATAGAGCTAACATATTATCAACTAATTTTACTTCTATTGGAGTAGGGGTATATAAGATTGGTAATACAGTTTATGCAACACAAGAGTTTTATAGATAGATAAATATTAACTTTAATTATTTAAGGAGCTATACATTTTGTAATAGCTCCTATTTTTTATTATAGATTTTAATATATAATATAAATTATGTTATACTTTTGTGATGATAGGAGTTTAAAATTTTTAATTTAAATAAATTTGAGGTGTTAGAATGAAACCGTTAGCGGATTTAGTTAGGCCAAAAAAGTTAAGTGAGGTTTATGGACAACAACATATATTGGGTGAAAACAAGATTTTAGATAGAATAGTAAAAAGTGGACGTATTTCTAATATGATTTTCTATGGGCCACCAGGTGTTGGGAAAACTACAGTAGCCAATATTATAGCAGAGAAAGCTGGTAAAAGGTTTTATAAATTAAATGCTACAAATGCATCCTTGAAGGATATTCAAGATATAACAAAAGAATTGGATACATTCATGGGGATAAATGGAGTGCTTTTATATTTAGATGAGATACAAAACTTTAATAAGAAGCAACAACAATCCTTATTAGAGTATATAGAGGATGGAAGAATTACCCTTATTGCATCAACAACAGAAAATCCGTATTTTTACATATTTAAAGCGTTGTTGTCTAGATCGACTATCTTTGAATTTAAACCTTTAAGTGAAGAGGATATCAAAAAAGCTATAAATAGAGCTATAGATATTAAAATTAAAGATTATAGCGAAATAAAGTTGGAAGTTACAGATGAGGCGAAGATGTACCTTGCATCATATTGTAATGGTGATGTTAGAAAAGCTTTAAATGGGTTAGAAGTAGCTCTCAATTCTACTAAACCTAATGAAGATAAGGTTATATTAATAGATATTGATGTAGTTAAAGATTCTACACAAAATAAAGTTATATCTTATGATATGGATGGAGATGCTCATTATGATGTTTTAAGTGCTTTTCAGAAATCAATTAGAGGTAGTGATCCAGATGCAGCTATTCATTATTTAGCTAGATTAGTTAAGGCAGGTGATTTGATTTCTATTTGTAGAAGGCTTCAAGTTATAGCTTCTGAGGACATAGGGCTTGCTTATCCACAAGCAGCTTTAATTGTAAAATCATTAGTAGATTCAGCAAGGGAGCTAGGTTTTCCAGAAGCCAGAATACCATTAGCTGAAGCAACTATACTTTTGGCAACAAGTCCTAAATCAAATTCGGCGTATTTGGCATTAGATGCTGCGCTTAGAGATTTAGAAGATATTACTATAGGGGATATACCTAGGCATTTGAAGGATGCTCATTATAGTGGGGCTTCTAAGTTAGGAAGAGGATTAGAGTATAAATATCCTCATAATTATCCTAAGCATTATGTAGAACAACAATATCTTCCTGATAACATTAAAGATAGAAGTTATTACAAATATGGTGATAATAAATTTGAAAAAGCTACTAAAGATTATTGGAGAGCGATTAAGGAAAAATAATGGCTATAGATTAATAAAATAAGCATTTTTTATATTTAAAATAAAAGTTTTGACAAAAAAGTATATGAAAAACTTATTATTAATTAAAAATTTAAAAAACTAATTAGTATAGTTGACAAAAGCAGAGTAAGTTAGTATGATATAAATATAAAGCAGAGCAAAAGAGTCAGAATAAGGGGTGAGAAAATGAAACTATCTACAAAAGGAAGATATGGAGTAAAAGCTATGGTAGAACTTGCTATAAACCATGGTAAATCCCCTCTATCAATAAAAACTATTTCTCAGAGACAAGGTATTTCTGAATATTATTTAGAACAACTTTTTTCTCCTTTGAGAAAGGCAAAGCTTATAAATAGTATAAGAGGTGCTCAAGGGGGGTACGTCCTTGGGAGGGAGCCAAAAGACATAAAAGTTTCTGATATAATGTATGTTCTTGAGGGACCTATAGAAATTGCTGATTGTATTGAAGGGGTATCTTGTGATAACATTGATTGTTGTGCTACAAGGCTTTTATGGACAAAGATTAAAAATAGTATAGATGAAGTTATGGAAAACATAACATTACAAGATATAGTAGATGACTACAATAGAATAAAAGAAAAGAATGAAACTTTAGTTTTAAAGAGGAGTGAACAGTAAATGAGAACAGTATATATGGATTATGCGGCTACTACATATGTTAAGCCAGAGGTTTTAGAAGAAATGATGCCATATTTTACTCAAAAATTTGGAAATCCATCATCTTTTTATGGGATTTCAAGAGAAACGAAGATGGCTATAGATAAGGCTAGAGGTCAAGTGGCTAAAGCTCTTAATTGTGATGTTAATGAGGTTTACTTTACAGGAGGTGGATCTGAAGCAGATAACTGGGCGATAAAAGGAATTGCTTCAGCACATAGAAAAAAAGGTAATCATATAATAACTACAAAGATAGAACATCATGCTGTTCTTCACACTTGTGAATATTTAGAGAAAAATGGTTTTGATGTAACATATTTAGATGTAAATGAAGAAGGATTTATAGATTTAGAAGAATTAAAAAATGCAATAACTGATAAAACTATTTTAGTATCAATTATGTTTGCTAATAATGAAATTGGAACTATTCAACCTATAAAGGAAATAGGTCAAATCTGTAGAGAAAGAAAGGTATTCTTCCATACGGATGCAGTTCAAGCAGTAGGAAATATCCCTGTTGATGTTAAAGAAATGAATATAGACTTATTATCTTTAGCAGGACATAAGATATACGGTCCTAAAGGTATAGGTGCATTATACATAAGAAAAGGAATAAAGATTGACAACTTAATCCATGGCGGTGGGCAAGAAAGAGCTAGAAGAGCTGGTACTGAAAATATTGCTTCTGTAGTAGGATTAGGAAAAGCTATAGAGTTAGCAACTGAAGATTTACAATGTCATATGGAGAAATTATCTTCATTAAGAGATAAACTAATAGACGGAATATTAGAAAAAGTTCCATATTCATATTTAAATGGACCAAGAGGAGATAAAAGATTACCTGGTAATGTAAATGTAAGATTTGAATTTATAGAAGGTGAATCTATACTTTTATCTCTAGATTTTGAGGGGGTATGTGCATCAAGTGGAAGTGCTTGTACTTCAGGATCATTAGATCCATCGCATGTATTATTAGCGATAGGATTACCACATGAAAAAGCTCATGGATCATTAAGATTAACTTTAGGAGATGGATCAACAGAAGAGGATGTTGATTATGTTATTGAGGTATTACCTGGAATTATAGAAAGAATTAGAAATATGTCACCATTATGGAGTGATTTTGTGAAGAAGGGAGAAAAATAATATGATATATACAGATAAGGTTATGGACCATTTTAGAAATCCAAGAAATGTAGGAGAAATTGAAGACGCAAATGGTATTGGAGAAGTAGGAAATGCTAAGTGCGGAGATATAATGAGAGTTTACTTAAAGGTTGAAGATAATATAATAAAAGATGTTAAGTTCCAAACTTTTGGCTGTGGATCTGCTATAGCTTCATCTTCAATGGCAACTGAAATGATTAAAGGTAAAACTTTAGAAGAAGCTTGGGAACTTTCAAACAAGGCTGTTGCTGAAGCGTTAGATGGACTTCCACCAGTTAAGATGCACTGTTCAGTGTTAGCTGAAGAAGCTATTCATAAAGCTATAAATGACTACAGAAAAAATGCTGGATTAAGCACAGAAGGATGGGAATTTGAAGAAACAGATCACGATGAATTACATGATGCTGTTCATGGTCATGAATAAAATTTAAGGTGTGAGTTAATGAAAAAGAAAGTAGTTATAGGTATGAGCGGCGGAGTAGATAGTTCCGTTGCTGCTTACCTTTTAAAAGAGCAAGGTTATGATGTTATTGGTGTAACAATGCAAATATGGCAAGAAGATAATGAGTATACAGAGAGAGAAGGTGGATGCTGTTCACTTTCTGCTGTTGATGATGCAAGAAGAGTTGCGGATAAAATAGGTATTCCTTTCTATGTAATGAACTTTAGAGATAGTTTTAAGGAAAAAGTTATTGATTATTTCGTTCAAGAATATATAGATGGAAAGACTCCTAATCCTTGTATAGCTTGTAATAAATATTTGAAATTTGATGAGTTATTAAGAAAAGCAAAAGGGATTGGTGCTGATTATGTAGCAACAGGTCATTATGCAAAGATAGAAGAGAAAGATGGAAGGTATCTTTTAATTCGTTCTGATGATGATAGAAAAGATCAAACATATGCATTATATAATTTTACTCAAGATCAATTAGCACATACATTAATGCCTTGTGGAGAATATACAAAAGACAGAATTAGAGAGATTGCTAAAGAAATCGGATTAGCGGTACATAATAAAAAGGATAGTGAAGAAATATGTTTTATTCCAGACAATAATCACGGACGATATATTTCAGAAGCTAGACCTTTAGAGGTTGTTCCAGGAAATTTTGTTGATAAGAATGGTAATATATTAGGTAAACATAAAGGTATAGTTTATTATACTATAGGTCAAAGAAAAGGGTTAGGAATAGCACTTGGAAGACCGGTTTTTGTAACTGATATAAATCCGCAAACTAATGAAGTAGTTCTAGGACCAGAGATAGATATATTTAAAACAGATCTTGTTGCCAAAGATGTTAATTTTATTCCTTTTGATAAATTAGAGGGCGAACTAACTGTTGAAGCGAAGGTTAGATATTCAGGAAGACCAGCAGAAGCCGTTATATCACAATTAGAAGGTAATAGGGTTAAAGTTAGCTTTAAAGATAAACAAAGAGCTATAACTAAAGGTCAATCTGTTGTTTTCTATCAAGGTAATATAGTTGTTGGTGGTGGAATAATAGAAGAGATTCTATAATACATTTAGCTTGTAAGAAGTCATTTTATATGACTTCTTTTTTTATTAGAAAAAATAGCTAGTTGTTAGTAATAATATTATTTAGATAAGGCAATAATAAAAAAATAATATTTAAAAGGAGAAAATCTATGTTTAAAACTAGAGATTTTTATTTGATGAAAGTCTATGATACAAATGGAAAGTATCTAGGGGCAATAAGTGATATAGCTATAGATTTTGATGAGGGCAGTATTATAGGTTTTATTATCTCAAGTTTATCTATTTTTAGTAAAAAGAATTTTATTAAAAAAGAAAGTATACTCTCTTTAGAGGATGTACTTATAGTTTCTTCTATTGAAAGTTATAAAGGTCTAACATTTAATAATATTAAATTTATGGATGTTATAGATAATAAAAATGTTATGAAGGGTGTTTTGGAGGATCTTATAATAGATAAGGATACATTTACTGTTAAAGGTATGATAATAAGCTCTGGAGTTATAGATACAATGTTTAAAGGGAAAGAAATCATTTTATCTAGTGGATGTGTTTTATGCGAAAAATTTATTCTCTATAAAGGGAAGGACTATATTAGGCTTAAAACATTACCTCATAACTTAGGAGGAATAATATCGTGATTAAAAGAAAATATAAATCTATATTAATAAAAATATGTATAGTACTTATTTTTATATTACTTTTATCAATTTATTTTTTTTATGATCCAGTACGTTCTGTTGTAAATTTAATATTAATATCTTTTATTATAGCCTATGCAATAAAGCCTCTAAGAAACTATTTCTGTGATAAGTTTAAAATTTCTAAAAGAATATCATCTTTAATTATAATTATCTTATCCATAGGTTTATTTACTACTATAATATATTTTATAGTTCCTACTATAATTTATGAAAGTGGAAATTTTGGAGTTATGTTAGATAATGTTGAATTGTATTTAATGAATATGGCTAATAAACTTAATTTAAGTGATTTGAGTTTGTTTGAAACTGCATACATTCAAATAAATGAAAAAATAAATTTGTTTTTAGCATCTTTATCAGGAAATTTAATAGACAATATAGCTTCTATTTTAGAAAATTTAGTTGGATTTGCTATAGTTCCTGTAGTGGCATATTATTTTTTGGCTGATGGGGAGCTTATATATAACAAATTGTTATTAATATTCCCAACAGATAAAAGGATATTAATTAGAAAAATAAATGGTAATATTGACAAGGTTCTAAGTAGGTATATTATCAGTCAGTTATTATTATCAGGAATTATTGGTGTGCTAACTTTTATAATGTTAATAATCTTAGGAATAAAATTGCCACTTATATTAGCTATACTTAATGCAATAGCTAATATCATCCCTTATTTCGGCCCAATTATAGGGGGAGCTCCTATAGTATTTATAGCATTAATGCAATCACCTACAAAAGCTATATTAGCTCTAATAGGCGCATTTGTAATTCAACAGATTGAAGGAGATTTGCTTGCGCCTAAAATTACTGGGGTATGTATAAATTTTCATCCTATAATCATTATTATATTGCTTATATTAGGTGGTAAAATTGGAGGAGCTGCTGGAATGATCTTAGCTGTTCCTATATTGGTTATAATAAAAGTGATATATGATGATATTAATTATTACTTATTTTAAGGATAAGAATTGACATAATGCTATAAATAAACTATAATTTGCCTAGGAATAAACAAATAAATATAAAAGACGATGAAAAGAATGAGTAGGTATGTAATAAATATAAAGAGAGGAAGTGGTTGGTGCAAACTTCTTATTTATCATATTGAAGCTATCTTGGAGTCTTTATGCTTTAAGTGATGTGCAATTTAGTACATAATTAGGGTGGTACCGCGGAATTCAAGTTTTCGTCCCTTGTTTTTAGGGATGAAGACTTTTTTATTTTATAAAATTATAATAATAGTAAAAATGGAGGAAATTATATGCAATTCATAGGAGCAAATGATTTAAGAGAGCAATTTTTAAAGTTCTTTGAATCTAAAGAACACTTAAGAATGGAAAGTTTTCCATTAGTACCTAAGAACGATAATAGTTTATTATTGATTAATGCTGGTATGGCACCGCTTAAGCCATATTTTACAGGTATACAAACCCCACCAAGTAAGAGAGTAACTACATGTCAAAAGTGTATAAGAACCGGTGATATTGAAAATGTTGGTAAGACATCAAGACACGGTACTTTCTTTGAAATGTTAGGAAATTTCTCCTTTGGAGACTATTTTAAAAATGAAATTATTCCATGGTCATGGGAATTTGTAACTGAAGTTTTAAAGTTACCTAAAGAAAAACTATACGTAACTATTTATTTAGAAGATGATGAAGCTTATGATATTTGGACTTCTAAAACTGATATAGACCCAAATAGAATTTTTAGATTAGGTAAGGATGATAACTTCTGGGAAGTTGGAACTGTTGGACCATGTGGGCCTTGTACTGAAATACATTTTGATAGAGGTGTAGACGTAGCACCAGTTACAAATGTTGAAGATTTCGTAGCTGCATCTGATGCAGATAGAATAGTTGAATTCTGGAACCTAGTATTTATTCAATTTGATAAACAAGAAGATGGAAGCTATGCTCCATTAAAGAATAAAAATATAGATACAGGTATGGGATTAGAAAGAATTGCAACTATAATGCAAGGTGTTGATAACATATTTGAAATAGATACAGTTAAAAATATACTAAATAGAGTATCTAAGCTATCTGGTGTTGAATACGGAAAAGAAAGTAACACTGATGTATCTTTAAGAATTATAACAGATCACGTTAAAGCTGTTACAATGCTTATATCTGATGGTGTTCAACCAAGTAATGAAGGTAGAGGTTATGTTTTAAGAAGATTACTTAGAAGAGCTGCTAGACATGGAAGACTTATCGGAATTAAAGGCTTATTCCTAAAGGAAGTTGTAGATGCTGTAATAGAAAATTACGGTGGATCATATCCTCAACTAGTAGAAAATAAAGAGTATATTACGAAGATAATAACTTTAGAAGAAGAAAGATTTAATGAGACAATTGATGCTGGTATGAATATATTATCAGGTTATATTGCGGAGTTAGAAGAGATAGGAACTAAAGTTTTAAGTGGTGAAAAAGCATTTAAGCTTTATGATACTTATGGATTCCCTATAGAATTAACAGAAGAGATTTTAGAAGAAAAAGAGATGACTGTTGATTCAGAAGAGTTTAAGAAGGAAATGGAAGCTCAAAGAGAAAGAGCTAGAAGTGCAAGAGGCGAAACTTCGTATATGGGAAGTGAAGAAGTTCCAATAAATAAAGTTAAAGCAGATGTAGAAACTGAATTTATTGGATATACTGATACTATAGGAACAGGAAAAGTTGTAGTTCTAGCAACAGATGAAGAGTTTGTTGAAGAATTATCAGAAGGAAATAAAGGTTATATTCTAACAGATAAAACTCCTTTTTATGCAGAAATGGGTGGTCAAATAGGTGACACAGGTATAATAGAAGGAGAAAATGGAACAGCATTAGTTTATAATACTAAGAAAAATGTTGGTGGAAAAACTATTCATTATGTTGAAGTTAAAAATGGAACTATAAAAATTAATGATGTTGTAACTTTAAAGGTTGATAAGGTTAGAAGAAATAGTGTTTGTAAAAACCATACTGCAACTCACATGTTACAAGCAGCTTTAAAGGAAATAGTAGGATCACATATACATCAAGCAGGTTCATATGTTGATAATGAAAGATTAAGATTTGACTTTACTCACTTCCAAGGGTTAACAATTGAAGAAATTGAAAAAGTTGAAGATTTAGTTAATGAAAAGATAATGGAAGTTGATTCTGTATGCACTAAGTTAATGACAATTGACGAAGCTAAAGCATCAGGTGCAACTGCACTGTTTGATGAAAAGTATGGAGATAAGGTAAGAGTTGTATCAGCTGGTGAGTTCTCAAAAGAATTATGTGGTGGTACTCATGTTAGTAATGTTGGAGAGATTGGTTTCTTTAAAATTATATCTGAGACTGGTGTTGCAGCTGGAATAAGAAGAATTGAAGCTTTAACAGGTAAAAATGCTATAAGATATATGGAAGAAAAACAAAGACTATTAAAAGAAGCGTGTTCAACACTAAAATGTAATGAGAAAGATATCTTAAAGAAGATTGCATCTCAAGGAAATGAAATAAAGGAAAAAGATAAGGAAATAGCTGAATTAAAAGCTAAACTAACTTCAGGTGCAGAAGATGATATATTAAATTCTGCAAGAGATATATCTGGAATTAAAGCTATAGCTTATGGATTAGAAGGCGTTGATGGAAATGCTTTAAGAGATTTAGCTGATAAAATTAGAAGTAAGATGAGTAGTGGTGTGGTAATCTTATTAAGTAATGGTGGAGATAAGGTTAATTTAGTGGCTATGGCAACTAAAGATGTATTAGCTAATGGAATCCATTGTGGAAAGATTATAAAAGAAGTTGCAGCTGTTGTTGGTGGCGGCGGTGGAGGAAGACCGGATATGGCTCAAGCTGGTGGTAAGAATCCAAGTAATATTTCACAAGCTATCGAAGTTGCTTACGAAGTAATAGAAAATTTAGTTAAGTAAAATAGTATACTTTTATAAAGTTTTGTTATATAATTAAGTTAACAATATTTGAATAAATAATCTAAAAGTGATAATACTATTAATAGTTGTAAAAAACGTAAGGGGGTGAGCTGCAAATAAGCAGCACAGTATGGAAAACAATCTTGACAGAACAATGCAATTCAACTTAGGTGTTGATAAAGAAGATTTAACAAAGTCTATATTAACAGATGTATATAAGGCATTAAAAGAAAAAGGCTATAATCCTGTAAATCAATTAGTTGGATATTTAATTTCAGGAGACCCTTCTTACATTACAAGTTACAACGGAGCAAGGGCTTTACTTAGAAAGCTTGAAAGAGATGAAATACTAGAAGAAGTAATAAAATCTTATTTAGAAATAAAGTAGAAAGTGCCCGTTAATCGGGCACTTTTAATTTAAGGAGTTTTTAATGAGAATATTAGGGCTAGATGTTGGTTCAAAGACTATAGGAGTAGCTTTAAGTGATCCCCTAGGATGGACAGCACAAGGAATTACAACTATTAGAAGGACAAAAAAAGAACAAGATATAGAAGAAGTTCATAAGATATGTAAGGAATATGGTGTAGAAACTATAGTTATTGGATTACCTAAAAATATGAATGGAACTATAGGAGAGTCTGGGGAGAGAGTTATTGCTCTAGCAGAAGTAATTAAAGAGAAAACTGGCTTGCCTATAGAAATGTGGGATGAAAGACTAACTACTGTTGCTGCACATAGAGCAATGCTAGAAGCAGATCTTTCAAGAGGAAAGAGAAAAAAGATTGTTGATAAGATAGCTGCAATATACATACTTCAAGGTTATCTTGACAAGTTAAGACTTAGTAAATAAAAAAATGACAATACATTAAAATAAAATTTAAAATGATTCAAAGGAGAAAAAAATGGAAAAAGAATTAGAAAACATTAAATTATACGATGAAGATGGAAATGAAATAAACTTAAAGGTAATAGCTTTTTTTGATGTGGTTAATCCAGATAACGATGAGAAATGTGAATATGTTATAGTAGAAGATGAAGCATATCCAGATGAAAATCCATTTGCTTTAAAAGTAACTAAGGATGAAGATGGAGAAGAAGCTTTTGAACTAATAGATAATGAAGTAGAACTAGCAGCTGTAGAAGAAGCATATAATACTATTTTTATTGATGAATAAATATATGAAGAGGTGTTATGATGGGAGGAATAAGTATTAATATAAATGAACTAAAAGAAAATTTAAAGGAAAAGGGATATAAATTAACGCCTCAAAGAAGAGCTATACTTGATATAATAATAGAAAAAGAAGGTCAACATTTAACTGCAGAAGAGATTTATGATGAAGTAAAGAAAAGATGTCCTGATATAGGTTTAGCAACAGTATACAGAACAGTATTACTTTTAGAAGAAGTTAATGTTATATATAAATTAGATTTAAATGATGGATGTAGTAGATATGAATTAGTTCATAGTGATGAGGAGCATAGACATCATCACTTAGTATGCAATAAGTGTAAAAGAGTTTATGAAGTTCAAGATGATTTATTAGAAGAACTTGAAGAAAGAATAGAAAAAACTTATAAATTCAAGATATTAGATCATAGTGTAAAGTTTTTTGGAATTTGTTCAGAGTGTTGCGACTGTAACGAAGACTTAAAATAAGGGGGAACTCTCGCTTAAAAGCGTGATTGATACATATACAAGAAAGAGATGAAGGAGGGGACATATGAAAAACGAAAAAGCTAAAGTTAAGATTATTCCTTTAGGCGGAGTAAACGAGATAGGAAAAAATCTAACAGCTATCGAATACAAAAATGATATTGTTATAATAGATTGTGGCTTAAGATTTCCAGATGAAGATATGTTTGGAATTGATTTAGTTATTCCAGATATAACATATCTTCTTAAAAATAGAGAAAGAGTTACAGGGATTTTTCTAACCCACGGACACGAAGACCATATAGGAGCATTACCATACTTTTTAAAGCAATTAAATGTACCGGTATATGGAACAAAACTAACTTTAGGGATAGTAGAAACAAAGCTTAAGGAACATGGATTATTAAGCACAACAGAATTGATTAGGGTTAAACCTAGAGATGTCATAAGACTAAATTCTGTTTCAGTAGAATTTATCAAAACAAATCACTCTATAGCAGATTCAGTTGCTATAGCAATTCATACACCACTTGGAGTGGTGCTTCATACAGGAGACTTTAAGGTTGATTATACACCAATTGATGGTGAACCAATGGATTTTGCAAGGTTTGCAGAATTAGGTAAAAAGGGTGTACTTGTAATGATGGCAGACTCAACAAATGTTGAGAGACCTGGATATACTATGTCTGAAAAAGTGGTTGGTGAAAGTTTAGTTAAAATATTTGGTAAAGCTAAAGGAAGAATTATAATAGCAACTTTTGCTTCAAATATCCATAGAATTCAGCAAATAATAGAGGCCGGTAAAATTTACGGCAGAAAAGTTGCTGTTTCTGGAAGAAGTATGGAAAATAATATGCAAGTTGCTATGGATCTTGGTTATATAGATGTAGATAAAGAAACACTTATAGGTATAGATCATATTAACAAATATAATGATAATGAATTAGTTGTTATTACTACAGGAAGTCAAGGCGAGCCGATGTCAGCTCTTTCAAGAATGGCTTCATCAGATCATAGAAAAGTAAATATAAAACAAGGAGATACAGTAATTATATCTGCGACACCTATTCCAGGAAATGAAAAGCTTGTATCTAGAGTTATTAATCAGCTTTTCAAAAACGGTGCAGATGTTATTTACGAATCTTTAGCACAAATTCATGTATCAGGTCATGCTTATCAAGAAGAGTTAAAGTTAATGCAAGCATTAGTAAAACCAAAGTTCTTTATACCAGTTCATGGTGAATATAGACATTTAAAGAAGCATGGAGAGCTTGCTATGTCAGTAGGATTGCCAGAAAACAATCTTATTATTGCTGATATAGGAGATGTAATCGAGGTTACACGAAACTCTATAAAGAAAAATGGATCAGTGGCTGCAGGGCAAGTGTTTGTTGATGGATTAGGCGTTGGTGATGTTGGAAATATAGTTTTAAGAGATAGAAAACATTTATCTCAAGATGGTATTTTAACAGTAGTAGTAACATTATCAAAGGAAAATAAAGCAATTGTTGCAGGACCAGACATTATATCTAGAGGATTTGTTTATGTAAGGGAATCTGAACCATTGATGGATGAAGCGAGAGATATAGTTAAATCTATATTATTAGAGTGTGAAGAAAAGAAGATAAATGATTGGGCTACATTAAAGTCTAGAGTAAGAGATGAACTTAGAAGTTATCTATATGAAAAGACTAAGAGAAAACCGATGATTTTACCAATAATAATGGAAATATAACTGGAAGTTGACAAGAGGTCAAATAGATAGTAGAATAGCTTATAGATTTGGAAATTGGATACATGTGTATCCAATTTTCTTTTTGGGTAAAATATTTATAGGTTTACATTAAAGCAAAGATAATAATTTAAATAATTTGAAGTTACTCTTTTAAAACTTCTGACAATATAATTTAAAATTATTATTACAAATTTGGAGGAAATATATATGGAATTAATAAGTAGAGATGATATTAGAAATATAGCTATAATAGCTCACGTTGACCATGGTAAGACTACATTAGTTGATGCTATGTTTAAGGAAAGTCACGTATTTAGATCTAATGAAAAAGTTGATGAAAGAGTTATGGATTCAAATGATTTAGAAAAAGAAAGAGGTATAACAATCCTTTCTAAAAATACTGCAGTTATGTACAATGGAATAAAGATAAATATTGTAGATACTCCAGGGCATGCTGATTTCGGCGGAGAAGTAGAGCGTGTACTTGATATGGTAGACTCAGTTTTATTAGTAGTAGATTCATATGAAGGACCTATGCCACAAACAAAGTTCGTTTTAAAGAAAGCATTAGAATTAAAATTAAAACCAATCGTTGTTATAAATAAAATAGATAAACCGAATGCAAGACCAGAAGAGGTTATTGATGAAGTATTTGAGTTATTCTTAGAATTAGGTGCAGATGATGAGCAATTAGATTTCCCAATAATATACGCATCAGCAAGAGAAGGTTTTGCTAGATACAATGTTGAAGATACAAATATGGGAATGGAACCATTATTTAAGACTGTTATAGAGAATGTTGAATGTCCGAAAGGATATATTGATGGACCTTTCCAAATGCTTGTAACAAGTTTAGATACTAATGAGTACTTAGGGAAAATTGCTATAGGTAAAATCCACAGAGGAAAAGTAAGAAAAAATCAACAAGTTGCATTAGTAAGAAAAGATGGTACAACTTCTACTTATAAGGTATCAGGTGTATTTGGATATAATGGATTACAAAGAGAAGAGGTTCAAGAAGCATCTTTAGGAGATATAATTGCTTTAAGTGGTGTTGTTGATGCTAATATAGGTGAAACTATAGCAGATTCACAAAATCCAGAAGCTTTACCATACATAGAAATTGATGAGCCAACATTAAACATGAACTTTATGGTAAATGATTCACCATTTGCAGGTAGAGAAGGTGACTTCGTTACATCAAGACATTTAAGAGATAGATTAATGAAAGAGCTTGAAACAAATGTAAGTTTAAGAGTAAATGAGATAACTCCTGATTGCTTCGAAGTTTCAGGAAGAGGAGAATTACACTTATCTATACTTATAGAAACAATGAGAAGAGAAGGATTTGAGCTTCAAGTTTCTAAACCAAACGTTATATTTAAAACTATTGACGGTAAAAAGATGGAACCAATGGAATACTTAACTATAGATGTACCAGAAGAGTTCATGGGACCTGTTATGGAAAAGATGGGACCAAGAAAAGGTGAAATGGTTAATATGACATCAGCTGTAAATGGTTATACTAGATTAGAATTCAATATACCAGCTAGAGGTCTTATCGGATTCAGAAGTGAATTTATGACTGATACAAAAGGTAATGGTATAATGAACCACGTATTTAATGGATATGGTCCATATAAAGGAGATATTCCAACAAGAAGCAGAGGTTCAATAGTTTCATTTGAACAAGGGGAAGCAATTGCTTACGGATTATTTAATGCTCAAGAAAGAGGTAAGTTATTTATAACTCCTGGAACACCAGTATATGAAGGTATGATTGTTGGAGAGTGTTCAAGAGCAGAAGATATAGATATAAATGTATGTAAAGGTAAAAAGTTAACAAATACAAGAGCGTCTGGTTCAGATGATGCAGTTAAACTTGTACCAGTTACTCAATTAACATTAGAACAATCATTAGAGTTTATAAATCATGATGAATTAGTTGAAGTTACTCCTGTTAGTGTAAGAATGAGAAAAAGAGCATTAAATGCTGCTGAAAGAAAGAGATTAATAAGCAGAAGTAAAAAATAATAGCTAAATTTCTTTAAAATTTCATAAAAAAGTATTATAATAGTGAATAGCCTTTAGGGGCTATTTACTTATATATAGGGGGTATTTATGAATTTTAAATCTAAAAGGTTAATTAAGATTGCAATGGTAACAATCTTATGTTTTATTATCGTAGGTATAGTTGCATTTAAATCTGTAATAGATAAACCTTTAAAAATAGTTTCAGATTATCAGGTAACGATAGATGAAGGTGAAAGTTTTTATAGCTTATTAAATGAACTAAAATCAGAAGGCGTTATTAAAAATACAGTAATTATAAAAGCTTACACTAAAATTAATAGACTTAATTTAGATATTATACCTGGTCAGTACATAATGAATAAAGATATGTCTATTAAGGATATTATTGAACTATTAAAAAGAGAATCAGAAGATAGCTACATAAACTTTACAATACCTGAAGGTTTTACAATTGATGACATAGCAGAAAAATTAGAAAATGAGGGTATATGTAAAAGTGACCAGTTTATTAATGCTGTAAAAGAATATCCTCTACCATCATACATAAAAGAAAATAGTGAAAAAAGATATAACCTAGAAGGTTTCTTATTTCCAGATACATATAAATTTGAAAAAGGTATAAAACCAGAAGCGATAGTTCAAACTTTATTGAATAGATTTGATGAGGTTTGGAATGAAATAATAACAAACCTGGGTGTTGAAGTCAATAATGATGATATTGAAAACATAATTACTGTTGCATCAATGGTTGAAAAAGAGGCAAGAGTAGATGAAGAAAGAGCTACTATTGCATCAGTTATATACAATAGAATAAATGAAAATATGACATTGAGTATTGATGCAACTGTATTATATGCTCACGGATATCATAAGGATAAACTTTATTATAAAGATTTAGAGATAGATTCTTTATATAATACATATCTTTACAAAGGATTACCGATTGGACCAATAAGTAATCCAGGAGCACCGTCTATTATTGCAGCATTAAAGCCAGAAGATACAGATTATCTATTTTATGTTTTAGAAAGTGATAATAAGCATTATTTTACAAATAATGATGAAGATTTTATGAAGAAGCAAGAAGAACTTGGATATTAACTAGTAGGAGGAATATAATGAGTGGAATTACCTATGATTACATGGAAGGATATATAAGGTCATTAATACCTGAAAGTGAAGGCAAAATCAAAGAATTAGAAGATTTTGCTGAGGAAAATAAAGTTCCTATAGCACAGAAAGAAACAATAAAATTTCTTGAATTTATGGTAGGGATGAAAAAGCCTTTAAGAATATTAGAGCTTGGTACCGCTATAGGTTATTCTGCTATATTAATGTATGAAGCTGCAGGAACTAATCCACATATAACAACTATTGAGAGAAGCGAGGAAATGATCGGGTTCGCTAAGAAAAATATCGAAAGCTTTGGTTTAGAGAAGAATATAACTATTGAAGCTGGAGATTGTTTAGATGTTTTAGAAAGACTAGAAGAGCCATATGACCTTATCTTTATGGATGCAGGGAAAGGTCATTATAACCATTTCCTTCCTCACTGTTTAAGACTTTTAAAAGAAGATGGAATTATTATAGCAGATAATGTGTTATTTAGAGGTATGGTTGCATCAGATGATTTAGTTAAACGTAGAAAAATAACTATAGTTAAAAGAATGAGAACATATTTAGAGATGGTTTCAAATGATAAAAATTTAGTAACATCAGTAATACCTATGGGAGATGGAATTGCTATTACTAGAAGGAGGTAAAAAATGAGAAAACCTGAAATACTAGCTCCGGCTGGTAATCTAGAAAAATTAAAAATTGCTGTAGACTATGGTGCAGACGCAGTTTACATAGGTGGAGGAAGGCTTAATCTTAGAGCTTTTTCAAATAATTTTACTACAGAACAAATAATCGAAGGTATAAAATATTGTCATGATAGAGGAAGAAAGTTATATGTAACTTTAAATGTTTTCCCAAGAAATCATGATTTAGAAGGGGCAGAAAGCTATATTAGAGAACTTTATGAAATAGGCGTAGATGCAGTAATTGTTGCAGACCCTTCGCTTGTGGCTATATGTAAAGAAGTAGCACCAGAACTTGAAATCCACTTAAGTACACAAGCTAATACTGTAAACTGGAGAGCTGTTAAGTTTTGGTATGAACTTGGAGTTAAAAGAATTGTTTTAGCAAGAGAGTTAACATTTAAGGAAATAAAGACTATTACATCTTATATGCCTAATGGATGTGATATTGAAGCCTTTGTTCATGGGTCTATGTGTGTAGCATATTCAGGAAGATGCTTAATATCTAATTATATGTTAGGTAGAGATGCGAACAAAGGGATATGCGGTAATGTTTGTAGATATAAATATTATTTAGTTGAAGAAACAAGACCAAATGAATACTATCCTGTGGTAGAAGATGATAATGGAACTTATATAATGAATTCTAAAGATTTATGTATGATCAAACATATACCAGAACTTATTGAAAGTGGAATTTATTCTTTTAAAATAGAAGGAAGAATGAAAAGTGAGTTTTATGTAGCTTCAGTTGTTAAAGCTTATAGAGAAGCTGTTGATTCATACTTAAAAAATCCATATGAATATGAATTTAAAGATGAATGGATGGATATCTTAACAAAAATAAGTCATAGAAAATACCATACAGGATTCTATCTTGGGATAAATGGTGAGGAAAATTATGATGAATCATCATATTTAAGAGATTATGATTTAGTAGGTATGGTAAAGGAATATGATGAAGAAACTGGGGTAGCTACAATACTTCAAAAAAATAGAGTTTTTGAAAATGATGAAGTTGAAGTTCTAAGAGCTGAAGATCCATACTTTAAAGTAACATTAACAGAAATGTTTGATATGGATAAGAACGTAAAGACTGATGTAGCTAATAGAGCACATATGATGTTTAAAGCTAAGGTTAATAAACCACTTAAGAAAAATGATATGCTAGTTAAAGCAAGTAAGAAACTTACTTTGTAGAATCATAGAGGAGGACTATTAATGAGAAGACCTGTGTTAATAGGGATTACTGGGGGAACAGGATCCGGAAAAAGTACTATAGCTGACGCGTTATATTCTACTTTTTCAGAAGATTGTATAGCGATGATACAACAAGATATGTATTATAAAGACCAAAGTCATTTATCAATGGAGGAAAGAGTTAAAACAAATTATGACCATCCAATGGCTTTTGACAATGATTTATTAGTTGAGCATTTAAAGTCACTTATAAATGGTGATTCTATTGAAAAACCAAGTTATGACTTTACTGTACATAATAGAGCAAAAGAAACTACAACAATAGCTCCAAGAGATATTATACTTGTTGAAGGAATTCTTATCTTAGAAGATGAGAGAATAAGAGATTTATTAGACATAAAAGTATATGTAGATACTGATGCTGATATAAGAATATTAAGAAGACTTGTTAGAGATATAAATGAAAGAGGAAGAACTGTTGAGTCAGTTATAGATCAATATTTAACTATGGTTAGACCTATGCATATGCAGTTTACTGAACCAAGTAAAAGATATGCAGATATCATAGTTCCAGAAGGTGGACATAATTATGTAGCTATAGACCTTCTTATGACTAAAATCAAGGATATATTGAAGTAATTGTATAAAACACCTTTTTTTGGATAGAATTTATTCAAAGGGAGGTGTTTTATTTTTGTATAAACATGTTATAGATAAGAGAAGAATAATTTTTATTTTGATTATATATGCATCAGTACTAATTTTATTATCAGTACGATTATATTTTCTTCAAGTACGACCATCTACCCAAGTTCAAGGGGAGTTACAAAATCACCAGATAGAAACATTAGCAGAACTTAATTATAGAATTTTAGATACAAATGGAAAAGATTTATTAAGATATAAGAAAAAATATGTTTTAGTAATTGATTCTAAGCCTTTTCAACTTAATAATTATGAAGAAACACTAGAAGATTTATTAGCATTAAATTTTATTATGAAATCAGAGGATCCTGATTTTAATTATTCAGATATAATAGCTTTAAATGGTAAAACTTATTATGATGAAATAACCGAAGAGACATATAATAAAATTAAAAAGTTAGATAATATTAAGGGTATATATTTATATGTTTATGATATGATAGATCGTGATGAGGGGTGGAGAATAGAAAATTTTATATCTAATATTACTGAAGATAATGCAGTGGAAGGATCATTTCAACGAGAAATATTAGATATAGTTGAGAATAATGAATATCCTTCAATTAGCTTTAATTTAGATCAAAAAGCAAATTACACTGAAAGTGTATTAAATTATGGAGAAAATAATAAAAACTTAAAACTTACAATAAATAAAGAGTGGGAAGAAAAAATAAGAAAAGTAATTCTAGATGATTCTTATAGTTTTTTAGATAATATAGGTGTTGTTTTATTAGAGAGTGAAACAGGAAAAATTAGAGCTATGGTACAAAAGGATGAAAGTAAAGCAAATGTAAACTTGGGAATAGGCACCATAGGATATGAACCAGGTTCAATATTTAAAGTATTAACAGAAGCTATAGGTTTAGATTTAGGAAAGATTTCTTCGTCAAGTACGTTTACTTGTGAAGGTAAAATTTGTACTAAGCTAGGTGAACCATATGCACATGGAACTTTAACAGTAGATGAAGCATTACAAGTATCTTGTAATGATATATTTGCTAAGGTTGGAGAATTAGCAGGCTATGAAAATATGATAAAATACACTGAAAAGTTAGGCTTATATCAAAAGGTATTAGGTCTTTCAGGTGAAAACAAAGAAGAAGCAGCAGGGATTAAAGCCACTTATGAAGATGGAATAAGTAATTTTTCAATAGGACAATGTGTAACAGTTACTCCATTGCAAATAGCTGGAGCTATAAATGCGGTTGTAAATGATGGTATTTATATTAAACCAACAATTATAGATTCAATTATAGATAATGATGATAATGAGGTTGAGCATATTGATATTGAAGGAAATAGAGTATTTAGTGAGACAACAGCAAAAATAGTTCAGGATAGTATGACAAATGTAATTTGGAAAGGTACTGGTTATGAAGCTAAGGTAGAAGGAATAAAACAAGGTGGAAAAACTGGTACTTCTACAGGTGAAGGTGGAAAAACTAATCATGGTTGGTTTGCTGGATACTTTGAAATGGATGGTAAAAAATATACTTTGCTCGTAGTTGCACCTAATATTGGAGATAGTCATCCAGATGGAAGAGAACTTGGTGGAGGTAATACTGGAGCTCCAATCTTTAGGCAAATAATTAATTCTCTGAATTCAAATAATTAAATAAAAATAGTATAATAGACGGCTTATTTAAGCCGTCTATTATTTATTCATAAAATTTAAAATTAAATGAAGCAATATTTTTAGAAAACATCATATTATATAATAAGCACTGCTAGGAGGAAAATGGAGTGATATTATTTTCTAATATTATGGAATTCTTTTCTAACAATATTCTTTTAACTGGATATATTTCGGGAAATAATACATTTCCAAAGCCTTTGGACGAAAAGGAAGAGGAGAAGTATTTAGAGTTGTTGAAAGAAGGGGACAAAAGAGCAAAGAGCATTCTTATAGAAAGAAACTTGAGACTTGTAGCTCATATAGTAAAAAAATATTCTTTTCCAAACAAAGATATTGATGAATTAATTTCTATTGGAACAGTGGGTCTAATTAAAGCTATAGATTCTTTTGATGCATCAAAAGGGACAAGATTAGCTACATATGCTTCTAGATGCATAGAAAATGAAATTTTAATGCTATTTAGAAATAATAAAAAGCAGAATAGTGAAACATCATTACAAGACCCTATTGGAGTGGATAAAGAAGGAAATGAAATATGTTTAATAGATGTTTTAAGTAGTGATAAAGACTCTGTTCTTGATAAAGTAGAAGTTAATTTACAGATAAAAGCTTTATATACTAAAATGAGTACAGTATTAACCGATAGGGAATCAGAAATTTTAAAAATGAGATATGGATTGATTGATGGAAGATGTAGAACTCAAAGAGAGATAGCTGGAGATTTGGGAATTTCACGATCTTATGTATCTAGAATTGAGAAAAAAGCTTTAAAGAAGTTAAAAAAAGAATTATCAACTAAATAATACAAAATATTATAAAAAATTAAAATACATTGAATTATTACCATATATTTTATAGAATATATATAACGGCTAGATATTTTAAGCCTATAAGGGGGAGTTATATGTATTTTTTAAAAGAACTATTAGTTAATACATTAGAGTTGGGAGCTTCAGATTTACACTTAACTGTAGCAGTACCTCCTACTGTAAGAAAAAATGGTAAGTTAATTAAAATAGGTAATGAAAATTTATTGCCTGAAGATATAGAGAAATTTGCAAGAGAGATATTAGAAGAGAAATACGAAGAATACCTGGAGATTGGAGAATATGATATATCCTATTCTTTAACTGGAGTAGGAAGATTTAGAGCCAATATATTTAAACAAAGAAATAGTGATGCGATAGCAATAAGAGTAATAGCTTTGAAAATACCGACTCTTGATGAACTTAAATATCCATCGGTATTAAAAGATATTTCAAATAAACAAAGAGGATTGATTTTAGTTACAGGACCAACAGGAAGTGGTAAAAGCACAACTTTAGCAGCTATGATAAATGAAATAAATTCATCAAGACAAGGACATATAATAACTTTAGAAGATCCTATTGAGTACTTACACAAACATAAATCTTGTATAATTAATCAAAGAGAGATTGGAAAGGATAGCAAAAGCTATAAAAATGCTCTTAAAGCGATATTAAGAGAAGATCCAGATGTTATTTTAGTAGGTGAGATGAGAGATCTTGAAACTATTTCTATTGCTATCACAGCAGCTGAGACTGGACATTTAGTTCTTTCAACGCTTCATACAATAGGATCAGCAAAGACTATTGATAGAATAATAGATGTATTTCCTCCATATCAACAACAACAAGTTAAAGTTCAATTGGCGTCAGTTCTGCAAGCAGTAGTATCTCAGCAACTTATAGAGAAGGCTGATGGAAGTGGAAGAACTGCAGCTTTAGAAGTTATGGTTACTACTCCGGGTATTCAAAACCTTATAAGAGAAGGAAAGACTCATCAAATTGAATCTGCGGTTCAAACAGGAAGTAAATACGGAATGAAAACAATGGATATGGCTTTAGCAGATTTATATAAAAGAGGTGAAATAACATCGGAGTCAGCTATTAGTTACGCAGTTGATAGAGAAACGTTAAAAAGGCTTATGATAATTTAAAATTTAAAAAGTAAAATATTAGGAGGGAGTTGTTCCTCCTTTATTTTTTTGAAATTTTTTGAAAAAATATAAAGGAAATAAATAATGTATGTTGAATAAATTAATTGAGTAGAAAAATATATTCATTTAAATTGTATTTTAGAACTACTTAATGTATTTAATTAAAGAATAGTTTATAGTAATTTTCGTGGAGTTTTTTGTTAAATTGGTAAGATATACTTAAAGTCTGCTAAAACCTACAAAATTCTTCAATAAATATATTTTTTCTATTGTTAAATGTATATAAAATGATGTAAAATTATAATAGGATAAGTTTTTAAAGTTAATATAGGTATAATTTAACTTATGCTGTTGAGTATTTTTATGGAATTATTTAAACTTTACTAATAGAGATTTTTAAAGGAGGAATTGTTTTGTTAGATTTTGAATTAGATATGCAAGAATTAACTAATATAAAGGTCATAGGTTGCGGTGGCGGCGGAGGTAATGCTGTCAATAGAATGGTACTTGAAGGATTAAGAAATGTAGAATTTATTGCTGTTAATACAGATAAACAAGCATTATTGTTATCTCATGCTAATACTAAAATCCAAATTGGAGAAAAGTTAACAAAAGGATTAGGTGCTGGAGCTAATCCTGAAATAGGTAAAAAAGCTGCTGAAGAAAGTAGAGAAGAAATTGCTGAAGCGATTAAAGGCGCTAATATGGTATTTATAACTGCTGGTATGGGCGGAGGAACAGGAACAGGTGCTGCCCCTGTGGTTGCAGAAATAGCTAAGTCTATGGATATACTTACTGTTGGAGTTGTTACTAAACCGTTCCCATTTGAAGGTAAAAGAAGAATGAGACATGCTGAAATGGGAATAGAAAACTTAATGCAAAAAGTTGATACATTAGTTATAATACCTAATGAAAAGTTATTAGCTATGGCAGATAAGAAAACAACATTATTAGATTCATTTAGATTAGCAGATGATGTATTAAGACAAGGGGTACAAGCTATTTCTGACTTAATAACAATTCCTGGTGTGGTAAATGCTGACTTTGCAGATATTGAAACTGTAATGAAGAATAAAGGGTTAGCTCATATGGGTGTTGGATATGGTAAAGGAGATAATAAGGCTCAAGATGCAGTAAGACAAGCAATATCATCACCATTATTAGAAACATCAATTGATGGGGCTACTGGCGTAATAATTAACTTTACAGGTGGAGTTGATTTAGGAGCTATAGAAGTTTATGAAGCTGCTGAAATTGTTAGAGAAGCTGCAGATATGGATGCAAATATTATATTCGGGGCAGTTATTGATGAAACTTTAAATGATGAAATAAGATTAACTGTAATTGCAACAGGTTTTGAGGATGATAATGCTAAATCATCATTAAAAGCTAGCGAGCCAAAAATGGAAATAAAAACACCAATTACTCAAAAAGTAGAGGAAGTTGTTAAAGAAGAAGTCGTTTCAAAGGTGGATCCATTATTAGATATTGACAGAGAAAGTGTTAATATACCAAGTTTCTTAAGATCAAGAAGATAATATAATAAATAAAATGAAGTGTTTAAAAGCTATCAAATTAAGTTTTGGTAGCTTTTTATTTTTATGTAATAAAAATAATGTGCTTTATTGTAAAAAAAATTAGACTAAAAAATTAATATTTGAACTTAATTATGACAAAAAAATAATTAACTTAGAAGTATAATTTTATTAAATGAGGAGGGGTGGTATGGAAATTTATGTAGATGTTATAGTTGTAGAAAATTTTATAATAAACTTATTTTTATTATTGATTACTACCAAGTTATTAAAATATCAATATAGAAATATTAATATTTATCTAGCGGCAATAATAGGAGCCATATATACCCTAGTGTTGTTTATAGATATTAAAATGTTATCATCTTTAGTATTCAAAATATTAGTTGCTATGTTGATGATTGCAATGGTTATAAGACCAAGAAGAATTACAAATATAATTAAAGGAACTATAGTGTTTTTCATTAATTCTTTTATGTTATGTGGTTTATGTTTTGGACTTGTAATGATGCAAAATACTTATGTATTAGGAGAAGGCTTTAGTATTAACAACTATTCTATTAAGTGGATACTATTATCTATTATGGTATTTTATATAGTTTTAGTAAGGATTAATGACTACTTGAAAGATAGAGCTACAATTAATAATTTTATATATGATATATATATTAATATTGGTGGAAATATATTAATTTTAAAAGCATTTTTAGATACTGGAAATGAACTTAGAGAAGTAGTAAGTAATTTACCGTGTATAATAATTGAGGATAGGTATTTAAAAGAAATTGATATTAAAGAAAATGATAAATATATAATAAATTATAATACGATAACAGAATGTGGACAACTTGAAGGAATTAAGGGCGATAAGATAATGATAAGGAACAGTTTAAATGATGAGTGGCAAAGAATTGATGCAATAATTTGCAAGAGTCCAATGGTTTTAAGTAAAGACAATGATTATCAAGCGTTATTATCAAGAGGGGTTATATAGGAGGAAGTATGAGAAAAATAATTTTACTATTAAATAAAATTTTATCTAAGTTTAATTTATTTGCTAAAAAAGTATTTTATGTAGGTGGAAACGATGCATTACCACCACCATTAAAGAAAGATGAAGAGGAAGAATTAGTTGAAAAATTAATGACCGGTGGGAGTGAAATAAGAGATATATTAATTGAGAGAAACTTGCGACTTGTAGTCTACATAGCAAGAAAATTTGAAAATACAGGTGTAGGTGTAGAAGATTTGATATCAGTTGGAACTATAGGATTAATAAAAGCAGTTAATACTTTTAATCCTGATAAAAAAATAAAATTAGCAACATATGCTTCAAGATGTATTGAAAATGAAATACTTATGTACTTGAGAAGAAACAGTAAAGTGAAAGCTGAAGTATCATTTTATGAACCTCTGAATATAGATTGGGATGGAAATGAATTATTGTTATCAGATATTTTAGGAACTGAAAATGATACTGTTTACAACTTAATTGAAGATGAGGTTGATAAACAATTATTATTTTTAGCTTTAAAAAATTTAAATGAAAGAGAAAAAGAAATTGTAAAATTAAGATTTGGATTAGATGGTTATAGAGAGAAGACACAGAAGGAAGTAGCTGATATGCTTGGAATATCTCAGTCATATATTTCTAGACTAGAAAAGAAGATTATAAATAGATTAAAAAAAGAAATCAATAAAATGATATAGTTTGTCTTAGTATAAAAGATACCTCTATCGGAAATAATTAAAAATGCAGTATGTTATTTCTTAAAGAGGAGTTGAAGATTTTGATCATTAACAAGGTTGAAATTTGTGGAGTAAATACTTCGAAGTTACCAGTACTTAAAGAAAAAGAAAAGAGGGAACTCCTTCTAAAGATGAGAGAAGGCGATAAAACTGCTAGGGAAACATTTATTAAAGGAAATTTAAGGTTAGTATTAAGTGTTATACAAAGATTTAATAATAGAGGCGAAAATGTAGATGATTTATTCCAAGTCGGATGCATAGGACTTATGAAGGCTATAGACAATTTTGACCTATCACAAAATGTTAAGTTTTCAACTTATGCAGTTCCGATGATAATAGGAGAAATTAGAAGGTATCTTAGAGATAATAATGCTATAAGAGTCAGTAGATCTTTAAGGGATATAGCATATAAAGCTTTATTAGTTAGAGATAGATTAGTTAAAGATAATAATAAAGAACCAACTATTTCTCAAATTGCAAAGGAACTTAATATCCCTAGAGAAGATGTAGTTTTTGCACTTGATGCAATCCAAGATCCAGTATCATTGTTTGAACCGATTTATCATGACGGTGGTGATGCTATATACGTTATGGATCAAATTAGTGATTCAAAGAATAGTGATGACAGTTGGTTAGAAAATATATCTATTAAAGAGGCTATGAAAAAGTTAAATGATAGAGAAAAATTAATTTTAACATTAAGGTTTTTTAATGGAAGAACTCAAATGGAAGTTGCAGATGAAATAGGCATTTCTCAAGCTCAGGTTTCACGATTAGAAAAAACTGCATTAAAACATATGAGAAAATATATTTAGGACTCTTTTGAGTCCTATTTTTTCGCTATTTTTATAATAAATTTATATTAGTAATCATATAAATAATTAAGTAGAATAGGAGGGGTAATTATGGATGAAGATTTAGTTTTATTTTCAACAAATGCTATAAGAAGTATGGAGGTTATCGATATATCTACAGGTTCTAAGCTAGGATATGTTAAAGATTTTAGGGTGGATGTAAATGAGCAAAGAGTTATATCACTAACATTACCATCGCCTACTAAAAGTTGGTTTGGAAAAGAAGAAGATATAGAAGTGCCATGGGAAAAAGTGATTAAATTAGGTGTTGATGTTTTATTGATTGATGGAAGTGATATTCAAAGGGAGTTAGAGCAAAATAGAATCTAGCAAATTTTATTAAAAGATAATATAATATAGTAAAGTACATATGAGAAAGGTTTGATAAATATGAAGTGCCCTTTTTGTGGATTTGACGAAAGCAAGGTAGTTGATTCTAGATCTACAGATGATAATACAACTATTAGAAGAAGAAGAGAGTGTGCAAACTGTAGCAAAAGGTATACAACTTATGAAAAAATTGAGGATATTCCAATTTTAGTTATAAAAAGAGATTCAACAAGAGAAAACTTTAATAAAGAAAAAATCGTCAATGGGCTAATTATTGCATGTCAAAAAAGACCTATTTCTAGAAGGCAAATTGAGGATATAGCTGAAGATATAGAAAAGTCTATATCTAATAAAATGCTGACAGAAGTAGAGACAAAGTTGATTGGTGAAATGATAATGGAAAGATTGAAAAAAATAGATGAAGTATCATATGTAAGATTTGCTTCTGTATATAGACAGTTTAAAGATATAAATACATTTTTAGAAGAAATAAAAAATTTAATGACTAAATAATAAAAAATAGACTTTCTCAATTTAGAAAGTCTATTTTTATATTGTTTATGGCAAAGATAATAATTATATATAAATTAAAATTTATATTATCATTTTTACTTAAAGTTAAAATTAAGTAAAAAATATATAATTGAATAGAAAACAAATATAAAAAATGTTAAAATATGCACAAGTATATTAAAAGTGAGGATTTTTATGAAAAAAATAAATATAAATAATTTAAAAGTTTTTAAGGATTTTTTAGTTATTGAAGGGGAGAAGGTTGATGTTGTATTTTCAACAGCTAAGGATTCTAGAAGTTTTAATAGAAATACTGAAGAAGGGCAAAAAAATATAAATTCATTAAAGGAAGATTTTAATGTTAATGAAGTTGTGTATCTTCATCAAATACATAGTGATAATGTATTTGTATTTGAAGGTGATGCAGAAGAATTTAGAGAGTATGAAGGGGATTCTATAATAACAAAAGAAGAAAAAGTTATTATTGGAGCCTTTACAGCAGATTGTGTTCCGGTAATTTTAGTAGATGAAAGAGAAGGTGTCATAGCTGCGATTCATAGTGGTTGGAAGGGAACTTTTAACTCGATAACAAAAAAGACTATTGAAAAAATGATTCAAGAATATGATGTTAAAATAGAGAATATTAAAGTTTATATTGGACCTCATATAAGACAGTGCTGTTATGAGGTATCTGAAGAGTTAAAAGAAAGCTTTTTAAATAAGACTAAAATAAATGAAAATGAGCTATTTAAAGGTAGAAATCTTAGTATGGAGCGTTGTATCTTAGAAGATTTAAGAAATATAAATATTAAAGAAGATAATATTTATACAATTAATCTGTGTACTTATTGTGAAAAAGACATAAAATTATTTTCTTATAGAAAAAGTGTTGGAACGTATGGAAGGTTATTTACTTTTGCTTACAAGAAATAATAAAAGTTCAGGGGGAATACTTAATGGCTAATGAAAAAATATTAGTAGTAGATGATGAAGAACATATTGTAGAACTTATAAAATATAACTTGTTATCTTCAGGATATGATGTAATAACATGTAATAATGGAATAGATGCAGTTAATTTAGCTATAAATGAAAGACCTAATTTAATACTTTTAGATTTGATGATTCCAGGAAAAGATGGGTATGATGTATGTAAAGAGATAAGAACAAAGAGTGAAGTGAAAAATATATCAATTATTATGCTTACTGCTAAAAGTGAAGAGTTTGATAAAATTTTAGGACTAGAGTTAGGGGCGGATGATTATATAACAAAGCCGTTTTCAGTAAGAGAACTTTTGGCAAGAGTAAAGGCTGTATTAAGAAGAGTAGGTGCTAAAGAAGAACAAAGCGATATTATGGTGTTCGGGGATTTATCTGCAAATTTTGAAAAAAGGGAAATAAGAATAAAGGGTAAAAAAGTAGATTTAACATTGAAAGAGTTTGAATTATTAGAAATGTTAATTAAAAATAGAGGTAAAATTTTAAGAAGAGAAATGCTTTTAGATAAGATTTGGGGTTATGAATATATAGGGGAAACTAGAACAGTAGATGTTCATATTAGATATTTAAGAAAGAAAATAGAAGATGATGATAAAAACCCTAAATTTATTGAGACTATAAGAGGAGTAGGGTATAGATTTAACCCAGATCTATAATATATGAAAAAGAGAATTATAATCTCATCTCTTGCAACTGTAATATTTTCTCTAGTATTAGTATGTTTAGCATTTAAAGAATTAATAAATATACAAGAGATAGATAGAACTAAGGGTATTTTATCTGTATATAATGAGTTATTTATTAAAGAAATTAAAGAGAATGATGTTGATTTCAGTAAATTTAGAATAGATAATAATCAAGTTAGATTTACTATAATAGATAGACAAGGTAATGTTTTGTATGACTCAGAAAGTAAGGGATCACTTTCTGATAATCATATTGATAGAGAAGAGATTCATCAGGCTTTTATTAATAATGAGGGTTCAAGCGTAAGGTATAGTAGTACCTCTACAGTTAATCTAGTATATTACGCGACCAAAATAGATGAAAATACTGTAGTTAGAAGTTCTGTGCCAACAAGTGCAATAATGGTATTTTTATCAGGAACTTATAAATATTATATATTTATTATAATTATAGTAGCTATTTTAGCTTTATGGTTATCTGTTAAATTAACAAAGATTATAATATACCCAATAAAGGAATTAGAAGAGGCTACTGCTAAGATTTTGAATGGAGACTTATACAATAGAGCTAAGGTATATAATGATGATGAAATTGGATCTTTAGCAAGAAGTTTTAACAAAATGGCAGATGAATTACAGATTAAGATTAATGATTCTTACGATAAACAAAACAAATTAGAAGCAATATTAGAAAGTATGGATAGTGGAGTTATCGCAATTGATAACTATGGAAAGATAATGCTTATAAATAACTATGCAAAAAATTTATTTGGATTAAAAGGAGAAATAATAGGAGAGAAAATTGAAGAGTGTATTATAGATTATGATTTTTTGCAATTTGTTAAAGACATTCCAGAAATTGATTCTAAAGAAATAAAATTATTTCATCCAGTTGAAAGAGAGTTAAAGGTGAAAAAAGCTCCTATAATTAATGGTAATGTAAATACTATAGGTATAGTTATAACTTTGGCTGATATAACAGATATAAAAAGATTAGAGAACATGAGAAGTCAATTTGTAGCAAATGTTTCTCATGAACTAAAAACTCCATTAACATCTATAAAAGGTTTTTCAGAAACTTTAAAGTATGTTGATGATAATAAAACTAGAAAGAAATTTTTAGATATTATAAATAAAGAAGCTGATAGATTAAGTAGACTAATTAATGATATATTAATTTTATCTAATATTGAAAATATGAAAGTAACTAGAATGGAAAAATTTAAGCCGATGGATGTAGTACAAGAGGTTATAGATGTAATAAGTACTGAAGCTAGCTCTAAAGGCATAGAAGTTAAGTTAGTTGATGAATATAATGGGGACTTAAGTGGGAATAGAGATAAATTCTATCAGTTAAGTATGAATCTTATTGATAATGCAGTGAAATATTCAAAAGAGAATGGGAAGGTAAAAGTTAAGCTTTTAGAAAAGAATAATTATCTTATAATGGAAGTAGAAGATAATGGGGTTGGTATACCAAAGGAAGATTTACCGAGAATATTCGAAAGATTTTACAGAGTTGATAAATCAAGATCCAGTAAAGGTACTGGATTAGGGCTCGCTATTGTAAAACATATTGTAAAACTATTTAATGGCGAAGTAGATGTTTATTCAGAATTAGGAGAAGGTACAAAGTTTATAGTTAAAATTAGAAAGTAATTAAAAGAGTTTATGGCTTTACACGCCAATAAACTCTTTTAATTTTTTTATATTATTACAATTAACAGCAACTTAACATTCTTATAATACTCTTTAACAATAGCATAATATTCCTTTAACGTTAAGATATTATTATTGTTATTGTAAGGTAATAAATTGATAAATCGAACAAATTAAATGAAGTGGATTTGGAGGAAAATTTATGAAGAGTAAAAAGTTAAAATTGATGGTAGGTGCTTTAGTAGTAATGATGATGGGAGCAACTTTAACAGGTTGTGGAGGAAATAATGGACAAAGCGGAGATGCTGGAACTGAAACTCAAACAACTATTTCAATTTCGGGATCTACTTCTGTTGGGCCATTAATGTTAAAAGTTCAAGAAAGATATGAAGCTGCAAATGAAGGCATAACATTAGAAGTTCAAGAAAATGGTTCAGGTGCAGGGATTAAAGATGTTATAAATGGTGTTTCAGAAATTGGAATGTCTTCAAGGGAATTAAAGAGTGAAGAAGCTTCACAAGTGGATGGAACAGTAATTGCTCATGATGGTATTGCATTGCTAGTAAATCCATCAAATAAAGTAGAAAACATAACTTTAGAACAAATTAAAGGAATTTATACAGGAACAATAACTAACTGGAAAGAGTTAGGCGGATCTGATTCTCCAATAGTTGTTATAAGTAGAGAAGAAGGCTCAGGAACAAGAGATGCCTTCCAAGAAATAGTTGGTTATAAATCAGAGGAATTAATAAAAGATGCTTCAATTGCAGATGGAAGTGGAGCTGTTAAAACTACAGTTGCAGGGAATGAAAATGCAATAGGATTTGCTTCTTTTGAATATATAGATGATAGTGTAAATGCTTTAAAAGTAAATGATGTTGAAGCAACACCAGATAACGTAAAGGCAGGAGAATATAAGTTATCAAGACCTTTCTTATTAGTAACTAAGAAAGATACTTTAACTGAAGCTGGAGCAGCTTTAATTGAATATGTTTTAAGTTCAGAAGGTCAACAAATTGTTAAAGATAACAAATTAATAACTTTAGAATAATAATTAATATTTGAGTAAGAATGCCTCAATGCTTGAGGCGTTTTTACTACATAAAATCAAGGATATTTATTACCATTAGGAGGACTAAAATGGTAGAGGGAAATATAAAGAGTAATACGAGTAAATATATTGTTGATAAGATTACTAGAGTGATATTCTTAATATGTGCACTTGTTGCAGTGGTAAGTTTAATTTTAATTATAGGATTCGTATTTATGAAGGGATTAAAGCCTTTTGTTACAGGAGATAAATCTTTTATAGAATTTATATTTGGTACTGATTGGTACCCTACATCAGAAGTGCCTAAATACGGTATATTACCGATGATAATTGCTTCAATATATGGTACTGTAGGAGCTTTAATTATAGGGGTTCCAATTGGATTACTAACAGCTATATTTATAGCTGAAGTTGCACCAAAAGGAGTATCAAAATTTATGATTCCAGCAGTTGAACTTTTAGCTGGAATACCATCTGTGTTATATGGATTATTTGGTTTGGCAATAATTGTTCCATGGATACAAAGAACTTTTAATTTAGCGCAAGGACAAAGTTTATTTGCAGTAATTATTGTACTAGCTGTAATGATGTTACCAACAATAATTTCAGTTTCAACCACTGCGATAAAAGCAGTTCCTAAAAGTTATAAAGAGGGTTCGTTAGCATTAGGAGCTTCACATATAGAGACCACTTTTAAAGTGGTTGTGCCTGCAGCAAAGTCAGGTATATTAGCAGCAATAGTTCTTGGAAGTGGAAGAGCTATTGGAGAGACGATGGCTATAATTTTAGTGGCAGGTAATTCAGTACAAATACCAACAGCTATTTTTGATAAGGTAAGACCACTTACTAGTAATATAGCGTTGGAAATGGGATATGCATCACAAGCACATCAAGAATTATTATTTGCAACTGGGGTCGTGTTGTTTGCATTTATTTTAATATTAAATTTAGTTATTTCAAAACTTTCTAGTAAGGAAGGTAAATAAAAATGAGAAAATTCAAAGAGAGTATTTTAAAAGTATTATTATATTTATCAGCTGTAATAACTGTTAGCATATTAGTTTTCATACTTGGATTTATATTTATAAAAGGATATAAAATAATTAATTTTAATTATTTATTTAGTGAATATAAACCTTCTGGTGGTGGAGGAATAAAACCATTTATTATATCTACGTTGTATACAGTTGCTTTATCACTTGCAATAGCTACACCTATAGGAGTTCTTTCTGCGGTATATTTACAAGAATATGCTAAGCAAGGAAAGATGGTAAAGATTATAAGGTACTCAACAGAAGCTTTAGCAGGGATACCCTCTATAGTATATGGATTATTCGGAGCAGCATTTTTTGTGGCTGCATTAAATTTTGGATATTCACTTATTGCAGGTTCATTAACTTTATCTATAATTATATTACCTGTAATAATACGTACTACAGAGGAGGCATTGAAAGTTGTTCCATCATCATATAGAGAGCCTTCTTTAGGACTTGGAGCTACTAAGTTTCAAACTTTGTATAAAGTTATTCTCCCAAGTGCAACACCAGGAATACTTTCAGGAGTAATATTATCAATGGGACGTGTAATAGGAGAGTCGGCTGCGTTATTTTTAACAGCAGGTACAGTATATAAAATACCGAAGAGTATTATGTCTAGCGGAAGAACATTGACAGTTCATGCCTTTTTAGAAACAAAAGAAAAAGGTGATATTGCATCTGCAGCTGCTGCTGGAATAGTTTTGATAGTAATGATTTTAATATTAAATATTGTAGCTAAGTTAATAAGTAAGAAGTTAAATAAGGCTGAGTATTAATTAAATTTAAATAGTGAGTATTATACAATTTTAAGAGGTGTAAGTATGTCAAATATAATAACGCCTGAAATTCAGGTAAAAAATTTAGATTTGTTTTATGGAGATAATCAAGCTCTGAAGAATATTAATATAGATATAGAAAAAAACAAGGTTACAGCATTAATAGGACCATCAGGATGTGGTAAATCGACTTTTTTAAGAACTTTAAATAGAATGAATGATCTTATTGCAGGAGTGAAGATAGATGGTGAAATTCTAGTTGATGGTAAAGATATATATAAAGATTTTAATGAAATAGATTTAAGAAAGAAAGTAGGAATGGTATTTCAAAAGCCGAACCCATTTCCAATGTCTATATATGACAATATAGCATATGGTCCGAGAGTTCATGGGGTTAAAGATAAAAAGACTTTAGACCAAATAGTTGAAAAAAGTTTAAAAGGTGCTGCATTATGGGATGAAGTTAAGGATAGACTCAAAAAAGGTGCTTTAGGTTTATCAGGTGGGCAACAACAAAGACTTTGTATTGCAAGAACTATTGCAGTATCACCTGAAATAATATTAATGGATGAACCCACATCGGCTCTAGACCCTATATCTACAAATAAAATGGAAGAGCTAATGGATCAACTAAAAAAAGATTATACCGTTGTTATAGTTACACATAACATGCAACAAGCAGGAAGAATTGCAGATAAAACTGCATTCTTTTTATCCGGTGAACTTATAGAATATGGAAAAACAGAAGATATTTTTTATAGACCACAAGATAAGAGAACAGAGGATTATATATCAGGAAGATTCGGCTAAAATTTAAAAGGGAGTGAGATTATGACAAGAACTGTTCTAGATAATAGAATGAAAGTACTAATTTCTGAATTGGCAGAAATGGGAAGTTTGGTAGAAAAACAATTATATGATAGTATTGAAGCTTTTAAAAATAGAGATATGGATCTTGTAGAAAATGTAATGAAAAATGATGATAAGGTAGATGAACTAAATAAAAAAATTGAAGAGCAATGTTTGAAGTTTATGGCTATGGAATCCCCTGTTGCTACAGATTTAAGAAAAATTTTTACGACATCTAAAATTGTTACAGATTTAGAAAGAATGGGAGATTATGCAGTAGACATATGTAAAATAACTAAAAGGGTTGAGTTAGAACCAATAGGTGAAGAGTGTGATTCAATATGGGAGATGGTTGATATTCTAATTAAAATGATTGGAAAATCAATTGAAGCATTTGTGGATGGAAATGTTGAAGAAGCTTATGAGATATGTAAAATGGATGATAAAGTTGATATATTGTATCGTGGGCTATTCAATGAAATGTTAAAGAAGATGGCTAAAGATGAAACTATGATAAATAGAGGAGCACAAATTTTATTTGCATCAAAATACCTAGAAAGAGTTGGGGATCACGTAACAAATATTTGCGAGTGGATAATTTTTTCTAAAAAAGGTGATTATGTAGATTTAAATGAGTAATAATAAAGAATATGAGAACTTCTCATATTCTTTATTTTATTGTGAAAATGTGGCTTAGAATAATCTCTTTTGTTGACTGAAGATAATTATTAGGTTAATATATCATAGAGATGATAGGTTATTATAGGAGTGACGTTATGAGGAATGTAGTAACAAATGTAATACCTTATAGTATTGCTGAAGAGGTTGGCATCGAAGTTAATGATATTTTATTATCAGTAAATGGAGAAAAAATAACAGACATTATTGATTATAGATTTTTAACAGCAGATGAAGAGTTAGTTTTAGAAATGGAGAAGTCTAATGGAGAAGTTTGGGAATACGAAATCGAGAAGGATTACGGCGAAGAACTTGGATTAGAATTTGGCGGCGGAATAATGGATAAAGCAAAAAGGTGTAGTAATAAGTGCATGTTTTGCTTTATAGATCAGAATCCTAAAGGAATGAGAGAAACCTTATACTTTAAAGATGATGATTCAAGACTATCTTTTCTTCAAGGAAATTTTGTAACACTAACAAATATGAAAGATGAAGACATCGATAGAATTATTAGATATAGGATTAGTCCTATAAATATTTCTGTACATACTACAAATCCAGAGTTAAGAGTTAAGATGCTTGGTAATAGATTTGCAGGGCAAGTATATGATAGAATGAAAAAGTTAGCAGATGCTGGTATTGAAATGCATTGCCAAATAGTTCTTATTCCAGAAGTAAATAATAAGGAAGAGCTAAAGAAAACTATAAATGATTTATATAGCCTGTATCCATCAGTAGCTAATGTTGCAGTAGTACCAATAGGCGTTACTAAGTTTAGAGATGGACTAGTGAAGGTAAAAACATTTGATAAAGAATTAGCCAGAGAAGAATTAGAAATGGTTATGAAATTCCAAGAAAAATTTATGAATGAAATTGGAGATCCTTTTATAAGAATGTCTGATGAATTTTATATTGTATCAGGAATAGATGTACCTGAAGAGGAATTTTATAAAGGGTATGAACAAATTGAAGATGGAGTTGGAATGATTAGATGCTTTAGAGAAGCAATTAATTATGGAGTGCAAAATCTAAGAAAAGATATTAGCGGTACATTTACTATAGCTACTGGAAAACTTGCATTTAATGAAGTTATGAATGGTGCTAAGAAGATAATGAAAGCTAATGAAAATATAAAAATTGATGTATTTGAAATAATAAATCATTTTTATGGTGAATCTATAACAGTTACAGGTCTTTTAACTGGTAAAGATATAATAAGTCAATTAAAGGGTAGAATTAAAAGTGAATATTTAATTATGTCTAGTAATATGTTCAGAAAAGGATATGAGTTAGCGCCTGCTGATTATATAATGCTAGATGATGTGAGAGTAGAGGATATAGAAAAAGAATTAGGAGTTAAGGTTCTTGTTGCTGACCACACAGGAGAAGACTTAATAGATATTATAAACGATGTATGTCAGGAGGAAAAATAATGGGAAAACCAATAGTAGCTATAGTTGGAAGACCAAATGTAGGAAAATCAACATTATTTAATAAATTAGCAGGGAAAAGAATCTCTATTGTACAAGATACTCCAGGAGTAACTAGAGATAGAGTTTATGCAGAAGCAGAGTGGTTAAATCATGTATTTACAATGATAGATACAGGTGGGATTGAGCCAGAAAATCAAGATATTATTGTAAAACAAATGAGAAGACAAGCGAATATTGCTATAGAAACAGCTGATGTTATAATGTTTGTTGTTGATGGTAAAGAAGGATTAACAGCGGCTGATAATGAAGTTGCAACTATGCTTAGAAAGTCTAAGAAACCAGTTGTATTAGTTGTTAACAAGATAGATAACTTAAAAGATGAAGAAAATGCTTGGGAATTTTATAACTTAGGGATAGGTGATCCAGTAGCTATATCTGCAGGTCAAGGAAAAGGACTTGGAGATATGCTTGATATGGTTGTAAGTCACTTTGATTCAATAGGTGAAGCAGATGAAGAAGAAGAAGATATAAAAATAGCTATGATAGGTAAGCCTAATGTAGGTAAGTCTTCATTAATAAATAGATTATTAGGTGAGGATAGACTAATAGTTTCTGAGATAGCTGGAACTACAAGAGATGCAATAGATAGTAAAATAGAAACTGATTTTGGAAAGTTTACTTTAATAGATACTGCTGGTCTTAGAAGAAAAAGTAAGGTAAAAGAAGAGATTGAAAGATATTCAGTTATAAGAACTCTTACAGCAATTGAAAGAGCTGATGTATGTATACTTATGATAGATGCTACAGAAGGTGTTACAGACCAAGATGAAAAGATAATAGGATTTGCTCATGAGTTAAACAAAGCTATAATGGTAGTTGTAAATAAGTGGGATCTTATTGAAAAAGATGGTAAGACTATGGATGTATATAAGAAAGACTTACAATCAAATTTAAAATTTATAAGTTATGCTAAGTATCTATTTATATCTGCATTAACAGGGCAAAGAGCGCATAAAGTTTTAGAAGTAGCTAAAGAATGTTATGATAATTACAGTAAGAGAGTTGGGACTGGTGTATTAAATGATGTAATTAGTAAAGCAATATTAATGAAAGAGCCACCAGTAGTAGCATTAAAAAGACTTAAGATTTATTATGCAACACAAGTTGCTACAAAACCACCAAAGTTTGTATTCTTTGTTAATGATACAAATGCGAGACATTTCTCTTATGAAAGATATTTAGAAAATCAATTAAGAGATAGTTTCGATTTTAGTGGTACAGGAATTCAAATAGAGTATAGAGAAAGAAAGGAATAATCTATATGAGTAAAGTGACTTTTGTAGGTGGTGGGAGTTTTGGTACATCACTAGCTATATTATTAGGTAACAAAGGAAATGATGTATCTATATATGATAGAGATATATCTGTGGTTAACGATATTAATATAAATAGAAAAAATGATAGGTATATAAAAGGATTAGAAGTGCCTAAGAATGTCACAGCTTATAATGATGTAGATAAAGCTTTAGAAGGAGCAGAATATGTTGTTTTAGCATTACCATCTCAGATTATACGAATAGGAGCTAAAACTTTAAAAGGAAAAATATCTTCTGATATACCGGTTATATGCATAGCAAAAGGAATAGAAGAAGGTACTAATAAAACTTTAGTAGAAGTTATTAATGATGAAATAGATAATCCTGTAGTTGTTTTATCTGGTCCAAGTCATGCAGAAGAAGTTGCTTTCAATATACCAACTACTGTTGTAACATCTTCTAAAAATATGAAAGTGGCAGAAGAAGTTCAAGATTTATTTATGACTAAAGAATTTAGAGTTTATACTAATAGTGATTTAGTTGGGGTAGAAATTGGTGGAGCTGTAAAGAATATTATCGCATTAGCTGCCGGAGTTTGTGATGGATTAGGATATGGTGATAATACAAAAGCTGCTTTAATGACTAGAGGAATGGCTGAAATAGTTAGAATTGGTACAAAGTTAGGTGGAAATATTGAAACATTTTTAGGCCTTACTGGAATGGGTGATCTTATAGTTACTTGTACTAGTATGCACTCTAGAAATAGAAAAGCTGGTATTTTAATAGGAAAAGGTATGAGCAAAGATGATGCTGTAAAAGAAGTAGGTATGGTAGTAGAAGGTATTACTGCGTGTAATGCATTCTATAAATTAAAAGAACAGCTAGATGTTGAGATGCCGATTACAGATGGATTATATAGAGTTTTATTTGAAAATAGAAAAGCTAAAGATGTAGTAGATGAACTTTTAAAAAGAGACAAAAAGTCTGAAGTTTATTAATAGTTTGATGCACGTATATAAATATACGTGCATTTTTTGTATTTATATATACTATACATAAACAAAGTGTTGCAAAAGAAAGAATTAAATTTTTTGATTTGAAATAATTATAAGCAGAAAAACCAGTATACTTTTTCTAGCGTGAGAATATATATATATTGTTAAAAATATATAGGAGGGAAAATTAGTGGAGGGTTTCAACATATACAGAGATATAGCAGAAAGAACTCAAGGGGACATATATGTAGGAGTAGTTGGACCTGTTAGAACAGGTAAATCTACTTTTATTAAAAAGTTTATGGACCTAATGGTTATACCCAAAATTGAAAATTCTTTTAAGAAAGAGAGAGCAAAAGATGAATTGCCACAAAGTGGATCAGGAAAAACTATTCATACTACAGAACCAAAATTTGTACCAAATGAGGCTGTAGAAATTACTGTGGATGACGATATTAGTTTTAAGGTAAGATTAGTTGATTGTGTAGGTTATATTGTAAAGGGAGCATTAGGGTATTTAGAAGAAGATGAACCTAAGATGGTAAATACACCATGGTATGATTATGAGATACCTTTTGAAGATGCAGCAGAAATTGGAACAAGAAAGGTTATTACAGATCATTCTACTATAGGTTTAGTTGTAACTACTGATGGTAGTATAACTGGTTTAGAGAGATCTGAGTACTTAGAAGCAGAAGAAAGGGTAATAGATGAATTGAAATCAATAAAAAAACCTTTCGTAGTTGTACTTAATACAAAGAACATAAATTCACCAGAGACTGAATCATTGAAGAAACAAATGGAAGCTAAATATGATGTTACAGTTCAAGTGATGGATGTTTATAATATGACTGAAAAAGATATTGAAAATTTATTTGTACATGTACTTAAAGAGTTCCCAGTAAAAGAAATAAACATAGATATGCCTACATGGGTAGAAAAGCTTGATCCAGAACATTGGTTAAAGAAAGAATTCTTTAAAATAGTAAAGGGAATGTGTGACGATGTAGAAAAGATAAAAGACATAAAACCTTCATTTAACTCATTTAAAGAAGATGAAAATGCCAATGCTTCAGAATTAAGTGAGATTAAACTTGGAGAGGGTACTGCAAAAATATTATTAAAGCCAAGTGAAAGTATTTTTTATAAGGTGTTAAGTGAAGATTGTGGAGTTGAGGTTAGCTGTGAGAGTGATTTAATATCTTTAATTAAAGAGCTTAATGTAGCAAAAAAAGAGTATGATAAAATCAAAGATGCTCTTTATGATGTTAGAGAAACAGGTTACGGATTAGTTGCACCACAATTATCAGAAATGAAATTTGAAAAACCTGAAATGATAACTCAAGGAAGTAAATATGGAGTTAAACTTAAAGCTAGTGCACCATCACTACATTTTATAAAGGCTGATATAAAGACTGAAATAAGTCCAATAATGGGATCAGAAAAAGAAAGTGAAGAATTAGTTAAAGCTTTAATGGAAAAATTTGATAGTGATCCAGAATCTTTATGGCAAAGTAATATGTTTGGAAAGTCATTAGAAGTATTAGTTAAAGAAGGCTTACAAAATAAACTTTATAAGATGCCAGAAGATGTTCAAGTTAAGATCCAAAAAACACTTCAAAAAATAATTAATGAAGGTAATGGCGGATTGATCTGTATAATTTTATAACAATATTTGGCACCTATCTTTTTAGATAGGTGCTTTTAAATTTTAGTTAACTTTATAATTATATATATTAAGTGTGAAATATATAGGGAATGTAGAATATAATATATTAAGCAAGTAATATGTGCTTAATATATTATAGTAAAGAGGGATAATATGAATAGCAGATTTTGTACCTATAAAAGAGTGGGTTATTTGAGGCGGAGTGTTGCAGATGAGTTAGGTATAGAGTTTACTGGAGCGATATATGCCTGCCCTGGAGTGCTAAAGCATATTATTAAAAGACATGGTAAACAATTAGACAAGAATATAAAGAAAAATATATTTGAGTTTATGAAAGTTATACTGGAAGAACCGGATTATATCGGACTTTACAAAAGTGAGGAGGGAACTACTTCTATTCAGTTTGTAAAGAAAATGTATAATTATTTGTTGTTAGGAGTGGAGGTGGACGAAATGAACCAGTATATTTATGTATCTACTATGTACCCTATAAATGATAATAAAATAAAAAATAGATTAGATTATGGTGAACTAATTAAAGTGAATTGTGGCTAAAATATATTTATTGAAAGAAATGGAGTGGGGTTGTATAATAAACTCAAGAAATATTTGTTGATAATCTTGAGCTATTAAATTAAGTTTTGAATTAAATTATTGCTTATATAAAAAAGTGGCTTTGCCACTTTTTGTTTGTTTAGGTTATAGGATAAATTATATTGAGATGGAGTGATAAAATGAAGAAGATAGCAGTTATTTTTAATGGTGGGACAATATCTATGAAAGTAGATGAAAGGATTAAGGCAGCTGTTCCAAGTTTAACAGGGGAAGAAATAATGTCTATGGTGACTGGAATAGAGAATTATGCAGAAATAGAATCATATACTTTCTCTAGTATGCCATCACCTCACATGACTTTTGAGACAATATTAGAACTAAGTAATTTCGTAACAGAATTAGTAAATAGAAGTGATATAGATGGGATAGTTATTACACATGGAACTGATACTTTAGAAGAAACAGCATATTTTTTAGATTTAACAATAGATACATCTAAACCGATAGTAATAACTGGAGCTATGAGAAGTAGTTCAGAATTGGGATACGATGGCCCTTTTAATTTAGCAACATCAATTTGTACTGCTATATCTGATGATTCTATTGGAAGAGGAGTTTTAGTCTGCTTTAATGGAGAATTAAATTCAGCAGCAGAAGTTACAAAAGCAAATTCTATGGCTTTAAATGCATTTAGAACTCCTAATTTTGGGCCAATTGGAATTGTAGATAATAATAAGGTTATCTTTTATAGAAATACTATAAATACTTCAAAATACAAAGTTAACAAAATTGATAAAGAAGTAGCGCTGATTAAATGTGCAGTAGACATGGATTCTACATTTATAGATTTTATTATTGAAAAAGGTTATGGTGGAATTGTAATAGAAGCTTTAGGAAGAGGAAATGTTCCACCTAGAATGGTTCCTGGAATAAAGAGAGCTATTGAGAATAATATTCCAGTGGTAATAGTGTCACGATGCTTTGAAGGAAGAGTTCATGAATCTTATGGGTACGAAGGGGGAGGAAAGATGTTGCTAGATTTGGGGATAATATTCGGAGATACACTACCAGGTCAAAAAGCAAGAATAAAACTTCTTTTATCAATAAATTCAGAGTTAGATTTAGAACAAATAAGAAAGCAGTTTGAATAAAGAATGTTAGGGAAAAACTACATAATAAATAATATGTGCGAAAATTGATTTAAAACATATAAAAAATATTCGGAACAGTTGACCAAAAGAGTTAAAAGTGATACAATAATATTCGTAAGGTGATTCGATTGGGATAAACAAACACGAATGTTTCTTTGGAAAAGAAATGTTTTATTGTTGATTTATACGCATAGATTTGAATTTTTAAGCTATGGTGAGTCGTCTTAATTAACTTATCATAGCTTTAATTTATTTACATATTATTTATAAGGAGTGTTGAAAATGGGGGAATTATCAACGAAAAAACTATCAACAAAAGAAAAACTTTTACCGATATTAACAAATAAGAATGTTGATATTAAGAAAGAAATGCTTGCAGGGTTAACTACTTTCTTGACAATGGCATATATTATCGCAGTTAATCCTAATATACTATCAGCTACTGGTATGCCTGCTGGAGCATTAGTTACAGCAACTTGTTTAGCGGCTGCACTTGCTTGCATAATGATGGGGTTATTTGCTAACTTACCATTTGCATTAGCTTCAGGTATGGGATTAAATGCTTACTTTGCTTATTCTGTTGTCTTAGGAATGGGAATTTCATGGGAAGTGGCTTTGACAGCTGTATTTATTGAAGGTATCATATTTATATTATTATCAATATTTAAAGTTCGTGAAGCAGTAGTAAATGCTATTCCTAAAAATATGAAATTAGCTGTTACAGGTGGTATTGGATTATTTATAGCGTTTATTGGATTAGTTAATTCAGGGCTTGTAGTTTCAGATGAGGCTACGATGGTTGCTTTAGGTGAATTTACTCCAGCGGTTATAATTACGCTTATAGGATTAGTTATAATAACTGTTTTAAATAAGAAAGGTGTTAGAGGATCTATTCTTTGGGGAATATTGATTTCTTCATTAATTGGATGGGGATATGCTTTAATAAACACAGAAGCAGCTGCAGCTTTAGGAATTTATCTGCCTAGTGGAGTGTTTAAGTTTGAAGGTATAGGAGAAATAGCTGGAAAAATTGATTTAGCTCATGCGTTCCATCCAGATAATTTAAAGATGTTTATAACTGTAGTTTGTACATTCTTATTCGTAGATTTCTTTGATACAGTTGGTACTTTAGTTGGAGTTTGTTCAAAGGCTAAAATGTTAGATAAAGATGGTAATGTTCCTAATGCGGGAAGAGCGCTTTTGGTTGATGCTATAGGAACAACTGCTGGAGCTTGCTTAGGAGTTTCAACAGTTACGACTTATGTTGAAAGTGCAACAGGTGTTGCGGAAGGTGGTAAAACAGGATATACATCAATAACAGTAGGTATATTATTCCTTATTGCAATGTTCTTCTCACCAATAATTGTAGCTATACCGTCATGTGCTACAGCACCAGCGCTTATTTATGTTGGATACTTAATGCTTGAAGCTGTTAAAGAAATAGAGTTTGAAAATATTACTGAAGGAGTGCCAGCATTCTTAACTATAGCTGCAATGCCATTAACATATAGTATAGGTGATGGATTAACTTTAGGAATAATTTCATACGTAGTAATTAACCTAATATATAACATCTTCTTTGCTAAAAGCAAGGAGAAAAAGACAAAGATTTCTTGGGTTATGTATTTACTATTAGTAGTATTTATTTTAAAGATTGCATTCTTATAAAATTAAATAGAGTATAGACGTTTGAAAGTCTACTTCTTAGGAGGTAGACTTTTTTAATTTAATTATGAACAATTTGTTAACAAAAAGTTGACATTAGTAAGTTGAGAATATAAACTGTTTATATTGTCAAAAAAGTATATAAGATAAATATTGAAAGTTAGGGATGAATTATGGTAAAAAGTATGACTAGCTTCGGTAGAAGTAGTAGTGAAGAAGGACAAAAACGTATTTTTACTGTTGAGATGAAAAGTGTCAATAATAGATATTTAGATATAAATATCAGAATGCCTAAAGCTTTAATTTCATTAGAAGAAGAAGTGAGAAAGATGATTTCATCCTCTTTATCAAGAGGAAAAGTTGATGTTTTTATTAACTTAAAAAATTATTCTCAAAATGAAGGAACACCAAAGGTTGATTTAAAGCTTGCTGAAGACTACTTAAATTGTTTAAGAGAAATAGAAACAAATTTTGGACTTAAAAATGATGTATCAGTAATGCAACTTGCAAGATTCCCAGAAGTTATAACAGTAGTTCAAGAAGAAGAGAAGGTAGAGGAGATATTCGAAGAATTAAAACCTTTAATTTCAACTTCAATTGAAATGATGATAAATATGAGAATTGTTGAAGGGGAAAAATTAAAAGAAGATATATTAGATAAAGTAAGTGTAATAGAAGATTTAGTTAGAGAAATCGAAAAGGTAGCTGATACAGTTCCAAAAGCTTATAAAGTTAAATTAGAAGAAAGATTATCAGAACTTTTAAGTGGTGCGGATATTGATCAAAATAGGTTAGCCACAGAAGTATGTATATTTGCAGATAAAGCAACTGTAGATGAAGAAATAACAAGATTAGGAAGTCACATTAGCCAAATTAGAAAAACTTTAAGCTTAAATGAACCTATAGGAAGAAAATTAGATTTTATAATTCAAGAAATGAATAGAGAGACTAATACTATAGGATCTAAATCAAGTGATATTCATATGACTAATATAGTCATTGATATAAAAAATCTTATCGAAAAGATAAGGGAACAAGTTCAAAATATAGAATAATAGGAGGAGAGCAATGGGAATTAAGTTAATCAACATTGGTTTTGGAAATATTGTTTCAGCAAATAGACTTGTAGCAATAGTAAGTCCAGAATCAGCACCGATTAAAAGAATAATCCAAGAAGCTAGAGACAGAGGTATGTTAATCGATGCAACTTATGGAAGAAGAACAAGAGCTGTTTGTATAACTGATAGTGATCATGTAATTTTATCAGCAGTTCAACCAGAAACTGTTGCACATAGATTATCAACTAAAGATGAAACTGTAGATGAGGTTGATGAATAATGACTAATAATAAGGGATTATTAATAGTGGTATCAGGACCATCAGGAGCTGGAAAAGGTACAATATGTAAAGCGTTATTAGAAAAACATGATGATTTATTTATATCTGTTTCAGCTACTACGAGACAGCCTAGAGCTGGTGAAGTAGATGGTGTTAATTATCACTTTATAACAAAAGAAGATTTTATTAAAAGAGTAGAACAAAAAGATTTCCTAGAATATGCTGAAGTATATGGAAATTATTATGGGACACCAAAGTCAAAAGTTGAAGAAATGCTTAATAGTGGCAAAAATGTAATTCTAGAAATAGATATTCAAGGTGCACTTAAAGTTAAAGAGAACTTTAAAGAAGGTGTATTTATATTTATACTTCCTCCATCAATGGAAGAATTAAAACAAAGAATAATTAAAAGAGGCAGTGAAACACCTGAATCTTTAATGAGAAGATTTAAATCTGCATATCAAGAAATAAATTATATATCAAAATATAATTATGCAGTAGTAAATGATATAGTTGATGTAGCAGTTTCTAAAATAGAAGGAATTATTACAGCTGAAAAATGTAGAGTGGATAGAATAAAAGATACAATATTAGATTCTAAGGAGGGCTTAATTCATGAACAACTCTATGATTAATCCATCAATAGTAGACTTATTAAAAAAGGTAGAAGATAGATATTCGTTAGTTATCGTTTCTTCTAGAAGAGCAAGACAAATTATAGATGGAAGCAATCCATTAACAACAAATAAATCAAAAAAACCTTTAACATTAGCTATTAATGAAATTAATGAAGGTTCAGTTAGCTACCATAAGGTAGAAGAAGGTACAAAATAGTCATGAGAGACAAAAAGAGAGTGGTAATAGGTGTTACTGGAGGAATTGCAGTATATAAAGCTTTAGACATAATAAGTGCTTTGAGAAAACAAGATGTTGAAATTAAAGTTATAATGACTGAGTCTGCACAAGAATTCGTTACACCTTTAGCGTTTCAATCGTTAAGCCAAAATATGGTTATAACCGATATGTTTGCAGAACCTAAGGCATGGGAGATTCAACATATATCTTTAGCTCAGTGGGCAGATATAATGTTGATTGCACCAGCCACTGCAAATATTATTGGTAAAGTTGCTAATGGTATAGCAGATGATATGCTTTCTACAACGATAATGGCAACAGAAGCAAAAGTTATTTTTGCGCCAGCTATGAATACAAAAATGTATGAAAATAAAATAGTTCAAGACAATATTAATAAATTGAAAAATTACGGATATAAATTTATAGAACCAGCTAGTGGAAGATTAGCTTGTGGAGATCTTGGAAAAGGTAAATTAGCTAATGTATCTGATATAGTTGATAGAGTATTGTTAGAACTTGAAGAAAAAGAACAAGATCTTTTAGGTAAAAAAGTATTAGTTACTGCAGGACCTACTATAGCGCCTATTGATCCAGTGAGATATATTACAAATAAATCTACAGGAAAGATGGGATATGCTATTGCACAAGAGGCAAAAGAGCGAGGGGCTGAAGTAACATTAGTATCTGGCCCGACAAATATACCTAGAATAGCAGATATTAATTTTATAAGTGTAAAAACTAATAGTGAAATGAAAGATGCAGTTTTAAGGTATTATGATTTTGCTGATATAGTAATTAAGTCAGCAGCAGTAGCTGATTATAAACCTAAAGAATATAGTAATGAAAAGATAAAAAAAGGTGAGGGTGACTTACAGTTAACACTTACTAGAGATAGTGATATCCTAAAAATTTTAGGAGAAAGAAAAAAAGAGCAAATTCTTGTTGGTTTTGCAGCAGAAAGTAATAATGTTTTAAATAATGCAGAAAAGAAGCTTAAAAACAAGAATTTAGATTTTATTGTAGCTAATGATATTACTGCAAGTGATACTGGTTTTGCAAGTGAAGATAATAAAGTGACTATACTGTCTAAGGATGGTAGTGTTATAAATCTTGATAAGATGAGTAAAAAGCAGGTAGCTACAAATATATTTGATATGATTCTAGGAAAGCGCTAATTGCGCTTTTCTTTATATTGAAAGGGTCATTAAAAATAAATATTATATGGATTATATTAGTAATATGAGGGTGATTTTTTGATTCTTTATGGTGAAATAATATTAAATAGCGAAGCTGTAGAAATTGATAGACCTTTTACTTATAAAATTCCTGAAAGTCTTAACGATAAGGTTAGTGTAGGGCAGATTGTAAAAGTTCCTTTTGGCTTTAGAAATAAACCAGTAGAAGGGTTTATAATAAGTATAAAAAAAGAGGATGAAGTAGAATTTGAATACAAGGTGAAAGAATTACTATCTATTGAAACAGAGGAACCAATCATTACCCCAGATGACATTGAATTAATTTATTTTTTGAAGGAAAAATATCTTTGTAAATATATAGATGCTTTTAGGCTTTTAATACCTATAGGGATTATGAAAGGTGCTAAAAACAAAGTTAAAAATGTTATAGTATTAGTTAAAGATGATTTAGATGATATAAAAAATCCAGATGGATATAAAGAAATTATAAATATTTTAAAAGAGTATTCAGGTAAATATTCTAAAAGTGAACTAATAAAGAACTTTTCTATATCTCAATATAAACTTAACAACTTGATAAAAAAAGGAATTTTAAAATCCGTAGAAGAAGTTGTATTTAGGTATAATGAAAGAGAATATATAAAAGATGAAGATAAAAAATTAACTTATGAGCAACATAATGCTATAGAAAAAATATTGAATTCTGATAAAAATATCTTTTTGTTAAAAGGGGTAACGGGATCAGGAAAAACAGAAATATATATGAGATTAGTTCAATGGGAATTGAGAAATGATAGATCAGCTATAATCTTAGTACCGGAAATAGCTTTAACACCGCAGATGATAGAAAGATTTAAAGGAAGATTTGGCAAAGATGTAGCGTTGTTTCATAGTAAGCTTTCAGATGGAGAGAGATTTGATGAGTGGCATAGAGTTAAAGAAGGAAAAGCAAGAGTAATTGTAGGAGCAAGAAGCGCACTGTTTTTACCTGCTAAAAACTTAGGGCTTATTATAATAGATGAAGAACATGAAAATACATATAAGTCAGAGCAAAATCCTAAATATCAAGCAAAAGAAGTTGCTGAATATATTGTAAATAAAAGGGGAGCTAAATTAGTTTTAGGCTCAGCAACACCTACTATTGAAAGTTATTATAGAGCTATTTCAGGTGAAATTGATTTAGTTGAGATTACTAAAAGAGTCGATGGTAAACCTATGCCTACAATGGAACTTGTTGATATGAGAGAAGAGTTGAAGGTAGGTAATAGATCATTATTTAGTAGGAAGCTATTTAAGAGCATCGAAGAAGTGCTGGCGAAAAAAGAACAAATAGTTTTGTTTTTAAATAGAAGAGGTTTTTCAACGTTTGTATCATGTAGAAGTTGTGGATATGTTTTTAAATGTGATGAATGTGAAATTTCTATGACATATCATAAAAATGGTTTTCTAGTATGTCATTATTGTGGTAAAACTAAAAGAGAGCCTAGTAAATGCCCAAAATGTGAAAGTAAATATGTGAAATTTTTTGGAGCAGGAACGCAAAGGGTTGAAGACGAAATAAAAAAGTACTTTAAAGATGCAAGAGTTATAAGAATGGATGTAGATACTACAAGAGCAAAGGATTCTCATGAGAGATTATATAATGCCTTTAAAAGAGGAGAGGGAGATATTTTAATTGGAACCCAAATGATTTCAAAAGGATTAGATTTCCCGAATGTAACTTTAGTTGGCATTTTAGCGGCTGATATGTCTATCAATATACCGGATTATAGATCAGCAGAAAGAACCTTTCAATTAATAACTCAAGTTGCAGGAAGAGCAGGTAGAGGGGTTAAAGAAGGAAAGGTTATTATACAGACATATACTCCAGAACATTATAGCTTACAATATGCTAAAAATTATGATTATGAAGGATTCTATGAAAAAGAATTTACAGTGAGGGCATTAATGAATTATCCTCCTTTTGGGAAAATATTATTAATAAATGGAAGTTCAAAAGATGAAAAAATACTAAAAGATTTTATGAATGATATAGCAACTAAGATATCTATGGTGGTAAAAGATTATGATGAAATTGATATATTAGGTCCTATTCCATGTATGATTCAGAAAATCAAGGAAAATTTTAGGTGGCAAATAGTTCTAAAAGGGGAATTTGATTTAAAATTTGCAAAAAAAATTCAAGAATTACTTTATGATAATAATAAGAGCAATTATAATGAAATAAGAATAAGTATAGATATTAATCCAAACAGTCTAATTTAGGAGGAATAATTATGGCAATTAGAAATATAAGAAAAATTGGTGATGATGTTTTAAGAAAGAAATGTAAAGAGATTACAGAAATAACACCAAGAGATTTAGTTTTAATAAAAGACATGGCTGAGACTATGTATGCTGCTGATGGTGTTGGGTTAGCAGCTCCTCAAGTAGGAATTTTAAAAAGATTATTTGTAATTGATATAAGAGATGAAGAAGGGCTAATGGTATTTATTAATCCAGAAATATTAGAAACTAGTGGATCTCAAATTGATGATGAAGGGTGCTTAAGTGTTCCAGGTGAATCTTGTGAAGTAGAGCGTCCAAATTATGTTAAGGTAAGAGCTTTCAATGAAAAAGGAGAGCAATTTATTTTAGAAGCAGAAGGACTACTTGCAAGAGCTGTGCTTCATGAAAATGACCATTTAAATGGTGTTTTATACGTAGACTACAGAAAATAAGGAGAGATTAGAATGAAGATTGTATTTATGGGAACTCCAGATTTTGCTGTACCTTCATTAGAAAAAATTATTTCTAAATATGGAGTTGAAGCTGTATTTACTCAACCTGATAGACCAAAAGGAAGAGGTAAAAAGATGGCTTACTCACCAGTAAAAGAGGTTGCTGTAAAGCATAATATAAAAGTTTTTCAACCAGAAAAGCTAAAGGAAGATAGAGAAGCTATAGAATATTTAAAAGATTTAAAACCAGACTTTATAATAGTAGTTGCTTTTGGGCAAATATTAACTAAAGAGGTTTTAGATATACCTAGTATAGGATGTATAAACCTACATGCATCATTATTACCTATGTATAGAGGAGCAGCACCTCTTAATTGGGTAGTGATAAATGGAGAAAAAGTATCTGGAAATACAACTATGCTTATGGATGTTGGCTTAGATACTGGAGATATGCTATTAAAGGATGAAGTAGAAATAACTGAAAATATGACAGCAGGTGAATTGCATGATAAGCTTATGATAAGTGGAGCTGATCTTTTAATAAAAACTATTGAAGGAATGTCAAAAGGAGAAATAACTCCAATAAAGCAAGAAGGCGAAACTTGTTATGCTAAAATGTTAAATAAAGATACAGGAAAAATAGATTGGGAAAAATCGGCTAAAGATATTCACAATTTAATAAGAGGACTTAATCCATGGCCTATAGCTCATACTACATATAAAGGTGAAAGTATGAAAATCTATGAAAGTATTGTTATAAATGAAAATAGTTCTAAAGAACCAGGAACTATTATTAGTGTTAACAAAAGTGGTATGAAGGTAAACACTTCAGATGGAATAATATTAATAAAGAAGATTCAATTTCCAAATGGTAAGCCATTAACAATTGAACAATATATTAATGGTAAAGAGATTGAAGTAGGAACTAAATTAGTATAAAGAAAGGGAGAGGGAAATATGCCTTTTGGATTTTATCCAGATAGAACAATGTTAATGCTAATACCAGCGATATTAATTGCTTTATGGGCTCAAAGTAAGGTAAGTAGTACTTATAGAAAATATAAAGCTATAAGAACTATGAATGGATATACTGGTGAGCAAGTGGCTAGAATGATGTTAGATGAAGCCGGACTTTATGATGTACCAGTTGTAGAAACAGGTGGGGAGTTATCGGATCATTATGATCCAACTCGTAGAATTGTAAGATTATCGAGAGATGTGTTTTACGGAACATCTATATCTGCAGCAGGAATAGCAGCTCATGAAATTGGGCATGCAATACAACATAAAGAGCACTATAAACCACTTGTTTTACGTACATCAATAGCTACAGGCGTTAATTTTGCAAGTCAAATGTCTATGATTTTATTTGTTTTAGGGATATTTTTAAGCATTCCTGGACTTACAACTATAGGAATTATATTCTTTTCTGCATCAGTAATTTATCAACTAGTTACATTGCCGGTTGAGTTTAATGCATCTAGTAGAGCGTTAAAGGTGTTAGAAGGAAGAGGAATTTTACTAGGAAATGAAGTAGATGGGGCAAAAAAGGTATTAGGTGCAGCAGCTATGACTTATGTAGCAGCAGCATTAATGTCAATAACACAATTATTAAGATTAATTGCATTAAGCAATAGAAATAACGATTAAGAGGTAAAGTATGAATAGTAGAGAAATAGCATTAAATGTAGTAAATAGAGTATTAAATGAAGGAGCTTATTCAAATTTAGTTCTTTCTAAAGAACTAAATCAGTCTAATTTATGTGATAAAGATAAGGCTTTAGTAACAGAACTTGTTTATGGAACATTAAGAAGAAAAAATACTTTAGATACTATAATTTCAAATTTTATAAGAGATATAAATGAAATGGATAGAGAAGTATTAAATATATTAAGAATTGCAATATATCAAATGCATTTCTTAGATAAGGTTCCAGAGTTCGCTGCATGTAATGAAGCCGTTGAACTAGCTAAAAAGATATCTGAAAAAGATGCTAAATTAGTTAATGGAATATTAAGAAGTTACACTAAAAATCCAGATGATATAGAGGTTAAAAGTGGAAAAGTTAATGAATTAGCGTATATCTATTCATATGAAGATTGGTTCATAAGAATGATATATAAGCAATATGGTGAAAATTACGGTAAAAAGATACTTGCTGGATTAAATCAAACTCCAAAGGTTACTGTAAGAGTAAATAATAATAAGGCTGATTATGATGAAGTTTATGACAAACTTGAAGAAATGGAATATAACATAGAAGAAGGATATGCTTGTCCTGAAGCTATAATAATTTCAGGAGGAAAGTCAGTTGAGAATAATCCTTTATTTGTAGAAGGATATATAACTGTTCAAGACGAAAGTGCGATGATTGTAGCGCCATTATTAGATGTAAAAGAAGGGGATACAGTTTTAGACTTATGTGCTGCTCCTGGAGGAAAAACAACTCATATAGCAGAGTTATTAAATAATACAGGAAAAGTTTTAGCTTTTGATTTACATGAAAATAAGTTATCACTAATTACTGAAAATGTTGAGAGATTAGGATTAAACAATGTAACTGTAGATGTTATGGATGCAACAAAGTTAAATAGTAAATTAATAGCATCTGCTGACTCTGTTTTAATAGACGTACCATGTTCAGGTATTGGTATAATAAGAAAGAAACCAGAAATAAAGTGGAATAAAACAAGAAATTCACTTAAAGAATTAGTTCCAGTTCAAAGAGAAATAATGGATAATGCATGGCATTATTTAAAGAGTGGAGGAACTTTAGTATATTCTACATGTACTCTTAATAAAGAAGAAAATGAAGATAATATAAATTGGTTCTTAAATAAATATAAAGATGCAGAAATAGAGAAAATATTCTTAGGTAATATGGAAAACTTTATATATAATGATAATGGTTCTTTAACAATATTACCAAATCAATATATGGATGGATTCTTTGTAGCAAAGCTTAAGAAAAAGTAGTAGGTGAACCTATGGAAAATTTATTAGATTTCACATTAGAAGAATTACAAAATTGGATGAAGGAAAATGGGGAAAGTGCTTTTAGAGCAAAGCAAGTTTTTTCATGGATATACAATGAAGTATGGGATTATGATGATATGAAGAATATTCCTAATTCTTTAAAGCATAAACTAAAAGATAACTTTTATATAGGAATACCTAAAATTGAAGAAGTATATGAGTCTTCTTTAGATGGAACTAAAAAAATGCTTTTAAGATTTAGAGATGGAAACATAATAGAATCAGTAATAATGCAATATAAACATGGAAATTCAATATGTATTTCAACACAAGTAGGGTGCAGAATGGGATGTAAGTTCTGTGCTTCTACCTTAGGTGGGCGTGTTAGGGATTTAACTTGTGGAGAGATTTTAGCACAAGTTATTATAGGTAAAAAAGTATGTGGTGATAGAATTTCAAATATAGTACTTATGGGAAGTGGGGAACCTCTAGATAATTTTGATAATGTTATGAAGTTCCTTAAACTAGTAAATGCTGATTATGGATTAAATATTGGCCAAAGACATATTACTTTATCTACATGTGGTATAGTACCTAAAATAATTGAATTAGCAGATAAAGAGATGAGCATAACATTAGCGATTTCATTACATGCATTTAGCGATGAGAAGAGAAAAGAAATAATGCCTATAGCAAATAAGTATACTATATCTGAAATTTTAGATTCCTGTAGATATTACATAGAAAAAACAGGAAGAAGAATTACTTTTGAATACTCATTAGTTTCAGGAGTAAATGATAGTAAAGAAGATGCTAGATCGCTAGGAAGAATTTTAAAAGGTATGTTATGTCATGTTAATTTAATTCCTGTAAATGAGATAAAAGAAAATACGCTAAAAAGACCATCTAAAAAGGTTATAGAGGAATTTGAAGAGATATTAAAGAATAATGGTATTGAAGTTACTGTAAGAAGGGAAATGGGTGCAGACATAAATGCTGCTTGTGGACAGTTAAGAAAGAGTTACATAGAGTCTGCTAAGTAAAAGGAAGGGGTTATTGTATGGTTAGTATGAAGAGTGATAAAGGTATAGTTAGAAATTTAAATGAAGACTATGCTGATTTTTATGAAGGAAATAACTATAAGATTTATGTTGTAGCTGATGGAATGGGAGGCCATAATGCTGGAGAAGTAGCAAGTAAAATGGCTGTGGAATCAGTAATTGAATATATAAATAAGCAGGACTTATTAGAACACTCTTTAGAAGAAGCTATTTTATATGCCAATAGAAAAATATATGATCTTTCAATAAAAGAAAAGAGTTATGGTGGCATGGGAACAACATTAACCGCTTGTCTTGTAAGAGATAATATAATTGAGATTGCAAATGTTGGAGATAGTTGCTGTTTTGGTTTGAATGAAAAAGGAATAATTAAATTAACGAAAGATCACTCGTTGGTACAAGAACTTATAGATTCAGGATCTTTGACAGAAGAGGAAGGTAGAAATCATCCTAAGAAGAACATAATAACAAGAGCATTAGGTACTTCGAAAGATGTAGTAGTAGATATATTTAAAATTGAAAAGAATAAGTTTAAAGTCTTTTTACTTTGTTCAGATGGATTAATTAATGAAGTATCTAAAGAAGAAATTTTTAATATTATTACTAATAGTAAAGATTTAGATCAGGCTACTAATGAGCTGGTTTCTTTAGCAAAAGAACAAGGGGGAAGAGATAATATTACTGTCTTGCTGTTTGGAGGAGAGGTGTAGAAATGATCGGGATGATATTAGGGGATAGATATGAGTTATTAGAAGTAATAGGTGAAGGTGGTATGGCTGTAGTTTACAAGGCTAGAGATAAAAAGCTTAATAGACTAGTAGCAGTAAAAATTCTGAAAAAAGAATTTGCTGATAATAAAGATATATCTGAGAAGTTTAAAAAAGAAGCTACAGCTATAGCTAATTTATCTGATATGAATATAGTTAATGTATTAGATGTAGGACATGAAGATGAAGATAATATAGACTATTTTGTAATGGAATTAGTTGAAGGAAAAACATTAAAAGAGATAATATTATCAAATGGAAAGATTAGTTGGTCTACAGCAAGTACAATTGCAATTCAAGTAGCTAAAGCTTTAGACTGTGCTCACAGAAATGGAATTATTCATAGAGATGTAAAACCACAAAATATACTAATAACTGAGCATGGTGATGTTAAAGTAACAGATTTCGGAATTGCAAAAAGTGCAACATCTTCTACTATTACAAATACAACAACAATTATGGGATCAGCTCACTATTTATCTCCAGAACAAGCTAAAGGTACATTTATAGATTATAGAACAGATTTATATTCTTTAGGGATAGTATTATATGAAATGGTAACAGCTAAGCTTCCTTTTGATGGAGAATCACCAGTTACTATTGCTTTAAAGCATATACAGCAAGATCCAATCGAGCCTAAAAAGTTAAATGATGCAATACCAGAAAGTTTAAATAATTTTATTCTTAAAGCTATTAGCAAGGATCCTATTTTAAGATATCAAACTGCAAAAGAAATGATTAGTGACTTACAAAGAATAAAAGAAAATCCTATGGTAGGAATACAACCACCTTCTGAAAATGATGGTGGAAGAACTATTGTGATGAGTCCTATTAAGGCTGATGTTAATTCAAAACCTAAAAAAGTTGATAAAGTAAGCCAACACCAAAATCGAATAGATAATGAAGATTATGAAAAAGATGAAGAAGATGAAGAAGATTTTGATGATGATTATTTTAAGAAGAAAAATAAGAAAAAAGGTAAAGGATTAATAGTTGGTGGAATAATAGTAGTTCTTTTATTACTAGTAGGAATCTTTACAACTATATTTCTTAGTGGAAATAAAGTTGAACAAATTAAAGTTCCTAATATAGTAGGTAAGAATTTCGATGAAGCAAAAAAAGAAATTGAAGCATTAGGTTTAAAACTTGAGGTAGAGAAAACAGAAAATAGTGATAAACCAGATGGTGAAATTTTAAGTAGTAATCCGTTAGCTGATGCAATGATAGATAAAGGATCAATTATTAAAGTTGTTGTTTCAGGTGGATTAGAAAAAGTTGTTGTACCAAATTTAAGAGATTATGAAGAAAATGTAATAAAGCAATATTTAGATTCTAAAGGGTTTAAATATGAATTAAATTATGAATTTAATGATGATGTTGAAAAAGGATATTATGTCAGTCAAGATCCTAAGGCTGGAACTGAAATACCTAAAGGTGATACTATTTATGTAACTATAAGTAAGGGCCCTGAGGTTAAATTAGTTAAAGTTAAAAACTATATTGGATATAATGTTAATGATGCAAAATCAGATTTAGAAAATCAAAAGTTTATAGTTAATATTATTGAACAAGAAACAGATAGACAAAATGAAGATGGAAAAGTAATAGATCAACCTGTTAAAGATATTGAAGTTAAAGAGGGAACATCTATTGATCTTTATGTAGGAAAATACGTTGAACCTACAACAGATATAAATCAATTTATATCAGAAGGAATGCTACTATCAGATGCAATTGTTGTATTAGATTCTAATAATATTAAGTATAGCGTAGATGGAGGAATGCCTCCAGCAGCAGAAACTAACCAATATAAGGTGGTAGGATTTACACCAAGCATAAAAGATGGTGAACTTGTTAAAATACAAGTAGAAAAGATAGAATCATTACCTACGGATACATCTCCAGAAAGTCAATCTTCAGAAAATCAACCTTCAGAAAATCAATCGCCAAATAACGAAGGATCAAATTAAAATACTAAATGGTATTAGACTAATTTATATAATGAATACCCCTTTATAGTAGAAGTTTCATAGATAAAATTGCTTCTATAAAAGGGGTATTCTTATTATATTTATAGGTAATAGCTTAAATATATTGCATTTTTTATTAAAAGGTGTTTATTATAATAAGAGAACAAATTCTTTGGAGGAAATATGAAAGGAAAAATAATTAAGGGAATTGGTGGTTTTTACTATGTAAAAACATCAGAAGGACTTATTGAATGTAAAGCCAGAGGGAAATTTAGACATAAAGATATGAAACCTATGGTTGGAGATGATGTAGAAATAGAAGTTAGTAATGGTAAAGGGGTAATTGAAGATATATTTGAGAGGAAATCTCAATTGATTAGACCTACTGTTGCAAATGTAACTCAGGCCTTTGTTGTTTTTGCTGTCAAAAATCCAGATATAAATTTTGATTTATTAAATAGGTTTTTGATTTTATGCGAACATAATAATATTAAAGCAGTAGTATGTTTAAATAAGGTAGATTTAGTTTCAGAAGAAGAGAAAGAAGCTATAAGGCAAAGAATAGTAGATATAGGCTATGAAGTATTATACATAAATGCAAAAAAGGGAATTGGAGTAGAAAAGCTTAGAGAGAAGTTAGATAATAATGAAACAGTTTTATGTGGGCCGTCAGGGGCTGGTAAATCAACACTAATTAATACATTAACTCAAAAGTTCCATATGGAAACAGGGGAAGTATCAGAAAAGATAGGAAGAGGTAAACATACAACAAGGCATAGTGAATTAATAGATGTAGTTGGTGGATATATAGTAGATACTCCAGGATTTTCAACGTTAGAAGTAAACTTTATTGAAAAAGAAGATTTAAGATATAGTTTTCCGGAATTTGAAGAGTATAATAATTTGTGTAAATTTAGAGGGTGTCTTCATTATAAAGAACCTAACTGTGCAGTAAAAAAAGCAGTTGAAGAAGGCAAAATTAACAAATATAGATATGATTTTTATATAAGAACATTAGAAGAGAAAATGGATGGGAGGAAATATTAATGATAAAGATTGCACCGTCAATATTATCAGCAGATTTTTCGAAATTAGGAGAGGATATAGAGAAACTTCATAATGCTGGAGCTGATTTCATTCATATTGATGTCATGGATGGAAGATTTGTTCCAAACATAAGTTTTGGTATGCCAATAATAAAAGCTATAAGAAATAGAACAGATAAAGTTTTTGATGTTCATTTAATGATTGAAGAACCATCAAAATATATTGATGACTTTATAGCAGCAGGAGCAGATTTAATCACTATACATTATGAAGCAGAGAAGCATATAGATAGAGCTATACAGTATATTAAATCTAAAGGTGTTAAGGCTGCTGTAGCGCTTAATCCAGGAACACCTACAACTGTTTTAAAGGATATAATAAGTGAATTAGATATGGTGCTTATAATGTCTGTAAATCCTGGATTTGGTGGGCAGAAGTTTATAAAATATTCTATAGATAAAATAAAAGAAGTTAAAGCTATGAGTGAAAAGGTTAATAAAGATTTGCTTATTCAAGTTGATGGAGGAATTGACCCTTCTAATGTTTTAGATGTTATTGAAGCAGGAGCAAACGTTATTGTAGCAGGTTCAGCAGTGTTTAAAAATGGAGAGATAGAAAAGAATATTTCATTATTAAGAGGAAGATAGTATGAAGGCTTTAATAGTTTCAGGAGGAGAAAGACCATCTATAGAGCTGTTAAAAGAAATAGCGGCTGAATCAGAGCTAATTATTGGTGCTGATAAAGGTTGTGATTCTTTATATGATTCAAAAATAATACCTAAATATATAGTAGGAGATTTTGATTCTGCTAATATTAAAAAAGTCAATTATTTAAAAGAATATGGAGCTATAAAGTTAGAATTTAACCCGGAAAAAGATTTTACTGATTCAGATAGTGCACTAAATTTAGCAATAGAAGAAGGTGCTAATGATATAATATTATTAGGGGTTACAGGTAGTAGATTAGATCATACCTTTGGAAATTTAGGATTACTAATTAGCGCGTTGAATAAAAATGTTAAGGCTACCATTATAAATGAAAATAATAAAATATTTATCGTTAGAAATAGTGTTTCTTTAAATAAAGATATAAGATACAAGTACATATCATTTTTATCTTATGGAGATGTAGTAAAAGGGCTAACTATAAGAAATGCAAAATATAATTTAAAAAATTATGATCTTTTTATAGGAGATACTATGACAGTGTCTAATGAATTTATAGATGAAAATATAGAAGTAGAATTTAAGTCAGGTAAACTTTTAGTAATTTACTCTAATGATTAAATAAATTGTCTAAAAATAAAATAATATTTATTTTAAAATTTCTTAAAAATTAATCACCTAATTCCTTACTAATGCATAATATGAATATGTAGGAAAGGTGATTTTTTTTAGGAGGGATTCTAATGAAGATAATAGCAATAAAATTACCGAAGTTTTTATCATCTATTATTAAGTTTTTTACAAGAAAAAAATAATTACATAGGGATATAATGATACCTATAAAATTAAAAAATAAAAAATGCAATTGAGTTAATCAATTGCATTTTTTATTTGAACTTATATTGCTCTTTCAACCTTACCAGATCTAAGGCATCTTGTACATACATGAACAGTTTTTGGTGTTCCGTTAACTAAAGCCTTTACTCTCTTTATGTTAGGAGCCCAAGTTCTCTTAGATTGACGATGTGAGTGTGAGTATTGAGTTCCAGATACAACACCTTTGTTACAAACTTCGCATCTTCTTGCCACTTGAAAACACCTCCTTATTATGTGAAGATAAATTCTCTTCAATAGGACAAAATAGATTCTATCATAAAATATATACAATTTGCAAGCGAAAATAAAAAAAAATAGAAATATACTAATAATATTTTTTATGAAAACCTATATAAGGATAATTTTACTTGAATTAATAGGTTAACTAATATACAATATTTTATAAGGATAATTATAAGGAGGATTCTATATGGTTGGATATGTAAACAATCTTGGAAATATACGTTACTCTGAGGAAGTACTTGCTAAAATAGTAGGTTTATCTACTATGGAGTGCTATGGCGTTGTTGGAATGGTTTCTAAAAATGCTACAGAAGGATTTTGGGAACTTATAAGAGTTGAAAACTTAAGTAAAGGTGTAAAATTAAAATTTAATGATGATGATAAATTAGAAATAGAATTATTTGTTATGGTTGAATACGGAACTAAGATTTCTGTTATAGCAAATAATATAATACAAAAGGTTCGTTATAGCGTTGAAAATTATACTGGATTAAGTGTGGCTTCAGTAACAGTAAACGTTCAAGCGGTTAGAGTCTAGGAGGTAACATAATGAAATATGAAAGAATAAACGGCCATGATTTTTATAATATGGTTGTTAATGCTAGCAATAGACTTGTAGAGGAAAGCGATTTTGTAAATGCTTTAAATGTTTTCCCAGTTCCAGATGGAGATACAGGAACTAACATGTCTATGACATTTAAGGCTGCAGTTAAAGAAATTGAAAATTTAAACTCAGAATCTATAGGAGAAACTTCTAAAAAGTTAGCTAAAGGTGCCCTAATGGGTGCTAGAGGAAACTCAGGTGTTATTTTATCACAAATTCTTAGAGGAATATCTAAAGGATTAGAAGGAAAAAATGATGTAGACTCTACTGAACTTGCGTTAGCATTTTTAGAAGGGAGCAAAGCTGCGTATAAAGCAGTAATGCGTCCTACAGAAGGAACTATTCTTTCAGTTATAAGAGCAGCAGCTGAAGCAGCTGTAAAAGAAGAAAAACAAGATGTGGTAGAGTTATTAAAAGTTGTTGTTGATGCATCAAAGGTAATGCTTGATAAGACTCCAGATCTTTTACCAGCTTTAAAGAAGGCTAAAGTAGTTGATTCAGGTGGTATGGGATTATATATAATTTTACAAGGAATGTATGATGCCCTTAAGGATGATATAAAAGCTGAAATAAAAGATGTAGTTGTAAAAGATGCAAATATGTCAGGTGCTGGAGCTGGATCTGCTAATGATGTAGATATTAAGTTTGGATACTGTACAGAATTTATTATATTAGGTGATGCTAAGAAAGCTAAAGCATTCCAAGATGAAATTGAGCCATTAGGTGACTCTATGATAGTAGTTGGATATGATGATGTAATAAAAGTACATATTCATACTAATAATCCAGGACTAGTTTTAGAAAAAGCAGTAGCAGTAGGTGAATTATCTAAAATTAAAATAGATAACATGAGAGAAGAGCATAGAGAAATGCTTGAGAAAGAAGAACTATTAGCAGATAAGCTTGAAGAAACTGAAGAAGTAGAAAAGAAGAAGTATGCTTTTGTATCTGTTGCAATGGGAAGTGGAATCACTAGTGTTCTTAAAGATTTAGGTGTTGATTATGTTATTGAAGGTGGTCAAACAATGAATCCATCTACTCAAGATATGATGGAGTGTATTTCAAAGTTAAATGCTGAGCATATATTCATACTTCCAAATAATAAAAATATAATAATGGCAGCAAATCAAGCAGCTGAAATAGCGGATAAAGATGTTAGAGTAATACCTACTAAGAGTATTCCACAAGGTATAACTTGTATAACTATGTTTAATCCAGAGGAAGATGCAGAAGTAAATGAAGCAAATATGATGGAAGCTCTTGATATGGTTAAGACAGGCTCTGTAACATATGCTGTAAGAGATACTGAAATGGATGGTATCGAAATAAAAGAAGGAAATATGTTAGGTTTAGTGGAAGGTAAAATCAAAAAAGTTGGAGATGACTATTTTGAAGTTGCTAAAGAAATACTTGAGTCTATGATAGATGATGAAAGTGAACTTATAACTATTTTCTATGGTAGTGATGTTGAAGAAAGTAAAATAGAAGATTTTGTAGCTGAATTAGAAGAGAAATATGAAGACTTCGATGTACAATGCTATAAAGGAGATCAACCTTTATATTACTTCATAATGTCAGTAGAATAATAATAAAAGGCTGTTGCAAATGCACAGCCTTTTTGCGTATAATTATTAAAATATACTTAATTTGGGATGAGGTGTATTTATGGATGTTACTAAAGATATAGGAAGTTTAAAAGGTGTGGGGCCAAAGCTTAAAGAGAAGCTTAATAAATGTGGAATTTTTACTATTTTTGATTTGCTTTTATATTTTCCTAGAGATTATGAGTTCTTAAGAAGTAATATATCAATTGATGAAATTGATGAAAAAGAAAAGCAGGTTTTGACTTGTAAGTGTACTAGTATAGAAAGAGATGTAAAGACGAGAACAGGAAAATTTATAACTACTATAAAATTTGATTATTTAGGGCATATTGTAGATGGAAAATGGTTTAATCAAAGATTTATAAAAAACTCATTTAAAGTTGGAGAAAGTTATGATTTGTTGGGGAAATATAAAAAGATAGGCAATAGGTTAGAAATAGTTAATCCTATTGTTGGAGTAAAAGTTGCTAAAGAAAATGAAATTGTACCAAAATATAGCTTGAAAGGAGATATGACAGATAAAATTTTAATAAAGCTTATAAATCAATGTATAGAGGATTTGAAAATTGAAGATAATCTTCCTAAAGAGTTAATAGAAAAGTATAAGCTTACTGATTTAGATTTTGCTATAAGAAATATTCATTTTCCTTCAGGTAGAGAAGCATTAGAAAAAGCTATAACAAGATTAAAATTTCAAGAGTTATTTAATTATTCTATGAAGTTGCTTATATTAAAAAGAAAGCTAAAGAGTAAAAATGGAATAAAATTTGAATGGGCAAAGGAGTTAACAGATCTTAAAGAATCTCTCCCATATAGTCTTACTGAAGCTCAAACAAGAGTAGTTAGAGAAATACTTAGAGATCAAAAAAGCCCATTTCCTATGAATAGACTTGTACAAGGAGATGTTGGAAGTGGTAAAACTGTAGTAGCTATTATAGCAATGTTTAATGTTGTAAAAAATGGGTATCAGGCTACTTTGATGGTGCCTACAGAGATATTAGCTAACCAACATTATTTGGAAGCGAGAAAGTTATTAGAACCATTTAATGTACATATAGAACTTTTAACTGGTAGTACATCGCTAAAGGAAAAAAAGAGAATAAAAGAACTTATAGCAACAGATACTCCTATGATAGTAATAGGAACGCATGCATTAATTCAAGAAGATGTAGATTTTGCAAATTTAGGTCTAGCAATAACAGATGAGCAGCATAGATTTGGAGTTGAGCAACGAAATAAACTTATTAATAAAGGGAGAAGACCTGATGTATTAGTTATGACTGCTACCCCTATACCTAGAACCTTGGCTTTATATGTGTACTCTGACTTAGATATATCGGTTATTGATAAGTTACCACCTGGAAGAAAACCAGTTGAAACAAAATTCTTCTTAGAAAATGATAGGGATGCTGGTTATTCTTTAGTTATGGATGAAATTAATAAAGGGCGACAAGTGTATATTGTATGTCCGTTAATTGAAGAAGATGAAAAGATGGAGCTTAATTCTGTTGAAAAGTTATATAGAGAACTAAAGGAAGGAATTTTTAGAAATGTAGAAGTTGAGATTTTGCATGGTAAAATGAAGCCTAAGGAAAAAGACGATATAATAAATAGATTTAAGAAAAATGAGACAAAGGTGATTATTTCAACTACAGTAATTGAAGTAGGAGTAAATGTTCCTAATGCTTCGGTTATGATAATTGAAAATGCTGAGAGGTTTGGTTTAGCTCAGCTACATCAATTAAGAGGAAGAGTTGGAAGAGGGCAGTATGAATCTTATTGCATTTTAATCGGTAAAGCTAAAAGTGAAGTAACTAAAAAAAGAATGGAAATCATGACTTCATCAACTGATGGATTCTATATATCAGAACAAGATTTGAAGTTAAGAGGATCAGGTGAAATGTTTGGGATGAGACAAAGTGGTGATGAAGGATTAATATTAGCTAATATATATGAGGATTTAGCGATTTTAAGGTGCGCAAGAGAAGAGGGTAAGCAATTATTAAATTCAACTGATCCAGAAAAGATACGACTTTGCAATGAGATAGCTGAATCACTTGATAGATGGAGTCAGTATATCTGCTTTAATTAAAGCAGAGTTCAAATTTTAATTTAGAGATAATCGAGCTCGTACAATAGACGTTACGAGAAGGTGTTTGATTAAATAAATAAATTGTTAAGTGGAAAATTATATGATAGAATTAAAATGTTAAAAAAAAGGAGGAATTACAGTGAGAATTATAGCAGGAAAAGCAAGAGGACGTAAATTAATACCTCCAGCAACGATGGAAACAAGACCTACTCTAGATAGAGTAAAGGAATCTATGTTTAGCATAATACAAAATCATATTCCAGATGCTGTAGTAGTGGATGTTTTTGCAGGAACAGGGAGTTTAGGATTAGAAGCTGCAAGTAGAGGTGCTAAAGAAGTTTATTTGGTAGATAGAAGCAAAGATGCATTTTCTTTATTGAAACAGAATATTGAAAATCTTAAGTTTGAGGATACATGTTATGCATTGAATAAAGATTCGTATGAAGCTTTAAAGTATCTAGCTGATAAAAATAAAGTTTTTGATGTTATTTTTATAGATCCACCATATTGTAGAGAAATGATACCAGAGGCAATGAAGATAATTCATGATAGAAAGTTATTAAATGAAGATGGAATTATAGTAACTAAAATTGATTCTATTGAGGAAATATATGAAGGAAATGATAATATAGCTTTATTTAAAAGTAGAAAATATGGTAATACAACAATATGTTTATATAAAATTGAGGAGTAAAAAAGAAAGAAAATGAAAGTAGCAATTTATCCAGGTAGCTTTGATCCAATTACAAATGGGCATTTAGATATTATAACTAGAGGCTCCAAAATATATGATAAACTTATAGTAGGAGTACTAGTGAATATAGATAAAAAAGGTTTATTTAGTATAGAGGAGAGAGTTGAGTTAATAAAGAAAGTAACTATGCATTTGCCAAATGTTGAAGTTATATGTTTTAATGGACTTTTAGTTGATTTAGCAAGGAAGTATGAAGCTAAAGTTATTTTAAAAGGGTTAAGAGCGGTTTCGGATTTTGAATATGAATTTCAAATGGCTCTTATGAACTCTCAATTAGATCCGAATATTGAGACCTTATTTATGATGACTTCATCAGAGTATTCTTATTTAAGTTCATCATCTGTAAAACAGGTAGCTAAGTTTGGTGGGAACATAAGTGGGTTAGTGCCTGATGAGATAATTACAGAAGTGTATAATAAGATAAGAGATTTAGGGGGGGAGTAGCTTGAATAAGCTAGAATTGAATATTATTGATTTGTTAGAATATTTACAAGAGATGTTAGATAGTTCTGCAAAAATGCCTATTACTGGCAAGGTTATGGTTGATAAAAAAGAATTTAAGGAAGTTATAGACCAAGTTATTAATTATTTACCAGATCAACTAAAAAAAGCTGAATGGGTAATGAATGAAAAAGATAGAATACTTTCAGAAGCTCAAAAGGAATTTGAGATTGCAAGAAGAGAAAGTGCTCAACTTATGAAAGAGAAAGTTGAAAATCATGATTTAGTTAAAGAAGCTAAAATTCGTGCAAATGAAATAATAGCTTTAGCACAAAGAGATGCCAAAGCTATTAGAGTAGGTTCAAGAGAATATTCTAATGAAATTCTTTTAGAACTTGATAAAGAGGTTGAAAATAAAAAGATTGAACTTATAACAGCAATGCAAGAATCCTTTGAAAAAGCTGCTAAAGAAATTGATGAAAAATTAAGTGATACTGGTAAGATTATAAAAGAAAATATTGCTGAATTAAGAAACATGTAAATTCTTTTTATATCTTATAAAAGTACATATAAGTGATAATATCAATATACAGTAGATAATAAGAAGTATTTTATTATCTATATAAAAAGTTTGAATTGGAAAAGTTGATACTGGGGTATCTTTTACAAAAAAGATACATGCTATAAATGTAATTATAAAACTTATTATTCCTTGAATAAATTTTAAAAATGAGTATTTAAATAATGAAATATTTAAGTCTCCAATAAAAGAACTTATTTGTGCTATAACAGATAATCCGGAAAAAGAACAAATAAAACTTATTATAGATAGCTTTAATATTAACGGTAATGTAGATGAACTGATAAGCTTACAACCGTTAGTGAATTCGATGCTACCTAGTAAAGTTCCATATAAAGAAGATGAAGGTATATTTAAAAAATCTTCTATATTTTTAAAAGTAATGCTTATATAAGCATTACTTTTTATTATGCTTATAATAATTGAAAAAATGATAACGAACGCACCAACTTGTAATGTTGTGTTTACACTGTTTTCAATAGAAGTTTTTAAAGCAGAGCCTATAGATACTTTTTTGAATTCGGAATGCATAACCTTTGAATTTTTATTAAAATCTCCTTTAGGAATAGTAATAATTCCAATGATTAGTGGAGAAAGATAGTTAGCTATTAAAAGTATAAAGCCTAATTTGGTATTTCCAAACATGGTAGCTCCTACAGAACCTATTAAAAACATAGGACTAGCATTTGATGCTATATTTAATAATCTTTCGAATTCTTTCTTATTAATATATCCTAAATTGTATAAATCGCAACAATACTTACAACCTAATGGATAACCGCATAGCACACTTGCTGCTATAGGAAATGAAGAATTCTTTGAAAGTTTTAAAGGTCTACATAATAAAGGTCCAAGGATTTTTGAATATAATGATATCCCATCATAACAAATTAAAAGATTACATATAAAAGAAAAAGGAAATATAGTTGGTAATATAGTTTTTATAACTAAATTTAAACCGACTAAAGAAGCGTTTATACAATCTTTCAGATTTAATACAAATAAAATAATACAAAATGAAATTAAAAAGCTTACAAAATAATTCTTATTTATATTAAGAAGTTTTAGTAATACAAATATAAGAATAAAAATTGAAAGCCATAAGAATATAATACTATGCATAGAAACTCCTCCCATCTATAGTATTTATATGCTTATGACTTTATAATATTATTATTTTATTATCGGATTTTTTAAATAATCTGATTTTGGATTTAAATTTGGGTTAAGAATAGAATAAGCTTTTGTTGCTAAAATATCTAATTCCAATAATGGATTATTAGGGTGTTTAGGAACTTTTGTAATCAAAGGTATAGAAGAGGTCTTTTTTATTGAAGATAAAATTTCTCTTCCTTTTGAATTAAACCCTAAAATTCGTCCAAAATTATATTGACTTATAGTGTTTTTATCAAAGTTATAATTATCAAAGCCGATAAAGATTTGAGTAAGTAATCTTGAAATTTTTGTGTAAGTATATCTTTTGCTTTTTACTCTAAGAATTAAATCATCATAAGAAGTGCTGTCTATAACTTCTTTTAATATTTTCTTATCTAAACCTTCTGATGCTTCATAAAGATTGTTAAAATTTACGCAATTAGTTGAGATTTTATATCTTAAAAATTTATATAAATCTTCATCAAAAGAAAAAGTGTATCCATCGTTTTTTAGGGATTTTAAAATATTATATGATGGTTCTGGCATTACTGAACTCAAAGTGTTAATAGAGTATTCATTATCAGAAAGTGCTTTTCTAATAGATGTAGCAGAAGAGAAAGTACTTTCTATATTAGTTTCATTGTAATTGCTGCCTTCACGTTTTAAAGTATATGGTTTTATTTTGCTTTTTTCTAATAGAATAGCTTTAATATATTCTATTCCTAATATATTATTTGAAGATGAAATAACATCTTTAATAGAATCATCCTTTGAAAAATCTATTAGTGATTTTTCTCTAGCTTTAGCAAAAGAAATTCCTTCTTTAAGATTGTTTTTTAACATATTGTTAAAAGAGTCATTATTTGTAGTTAAAATTTTAGCAATTTTATAAAGTGAATCCACGTCTCCGCATTCAGAACCAAAGTAAAGATTATCTACGACTCCTAGAGAATTTAAAATAGAGACAGCACCTCTAGCGAAAATTTCAGCAGAAGAAACTGCGTAAAAAGTCGGTAACTCTAGTACCAAATCTACTCCGTTTTCTAGAGCCATTTCGGTTCTTTTCCATTTATCGATTATCGCTGGACCACCTCTTTGTACAAAATTTCCGCTCATTATACATACTATTCCATCACAGTTTGTAGCTTTCTTTGCCTCGGTAATATGATATAAATGACCGTTATGAAATGGATTATATTCTGTAATTATACCTGTAATATTCATATTAGCGCTCCTTTTAGGGAAATATAAAATCATTATAACATAAGATAAAAAAAGTAAAATAAGTTATAGTAAAATGATATAATACATAATATTCAGAAAATTAATAATATAAAGAATTAAATATTTAAAGTAAATTTCTATTGAAAAATATAGCTATATAGGAGTATATTAGATAATGAATGATTCGTCCTTGTGACTACGAAAGGAGAAATTAAAATGGAACTTATGAATAAATTATTCGAAGCTGCAAAAGCAAATAAGCAAAGAATAGTTTTACCAGAAGGTGAAGAGCAAAGAACTATAATTGCTACTGAAGAAATTAAGAACCAAGGGTTAGCTTATCCAATACTAATTGGTAATCAAGAAAATATAATGAATATGGCTAAAGAGCTTAATGTTGATTTATCTGGTGTTGAAATAATTGATCCTAACAGTTATGAAAAGATTGATGAGTATGTAAAAGCCTTTTATGAAATAAGAAAAAATAAAGGTATGACAATGGAGAAAGCTGAAAAAATAGTGAGAGATCCACTATATTTTGGTACTATGATGGTTAAGTTAGATGATGCTGATGGTATGGTATCAGGTGCTATACACACTACAGGAGATCTTTTAAGACCAGGTCTTCAAATCATCAAGACAACTCCAGGGGTATCAGTTGTATCAAGCTTCTTCATAATGATGGTACCAGATTCACCATATGGAGAAAATGGTATGTTATTATTTGCAGATTGTGCTGTTAATCCAAATCCTACATATGAACAATTAGCAGCAATAGCTATAGCTACTGCAGATACTGCTAAAAATTTATGTAAGGTAGAACCAAGAGTTGCGATGTTATCATTCTCAACTATGGGAAGTGCTGATCATGAGCTAGTTGAAAAGGTAAGAAAAGCTACTGAACTTGCAAAAGAATTAAGACCAGATTTAATGATCGATGGAGAAATGCAATTAGATGCAGCTATAGTTGGAAAAGTTGCTGCTCAAAAAGCTCCAAATAGCAAAGTTGCTGGAAGAGCAAATGTATTAGTGTTCCCAGATTTACAATCAGGAAATATTGGATATAAATTAGTTCAAAGATTTGCTGGTGCTGAAGCTATAGGACCTATGTGTCAAGGTTTTGCTAAACCAATAAATGACTTATCAAGAGGATGTAGCTCAGAAGATATAGTTAATGTAGTTGTGCTAACAGCTGTTCAGGCTCAAGCTCAAAATAAGTAATATATTAAGAGGTGTTTATAAATGAAAGTATTAGTAATTAATTGCGGAAGCTCATCATTAAAATATCAATTAATCGATATGGCTACAGAAGAATCTTTAGCTCAAGGATTAGTTGAAAGAATAGGAATCGAAGGTTCTGTTTTAACTCAAAAAGTTGAAGGAAGAGAAAAATATATAGTTAAAGAAGCTATGAAAGATCATAAAGATGCTATAAGATTAGTTTTAGCAGCTTTAGTAGATGAAAACAACGGAGTTATTTCATCTATGGAAGAAATCAATGCTGTAGGACATAGAGTTGTTCACGGTGGAGAAAAATACAACAAGTCAGTTGTTATAAACGATGAAGTTAAAAACTATATTGAAGAATGCTTTAAGTTAGCTCCATTACATAATCCAGCTAATATGATAGGTATCAAGGCTTGTGAAGAATTAATGCCAAACACTCCAATGGTAGCTGTTTTTGATACTGCTTTCCACGGAACAATGCCAGAAGAAGCTTACCTATATGCTTTACCATATGAATTATATGAAAAGCACGGAATTAGAAAATATGGATTCCACGGAACTTCTCATAAATACGTTTCTCAAAAAGTTGCAGAAGTTATGGGTAGAGATATAAAAGATCTTAAGATTATAACTTGTCATTTAGGAAATGGATCAAGTGTATGTGCAGTTAAAAATGGAGAATCAGTTGAAACTTCTATGGGATTCACACCACTTGAAGGTTTAGCAATGGGTACTAGATCAGGTAGTATAGACCCAGCTATAGTTACTTTCTTAATGAAAGAAGAAGGATTAACTGCTGATGAAGTTACAGATTTATTAAATAAAAAATCAGGAGTATTAGGAATTTCAGGAATAAGCTCAGACTTTAGAGATATTGAAGATGCTGCTTATAAAGAAAAAGTTCACAGAGCTCAATTAGCTTTAGATATATTCCACTACAAAGTAAGAACTACTATAGGTGCATACGCTGCTGCTATGGGTGGAGTTGATGCTATAGTATTCACAGCTGGTGTTGGTGAAAATGGACCAGAAACAAGAGAAGAAATACTTAAAGGATTAGAATTCTTAGGTGTTAAATGTGATACAGAAGCAAATAAAGTTAGAGGAAAAGTAAGAGAAATATCTACAGCAGATTCTACTGTTAAAGCATTTATAATTCCAACTAACGAAGAGTTAATGATTGCAAGAGATACTTTAGAATTAATATCAAAGTAATTATTATATAAATAGCTTGACTTTTAATGTCGGCGTAGATATAATAAATTGTGTTTGAAATGGGTAAATTAAAGCCTAAGGAGTGAAAATGGTGCTTTGCTCAAGCTATACGTAATGTATAATATATCTTCTTTAAGATATGAGGAGTAAAATCCAGAGCTTATAATTATGGAAGTACAATTTTTAGATTTACTTGTCAAAGATGGAAGAAAGAAAGCGGTTGATTTCTCACTTGATTTAGAACCTATAAAGTTTGAAGGAGAAATCATTAAAGCAATCAAACCTGTTAAGGTAGAGGGACAAATAGTATCAAGAAATGATGTTCTTGAATTAGAAGCCACTATCAAGACAGAATTAGAACTTAATTGTTCAAGGTGCTTAGATACCTTTATCTATCCAATAGATATTGATATAGAAGAAAGGTTTACAAATAATAAAGAACTTCAAGATGAAGAAGGGATTATATTTGTAGAAGGGGATACTTTAGATTTATCCCTAATTGTTGAAAATAGTATTATTTCAACCTTACCTATCAAGAGACTTTGCGCTGAAGACTGTAAGGGTCTTTGTTCCAATTGTGGAGCCAATTTAAATGTTGACAAATGTAGTTGTAACAATTATGATGTCGATATTAGGCTAGCAAAGCTCAAAGAGTTGTTTGGGGAATAAGGAGGTGTAATAATGGGAAATCCAGCGAGAAAGACATATAGAGCAAAAAGAGATTCTAGAAGAGCTCAAACTTTTAAGTTAAGCTTACCAGGAATAGTTGAATGTCCACAATGCCACGAAATGAAGATGGCTCACAGAGTTTGTAAGAACTGTGGATTCTACAAAGGTAAAGAAGTTGTTGCTTCAACTGAAGAATAAAGAAAGTCATATGACTTTCTTTTCTTTTATATATAAAGAAATAAAGGGGTGAACCAAATGAAAATAGCTATAGATGGTATGGGTGGAGATCATGCACCTAAGGCTGTAGTAGAAGGTGTTGTAAAGGCTACAGAAGAATTTAAGGATATAGAATTTTTCATAACAGGACCAGAAGAACAGATTAAAGAAGAGTTACAAAAGTGTAATTATATTGGAGATAGAATAAAGATAGTAAATGCTACTGAAGTTATAACTAATAATGAGCATCCAGTTATGGCTATCAGAAAGAAAAAGGATTCAAGCATTTGTAAAGCTTTAAACCTTGTTAAAGATAAAGAATGTGATGCTGTTATCTCTGCAGGAAGTACAGGAGCTTTCTTAGCTGGATGTACTTTTGTCGTAGGTAGAATTAAAGGAATAAAGAGACCAGCACTTGCGCCAATAATGCCAGGAAAAAATGGGCCATTTATGATAGTTGATTGTGGTGCTAATGTTGATTGTAAGCCAGAGCATTTAATTAATTTTGCGTATATGGGAAAAGAGTATTATAAGGGTGTTATGGGAAATAATAATCCTAAGGTAGGACTTGTAAATATAGGTGCTGAAGCTGAAAAAGGAAACGAATTAACTAAAGCTACTTATAGTTTATTAGAGCAAGAGGATGGATTAAACTTTGTAGGTAACGTAGAACCTAGATATATTTCAGATGGAGACACTCAAGTTTTAGTATGTGACGGATTTGTAGGTAATACAGTATTGAAAATGTATGAAGGTACTGCATCAAATCTTTTAAATATAATTAAAGAAGAGATTTTATCAACAGGAATAAAATCAAAAATTGGAGCAGTTTTATTAAAGCCTGTTTTTTCAAATATTAAAAAGAAGTTTGATTATAAAGAATATGGTGGAGCACCATTTTTAGGTGTAGATGGTATATGTATAAAAGCTCATGGAAGTTCTGATGCTAAAGCTTTCAAAAGTGCAATAAGACAAACAAAGAATTTTTATGATAGTAAGGTACTAGATAAGATAAAAGAAGGTTTAGAAAACAAGTAATTTATATTGCTTTTAATATTGACGAGTAACTTAATATATAATATTATCTAAGTGGGTGAATTTAGGAGGTGAGAATATGTTTGAAAAGATTAGATCAATAATATCTGAAAAATTAGGTATCGATGAAGAAGAAATCACAATGGAATCTGCTTTTATTGAAGATTTAAATGCAGATTCATTAGATATAGTTGAACTTATTATGGCTTTAGAAGATGAATTAGAGATGGAAATTCCAGATGAAGAAGCTGAAACTTTCGTAACTGTGGCTGATATAGTTAAGTTTATGAAAGAACATGGTGAGGAATAATTAAATCCCGCAATATTGCGGGATTTAATGTTTAAAACAAAATTAGTCTATTCTTGAATTTGTTTAGAAATAGAAGCAAGTTGAAGAATATACTTGTAAGGAGCTGTACAAGATGAATAACTTTTATCAAAAAGAAGTGGAGGATGTAGTAGGGATAAAATTTAATGAACCGAGTTTATTAATGACTGCATTGACACATTCTTCATATGCTAATCAACATAGAGATGAAGCATACAATGAAAGATTAGAATTTTTAGGTGATTCTATTTTACAATTATGTATTACTGAATATCTATTTCTAAATTATAAGGATAAAACTGAAGGTGAATTAACAAAGATTCGTAGTTTAATAGTTTGTGAAAATTCACTGTATGAAATTGGAAGAGAACTGAATTTAGGATATTTTTTAAGAATGAGTAAAGGTGAAGAGCTTACAGGAGGAAGAGAGAGAGTATCTCTTATAGCTGATGCTGTAGAAGCTTTAATTGCTGCAATATACCTAGATAAGGGGTTAGAATTTACTAAAGATTATATTTTAGGTAGGTTTGAAAAAATAATTAAAAGAGCAATTAATAATGACATAATATTAGATTATAAAACTAAACTTCAAGAACTATTGCAAAGAAATGGTGAAATATCTATAGTATATGAATTAATTAAACATGAGGGACCACCTCATAGAAGAAAATTCTTTACTCAATTAATAATAGATAATAAAGAGTTTAGTAAAGGCGAAGGTTATAGCAAAAAGGAATCGGAACAAAATGCAGCTAAGTCAGCTCTAAAGATTTTGGAGGATATAAATGAGTAAGAACTACTATATTATACCTGTTTTTATATCTCATCAAGGCTGTCCACATCAATGTGTATTTTGTAATCAAGATAGAATAGCTAGAGTTGTTGAGGATGAAGTTACAGAAAGTGATGTTAGAAAAACAATAGATGATTACTTAGAAACTATAGATGCAAAAGGAGCAACTTTAGAAGTTTCTTTTTTTGGAGGAACATTTACAGCAATACCGGTACAAAAGCAAAAAGAATTACTAAGTGTAGCGTTAGAATATAAAAATAGAGGTTTAATTCATAATATAAGACTATCAACTAGACCAGATGCTATAAATAGATACATCTTAGATTATTTAAAAGAATATAAAGTTGATATTATTGAACTTGGAGTTCAATCTTTAGATGATGAAGTTCTAATAAAAGCTGGTAGAGGACATACTGCAGAACAAGTAAAAGAAGCATCTATACTTATAAAAGAGTATAATTTTACATTAGGTCATCAAATTATGCCAGGATTACCTGGAGATACTTTTGAGAAGGATATATATACAACAAAAGCTTCTATTAGTATGAAGCCTGATATATGTAGAATATATCCAGCACTTATAATCAAAGATACTCCGATGGAGAAGATGTATGAAAGAGGAGAGTATATACCATATTCCTTGAAAGAAGCAGTAGATATATCTACTGAGATGTTAAAGCTTTATAAAGAAGCTAAAATTAAAGTGATAAGAATAGGACTTCAACCAACAGAATCTATAACATGGGGGCAAGATATTATCGATGGACCTTTCCATCCAGCATTTAGAGAACTTGTTGAAGGAAATTTAATATGTAGTAGCTTAAAAGAGAAAGCGCCTTGTGATAAGGATATTATTATAGAAATTAATCCTAAAGATGTAAGTAAGCTATATACAAATAAAAAGGAATATTTTAAAGAATTCACTAATAATAGAAGTGGAAAAGTTTTTGTTAAAGTTGAAAATAAAGTTAAAAGAAATAGAATTAGATTAACTGTAATCGAAAAGAAAGAAGAGTTTAAAATTTAGTATAGTTTCAATCATTATAAGGGAGTTAGCTTATTTGCCTAACTCCTAAAGTTTTATTATATAAAGATATAAGTCTATTTATTGAAATTTTTATATCTTTGCTATAAACTAAGAATGAATGGAGTGATAATAATGAAAAAGAAGACTAGAGAAAAGTTAGTTTATATTATTTCGATATTTATGTTGGTAGCATTTATATTAGGATTATTACCAGCACTTATATAAATAGATAAGGAGTGTGCCAATGTTTTTAAAGTCACTAGAAGTACGTGGATTTAAATCCTTTGCAGATAAAACAGAGCTAAACTTCAAAAAAGGAATAACTGCAGTAGTAGGACCAAATGGAAGTGGAAAAAGTAATATATCAGATGCGGTTAGATGGGTTTTAGGTGAACAAAGTGTTAAAAGCCTAAGAGGTGGAAAAATGGAGGATGTTATATTTGCAGGTACTCAATTTAGAAAACCGGTAGGACTAGCGCAAGTTTCACTTTGTTTAGATAACTCAGATGGTTCATTACCTATTGAATATAATGAGGTAATAGTAACTAGAAGAATATTTAGATCTGGAGAGACAGAGTATCTAATAAATAAACAAAAGTGTAGATTAAAAGATATAGTAGAATTATTTATGGATACAGGTATAGGTAAAGAAGGATATTCATTAATAGGGCAAGGTAAAATAGATGCTATATTAAGTGGAAGACCTGAAGAAAGAAGAGCTTTATTCGAAGAAGCAGCAGGTATTGTTAAATATAAGGCTAGAAAAGAAGAAGCTGAAAAAAAATTAGAAAATACAGAAAATAATCTTGTAAGAATAAGAGATATAATATCAACTTACGAAGAAAGATTAGGACCTTTAAAAGAAGAAAAAGAGAAAGCTATAAAATATAAATCTTTAGCAGATGAGTTAAAGGTTAAAGAGGTCTCTTTAATAATTTATCATTTAAATAAAGTAAAAGCAGACTTAGAGATACTAGTAAAAGAAATTGAAGAAAGAGAACGTGAAATAGGTTCAAAAAGAGAAAATATATCAAGATATAAGAGTGAAATTGTTTCTTTAGAAGAGGCTATAGAGGAAATAGAAAGAAAGAATAAAGAAGAGAGGGAAAGATATTATAGCGAAAAAGAATCTATGGCTAAAAACTCAAAAGACATAGATTTATTTAAAGAAAGAATATCTAACTTTAAAAGCCTAATAGCAAAAGAAGAAAAAGAAATAAATGATATAAGAGTTAAATTAAATGATTTAAATAAAGAAAAAGAACTTTTAGAAAAAGAGATAGATGATAAGCTTGAAGAAAGAAGACAGAAAGAACTATCAATAAGAGAAGTAGAAAGAAATATTTCGGAGAATAATAGAGATATTTCTAAAATAGAAGCAGAATTAAATAGATTAAAAGATAGTGAATATGAATTCTTATCTAAAAACTCTGAAATAAAAAATAATATAAAATCCATAGAAAAAGATATATTAAACACAAATGAACAAAAGGAAGCTTTGGTTCTATCTATTAATAATCTTAAGAGTAATTTAACTATTAATATAGCAACTATTGAAAAGTTAAGAGAGAATGTTTTAAAGACAAAAAATGATATAAAACTTCTTGAAGAAGGCGTAATAGAGCTTAAGAGAGAATTATCTAAAACACATAACAAGTTAAATCAAAAAGAAACTCAAATAAAAGTTCTTACAAGAAACATAAACGGTTTAGAAGCTACTCACTCCGCATTGAGTAATTTGGAGAAACATTATGAAGGATATAATAGAACTGTAAAAAATTTAATGGAACATATCTCAGATGGGAAAGTACAAAATATTGGAGATATAAAAGTATTAGGTGAAATATTTAATGTTGATAAACAATATGAAATAGCTATTGAGATTGCATTAGGTGCAGCTATTTCTAATGTAATAACTAAAAGTGATAGAGATGCTAAGGTTTTAATTCAATATTTAAAATCAAGAAATTTAGGAAGAGCTACATTCTTGCCGCTTAACATAATAAAAGGTAAGAGGCTTAATGTTCCTGAAAATTTAAAGAAGATTGATGGATACATAGGGATAGCATCTGATTTGATAATTGTAGACAAGAATTATAAAGATATTGTTGATTATAATCTTGGTAGAACAATAATAGCAAAAGATATGGATTCAGCTTTAGTTATTTCAAAGGCTGGAAATCATAATTATAAAATTGTAACCTTAACAGGAGAAGTTATAAATCCAGGAGGAGCCTTAACAGGAGGAAGTATCCAAGGGAAGAGTGGTAATCTTTTAGGAAGAAAAAGAGAAATAGAGGAAATTGAAGTTAAGGTAGAAAAATTAAAAGGTGAGTATAAAAAAGAAAGTGAACTTTTACAACAGATAAAAGAAGACATTAAAAAGATTGATGAAGATATAATTGATAGAAGAGAAGAAATTCATCAAAAGAATATTGATTTAACTATTTTAGATGGAGAAACAAAAAACCTTGTAATTGAAGGAGAAAAAATTAAAAAATCACTAGAATACTCAAATGATGATTTAAAAAAGAAAGCAATATTTATTGATAGTTTAAATAAGCAATTAGAAGTAAAAAATGAAGAACTTAAATCATTAGGTATAAAGAATTTTGAAAGTAAAGAAAAAATAAAGCTTCTTGAAGAATCATATGATATTAAGAAAAGAGAATTAGATTTATTAAAAGAGAAGGCTACAGAAATGAAAATTTCTAGAGCAACCTTAGATGAAAGCATTCAAGGTAAGAAAAATGAGTTATATTCTAAAAAAACAAATATTGCGGAAAGAGAACAGAATATAAAAAATCTTTTATGGGAAATTAATGAAAAACAAGATAATATTAAAGCTTTAGAAGATGGAATAAAAAATAAGACAGCTATAATTGAAAAAATTAATGATAATATTAGATCTTTAGAGGAAGTTTTTAAAGAAGATGAAATTAAAAAGATTTCATATAAAGAAGAACTAAAAGTAAAAGAGACTTTAGCCAATGAAATAATAGAGGATGTAAGGGTTTTAGAAGCTGAACTAAATAAGAGAACAATTCAAAAGGTAAAATTAGATAGTGAAGAAGAGGGACTATTTAGTAGGTTAAACGGAGAAATTAATTTAACTTTAGCAGAGGCTATGGAAATCGCTATAGAAATTGATAATATCTTAAAAGTTAAAGAAGAGATAAGTAGATTAAAAGGTAAGATAAGCGCCATAGGTACTGTAAATTTATCTGCAATTTTAGAATATGATGAAGTTTTAGAAAAGTATGAATTTATGTCATCTCAAGAGCTGGATTTAGAACAAGCAAAGAATGAGCTGTTAGATGTTATAAGTGAAATGACTATAAAAATGCAAAAAATGTTTAGAGAAAACTTTGAAATATTAAATGAGAACTTTGGAGAAACATTCAAAGAGTTATTTAAAGGTGGAACGGCAGAGCTTATATTAGGTGAGGGTGATGAACTAAATGCTAATATAGTCATAAATGTACAGCCACCAGGGAAAAAACTTCAAAATATAAATCTTATGTCAGGAGGAGAAAAGGTACTTTCTGCAATAGCATTATTGTTTGCTATATTAAAGATGAAGCCTACTCCATTCTGTATATTAGATGAAATTGAAGCTGCTTTAGATGATGCTAATGTATTTAGATATGCAGAGTTTTTAAAACAGTTCTCTGATAATATTCAGTTTATAGTAATAACCCATAGAAAAGGTACTATGGAAGTAAGTGATGTTATGTATGGTGTTACAATGGAGGAAAAGGGTATATCTAAAGTTGTTTCCGTAGACTTAACAGAGAATTAGGAGGAAGATTATGTTTGGAAAATTATTTGATAGCTTAAAAACAGGATTAACTAAAACAAGAAATGCGTTAACGGACAAGATAAATGAAACTTTAAAACTTGCAGTAACAATAGATGAAGATTTATATGAAGAACTTGAAGAAATTTTAATTATGGCTGACATAGGTATGGATACAACAATGGACATAATTGAAAGGCTTAAAGATAAAATAAGAAAAGAAAAGATTAATGATGTTGAAATGGTACAACCTGCTTTAAAAGAAGTTATAGCAGAGATGATGAAGGGCACTGATGAAGTAGTAGATGAGTCAGGAAAAAAAGTAGTTCTAGTTATAGGGGTTAATGGAGTAGGTAAAACTACATCAATAGGGAAATTAGCTGCTAAAAATAAGCAAGCAGGTAAGAAAGTACTATTAGCAGCGGCAGATACTTTTAGAGCTGCAGCTATTGATCAATTAGTAGTGTGGAGCGAAAGAGCAAAAGTAGATATAGTTAAGCATGGAGAGGGATCAGATCCAGCAGCGGTAGTTTTTGATGCTATTAATGCATCAAAAGCAAGAAATGTAGATTTATTAATTTGTGATACAGCAGGAAGACTTCATAATAAAAAGAACCTTATGGATGAGCTTGGAAAAATAAATAGAATTATTGAGAGAGAATATTCAGGGGTGAAAAAAGAAACTTTATTAGTTTTAGATGCTACTACAGGTCAAAATGCTGTGATTCAAGCAAAGCAATTTATGGAAGTGTGTCCTGTTGATGGTATAATATTAACTAAATTAGATGGAACTGCAAAAGGTGGAGTAGTAATTTCTATTAAAAATTCTTTAAATATACCTGTAAAATATATTGGTGTAGGTGAAGGAATAGAGGATTTACAAGAGTTCGATGCAGAAAGTTTTGTAGAAGCACTATTTTAATTAAGAATTAATAGTTAATGACTAAAGTCAGTGAAGACTGGCTTTAGTTTAAATAAAATAAAAAATTAAATTTTAAAATAAATTTGTAACATTAAATTTAGTTGGATTAGTGAATGAAATGCTAGTAAAATAGCTATTTTAGCGTTTTTAAATATGAGAGAAAACATTAGTAAAAAGTGTTAAGTAAAAATACTTGACACATATAAATACTTCTGTTAAAATCTCATATGTGGGTAAGGTGATTACATGGAAGATAGGGTTGAGATTTCTTTATTAATGGATCTATATGGTGCATTATTAACAGAGAAACAATATAGTATTATGGATTTATATTATAATGAAGATTTATCTTTAGCTGAAATTGCTGAATTAAATCAAACGAGCCGACAAGCAATCCATGACCTTATTAAAAGATGCTATAAACAATTTCTAACTTATGAAGGTAAATTGATGTTGCTAAAAAAGTCGTTAGAAAGAGAAAAAAAGATAGCTTCACTTTTAGATGATATTGATATGAAATATTCTATTGACAAAATAGATTATGATAGGTATAAAGAGATTCTAGAAGAGCTATAAAGGCATATTAGGAGGTTAACATGGCTTTTGAAGGATTAGGCGAAAAGCTACAAAGTACGTTTAAGAAGCTTAGAGGTAAAGGTAAAATAACTGAAAAAGATATTAAAGAAGCCATGAGGGAAGTAAAGCTTGCATTATTAGAAGCTGATGTTAATTTTAAAGTGGTAAAAACTTTTGTTAAGAATGTTAGTGAAAAATGTGTTGGTAGTGAAGTTTTAGAAAGCTTGACACCTGCTCAGCAAGTTATTAAGATAGTTAATGATGAACTTACTGATCTTATGGGTGGTAGTGAGAGCAAATTAGAATTTGCAAGCGTAGGACCTACAGTAATTATGTTAGTAGGGCTACAAGGTGCAGGTAAAACTACAATGTGTGGTAAGCTGGCACTACAATTAAGAAAGAATCACAACAAGAAACCACTTTTGGTAGCTTGTGATATATATAGACCAGCAGCGATTAAGCAATTAGAAGTTGTTGGGAAGCAAATTGATGTTCCAGTATTTCAAATGGGTGATAAAGTAAGTGCAGTAGAAATAGCAACTGAAGGTATAAAGCACGCAAGAGAAAATGGAAATAATGTAGTGATTATTGATACGGCTGGTAGACTTCATATTGATGAGGCTCTAATGACTGAACTAGAAGATGTAAAAAAAGCTGTAAATCCATCAGAGATTTTGCTTGTAGTTGACTCTATGACAGGACAAGATGCTGTAAATGTTGCAGAAAACTTTAATAATTCTTTAGATTTAACTGGTGTTATTTTAACTAAGTTAGACGGAGATACTAGAGGTGGAGCTGCACTTTCAATAAGACATATGACATCTAAACCAATTAAATTTATTGGTGTAGGTGAAAAAATGAGCGATTTTGAAGTATTCCATCCAGATAGAATGGCTTCAAGAATTTTAGGAATGGGAGATGTTCTTTCATTAATAGAAAAAGCCCAAGAAGCAATTGATGAAAAAGAGGCTAAGGAACTTGGCCAAAAGATGATGGAGAATGATTTTACTTATGATGACTATTTAACTGCTATGGAGCAGATGAAAAAATTAGGTTCATTAAGTAAAATTATGGAGATGATACCAGGTGTTCCAAAAGAAATGAAGGATATTGACTTTGATGCTAGTGAGAAACAACTAGGAAGAGTTAAAGCAATTATATATTCAATGACTCCAAAGGAAAGAAAAAATCCTAAATTGTTAGCTGGTTCTTCTTCAAGAAAGAAGAGAATAGCTAAAGGATCAGGAACATCACTTCAAGAAGTTAACAAACTTATAAAAGGTCATGAAATGATGAGAAAGCAAATGAAGCAGATGAAATCATTGACTAAAAGGTCTAAAAAAGGACTGTTTGGCAAATTGCCTTTTTAAGTTGAGATAAATTTTAATCCTTTAAAGGAGGTGAAATAAACATGGCAGTAAAAATCAGATTAAGAAGAATGGGTGCTAAAAAAGCTCCTTTCTACAGAGTTGTTGTTGCTGATTCAAGAAGCCCAAGAGATGGAAGATTCATCGAAGAAATCGGGTACTACAATCCAATAACAGAACCTGCAGAAATCAAGATTGATGAAGAAAAAGCTACAAAATGGATAAAGAATGGTGCTCAACCTACAGACGTAGTTAAGAGACTTTTCGATAAAGCTGGTCTTAACAAGTAATTTTTAGGAGGTGAAGTCTGGTGTTAGTTTAACATCAGAGCCTAATGAAAGAATTAGTAGAAGTAATCGCTAAGTCATTAGTTGATAATCCTAATGAAGTTCATGTAAATGAAGTTCAAGGAGAGCAATCATTAATTCTTCAATTGAAGGTTGCTCCTGAAGATATGGGTAAGGTTATCGGTAAACAAGGTAGAGTAGCTAAAGCTATTCGAACTGTAGTAAAAGCCGCAGCATTAAACGAAGAAAAAAAAGTAGCAGTTGAAATTATCGATGCAAAGAGTTAGGATTTTCCTAGCTCTTTTTTTATTAATCTTTGATATTTTATAAAAAGTTTGATATAACTAATAGATGAAGATAGAAAAATAGATAAAACAGGAGTGAAAATAGTGAGCGAAGTATTAAAGGTAGGAAAAATAGTAAATACTCATGGTTTAAAAGGTGAAGTTAAAGTTATGGCTTTAACTGATGATCAACGTAGATTTGATGATTTAGATTATGTTTTAATAGATAATAAAGAAGTAAAGATAGAGAGTTGTAAATATCAAAAAGATAGAGTTATTGTTAAACTTGAAGGAGTTAATAAAGTAGAAGAAGCTGAAAAGTTGAAAAATAAATTTATGGAAATTCCAAGAGAATTTGCTGTAGAGTTAGATGAAGATTGTTACTTTCTAGCAGATTTAAGAGAGTGTACTGTGTTTGATACAGATGGAAAAGAAATTGGTGAAGTATATGATATAATTCAAACAAAGAATAACGATGTATATTGGATTAGAAAGCCAAAAGAAGTTTTGATACCAGCATTAAAAGATATAGTGACAGAGATAAATATAGATGATAGAAGAATTATCATTAGACCTATAGGAGAATGGATGGATGAAGATTAATATTCTTACTTTATTTCCTGAGATGTTTGATATTTTTAATCATAGTATTGTAGGAAAAGCAAGAGAGAAAAACTTGATTAGCATTGAAGCAACTAATATAAGAGATTATACTTTAAATAAGCATAAAAAAGTAGATGATTATCCTTATGGTGGTGGAGCTGGAATGGTTATGTCTGCACAACCAGTAGTAGATTCTATAAGGGCGGTAAAGAAAAATAATAAAGGTAAAGTCATATTTTTAGGGCCAAGAGGTAAAACTTTTGATCAGAAAATGGCTGAAGAATTATCAAAAGAAGATGAACTTATATTTTTATGTGGACATTATGAAGGAATAGATCAACGAGCTTTTAAGGAAGTTGATATGGAAATTTCTTTAGGTGATTTTGTTTTGACTGGAGGAGAGATGGCTGCAATTCCAGTTATTGATTCAATTTTAAGACTTGTGCCAGGAGTTTTAAATAAAGAAGAAAGCCATCAAGATGAATCTTTTTCTGATGGATTATTAGAATATCCTCAGTATACAAGGCCTGAAATTTTTGAAGATGAACGAGTTCCAGATGTATTATTATCTGGACATCATGAAAATATAAGAAAGTGGAGAAGACTTCAATCTTTGTTGGTAACTAAGGAGAGAAGAAGTGATTTATTTAAAAAAATCACTCTAAGTAAAGAGGATATAAAATTATTAAATAGCAAAAAATAATAGCTTGAAATATAATTATACTTATGTTAGAATATGTTTTGTGCTAGTACGGGCGGTCCTCTGTCAAAATATTTGTTAAGAACGTCAATTTATCATTTAGGAGGGAATGCACAATGAACGAAATTTTAAGAGCTATAGAAGCAGAACAAATCAGAACTGACTTACCTAACTTTAGAGTTGGAGACAACGTTAAAGTTCACGTAAAAGTTAAAGAAGGAAACAGAGAAAGAATCCAAGTATTCGAAGGAACTGTTATCAAAAAGCAAAACGGTGGTTTAAGAGAAACTTTCACAGTTAGAAGAGTTGCTTACGGTGTTGGAGTTGAAAGAACTTTCCCAATGAACGCACCAATCATCGAAAAGATGGAAATCACTAGAAGAGGTAAAGTTAGAAGAGCTAAGTTATTCTACTTAAGAGATAGAGTAGGTAAGGCTGCTAAAGTTAAGGAATTATTAACTAGATAATTTAAGTTAATAAAGATATTAAGGGACTTAGTATTAAGTCCCTTTTTCTTGTAATAAAATACTTTTATATGTCAAGAATAGAGATAGGAGTATTAAAAAAGTAAATTGCAGTTAAATTTATGCATATTTAAGGAAGAGGTGTAGAATATGGCTACAATAAATTGGTTTCCTGGTCATATGAAAAAAACTCAAAGGGAAATAAAAGAAAATTTAAAGTTAGTAGATGCGATTATAGAGATAAGAGATGCAAGAATTCCAAGGAGTTCAGCAAACCCAGATATAGATAAATTGTGTGGAAATAAACCAAGAGTAATTCTTTTAAATAAAAGTGATCTAACAGAAAGTAAAGTTACAAAAGCTTGGATAAAGGAATTATCAAAGGAAAATGTAACAGCGATAGAAGTCAATTGTCTAAAAGGTCAAGGGTTAAATCAAATTAAACCTGCATTAGAAGCTCTATTAAAAGAAAAACATGATAGATTAAGAGCTAAGGGATTAGTCAAGATAATGACTAGAGTCATGGTAGTTGGAATACCTAATGTAGGAAAGTCTACTTTTATAAATAAGATGGCGAAAAATAATATAGCTAAAACTGGAGATAGGCCAGGGGTAACAAAGAGTAAACAATGGATTAAAACACCATTAGGGATTGAAATGTTAGATACGCCAGGAGTTTTATGGCCAAAATTTGAAGATGAAACAACTGCATTAAATCTTGCTTTCACAGGAGCAATAAAAGATGAGATTATGGATACAGAGGAACTTTCATATCTTTTAGTAAAAAGGCTTCAAGAAAATTATGCTAAAGAATTAATGACTAGATATAAATTAGAAGAAGTATGCGAAGATCCATATGATACTCTAAGTGCTATAGCAAGAAAGAGAGGATGCTTAATGTCAGGTGGAAGAATTAACTATGATAGAATAGCAACGATACTTCTTGACGAGTTTAGAGGTGGAGTAATAGGTAATATATCACTAGAACGTCCAGATGATATATTAGTTAAAGGAGAAAACTAGTATGAAGTTACTAAATAGTGATATAGTAGCGTTAAAATTTAAAGATATAAAGGAAGAGGTAGCAAACATTGATGTAAGCTCTTCTTATAAAACAGCAGAGTTTGATTCTATAGTCGATTTACTACTAAAAGATTCAAGAAAAAATGTAAATGCATTAGGAAATAAACTTCTAAAAGAAAAAAATAAAATTTTAGATGAAATAAAAAGAGTTAGAGCCATGTATGATTTTGATAAATCTTTTGGAGACTTTAACATAATTGCTGGTGTAGATGAGGTTGGTAGAGGACCACTTGCCGGACCAATAGTTTCTTGCGCTGTAGTATTAGATTTAAATGTTTTAGATGAACAATTATTATTATGGATAAATGATTCTAAAAAATTAAATGAAAAGAAAAGAGAAGAACTAGCAGAGATAATAAAAGAGAAAGCATTAGCTTATCATATAGCAAGTTGTGATTCGGAAGAAATAGATAAAAGAGGCATAGGAGTATGCAATAATGCGGTATTTCTTGAAGCAACAAACTCGTTGCAAATTAAGCCTGACTTAGTTCTTTCTGATGGATATACTATTAAGGGGATAGATATCCCAAATAAGTCAGTGATTAAAGGGGATACTAAATCAGCTAATATAGCAGCAGCATCAATAGTTGCAAAAGTTTATAGAGATAAGCTTATGAAAGAGTATGCTGTTAAATATCCATATTATGCATTTGAAGAAAATGTTGGTTATGGAACATCAAAACATATTGATGGAATTAAAGAATATGGGCCTTGTAAAATACATAGAATGTCATTTTTAAAGAATATATTAGAGGATTAATAGAGTCTAAAGGCATCTTTGATGTGATTAATAGCAAAATCTTGATTAAATTTATTAAACAGTACTTCAATTACATCATATCTTATATTATACTTGTTAAGTTTATTAATTAAAATGTAATAAGAAGAGACTTTTATTATTTGTCTTTGTTTATAGTAGGTAACAGATTCCACGGGTAATCCATAGGAATTTGTGTACCTACTTTTTACTTCTGTAAAAATTATAATATCATTAATTGTACTAATAATATCTACTTCACCTAATCTGTTTCTATAATTCATTTCTAAAATTCTATGGTTAAGGTTTATAAGATATTTGGAAGCTAAATTTTCTCCATAATTCCCTATATTTTTATTATAATTATTCATTATATCACTCCTATATATTTTAAAATATTATCCAAACAAAAAGAAAATTATTCAAATCATATGTGTTTAAGATAAGATTCTATGTCAATAATCCTAGAAGGGTGATAAAAATGGCAATAAAAATAATAAGTGCAACACATCGTGGACTTGATGGAGTTTTAATAAGTGTAGAAGTGGATATTATGAAAGGGCTACCAACATTTAATATAGTTGGTTTACCAGATGCATCAGTTAGGGAGTCAAAAGAAAGGGTTAGAGCAGCTATAGTTAATAGTGGATATGAATTTCCATTAGGAAGAATAACTATAAACCTATCTCCAGCTGATGTAAGGAAAAATGGGACACTATTAGATTTACCAATAGCATTAGGAATTCTAATGGAGTCTAATCAAATTATTAAGAGAGATCTTGAGAAATTCATAGTTTTTGGTGAGTTATCATTAAGTGGAGAGTTAGTAGGTATAAAAGGGGCTATCCCTATTATTTTTGAAGGTGATAGTAAAAAGAAGAAAAATTACATATTCCCTTTAGATAATTTAAGTGAAATGAGACATTTTACTCTAGGAAATTTCTATCCATTTAAATCATTAGAGCAAGTTGTTTCTTTCATAACAAATGAAGATTTGCTTCCCTATAAGAATAGGAAACAAATTAATAAAGGAAAAGAAAAATTCAAGTTGGATTTTGGAGATATTATAGGGCAATATACAGCAAAAAGAGCTATGGAAATAGTTGCTGTAGGTAGACATAATATATTTTTATTTGGTTCTCCTGGATCTGGAAAGAGTATGCTGGCAAAAGCATTACCATCAATATTACCACCATTAACTATTGAGGAGCAAAAGGAAATTGCTAAGATATATAGTGTTTCTGGATTATGGAATAAAGGATATTTTATAGAAAGGCCGTTTAGAGCTCCGCATCATACTACAACTAAAACTGCGCTTATTGGTGGAGGTAACGAAATAAAGGTTGGAGAAATAACTTTAGCTCATAATGGAGTTTTATTTTTAGATGAGATTCTAGAATTTAGCAATGAGTTACTAGAAGTATTGAGACAGCCTTTAGAAGACGGTATTATAAATATTTCGAGGTTAAGAGAAAATTATACATTGCCAAGTAAATTTATTCTTGTAGGAGCATTTAACCCCTGTAAATGTGGAAGATTTATGGAAGATGAAAATAATTCTTTGTGTGAATGCACAGAATATGAAAAAAGGCGATATTTAAATAAAATATCTAGGCCATTAATGGATAGAATCGATTTATTTAATTATGTTCCTAGAATAAAATACGAAGAAATTACTGACAAAAAAGACTATATTGATTCTGACAAGATGCGACAGAAAGTTTTAGAGGCTGTTGAAAGACAAAGCTTTAGATTAAAGGATACAATTTATAATTATAATTCAGAGATTGTTGGTAAAGATGTATTTAGAATATGTAACATAAGTTCTAAAGGAAAGAAAGTACTAGAACAATATTATAATAAATACAATATAACTCTTAGAGGATATGTAAAGATAATTAAAGTTGCAAGAACTATAGCTGATTTAGAATGTAGTGATGAGATTGCTGATTACCATATAATTGAAGCTTTGCAATATAGAAAGAATGCTTTTGGTGAAATAATATAAAGTTTAAAGGGGAAGTAGTTAAATGAGAGAGTATGAATTATGGTTTATAGTGGCGAATATTTCTAACGAAACTAAAATAGAATTAATTAAAAAGTATAATAACGAAGAAAATATTTATAATAATATTGATAGTATAGATAATTGCTATATTTATAAAGGTAGTGAATATACAAAATTGAAATCGACTTCGCTAAGTCAGGGAACTGAATTATTTCAATATATTAATAAAAATAACATTAGTTATGTCACAATAAATTCAGATCAATATCCAGAATCTTTAAAAGAAATTAATGAACCACCCTATGTGTTGTTTTATAAAGGAAACTTATCTTTATTAAATTATAATATGGTTGCTATAGTTGGATCACGTAAAAATACAACTTATGGAGAGGCTGTAACAAGGCAAATAGTTGGAGAACTAAGGAATATAGATTATGGAGTTGTTAGTGGTGTAGCTTATGGAATTGATACAATAGCACATAAAGAGTGTCTAGATAGAGGAATAAAAACAATTGGAGTTTTAGGCTGTGGTATAGATATAGTATATCCTAAAGTAAATAAGATGGTTTACAAAGAAATAGAAAAAAATGGGCTGTTGATATCTGAATTTTTACCTATGACAAAGCCAATGCCATATAACTTTCCTAGGAGAAATAGGATTATTACAGCTTTAAGCAAAGGTGTAATAGTTGTAGAAGCAACAGTTAAAAGTGGTTCTTTAATAACTGTAAATTACGCATTACAATATGGAAGAGATGTTATGGCTGTACCAGGACCGGTTTTAAATAGCAATAGCAAAGGATGTAATTTATTGATAAGAGATGGAGCAAAGGTATTTGTAGAATTAGATGATTTATATTGTTTTCTTAATGTGATTAAAAAAGATGGAAAAAATATAGAAAAAAATACCATAAAATTACTTTTGAGTGATGTGATAAGTAGCGAACCGATTCATTTAGATAAAATAATAGAATGTGTAAATATTGACAGAGTGGCTTTGTTTGAGTTATTATTTGAAATGCAAAATAGAAATGAACTAATTTGCTTACCAGGCAATTATTATGCGAGAATAAATTAATGATAAATGGGGGTGAAGAACTCCTGAAATAAATGAAATAGGAGTTTGTGAAATGGGTCAAAAACTTGTTATAGTGGAATCACCTGCTAAAGCTAAAACAATAGGAAAGTATTTAGGGAAAAATTATATTGTTGAAGCTTCAATGGGACATGTAAGAGATTTACCTAAAAGTAAATTAGGTGTTGATATAGAGGATAACTTTACGCCAAAGTATATCACAATACGAGGAAAAGGTGATTTGTTAGATAAATTAAAGAAGAGTGCTAAAAAAGCAGATAAAATATATCTTGCAACCGACCCCGATAGAGAAGGAGAAGCTATTTCATGGCATTTAGCAAATGTTTTAAAGATATCTCCAGAAGAGAATTGTAGAATAGTATTTAACGAAATAACTAAAACAGCAGTAAAATCTTCTATAAAAGAAGCGAGAGCAATAGATCAAAATCTAGTTGATGCTCAACAAGCTAGAAGAGTGTTAGATAGATTAGTTGGTTATGAAATAAGTCCTATTTTATGGAAAAATGTTAAGTGGGGTCTAAGTGCTGGTAGAGTGCAATCAGCAGCTTTAAAACTTATTTGTGATAGAGAAGAGGAAGTAAAAGCATTTATACCAAAGGAATATTGGACAGTAGATGTAGTACTAAAAAAAGATAAAAAGAAATTTCCTATTAGATTGTTAAGATATAAAGATAAAAAGATAGAGATAGATTCTAAAGATGAGGCTGAAAAAATAATTGAAGACTTATCAAATGATAAATATAAAGTTACAGCTGTTAAAAAAGGTAAAAAAACTAAAAATCCTTTACCGCCATTTACAACTAGTACTTTACAACAAGACGCTTCTAGAAAGCTAAACTTCGTAACAAAAAGAACAATGTCTATAGCACAGGTGCTGTATGAAGGTGTTGAAGTTAAAGGATATGGAACTGTTGGTTTGATTACTTATATGAGAACTGACTCTGTAAGAATTTCAGAAGAAGCTCAAGGAAAGGCACGTGACTTTATAACAAATAGTTATGGAGCTGAATATATACCAGCTACTCCAAGAAATTATAAAAGCAAAAAGAATATACAAGATGCGCATGAAGCTATAAGACCATCATATGTTGAAATTACACCAGAAGTTGCAAAAGATAATTTAACTCCAGAACAATATAAGTTATATACACTAATTTGGCAAAGATTTGTAGCAAGTCAAATGGCAGGCTGTGAATTAAATACTAATAGTATAGATATAACTAATGGTGATTATAAATTTAGAGCCACTGGTTCAACGATGAAATTTGATGGGTTTATGAAAGTGTATGATTACACTACTGAAGATGAAGAAAGTGATGTTTTATTACCTACGTTAGAGGAAAATGAGATTTTAGATTCTCATTCAGTTGATGGAAATCAGCACTTTACTCAACCACCAGCAAGATATACAGAAGCTTCTTTTGTTAAATTGTTAGAAGAAAAAGGAATAGGACGTCCAAGTACTTATGTTCCGACAATATCTACTCTTTTAAGTAGGGAATATATTGTAAGAGAAAAGAAAAATTTAATACCAACTGAATTAGGGTTTATTGTTAATAATATACTTTCAGATTATTTTAAGCAAATTGTGGATGTAGATTTTACAGCTGAAATGGAACATAAATTAGATAATATTGAAGAGGGCAGTGAGTCTTGGACTAAAGTAGTAGCTGAATTCTTTGGACCATTAAAAGTTGCTATTGATAAAGCTGAAAAAGAAGTTTCAAAAGTAGTAATTGAAGATAAAGTAAGTGATGTTCCATGTGATAAGTGTGGAAGAATGATGGTTATAAAGCATGGAAGATACGGAGATTTCTTAGCTTGTCCTGGTTATCCAGAATGTAAAAATGCTAAGCCTATAGTAGAGGAATTAGATGTACCGTGTCCGAAATGTGGAGGAAAAATTTTGGCTAGAAAGAGTAAGAAGGGTAAAAAATTCTTTGGATGTTCTAATTATCCTAATTGTGACTTTGTAAGTTGGAATGAGCCTTTAAATGAAAAATGCGATAAATGTGGATCATACATGGTCTTAAAGTTTAGTAAAACAAAAGGTAAATATGCTCAGTGTTCTAATACTGAATGCAATGAAACTAAAAAGTTAGAAGAAAAAACAGAATAAAAAGACCCTCATTTCAACTATGTCGAAAAAGTGTAAAAAATGTTGAAATCTTTAATTGCTTATGATACTATGATTATATCTATGAGAATTATAATGGTTAGAAAATGTTGAATATTAAAGGTTAAATGAGGGGAATGATATTTATGTCATCATTATTAGATAAAACGAGAAAGCTAAATAGAATATTACAAAAGGGTGGAACTGAACCAGTAGCATTTGAAGATATATGTGCACTTTTAAGTGAAGTTTTATGTGCTAATGTTTATATAATAAGTAGAAAAGGAAAAATTTTGGGACATACATTTCTAGAAAACTTCGAATGTGAAATAATGAGAAAGTATGTAGTTAATGATAAAATGTTCCCTGGAATATACAATGATGACTTATTAAGTGCATCACAAACTATAGCTAATATCAAAAATAAGGGATTATGTGTCTTTGAGGGTGAAGGACAATGTCCAATGAAAGATAAAGTTTCAACTGTTGTTCCGATAATTGGAAATAGAGAAAAGTTAGGAACTCTACTTTTAGCTAGATTTGGTGAAGAATTTACAGATGAAGATTTGGTTTTAGCAGAATATAGTGCTACAGTAGTAGGAATGGAAATATTAAGAGCTAAACAAGATGAATTAGAAGAAGAAGCAAGAAAGAAGGCTGTAGTTCAGCTGGCAATTGGAACTTTATCTTATTCAGAACTTGAAGCTATTGAACATATTTTTAATGAGTTAGAAGGAAATGAAGGGTTATTAGTTGCTTCAAAAATCGCTGACAAAGTAGGAATTACTAGAAGTGTAATTGTTAATGCGTTAAGAAAATTTGAAAGTGCAGGAGTAATTGAGTCAAGATCTTTAGGAATGAAGGGAACTCATATAAAAATATTAAATGAAAAATTAATTCATGAACTTAAAAAAATGAAATAATTGTTAAAGCTGTGAAAATCACAGCTTTTTTTATTAAATTATTTAGAATTATTTTTAAAAGTTTTAGGTAATAATAATAAACGTAGTGAATTATTTTATAAAGATAAAAAAGTTGAAAAATTTTTATTGCTAGGATATATAGCTTGTGTTATACTATCCTAGGTAACAAAATACACACATAGTCCAATAAATAAAGTCGGTGCCTTTTTAGGAAACTTTATTAAAATGAAGACTATGGAGGAAAAAACCAGGAGGTAACAGAATGTCAGTTATATCAATGAAACAATTATTAGAAGCTGGAGTTCACTTTGGACACCAAACTAGAAGATGGAACCCTAAGATGGCTCCTTATATATTCACAGAAAGAAATGGAATATATATAATCGATCTTCAAAAAACAGTTAAAAAGGTTGAAGAAGCTTATAACTTCATCAGAGAAGTATCTGCAGAAGGAAAAGATATCCTTTTCGTAGGAACTAAGAAACAAGCTCAAGAAGCTATCCAAGAAGAAGCTATAAGATCAAACATGCACTACGTTAACAACAGATGGTTAGGTGGTATGTTAACTAACTTCAAGACTATAAAGACTAGAATAGCAAGATTAGAAAAGTTACAAAAAATGGAAGAAGACGGAACTTTCGAAGTTTTACCTAAGAAAGAAGTTATCAAATTAAAAGGTGAAATGGAAAAATTAGAAAACAACCTTGGTGGTATCAGAAACTTAGACGTTAACAATATTGGAGCTATGTTCGTAGTAGACCCAAGAAAAGAAAAGAACGCTATATCTGAAGCTAAGATATTAGGAATCCCAGTTGTAGCTATAGTTGATACAAACTGTGACCCTGAAGAAGTAGATTACGTAATTCCAGGTAACGATGATGCAATAAGAGCTGTTAAATTAATAACTGCTAAACTTGCTGATGGAATTATCGAAGCTAGACAAGGTGAACAATTAGCTGAATAATATTTTAAAAGGTAGGTGAGGGAAACTTCATTTACCTTTTAGCCTAAAATATGGTTTACATTTAATGTTAAGGAGGAATTTAGGATGATAACTGCTAAATCAGTTAAAGAATTAAGAGAAATGACTGGTGCAGGAATGATGGACTGCAAAAAGGCTTTAGTTGCAACTGAAGGTGACATAGAAAAAGCTGTTGAATTTTTAAGAGAAAAGGGATTAGCTGCTGCTGCTAAAAAAGCTGGTAGAGTTGCTGCTGAAGGTATCGTTAAGACTTTCGTAAGCGCTGATAAGAAAACTGCTGGTATGGTAGAAGTTAACTGTGAAACTGACTTCGTTGCTGCTAACGATGAATTTGTTAGCTTTGCTACTAAAGTTGCAGAAATGGCTGCTAACACTTCAGCTACAACTGTTGAAGAATTAGTTGCTGAAAAATTTGAAGGAGAAACTACTGTTCAAGAAGCTTTAACAGCTTTAATCGCTAAATTAGGTGAAAACATGACAGTTAGAAGATTCGTTAAATTTAACATAGAAAATGGTGCGATAGCTAGCTACATACACGGTGGCGGAAGAATTGGTGTTATGGTAGAAGTTTCTTGCGACACTGATAGCGCTATATTAGAAGAAGTTGCTAGAGAAGTTTGTATGCAAGTTGCGGCTGCAAATCCTCTATTCTTAAGCAGAGAACAAGTAGATAACGAATCTTTAGAAAAAGAAAAAGAAATCTACAGAGTTCAAGCATTAAATGAAGGAAAACCAGAAAATATCGTTGAAAAAATGGTTATGGGAAGAATTCAAAAGTACTATAAAGAAGTTTGTCTTTTAGATCAAGCATGGGTTAAAGATGGAGATAAATCAATAGCTAAGTTCTTAGAAGAAAAATCTAAAGAAGTTGGTTCTCCAATAGCTATCACTAGATACGCTAGATTCGAAAGAGGAGAAGGTATCGAAAAGGTTGAAGAAGACTTCGCAGCAGAAGTAGCTAAGACTATGGGTATGTAATATCAAGGAGAACACTTTTGTGTTCTCTTTTTTTAGAAATTATATTATACAGATTGCGGGAGGTATTTCCATGGAGAAATGTGCTTATAAAAGAGTTATGTTAAAGGTTTCAGGTGAAGCTTTATCAGGAGAAAATGGTTTTGGATTTGATTTCGAAACAGTTGGAAGAATTGCTAGAGAAGTCAAATCTTTAGTAGATATGGGCGTAGAAGTTGGTTTAGTTGTAGGTGGAGGAAATATATGGAGAGGTAGAACTGGTGAAGGAATGGACAGAACTACCGCTGATCATATGGGAATGTTAGCTACATGTATAAATGCTTTAGCACTTCAAGATGCTTTAGAAGGAATTGGAGTTTTAACTAGAGTACAAACAGCTATAGAAATGAAAGAAATTGCAGAACCTTTTATAAGAAGAAGAGCAGTTAGACATTTAGAAAAAGGAAGAGTTGTAATATTTGGAGCAGGATCAGGTAATCCATATTTTTCAACTGACACAGCTGCAGCATTAAGAGCAGCAGAAATAGAAGCAGATGTAATTCTATTAGCAAAAAATGTTGATGGTGTATACGATAAAGATCCAAATAAGTTTGCAGATGCAAAAAAATATGATAAACTTACATATATGGAAGTTATTGAACAAGGGTTACAAGTTATGGATACAACTGCAACAACTCTATGTATGGACAATAATATCCCAATATTAGTATTTGGAATAAGTGATGAAGGTAATATAAAAAGAGCGATTAAAGGTGAAAAGATAGGTACAATAGTATCTAAGTAATAAGGAGGTAAAATATGATTAAAGACATAATTAATACTGCAGAAGCTAAGATGAAAAAAACTGTTTCAGTTTTAACTTCAGATTTATCGACAATGAAAGCGGGGAGAGCAAACCCAACAATGCTTGATAGAATTTTCGTTGACTACTATGGAAGCCAATGTCAATTATCTCAAGTAGCAAATATTTCTGCTCCAGAACCAAGAATGTTAGTTATTACTCCATGGGAGAAGCCTTTATTAAAGGAGATAGAAAAAGCTATATTAAAATCTGATTTAGGAATAAATCCTTCAAATGATGGATCAGTAATAAGATTATTAGTTCCAGAATTAACAGAAGAAACAAGAAAAAGACTTGTTAAAAATGTTAAGGCTGTAGGAGAAGATGCTAAAATAGCTATAAGATCTATAAGAAGAGATGCTAATGAAAAGATTAAAGCATTAAAGAAAGATGGACACATATCTGATGATGAAGTTAAAAAGGCAGAAGATGGAGTTCAAAAGAAGACTGATTTATTCGTTAAAGAAATAGACGGAATAATAGTAGCTAAGGAAAAAGAGATTATGTCAATTTAAAACCTGCTATTTAGCAGGTTTTTTCCATAATATATTTTTCAAAGGTTGCTTTGTGATGATGGAGGAGAGTTAAATATGCTTAAGCTATTTAAAAAGGATAAAGAAATTAATGAAGAAATTCAACTTGATTTTAATAAAATTCCTAAACATATAGCTATAATTATGGATGGAAATGGAAGATGGGCTAAGAAAAGAAAACTTCCAAGATCGATGGGACACAAAGCTGGTGTAGAAACTATAAGAAAAATCCTTAAAGAAGCTGATAGATTAGGTGTAGAATATATGACTTTGTATGCATTTTCTACAGAAAATTGGAAAAGACCAAAAGATGAAGTAGAAGCATTAATGAAATTGTTAGTGCAATATTTAACTAATGAAGTTGAAGCTTTGCATCAAAATGGAGTTGTTTTAAGAATTTTAGGTGATGTTGATGCTTTACCAGATCAAGTTAAGAATAAAATTTATGAAGCAATAGAATTAACAAAAGATAATAAAGGAATAGTTTTAAATGTTGCTTTTAATTACGGTGGTAGAGATGAAATAGTTAGAGCTGTAAAAAATATAGCTTCTGATATAGAATCTGGAAAGATAAATAAAGAAAATATAGACGAAGATTTATTTAATAATTATCTATACACAAAAAATTCGCCAGATCCAGATTTAATCATAAGACCTTCAGGAGAGCAAAGAATAAGTAACTTCTTGTTATGGCAATGTGCTTATTCAGAATTTTGGTATTCTAATGTAAATTGGCCTGATTTTAGTGAATCCGATTTACAAAAGGCTATTTATGATTATCAAAATAGAGATAGAAGATTTGGTGGAGTATAATAATTGAGGTGGATATATGAAATCAAATAGTAGATATTTAGGAGCGCTAATACTTGCTCCCCTATTAATATTTGTATTTTTGGGGGGAATGCCATTAAAGTTATTTACAATAGTAATTTCAGCAGTTGGATTATACGAGTTTTACAATGCGCTTAAAAGCAAAGAGATAAAGACATTACCAATAATAGGATATATTCTATTAGCTATATATTATTTAATCAATAATAATTTTGAAAATATGTTATATATTCTTATTTTTATAACTGTAATAGCTTTAATAATTCCAGTTATAGACTTAAAGTATTCATTTATGGATGTAGCTGTAACTATTTTGGGATTTATTTATGTAGGAATATTATTTAGTTTTTTACCTATTATCAATAATAAGGTAGGAGGACAATACTTAATATGGCTAGTATTTATTGGATCTTGGCTTTGTGATACTTTAGCATATTATAGTGGAAAATATCTAGGCAAGAAAAAGTTATGTCCAAAAGTTAGTCCAAAAAAAACTATAGCAGGTGCTTTAGGCGGATTTCTAGGAAGTGTTATAGGATGTGGAATTTTTGGGATGATAATTGGTAAATATGTACCTGGAGTAGATTTAATTCATTACTTTTTAATTGGAGCTTTATGCGGAATTATGGGACAGTTTGGAGATTTAGTAGCATCTTCAGTTAAAAGAGCTGTTGGTATTAAAGATTATGGTAATATAATTCCAGGACATGGTGGTATATTGGACAGATTTGACTCTATTTTATTTAATGGAATGGTAGTATTTTATTATTTAACTTTTATTGTTAAAATATAAATAATGCTAAAATAGGAGCTATTTTTTATGGCTCCTATTTTAGTATTCTTTATATTAAAAAATAAGTAATGTATTTACAAATTTAAATATATAATTAAAAGAAGGTAACATTAATTGTTTTTCTGAAAGGAATAATATAAAATATCAATAAGGAATTACATAATTTATATTGTTTAGTAAAACATATAAATTAAAAACGTAGGAGGTAAAAATGAAAAACATTTCTATTTTAGGAGCTACAGGCTCCATAGGAACGCAGACACTAGATGTTATTAGAAATTCAACTAATAAAATAAATCTTATAGGGATTACAGCAAATTCTTCTGTTAAGAAGGTAATTGAAATTATAAAAGAATTTTCACCTAAATATGTGGCTATGATGGATAAAGATTGTGCTAAAGAAATACAAAATTATTGTAGTAGTAATGATCTTGACATAAAGGTTTTAGAAGGTATAGAGGGATTAATAGAAATAGCTTCATTAGATGAAATTGATACAGTAGTTACATCGGTAGTTGGTATGATTGGTTTAAGACCTACTATGGCAGCTATAGAAGCAGGAAAAGATATAGCTCTTGCTAATAAAGAAACTTTAGTTGTAGCAGGGGAACTTGTAATGGACAAAGCAAGAGAAATGGGAGTGAAAATACTTCCAGTGGATTCTGAGCATAGTGCTATATTTCAGTCTTTAAGTGGGTATACTTCAAAAGATATAAATAAAATAATTTTAACAGCTTCAGGTGGACCTTTTAGAGGTAAAAAAATAGAGGAACTTAAAAATGTTACTGTACATGAAGCTTTAAAACACCCTAAATGGAATATGGGGAAGAAGATATCAATAGATTCTGCTACTTTGATGAACAAAGGATTAGAAGTTATTGAGGCACATTTCTTATTTGACTGTGATTACGATAATATTGAAGTAGTAGTACATCCTCAAAGTATAATACATTCTATGGTAGAATATAAAGATGCTAGTATTATAGCTCAATTAGGTTCACCAGATATGAGATTACCGATTCAATATGCATTAAATTATCCAGAAAGAATAGAGAGAATTGCAAAACCTATAAGTTTTTATGAAATTGCTACATTAACATTTGAAAAGCCTGATTTACATACTTTTAAATGTTTAGAACTTGCATATAAAGCAGGAAAAGAAGGTGGTCTTGCTACAACTATTTTAAATGGTGCAAATGAAGAGGCTGTAGCATTATTATTAGAAGAAAAAATTAAATTCTTACAAATAGCTGAAATAATTGAGGAATCATTAGAACACTTTAAAGATGAAAAAAATAATGAATTAACTTTAGACAACATAATAGATTTAGATTGCAGAGTAAGAAAATACATTAGAAATAAATGGTGTTAGGAGGAAAATAAGTGTATATAATAGCAGCGATACTTGGTTTTAGTTTGCTTATAATAGTTCATGAATTAGGACATTTCATAATGGCTAAGGTAAATGGCATAAAAGTAGAAGAGTTTTCAATTGGAATGGGACCAGAGATTTTTTCTCATAAGGGAAAAGAAACACAATATTCATTAAGACTATTTCCTATTGGTGGTTATGTTAAGATGTTAGGTGAAGAAGAAGTAGTAGATGATGAAAGAAGCTTCTCAAGTAAATCACCATTAAGAAGAATTTCAGTTATTATTGCTGGAGCAATTATGAATATACTTTTTGCTTTAGTAATTTTTACAGTATTTTTCTTCAATAGAGGATTTAGTACACAAACAGTAAGTAAGGTAGTAGAGAATTCTCCAGCTTTAGAATCAGGCTTACAGGCAGGAGATACTATTTTAAAGATTAATGGATCAAGAGTATTCACGCCTAGTGATGTTTCTATAGAGATTCAATTATCTAAAGGTGATAATGTAAATTTATTAGTTGATAGAAATGGAGAAAAAGTAGATTTATCTATTACACCTAGGTTGGTAGAAGAGAATGGTAGTCAAATATACCAAATAGGATTTTATTATTCTGCTGTAGAAAATCCTACAATAGGGCAGGCAATTAAAGCAACATTTAATGAAACAATATCTTTAGTTGGGCAAACGTATAAAAGTTTAAAATTACTAGTAACAGGTAAGTTAAACTTTAAGACAGACGTTGGTGGGCCAGTAACAATAATAAAAATTTCAGGGCAAGCAGCTAAAAATGGGCTATATACACTTGCATATTTCTTAGCATTTATAAGTATAAATTTAGCAGTGTTTAATTTATTGCCATTCCCAGCATTAGATGGTGGATGGACAGTAATTTTGCTTATAGAATTAATAACAAGGAGAAAAGTCCCAGATAAGATAGTAGGAGCTGTAAATTATGTTGGGTTTATGATATTAATAGGATTTATGATAATAGTAACATTGAAGGATATAATTTTCCCAGTTAAACTTTAGGAGATGAATAAATGGAAAGAAGAATTACAAGAAAAGTTAAAGTCGGAAATGTTTATGTTGGTGGAGATGCACCAGTAAGTATTCAATCTATGACTAATACAGATACAAGAGATGTAGAAGCTACTTTAAATCAAATAAGAGCATTACATGTAGCAGGTTGTGAAATAATAAGATGTGCAGTACCTGATATGAAAGCTGCAGAAAGTTTAAAGGAGATTTGTGAAAATTCTCCTATGCCTGTAGTTGCAGATATACATTTTGATTATAGATTAGCGCTTAAATCTATAGAAAATGGTGTTTCTGCAATAAGATTAAATCCAGGTAATATTGGAAATGTTGAAAGAGTTAAAATAGTTACTGAAGCGGCTAAAGAAAAGAATATTCCGATAAGAATTGGTGTTAATTCAGGTTCTTTAGAAAAAGATATACTAGAAAGAGATGGTAGACCAACAGCAAAAGGTTTAGTTGAATCTGCTTTAAGACATGTAAAAATATTAGAAGAATTGAACTTTTTTGATATAGTAATATCTATAAAGTCTTCCGATGTTCCTATGATGATAGAAGCATATAGATTAATGAGCAAAGAATGTGATTATCCACTTCATTTAGGTGTTACTGAATCAGGAACTGTATTCCGTGGTACTATAAAGTCAACTTTAGGGATAGGAACATTATTAGCTGAAGGTATTGGTGATACAATTAGAGTGTCATTAACAAGCGATCCTATAGAAGAAATAAAAGTTGCAAAAGAAATGCTTATAGCTTTAGGCTTAAGAAAGCAAGGTATGACATTTGTATCTTGCCCTACCTGTGGAAGAACTCAAATCAATCTTATAAAAATTGCAGAAGAAGTTGAAAAGAGACTTGAGAATTGTGATAAAAATATAAAGGTTGCAGTAATGGGTTGTGTTGTTAATGGCCCAGGGGAAGCAAGAGAAGCTGATATAGGTATTGCTGGAGGAAATGGTGAAGGATTAATTTTCAAAAAGGGAGAAATAATTAAGAAAGTTAAGGAAGAAGACTTAATTGAAGAGTTAATGAAAGAAATAGAGAAACTTTAATAAACGGAGGATACATTTTAAAATTGAGATGTATCCTCTGTTTAATTTAGAATTTAAAGTTAAGAATTAATAAATGTTAGTTAATATATGTACTATGAAGTAATATTATTTATTATAAAATTGTGAGAGGTGATACTTGAATATGATTACTAAGAAAATAGATGATATAAACATAGGTCTAGTTTTATCTGGGGGAGGGGCAAAAGGTGCATATGAAGCAGGTGTTTTTAAGGCTATGTGGGATTTAGATATAGTTAAAAATATATCTGTTATATCTGGAACATCTATAGGAACGGTTAATGGTTTAATGTTTTCTATGGATGATAGCAATGTTTTAGAATCAAGTTGGGCAAATGTTAGTTATTCAAGATTTATTTTAAATGAAGATAGTATACGAAATAAAAATATATCTGATGCAGTTAAAAGAATATATACTGGTGAGAAAGCTACAATTGAGACTCATCTAGCTAGACAGGGAGACATAGGCTTATTATCACAATCTGGAGTGAAACAGTTTATAGAAGAATATATAAATATGAATGAAATAAAGAAGTGTAATAGAACTATATATGCTTGTGCTTATAATATTAACTTAGGGCATCCTGAATATTTTAGATTAAATGATTATTCAGAAGATGAAGTAATAGACATAACATTAGCATCTTGTGCAATTCCTTTTATATTTAAACCAATACAGTTTAAAGGATATAAATATGCAGATGGAGGAATTAATAATCCTAAGTATCCAAATAAAAATGCTGATAATGTTCCAATAAAACCAGTAATTAATCACAAGTGTGACCTTATAATAGTAATTTATTTGTCACATAAAGATAAAATTGATAAAAAGTATTTTAAAGATAACAATATAATAGAAATATATCCTTCAGCTCACTTAGAAACTATTCAAGGAATGGGAACTATAAACCTAAATCAATCTACATTAAATGATAGGGTTGAACTAGGGTATAGAGATGGATTAGTAGCATTGTCTCCTATAGTTATAGCATTGATAAAGGGAAGAAATATTGAAGAATTAATAAAAAGGAATAATGAAAATAATAATAATTTATTAAATAGATTTAAACTATTTAATTTATAGTGCATATAGTTAGAAATTAATACAAGTTCTAAATTTATTTAAGAAAAATAAATTTGTGTTATAATAATGTAGTTACTTATTGATAAAGTTGATTGGGGGTACAAGATGGGCAAAGATGTTTTAAAAAAGTTAACCCTTGAAATAAATAAACATGAGAGCTTAGAAGATAAAGAACTTAAAATAATAAAATTTCAATTTTTAAAAAAGAGCAATATATTGAAAGTAGTTTTAAGAGGAAAAGAAAAATTAGCTATAGAAGAGGAACAACTAATAAAAAATATTATATGTAGAACACTTATGATAAAAATTACTGTTGAAATAATCTTCTATAGAGATGCTAGTGATATAAGCTTAGAAGAAGTAATAAATGATCATTGGGTAGAATGTGTATCAGATATAATTAAGAAGACGCCTTTATGTAAAACTTTATTGTTGAATTGTAAGAAGATAGTAAAAGATAATAAGGTTTTAGTTCTTAATGGATATGATAAACTTACAGAGCATTTAAATTCTAAAGATGGTAGTAAAAATATAGAGAATAGCATAAAAATTATATTTGGAATTAATTGTAGAATAGAAATAAAATTCGATCCATCGATGGAAGTTATAATAGATCCAGAAGAAGCAGCGAGAAAAGAAAGAGAATTAATTGCAAAGGCTATGTCAGATAGGGCTAAGGAGGTAAGTGTAGCTCCGCAAGTTACAAAACCTGCTAGTAAGCCAGCTGAGAAAAAACCATATGAAAAGAAGGAAAATACATATAAAAGAGAAGCTAAAGCAGAGAATGCCATTTACGGTAGAAATATTTCTATTGAGGCTACTGCAATTAGAGATATAAATGAAACTTCTGGGTATGTAGCTGTACTTGGAGAAGTCTTTAAAGTAGAGACTATGGAAACAAAGACTGGAAAGATAATATTAACATTCTATATAACAGACTTTACAGGATCAATAATTGTTAAATGCTTCTTAAAACCTCAAGAAAAAGAAGAAGTTCTTGATAATATTAAAAAGGGACTTTATTGCAAAGTAAGAGGAGAAGCTGTTTATGATTCTTATGCAAGAGAAGTTGTACTTATGGGAAGAGATATTTTAAAGATGAAAAAGATAGAAAGAATGGATGGAGCTGAAGAAAAAAGAGTTGAGCTTCATTGCCATACTACTATGAGTGCTATGGATGGAGTTACCCCTGTAAGTAAGATAATAGAAAGAGCTGCTAAGTGGGGACATTCAGCAGTTGCAATTACAGATCATGGAGTTGTTCAAGCATTCCCTGATGCCCAAAGTGCTGCTAAGAAAAATAAGATAAAAGTACTATATGGTGTTGAAGGATACTTAGTAGATGACGGAGTACCATTAGCATTAAATGAAAAAGGACAAAGTCTAGATGATACATATGTAGTGTTTGATTTAGAAACAACAGGGTTTTCTCCGAAAAATGATTCTATAATTGAAATTGGTGCTGTTAAGATAAAAAGTGGAGTAATAATAGATAACTTTAGTGAATTTGTAAATCCAAGAAGAGCTATACCATATAAGATAACAGAATTAACTGGAATAACTGAAGATATGGTAAGAGATGCACAGAGTATACATGATGTATTACCAAGGTTTATTGACTTTATTGGAGATTCAGTTGTAGTTGCACATAATGCAAGCTTTGACTGTAGTTTTATAGCAAAAAATTGTAATGATATGGGATTAGAATTCTCACCTACAGTAGTTGATACAGTACAGGTTTGTAGATTTTTATATCCAGAATTAAAGTCGGTAAAATTGAATATAGTAGCAAAATATTTAGGTGTTAAACTTGAAAGCCATCATAGAGCGGTAGATGATGCTAAAGCTACAGCTGATATTTTAGTAGAGTGTATTAAGAAGATAAAAGAAGAGTTAGAAGTTGAAACTTTAACAGAGCTTAATAAGGTATTCTTGGATAAAGTTGATATAAAAAAATTACCGACATATCATATAATTATATTAGCTAAAACTCAAGAAGGTATAAAAAATTTATATAAGCTGGTTTCAGAGGCACATATAGATAACTTCTTTAGGAGGCCAAGAACTAAAAAATCAAGACTTATGGAAATGAGAGATGGCTTAATAATTGGTGGAGCTTGTGAGGCAGGGCAAATTTATAGAGCTGTGCTTGGTGGTCAAAGTGATGAAGAAATTAAAGAGATAATGAGTTTTTACGATTATGTTGAAATTCAACCGATAGCAAATAATGCATATCTAATAGAAAAAGGTAATGTTAAGGATGAAAATGAGTTAAAGGAAATTAACAGAAAGATTTATAATTTAGCAAAGGAAATAAATAAACCGACAGTGGCTACGGGAGATGTTCACTTCTTAGAACCTTATGATGAAGCTTTTAGAAGAATAATAATGGCAGGGCAAGGTTTCGGTGATGCAGATAACCAGCCACCACTATATTTTAAAACTACCGAAGAAATGTTAAAAGAGTTTTCGTATTTAGGTAGTGAAATTGCTAAAGAGGTAGTAATTAAGAATCCACAAGCAATAGCAGATTCTATAGATGTAGTAAAACCTATACCAGATGAAACATATCCACCTAAAATTGAAGGTGCTGATGATGATATTAGAAATATGACCATGAATAAAGTACACTCAATTTATGGAGAGAATTTACCAGAAGTTGTTCAAAAAAGATTGGATAAAGAATTAAATTCTATTATTAATAATGGATATGCTGTTCTTTATCTTATTGCACAAAAGTTAGTGGCAAAGTCATATTCTGATGGATATCTAGTTGGATCAAGAGGATCTGTTGGATCTTCTTTTGTTGCTACTATGTCAGATATAACAGAAGTTAATGGATTACCACCACATTATGTTTGTCCGAAATGCAAAAAGTCACATTTCTTCTTAGATGGATCAGTAAGTTCTGGAGCGGATTTAGAAGATAAAGATTGTCCAGATTGTGGTGTTCCTTATATTAAAGATGGGCATGATATACCTTTCGAAACATTCCTAGGTTTTGAAGGTGATAAAGAGCCAGATATAGACTTAAATTTCTCAGGAGATAACCAAGCGGATATTCATAAGTATACAGAAGTATTATTTGGTAAAGGATATGTATTTAAAGCTGGAACAATAGGTACAGTGGCTGAAAAAACAGCCTATGGATTTGTTAAAAAATATCTAGATCAAAAAGGTATGCAAGTATCACAAGCAGAAATAGAAAGATTGACTATAGGATGTACTGGAATAAAAAGAACTACAGGGCAACATCCAGGTGGTATTATGGTTGTTCCTAATTATACAGAAGTATATAACTTCACACCAATACAAAGGCCAGCAGATGATTCAACGTCAGATGTTACAACAACACACTTTGATTATCATTCAATATCAGGTAGATTGCTTAAGTTAGATATACTTGGACACGACGATCCGACGGTACTTAGAATGCTTCAAGATATTACTGGAGTAGATCCTAAGACTATACCGTTGAATGATAAAAAAGTATTATCATTATTTACATCTCCTGATGCTTTAGGAGTTACTAAAGAGGAATTAGAGTGTGAAGTTGGTTCATATGGGTTGCCGGAGTTTGGAACTAAATTCGTTAGGCAAATGCTTGTGGATACACAACCACAAACTTTTTCGGACTTAGTAAGAATATCAGGTTTATCACATGGTACTGATGTTTGGCTTAATAATGCTCAGTATTTTATTAAGGAAGGATATACAACACTTAGAGACTGTATAGCTACAAGAGATGATATTATGGTTTATCTTATGTATAAAGGCGTAGCTCCTAAAACTGCTTTTACAATAATGGAAAGTGTAAGAAAAGGTAAGGGGCTTACTGAAGAGTTTGAAAAGACCATGAAAGAAAATAACGTTGAGGATTGGTATATAGAAAGTTGTAAAAGAATTAAGTACATGTTCCCGAAGGGACACGCCGTTGCGTATGTAATGATGGCTGTTAGAGTTGCTTACTTTAAAGTTTATTACCCACTTGCTTATTATGCAACATATTTTACAGTAAGAGGAGCTGATGACTTTGATGCAGATTTGATTTGCAAAGGTGAAGGGGCTGTTCATGCAAAATTACAAGAATTGTATGCACTTGGAAATAGTGCAACTGTAAAAGATAAGGGATTAATTACTGTTTGTGAACTTTCTTTTGAAATGTATAAAAGAGGATTTAAGATGCTTAAGGTTGATTTATATGAATCAGATGCAACTAAATTTTTAATAGTAGATAATTCATTAAGACCTCCACTAAGCTCTCTTCAGGGAGTTGGAGTAAATGCAGCTAAAGCAATAGCTGAAGCAAGAGTTAATGGAGAATTTATATCTAAGGAAGATTTAAGACTTAGAACTAAGGTTTCTAAAACAGTTATAGAAACTTTAAGCAATCATGGATGTTTAGAAGGAATGTCTGAGACAAACCAATTATCATTATTTTAATATTTATAGTTAAGAGATTAATTTTAAATTTTATAATTTTAAATTAATCTCTTTTATTATAAATAGAATTAATAATAAGAATAATACTATAAAATTAACAAATATTAAGTTTTAATCATAATATGAATACAAATAATATTAATGGGAGTTAATTGTGAATTATAGTGACCTTTATAATTTAATAGGAGTTAAGGCTGAAATAAATAGATTAGAAAGACAAGTTAGCCTAGGATGGGAAAAAGAATTTAGAACTTTGAAATGGTTAGGGTTAGAAGATGGTATGAAAATACTAGATTTAGGAGGAGGACCAGGATTTTTTTCAAAGCTTTTATTAGAAAATTTGCCAAATTGCAAAGTTACTTTATTAGAGCCAGATAGTGATTTTATGAAATTTGCCAAAGAGAATCTAAGCGAATATGAAGGTAGAGTGGAATTCAAAGAAGAATCAATTTATAATAATAGTCTGGATGGTGAAAAATATGACTTTGTAGTAAGTAGATTTGTTTTTCAACATTTAGATGATCCTATAGCTGCAAGTAAAGAGATCTATAGGGTTTTAAAGTATGGAGGTATAGTTTCAGTTATAGATTCAGATAGAGGGGTATGGGGAATAAGTGAACCGGACATATTAAAAAATGAAAGAAATATACTTGGGAGACTAGAGAAGAAAGCTAGATGGAATAGGGAAGTTGGAAGAAAGCTTTTAAGAATACTAAAACTAGGAGGATTTAATGGATTAGATTTTGAGGCTGTAGCTATCCATAGTGATATAGTTGGCGTTGGAAGCATTGCAGGAGAAATGAATATTACAAATGAAGATATTAAGAATTTATCCAGAGTTAATCCTAAGCTAGCTCATTTGTTAAAGCAAAGTAAAGATATGATCAGTTCTAAAAATACAATAGTTATTCTTATAAATCTAATTGCTAAAGGTGTTAAACAGTAGTTTAAATAATAAGTAATAAGGCTTGAGGAGAGTATTTGGCTCTTCTCAAGCTTTTATTTTAGTTATTCCACCATTTAGGTAACATTATTTTGTAGGTTGGTTCTTGATAATCATAAGATTTAAAATCATAAGCATTAAATACAGATAAACTATAAACTATATTACTAATTAAATTAAGTTGTAAAAAAACTAAAAGAATAAATGTTAATTTTTTCATTTTGATATCTCCTTATAAAAGAATATAAATTATATTAATAATAGTATTAGTAATAAAGTGACATATTATAAATATAAAAATTTATAATAGTAATTAATATATAAGAGGTGAAGTATCGGTGGTAAAAAAGAATAAAGGTGCAAAAAGCAAAGGAAAGGAAAGTTTAAAAAGTAAGGAAGAGGTAGATTCAATAGTAGCTTATCGGAATTATTATCCTAATGATAAAGAGGTATAAAGGTTATATACTATAAATAATAAAATTTAACAAATTTTACCTGCAAGAAGAAATTAACAAAAAAGAATATAAAATGGTAGAAGTTTTAGATGTAGAGAGCATATATAAATATAAATTATATTGTAATGATGACTTTGTAAATGAGTATATTGACAGGGAAACAATTGAAAAGGCTAAAGAGAATCTAGTAGAATTAGATAAATTAAGAGAAGAAGCTCCAGAGTTTAAAATTCTAGATATTTTAGAAAAGTTCATAAAAAGTACATAAGTTAAGTGAAAATTATAATTATATATAATGAAAAAATGCTATTGCAGTTTTAAAGGAGCAATAGCATTTTTTTTAAGTTCTAAAATCAAACTTAGTTGAACATTTTTTACAAGTTACAACTATATTTCCCTTTCCTCTTGGTAATCTTAATTTTTGCTTACAGTTTGGACATTTTGTAATCTTATAGTTTTTCTTTTGATTTAACCAATAGTTAAAGTTTTCAAATATTTTAGAAAGGTTATTTAGGTCATAAACTGGTATATTGTAAGGAAGGGATTTTCCGAATTTTGATAATAGTTTATTTGTATAAGTATAGAATATATTATATTCTTCTCTTCGTTTATATATTTTCTTTGAAAAAGCTCTATAAAAAGCAAATATTAACAATGCAATAGAAAATATTCTAGTAATATCCCATATATTTAAAATACAAGATAATAAAATAAGGAATAAAGATAATAAATCTACTCCATAAGAACCTTTTAAAAAATTCATTTTATCACTCCTAAAAATATTAATTATGTATATTATAGTATAAAAATATTAATGGGACAATTTATTATCGTAAATAAAAAGTTAATAAATAATTAATTTTAATAGGAGTAAAAAATAAATTATGATATTTCAAGATCTTTAGTAAGGTCTGATAATACATCACTTACTGAAGTAATTGCGTTAATTCTATGTGCGTTTGAGCCGCAAAAAATTAATCCGTTATCTGTATCTCCTTTTACTGCTGTGATTAATGCTTCTGAGATGCAGTAAGGGGTAGTGGCAGGATTACAAGGAATTAAACAATTATAACATTTTTTTACGGGTATATTTTCTTTTTTTAAAGTTTCAGTAAATTTATTTCTTAAAGCTCTACCTGGCATACCAACAGGGCTCTTTACTAATTCAATGTCATTTTTGGTACTATTTATGTATGCATTTTTAAAGTTGATATGAGCATCACATTCATGAGTAGCAACGAATCTTGTAGCTACTTGAGCACCACTAGCACCTAAAGATAAGTATTTTTTAAAATCATCAGAATCAAAGATTCCACCGGCAACTATAACAGGAATTTTTTTGTTGAATATTTTTTCGAAATTAGATATCTCTTGTATAACTTCTTTGATGGATTTATCAAAATTTTTTATTTCATCTTCCAGGTTATCTTTTTTAAAACCTAGATGGCCACCAGCTAGTGGACCTTCAACTATTATAGCGTCAGCAGTTTTATTATAATGTTTATACCAGTACTTCAATATAACATTAGTAGCTTTAGCTGATGAAACTATAGGAACTATTTTAATTAAACTTTCACCTATAAACTCTGGTAGCTTTAATGGTAGACCAGCACCAGATATTATTAAATCAGCACCACCTTCTATAGCGGCTTTGATATGTTCTTTATAATAATTAGTTGCAACCATTATATTTACACCTATTATTCCATTAAATGAAATTTCTTTAGCTCTTCTTATATGTTTTTTTAATCCTCGTATATTAGCTTCAGTTGTGTTTTCTTCGAAATCGTCCTCCATATATCCGGCATGAGCGGCAGATATCACGCCTATAGCGCCATGTTTTGCAACATTCCCAGCTAAGTTTGACAATGATACACCTACGCCCATACCTCCTTGTATAATGGGTAATTTTGTTATTAAATCTCCGATTATTAATGGTTTAATTTTCATAATAAACTCCTTTAAATAAATAGTTTGATAATCAAAATAATAATGCTATTATAGTAGTATGAGTAAAAAAACACAAGGTTTTTATAAAAAATATAAATGTTGACAATATTGGGGAAAAGTATTATTATACAAATAATTTGATATTCAAAATATTTGATATTGAATTAAATAAAATGAGAGAAGAGGACTGATATGAAAGGAGTTAAGATAGTAGGAATAGGACATTATTGCCCAAGTAATGTAGTTAGTAATGAATATATATCATCCTTAGTAGACACTTCTAATGAGTGGATAATAAAAAGAACTGGTATTAAAGAAAGAAGAATATCTAGTGGTGAAGGTACAGTAGATATTGCTGTTAAGGCTAGTGAAGAAGCTCTGAAAAATAGTGGGTATACTTCAGAAGATATTGATTTAATTATAGTAGCCACTACTTCGCCAGATAGAATAATGCCATCTACAGCTTGTAGTGTACAAGAAAGATTAGGATGTGCAAATGCAACAGCTTTTGATATATCCGCAGCATGCTCGGGGTTTGTATATGGTCTTATAGTAGCTAATAGTTTACTAAAAATTAATGAAAAAACTAGAGCATTAGTGATTGGAGCGGAAGTTTTATCAAGAATTGTAGATTGGAAAGATAGAAATACTTGTGTTTTATTTGGAGATGGTGCAGGAGCTGCAATTTTAGAAATTAGTGATGAATGTGGAATTATCGGTACTTATTTTGGTTCCGATGGAGAAAGAGGAGTAAAAGCTTTGACTAGCACAAGTCTTTCTTTAAATAATCCATTTGTAAAAGAGTGTGATGAAGAAAAAAGATATATAGATATGGAAGGTAGAGAGGTATTTAGATTCGCAGTATCAATAATACCAATCATAGTAAATAATCTTTTAGAGAAATCAGGAGAAAAGATAGAGAATATAAAATATATAATACCACATCAAGCAAATTCAAGAATTATTGATGAAGCTTCAAGGCGATTAGGAATAACTAGTGATAGATTTTATATAAATCTAGAGAGATATGGAAACACATCTTCAGCTAGTATACCAATAGCATTAGATGAGATGGTGAAAAAGGAACTTATAAAAAAAGGTGATAAGATAATTTTAGCTGCCTTTGGTGGCGGATTAACTTGGGCAGGAACATTAATAGAATTTTAAATATAAAATAAAAAATTAAAATTGAATTTGGAGGAATTTATTATGATATTTGAAAAAATTAGAGGAATAGTAGCAGATCAATTAGGAATAGAAGAGGAAAACATAACTTTAGAAACAAGATTTATAGAAGATTTAAATGCAGACTCATTAGATTTATTCCAAGTTATTATGGAGTTAGAAGATGAGTTTAATGTAAAAGTGGAAGATGTTGAAAATATAAAAACTGTTGGAGATGCAGTAAAGTTTGTGGAATCTGTAACAAAATAATAGATTGGAGTAGATTTTATGAAAAATGATATCTGTAAAATGTTAGATATAAAATATCCAATCTTCCAAGGGGGAATGGCTTGGGTATCAGATAGTTCATTAGCCTCAGCAGTTTCAAATGCTGGAGGGTTAGGTATAATCGCAGGAGCAACAGCTCCTGTAGATTATATTAGGGAAGAAATAAGAAAAACTAAAAAGTTAACAGATAAACCTTTTGGTTTAAATATAATGTTACTTTCTGATAACGCAGAAGAATTAGCTAAGATTGCAGTAGAAGAAGGTGTTAAGGTTATAACTACTGGAGCGGGAAATCCAGGTAAATATATGAGTATGTGGAAAGAAGCTGGAATCAAGGTTATACCTGTAGTTCCATCAGTTGCATTAGCTAAAAGGATGGAGAGAGCTGGAGCTGACGCTGTTATAGCAGAAGGATGCGAATCAGGTGGTCATGTTGGAAAGTTAACAACCATGGTATTAGTTCCACAAGTTGTGGATGCAGTTAATATTCCTGTAATAGCAGCAGGAGGAATCTGTGATGGAAGAGGGATTACAGCAGCTTTTGCTCTTGGAGCAAGAGGAATTCAAATGGGAACTAGATTTTTAGTTTCAGATGAATGTACAATTCATGAAAATTATAAAAATGCTGTTATAAAAGCTAAGGATATAGATACAGTAGTTACTGGAAGAGTTACAGGCCATCCTGTTCAAGTAATAAAAAATAGATTAGCTAGAGAGTTTCTAAAGTTAGAGGCTAGCAATGTATCAGCAGAGAAGCTAGAAGAGTTAGGAAGAGGAGCGCTTAGAAGAGCTGTAAAAGATGGAGATGTTGACAATAGTTCATTAATGGCAGGTCAAATAAGTGGAATGGTTTCTAAAAAGCAAAGTGTTAAAGAGATAATTGAAGAGATATTTAATGAATATGAGGAGTTAAGAAAAGCCTTATAAAATAAGGAGGACATATGAGAGTAGCATTTGTATTTTCAGGGCAAGGTTCACAGTATGTAGGAATGGGAAAAGAGTTATATGAAAATTTCCAAGAAGCAAAAAGAATTTTTGATGATGCTAATGAAGTATTAGATTTTGATTTAAAGAACTTAACTTTTAATGGTGATGCTGAAGAGTTAAATATTACTGAAAATACTCAGCCTGCAATACTTACTATGTCTATTGCGGCTTTAGAAGTACTAAAAAATAAAGGCATTGAAGCTGAGGTAGTTGCTGGATTAAGCTTGGGAGAATATTCAGCGCTTGTTGCCTCAGGGGCCGTATCTTTTAAAGATGCAGTAGCATTAGTAAAAAAGAGAGGAAAGTATATGCAGGAAGCTGTTCCTTTAGGTATTGGTGCAATGACTGCAATTATGGGATTATCTATAGAAAAAATAGAAGAAGCTATAGAGATGTCTAAGGATAAAGGTATAGTTCAAATTGCTAATTATAATACAGCAAACCAAATTGTAATAGGTGGAGAGTTGGAAGCAGTGAATTTTGCAGCTAATCTTTGCTTAGAATATGGAGCAAAAAGAGCTATAAGTCTTAAAGTATCTGGACCTTTCCATACTGTATTATTAGAGCCGGCAGCTATTAAATTGAAAGAAGAACTTAGTAACATAAGTTTTAGTAATATAAAAATACCTGTAATAAATAATGTTACAGCGGAAGAAATAAAAAAAGATGATGATATAAAGGATATTCTTGGGAAGCAAGTTAAGTCGTCTGTTAGATGGAGAGAGACAATAGAAAAAATGATTGATATGGGAATTGATACATTTATAGAGATAGGGCCAGGAAGAACATTAAGTAGTTTCATTAAAGAAATAGCTCGAGCTAATAAAGCTAAAGTAAATATATTTAATGTTGAAGATCTTAAGTCTTTAAATAAAACATTAGAGGGAGTAGGTGATTTGAATGCTTAATAATAAAAATGCAGTTATTACTGGAGCCACAAGAGGTATAGGAAGGGAAATAGCTATAACTTTGGCGAAAAATGGAGCCAATATAGCTATAAATTATAGAAAAGAAAATGAAGATTTAAGTAGCTTGATTAATGAGTTAAAAGAACTAGGTGTTAAAGTGTTTACTAGAAAGTGCGATGTAAGCAACGGAGGAGAAGTTGATGAATTCATTAAAGAAGCAAAGGAAAGCCTTGGGAGCATAGATATTTTAGTTAATAATGCAGGAATAACTAAGGATGGTTTAATTCTCAGAATGAAAGAAGAGGATTTTGATTCAGTAATAGATGTCAACTTAAAAGGGGTTTTTAATGCTACAAAGGCTGCTTCTGGAATTATGATGAAGCAAAGATATGGAAAGATAATAAATATCTCCTCAGTAGTTGGTATATCGGGGAATGTAGGTCAATGTAATTATGCAGCATCGAAAGCTGGAGTAATAGGGTTTTCAAAGTCTATTGCAAGAGAGTTAGCAACAAGAAATGTTAACGTAAATGTAGTTGCGCCGGGCTATATAAAAACTGATATGACAAAGGGTTTACCAGAGAAAGTTAAAGAGAGCATAATCCAAAGTATTCCTATGAAAAAAATAGGAGAACCAAAAGAAGTAGCAAATTTAGTATTGTTTTTAGCTTCTGATTTATCTAACTACATTACTGGGCAAGTAATTAGTGTTGATGGTGGAATGGTTATGAACTAGAAGGGAGTTTCTTATGAAAAGAAGAGTAGTAGTTACAGGAATGGGAGCAATAACGCCAATAGGAAATTCAGTAAGTGAATTTTGGAACAATGTAAAAAAGAATAAAAATGGTATAGAACAGATTACTTATTTTAATACAGAAGATTTTAAAGTTAAGCTAGCAGCAGAAGTTAAAAATTTTAATGTAGAAGATTATATAGGAAAAAAAGATGCAAAAAGGATGGATAAGTACACTCAATTTGCTGTTATATCATCTAATGAAGCTATAAAAGATAGTAAGCTTGAGTTAGGTAATATAGATAAAGAAAGAGTTGGAGTTGTATTTGGCAGTGGTATAGGTGGAATAGGTACTATAGAAAATCAAATCAATACACTAAAAGATAGAGGGCCAAGTAGAGTATCACCACTTACTATACCAATGGGAATTGCTAATATTGCAGCTGGAACAATAGCTATAGAGCATGGGATTTTAGGTAGTTGTTTAAGTTTAAATTCTGCATGTGCAACCTCTACACATGCTATAGGTGAAGCTTATAGAAGTATTAAGGATGGTTATTTAGATGTCATTATTGCTGGTGGTTCTGAAGCTTCAATTACACCTTTCGGAATTGCAGGGTTCCAGTCACTTACTGCTTTGAGCAGAAGTGAGGATAAGGATAGAGCATCTATACCTTTTGATAAGGATAGAAATGGATTTGTTATGGGGGAAGGTGCAGGGGCATTAATTTTAGAAGATTTAGATAGTGCATTAAAAAGAGGTGCTAAAATTTATGCTGAAGTAGTAGGATACGGTACTACATGTGATGCATATCATATTACATCACCAAGTAGTGATGGAGATGGAGCAGCAAGAGCTATGATTCAAGCGATGAAAGATGCAGATATTTCTTCAAGGCATATTGGTTATATAAATGCTCATGGTACATCTACAGAGATTAATGATAAGGTTGAGACGTTAGCAGTTAAAAAAGCAACTGGAGAAGATTATAAAAATATATACGTAAGTTCTACTAAGTCAATGACAGGTCATCTTTTAGGAGCAGCTGGAGCTATAGAAGCTATAATATCAATTAAATCATTAGAGGAGGACTTTATTCCAGCAACTATAAATTATAAAAATGAAGATGAAGAATGTGACTTAAATTTAGTTGTTAATGAAGGTATAAGAAAAGAGTATGATTATGCAATGTCAAACTCATTAGGATTTGGAGGACATAATGGAACCCTTATATTTAAAAAATGGAGGGAGAATTTATAGTGCTAGATTATAACAAAATAAAAGAACTAATACATGAAATAGATTCATCTAGTATAAGAGTATTTGAACTAGAAAATGATGGTTTTAAATTAAAATTGAGTAAAAATGATGAAGTAAGTTTTAAAGAAATAAATAACAAAGAAGAAGTTAATGTTGGAAATACTAATTCAAAATCTATACCTAAAAAAGAATTAGTAGTGGAAGAAGAAAGTAATAATATTATCGATATAGAGTTAAAAGAAGTTAAGTCACCTTTAGTTGGTACATTTTATTCATCTTCAACACCAGGTGGTAAGCCTTATGTTGAGGTTGGATCTAAAGTAAAAAAGGGAGATGTACTTTGTATAGTTGAAGCTATGAAGATTATGAATGAAATCACTTCAGATTTTGATGGTGAGATAGTTGAAGTATTAAGAAAAGATGAAGATATAGTAGAGTTTGGTATGAATATATTTAAAATTAAATAGTCTAAGGAGATTAGTTATGGATATAAAAGAAATTATGGAGATAATTCCGCATCGATATCCTTTTCTTTTAATAGATAAGGTTGAAAGTTTAGAAGGAAATAAAATAGTTGCAATAAAAAATGTTACTATGAATGAATATTTCTTTCAAGGACATTTTCCAGTAGAACCGGTTATGCCTGGAGTATTGATAGTAGAGGCTTTAGCGCAAGCAGGTGCTGTTGCTCTTTTAAAAAGAGAAGAGTTTAAAGGAAAAATAGCTTATTTTGGTGGTATAAATAATGCTAAATTTAGAAAAAAAGTTGTGCCTGGTGATATTTTAACTCTAGAGGTTGAATTAACTAAAATTAGAGGAGTAGCAGGTATTGGTAAAGGAATAGCATATGTAGATGGTAAAAAGGCTTGTGAAGCTGAATTAACATTTATGATAGGTTAAGATAAAGAGGTGTTTTATGATAAGAAAGGTATTAATAGCTAATAGAGGTGAAATTGCTGTAAGAGTAATAAGAGCTTGTAAGGAAATGGGAATAAAGACTGTTGCAATATATTCTGAAGCAGATAAGGAAGCTATGCATACTCAATTAGCTGATGAGTCTATTTGTGTTGGTACTCCTAAGTCAAAAGACTCCTATTTAAATGAAAGCAATATAATAAGTGCTGCAGTTATAACTAAATGCAATGCGATTCATCCTGGATTTGGTTTTTTATCTGAAAAAGCAGAATTTGCAGCTATATGTGAAGAATGTAATATAAAGTTTATAGGACCAAGTAGTGAAGTTATAAATCTTATGGGGAATAAATCAAAAGCAAGGGAAATTATGAGTAAGGCTGGAGTACCAATTGTTCCAGGAAGTGATGGATTGGTAAAATCTTTTAAGGAAGCCAAAATAGAAGCTAAGAGAATTGGCTATCCAGTTATGATAAAAGCTTCAGCTGGTGGTGGAGGTAAAGGGATTAGAATAGTTCATAAAGAAGATGAACTTGAAAATTCATTTTTTACTGCTAAATCTGAAGCACAAATTAATTTTGGTGATGATTCAGTATATATGGAAAAGTTTATAGAGAATCCTAGACATATTGAATTTCAAATACTTGCAGATAGTTTTGGGAATGTAGTTCATCTAGGTGAACGTGATTGCTCTGTTCAAAGAAGAAATCAAAAATTATTAGAAGAAGCACCATCATCTATACTTTCTGATGAGTTAAGAGAAAAGATGGGAAGAGCTGCAGTAGATGCTGCTAAAGCAGTAGGGTATACAAATGCTGGAACAATTGAGTTTTTAGTAGATAAACATAAGAACTTTTATTTTATGGAAATGAATACAAGGATACAGGTAGAGCATCCAGTAACAGAAATGGTTACTTCAGTAGATATAGTTAAAGAACAATTGAGAATAGCTAATGGTGAGAAACTGTCAATAAATCAGGAAGATATAAATGTTAAAGGTCACTCTATAGAATGTAGAATAAATGCAGAAAATCCTAATAAGAATTTTGCACCTTCTCCTGGGAAAATTGAGTTTTTAAATGTGCCAGGGGGGAATGGTATTAGGGTAGATACAGCGGTGTATCCAGGATATACAATACCACCGGTGTATGATTCAATGATAGCCAAAGTGATAGTTCATGGAAATAATAGAGAAGAGGCTATAAATAAAATGATTCGAGCTTTAGATGAGTTTGTAATACAAGGAGTAGAATGCAATATAGATTTTCAGATAGACATATTAAACAATGAAAGATTTAAATTAGGTATTTTTGATACTTCATTTATAAGTACAGAATATAATTTATAGTATGGTGATTATTATGGGTATTTTTAAGAAAAGACAGTACGGAGTAGTAAATTTAACTAAAGAAGAAGCTTTAGATTTACCGATAGTTCCAGATGGTACATGGGTTAAATGCGGAAATTGTGGAAAAATATTATACAAAAAAGTATTAGAAGAAAACTATAAAATCTGTAATCACTGTGGCGGATATTTTAGATTGGGAGCTTATGAGAGAATAGATCAAATATGTGATAAAGGGTCTTTCAATGGATTTAACTCTAGTATTTCATCAAGAAATCCTATGAATTTTGATGGATACGAGAAAAAGTTAAAAAGTAATAGAGAGAAAAGTGGACTAATTGAAGCAGTAATTACAGGTGACTGTAAAATAAATGGAATAAAAAATATAATAGCTGTAATGGATTCAAACTTTCTTATGGGGAGTATGGGGATTGCTGTGGGAGAAAAAATAACATTAGCAATTGAAAAGGCTACAAAAGAGAAATTACCTATAATAATTTTTACTACATCTGGTGGTGCTAGAATGCAGGAAGGTATTTTCTCGCTTATGCAGATGGCCAAGGTAAGTAGTGCTATTGCAAAGCATAATGATGAAGGGCTTTTATATATTACAGTATTAACAGATCCTACAACAGGAGGTGTTACCGCAAGTTTTGCCATGTTAGGTGATATAATTTTAGCCGAACCAAAAGCATTGGTTGGATTTGCTGGAAGAAGGGTTATTGAAGGAACATTAAAAGAAAAGTTACCTGATGACTTCCAAAGTGCAGAGTTTCTATTAGAAAATGGATTTGTTGATAAAATAGTTAAGAGAGAAGATATGAAAAGAACTTTATATAAACTTTTAAAGCTTCATGGATACAAGGAGGCGTAACTATGAGCAAAAACATTAAAGCTTGGAGTAGAGTTGAAACAGCGAGAATGATTGAAAGGCCTACTACACTTCAATATATAGATATAATATTTAAAGATTTTATAGAACTTCATGGAGATAGAGCTTATAAAGATGATAAGGCTATGGTAGCCGGTATTGCTTTTTTAGAAAATGAACCAGTCACTGTAATAGGGATGCAAAAGGGAAGAGATTTAAAAGAAAATATAGAACGAAATTTTGGTTCTCCCCACCCAGAAGGATACAGAAAAGCATTAAGATTTATGAAGCAAGCTGAAAAGTTTAATAGACCTATAATTTGTTTTATAAATACAGCAGGAGCTTATTGTGGTGTTGAAGCAGAAAAGAGAGGGCAAGGAGAAGCTATAGCTAGAAATTTAATGGAGATTTCTAAAATTAAGGTCCCTATAATATCAATTATAATTGGTGAAGGTGGAAGTGGCGGAGCACTTGCATTAGCTGTTGGAGACAGAGTTTGGATGTTAGAAAACTCTGTGTATTCAATTTTATCACCAGAAGGTTTTGCATCTATATTATTAAAAGATGCAACAAAATCAAAAGAAGTAGCAGAAAATATGGGGATTACATCTTATGAGCTTTTAGAGAGAAATATAATTGAAAAAGTCATTAAAGAGCCTAAAGGTGGAGCTCATAATGATATAGAAAGTGTTGCTAAAAATATAAAGGTAGAGCTAATAAAAGAATTAGAAGTTTTGAAGAGTAAAACAATAAATGCTCTTTTAGACGAGCGATATAAAAGATTTAGAAGTTTCTCTTAAAATCTAAGAGAAACTTCACCAGAGTAAATTTGTTTTATTATATTATTAGAGTCTTTTACTAATAGGCTTCCATCATTGGCAATATCGATAGGAGTTACAATTTCATATGTATTATTATAATGTAAGCTGACTTCTTTATTTAAAATACAGGAGTTAGCTTTATAAATTTTTAATATAGAAATTATCTTATCTTCAGTAATATCTGAATATATATTGCTGAATTTTTTTATGAAAGTATTAAGAATCTTAAACCTATTAAAATCATTTCCATAAGCAATTTTAAGTGATGTAGCCTTGTTTTGAAGTTCTAAGTCAAAATCGGTTATATCTAAATTTATATTAATACCGATACCAATTATTAAATAGTCTATTTTTTCGTTGGAAATATTGCTCTCAGTTAAAATACCACCTAATTTTTTATCTTTAATAAAAATATCGTTTGGCCACTTAATAGTAGCTTTAATATCAAATTCTAACAGAGTCTCATATATAGCAGTAGCTGTTAAAATAGGGATAATACTTAGAAATTTAGTAGAAAAGTCTGGTTTTAATAAGAGAGAAAACCATAGTCCTTTATTTTTAGGTGAAAGCCAGTTTCTACCTTTTGTTCCTCTACCACATATTTGTTTATCACTTAATACTAAAGTTGGTTTATCGAAGCCTTTATTAGCTAAACTTTTACAAAAATTATTTGTAGAGTCAATTTCTTCGAAAAAATAAAATTCAATGTTTGGATATAATAATTTGAAATTATTCAATTCAGTAGTTAAAATATTGTCCATAATTAATCTCCTTATCTTTTGATTATAGATAAATCAAATATTATTTAAAACATAATTTATAAAAGTATCAACTAAAAAAGGGTCAAATTGAGAACCAGAACAATTTTTTAACTCTAAAATAGCATCTTCTTTGCTCATTGGTTTCTTGTATGTACGCTCACTTCTCATAACATCATAAGCATCTGCAATAGAAATTATTCGTGATATAAGAGGTATCTCTTGCTCTTTAAGTCCTAGAGGGTAGCCAGTACCATCCCATTTTTCATGATGGCATAAAACACATTTAGCTACATTTTCGAGTTCTCCCATAGCTTGAAGTATTCTATAGCCTTTTTCGGAATGGGTTTTCATTATCATGAATTCATCGTATGTTAATTTTCCATGTTTTAAAAGTATATCTTCACGTATACCTATTTTTCCTATATCATGGAACTTAGCAACTAAAAAGAGTTCATCTAATTCTGAAGCTTTAAGGTTGAGTACAAGTCCTAAGGAATAAGCGTATGTAGTTACTCTTTCGGTATGTTCTTCAGTTTCAGTATTTTTTTCTTGAAGACTTTTTATTAAAGAATCTGTTACAGAGCTTCGTATACTTTTTTTATCTAACAATTTTCTTCTATATACTTTTTCTTCTACTTCTTTTATACAATCGTATATATTTTGAGATGTGGAGCTTTTGACAGATTCGCCTAGTGCTATACTTAATTGAATAAATTTATAATCACTATCTTCGCATTTGTGTAAAATTTCTCTCATTATATTTTCGCATAATTGTTCATTGCTATTTGGTAAAAGAATCATAAATTCATCTCCACCCCAACGGAAGACAGAACCTTTTGTTGAACAAACATCTGTTAATACATTAGCGATGCTTATAAGAAGTTTATCACCTTCTAGATGGCCTAATGTATCATTAACTATTTTTAAACCATTGACATCACCCATTATTATTCCGAGAGGAAGATATTTTTCTTGATTATATTTGTTTAGTTTTTCTTCGAAGCTAGAACGATTATACAAACCAGTAAGATAATCAGTATAGCTTAAATATCTTAGTTTGTTCTCTAATTTTTTTCTATCTGTAATATCTCTAGAAAGGCCTACAATTCCCAAAACATCACCATCTTCATTAATGACAGGAACTTTAAGGTTTTCTTCAAATTTAACATCACCATTTTTATAAGATATAGAGTATTGAGAAGACTTTGCTTTCTTTGTCTTCATAATTTCTTTATCTTGCTCAAGAAATTTTTTTGCAATTTCTTTATTTGGATATATTTCCAAATCAGATTTGCCTATTAAATCATAAACTCCAAGCTTTTCATAAAAGTCACTAAAGTTTTTATTGTAGCCGATAAATTTACAATCTTTATCTTTGTAGAATATAGCTTCTGGTAAAGAGTCTATTATAGTTTTTAATATATCTTTTTGTTTTTTTAACTCTTTTTCTCTTTTTAATTTATCGTTTATAGGTAATATAATACCGGCTATTGAATGTATTTCATTATGTGAATTTAATAAAGGAAAGATTATGCACTCAACAAAAATATTATCTATATTAACATTAAAAGTTATACTCTTCTTTTCTGATATACATCTTTTTATTTGGTTATCATATAATGTTGCAGTTACTTTGGGAAAAACTTCTTTATTTGTCTTACCTATGATATCACTATATTTTGTATTATATAAATTTTCATAAGATTTATTTAAGAATATTATTTTAGTATTTATGTCTTCTATCCAAACTGGATAAGGAAGAAATTCTAAAAAAGATTTAAAAATATTCATAATTAAAAAGTTCCTTTATCTATGTATTTATAGGTAATATTATATCATAAAAAAGAGAAGTATCTTTAATAAAACAGTCTAAACCTAGAAAAATATACAAAAACAGGGTTATTTAACAGAAAAAAGTTATTTTTTTAAAATGAAAGTTATAAAAAAATAAATTTCATAATATGATATTTATAATATTATAAAAACAAAAAGTAAATTTTAGATATAGCTTTAAAAGGAAGAATAAATGCAGATTAATATATAATATGAAAATGAATAAAATAAAAAAATAGAATTTAATTTTTAGAAAAATGAATAAAAATTTTGAAATTATGCATTTATGTGGTAATATATAGATATAAGCAAAATAAAAGGGGGAGTTTTATGAAAAATAAAATAGGATTAACTGCAAAAATATTTATAGGAATGGGGCTAGGATTACTTTTAGGATTAGCAATTAGAGCTTTACCAAGTGGATTTATAAAAGATACAGTATTTTTAAATGGAATCTTAAAAGTTTTAGGAACAGGATTTATTAGTGCTATTAAGATGCTTGTAGTTCCATTAGTGTTTGCATCTATAACTTGTGGAGTTGCATCACTTGCAAATATAAAGAGCTTAGGAAGAATTGGGGGCAAAACAGTAGTATTTTATTTATTTACAACAGCGGTTGCTATATCTATTGCTATAGGACTAGGATTTTTAATTAATCCAGGAGTAGGATTAGATATGTCAAGTTTAGTTCTTCAAGAACCTACAATAGGAGAAAGTCAAAGCATAGCTGATTTAATAATAAGCATAATTCCAACAAACCCAATTAAAGCTATGGTAGATGGGGACATGCTTCAAATAATTTCGTTCTCAATTTTATTTGGGGCTACTATAAGTATATTAGGTGAAAAGGCTAAACCTGTAAAAACCTTTATGCTAAGTTTAAATGAGGTTTGCTTAAAAATGGTTAATATAGTAATGGCTATTGCACCTTTTGGAGTATTTGGACTAATAGCAAATACTTTTGCAACAACAGGATTTGAAGCTTTTGGATCATTAGTTAAATATATGATAGTTGTTTTATTAGCGTTAGCTGTTCATGCTGTAGTTGTATATTCTGGATTATTAAAAGCATTTACAGGATTAAACATTGTACCATTTGTTAAAAGATTCGCTAAAGTTGCAGCTGTAACTTTTTCAACGGCATCAAGTGGGGCTGCATTACCTGTTACAAAAAAGGCAATGGATGATTCTGGAGTAAGTAATAAGGTATCATCTTTTACAATACCTTTAGGAGCAACAATAAATATGGATGGAACAGCTATAATGCAAGGAGCTGCAACTGTCTTTATAGCTCAAATATATGGAATTGAATTAGGAATAGGACAAATAATGGCTGTAATAGTTACTGCAACACTTGCATCTATTGGAACTGCTGCAGTGCCAGGAGTTGGGCTAGTAATGTTATCTATGGTTTTAAGAACTGTTGGATTACCTGTAGAAGGTATAGGGCTTATTATGGGTGTAGATAGAATACTAGATATGTGTAGAACTACAATAAATGTATTTGGGGATTGTATATGTACACTTATCGTAAGTAAAAGTGAAAATGAGTTTGATGAAGAAAAATATTATTCGGATGATGATATAATGATTGATGAAGTAACTGCATAGTTATAAATGAAGGAGGTGTTTTTTACATCTCCTTTATTTAGTTGATTTTTAACTATACTAGACAGTTTTATATTTACAATGTAAAATTATTTTACGTATACTATAGGAAGGATAAAGATTTAAATGAATGATAAGAAATTGAAAAATAGCTATGATAAGGCTATGAAGAAGCACAAAGGAAACAAAAAGGCTCAATTAATTACAACAGTGATTTTTGCGATTATTGCTTTAGTAACTATAGCATTTGGTGGAGAACTAAAAAATACAACTACAGGCGCTATTGGTACTATGAAGGTTCACTATATCGATGTTGGACAAGGCGATGCAACTTTAGTACAAGTTAATGGTAAAAATTTATTAATAGATGCAGGACCAAATAAGTCGGCAGACAGCTTAGTAGAATATATTAAAGGAATAGGAGTAACAACTATAGACCACGTTATTGCAACTCATCCTCATGAAGATCATATAGGTGGAATTGATGAAATTTTTGATGCATTTGAGGTTAAAAACTTTTATTCTCCAAAGGTTGAGCATACTACTAAGACTTTTGAAAAAATGATAAATGCTGTTACAAATGAAGGATTAAAAATAACTACTATTAAAGCTGGAGATGGATCTAAGATAGATTTAGGAGATGGTACTAAAGTAGAAATTTTTTCACCAGTAGATGATAAATATAATGAGTTAAATGATTATTCTCCTATTATGAAGATTACTTTTGGAGAGAATTCATTCTTATTTACTGGAGATGCAGAGAAACTTGTAGAAAAGCAAGTTATTGCTAATGGAGAAAATATTGATGCTGATGTATTAAAGGTAGGCCATCATGGTAGTACTACTTCTTCATCAGAAGACTTTATAAAAGAAGTTTCACCAGATATTGCAGTTATTCCAGTTGGAGAAGGAAATGATTATGGACATCCTCATAAGGAAATACTAGAGCTATTAGAAAAGAATAATATTAATTTACTTAGAACTGATTTTGAAGGAACTATCATTCTAGAAAGTGATGGGGAAAATATAAAAGTTTTAGAATAAAAGGTTAGAGCTATCAAAGAAGGTAGCTCTAATTTTTTTGAAAATAAATAAAATTTAAAGCTATAATTTTTATAGGTTTTGAACAATACTAATATTATTGATGAAGGAGTGATAATTTTGGAACAAAAGATAATGACTTTTCATGATGAAAACGGAAATAAAATTGACTATCAAATTTTAGAGCAAAAACTGATTAATAAAACTGAGTATGTAACAATGGCACCAGTAAGTAACAAGGCTGATGTTGAAGTATTTAAGATTAAGTTTGATAAAAATTGGAACGAAACATTAGTCCAAGTAGAGTCTGAAAAGGAGTTGGATATGGTAAGACAAGTATCAAGTGTAAAGTTTTAATAAAAATCTTAAGGGCTGTTTTGAAACGGCCCTTATTTGTTGTACAATATAAATATATTAATAAAATCCTTATGGAGGGAGTATATGAAAAAAAATGCAGCACAAAGAGAATTTAAAAAATTAAAAAGTCAAATTACTCAAATAGAAGAAATAGTTCATCACTCTAAGGCAGGGGCTCTTTTTGAACATGAAGCAGCAATAAGGAAAAAAATAAAGACACTATTGGAAATGGAAACTGAAGGGTTTAAAGAATATGATGTTGTTTTAGAGAGGTATGAGGAACTTCTTGAAGAGACAGCTAAGAGAATACTTGAATCATATAATAAAAAAAATGGAACAGATTTTGACTATTATCAAGTTGTAAGGGGAAATTATAATTTATTAATAAACTCTGGATTTATTACTGTACTTACAAAACATCATATTCCGAATATAATAGCAGAAGAGTTTGAAAAGAATTTTCCTGATAATCCTAAAAATGAATATATAAATGCTAGAAATATAGAAAGAAAATTCTTTATTCATTTAGGTGATACAAATACAGGTAAGACATTTAATGCTATAGAGAGATTAAAAACAGCTAGAAAGGGAATATATCTTTCACCTTTAAGAATATTAGCTTTAGAAAACTTTGAAAAGCTTAACAGTGAAGGGGTTGTTTGTAACTTAGCTACAGGAGAGGAAGAAATAATTAAAGAAGGTGCAACTCATTTATCATGTACAATTGAAAAACTTAATTTAAGAGAAGAATATGATATTGCAGTAATAGATGAGATTCAAATGATTGGTGATTCTCAAAGAGGGGCAGCATGGACTAGAGCTTTATTAGGTTTAAGATGTAAAGAAATTCATGTTTGTGGAGCACTTAATACTAAGGAGTTACTTGAAAAGATATTAAAGGATTGTAAAGATGATTATGAAATAAAGGAGTATACAAGAAATGTTCCTTTAGAAGTAGAATATAAGAATTTCAATATTAGAGATGCGCAGGAGGGAGATGCAATAGTAGTATTCTCTAAAAAGCGAGTTTTAGAAATTGCATCAGAATATTCTAATCTAGGTATTAAAGCTAGTATAATATATGGTGATTTACCACCTGAGGTTAGAAGAATGCAATATAATCAGTTTATAAATAAAGATACTAAAGTTCTTGTTACAACAGATGCAATAGGAATGGGAGTAAATTTACCTATAAGAAGAATCGTATTTATGTCTATAAGAAAATTTGATGGAGAGGAAATACGAGAGCTTACATCTCAAGAAGTAAAACAGGTAGCAGGAAGAGCGGGAAGAAAAGGAATATATGATGTTGGATATGTAGCTTCAGTAGGAGATACAGCTGATTTCATAAAGGAAAAGATAGAGAGTATAGATAAACCAATAGAGAAAGCTGTAGTTGGTCCTTCAGAGGCTATTCTAAATATAAAGAATCTACCATTAAAAGAGAAGTTAGCATTGTGGAGTACTAGAGAAGAAAAACTTAATTATTATCGAAAGATGGATATAAATGATTATCTAATTGTATTAGAAGCTATTAAAAGATATAACTTAAAGGAAGATATTCAATGGGATTTGTTAAAAGTTCCTTTTGATGTTAAAAATGAAAGTCTTATGGAGACCTTTTTAAAATATGTTGATGAGTTATTTATAAATAAAGAAAAGAAATTATTTAAACCAGAATGTTATAAAGGCAACTTAGAAGCTTTAGAAATCTATTATCAAGAAATAAGTATGTACTACTCATTCTCAAAAATATTTTCATTAGAATTTGATGTAGAATGGGTATACAGTGAAAGATTAAAAGTTAGTAATGATATAAATGATATTTTAATTAGAATTTAGATATCATTTGAAGATATTTATATTACACATAGGGGGATAACATGAGAAGATATAATACAAATATTGAGGGGTTTACATTAAGAGAAACAAGTGAAAATGATTTATCATTAATTCTAGGATTTATTAAAGAAATAGCTGAGTATGAAAAATTATCTCATGCTGTAGACGCAACAGAAGAGTCACTTAAAAAATACGTTTTTGAAAAAAGAAGAGCAGAAGTTTTAATAGTTGAGAAAGATGAGAATCCTATAGGATATGTAGTTTATTTTTATAATTTCTCTACTTTTACAGGCACATCAGGTCTTTATTTAGAAGATGTATTTATAAGATCAGAATATAGAGGTATGGGATTAGGAAAAGAAATATTTAAGATATTAGGCAAGCTTGCAAGAGAAGAGGGGTGTAAAAGAATGGAATGGGTCTGTTTAAATTGGAATGAACCTTCAAAGAAATTCTATAAGGGATTAGGAGCAATTTCTATGGATGAATGGACAACATTTAGATTAACAGAGGATTATATAAGAAAGCTTTAAAGTCTGAAATAGTAATAAAAATAAAGTGGGTTTCCACTTTATTTTTATTTATAGATATTTTATAGTTAAAAGTTTGATTTATAAGTTATTTTAGTTATTATATATAATGTAGAAAATTAAATATTAAAGGAGTAACAGTATGAGTGAACTAAGTAATAGGACGAAAGGTATAATATTTATAATAGCATCTGCTTTTGGATTTGCTATGATGTCTGCATTTGTAAAGCTAGCAGGGGACTTACCATCATTTCAAAAGACTTTCTTTAGAAATCTTGTTTCATGCATAATTGCAGCAATATTTATTATAAAGAATAAGGAGAGTTTTTTTGGAAAAAAGGATAGCCAAAAGATTTTAATATTAAGATCGATATTTGGAACTATAGGAATAGTATTGAATTTTTATGCAATAGATAAGTTAGTTTTATCAGATGCTAATATGTTGAATAAATTAAGCCCATTTTTTGTAATAATTTTTTCAGCATTATTTTTAAAAGAAAAAATAAATATAAAACAGAGTATTGCAATAATTATTGCATTTTTAGGTGCGCTATTTATAATAAAACCTACTTTTAATTTAGATATAATTCCATCATTATTAGGAGTAGTTGGAGCTATTTGTGCTGCGGCAGCGTACACTTGCCTAAGAGTTTTAGGAGGGAAAGAAAAACATTATACGGTAGTATTTTATTTTTCATTATTCTCAACTATTGTAATTTTCCCATTTATGATTGTAGTTTATAAGTCTATGACCATGATTCAATTAGTATATTTAATATTAGCGGGGATTTTTGCAAGTATTGGACAATTTGGGGTAACATTAGCATATAAATATGCACCTTCAAAAGAAATATCTATTTTTGATTATTCTAATATAATATTCTCTGCAATAATAAGTTTAGTTATTTTTGGAGTATTACCAGATTATTTAAGTGTAATAGGGTATTTAATTATATTTGGAGCATCATTTTATATGTTTTTATATAATAAGAAGCTAGATAAACTAGAAAAAAATAAGTAATACCTAGTGTTTATAAATAGATAGTATTTTAAAATATAACTATAAATGGTAAAATATAACTATAAAATGGTATAAAAGGAAGTGGTTTTAACAATGTTAAAAGGAACAAAAACAGCAGAAAATTTATTAAAGTCATTTGCGGGAGAATGTCAAGCTAGAACTAGATATACTTACTATGCTAGTACAGCTAAAAAAGAAGGATATGTTCAAATAGCGAATATATTTATGGAGACCGCAGAACAGGAAAAAGAACATGCGAAGAGATTTTATAAATTCTTAAAGGATGAATTTGCAGATGAAGCTATAGAAATAACAGCATCATATCCAGTAGCACTACATGGAGAAACAGTGAAAAATTTAAAAGCAGCTGCTAATGGAGAACATGAGGAGTGGAGTGCTGATTATCCGGAGTTTGCTAGAGTTGCAAGAGAAGAAGGATTTTTAGATATAGCAATTGCTTATGAAAGAATCTCAGAAGTTGAATTTAGACATGAAAAAAGATACAGAAAATTATTGGAAAATATAGAAAATGATTCTGTATTTAAGAAAGAAGAATCAGTATTATGGAAATGTAATAATTGTGGGTATATTTATGAAGGAAATGAGGCACCTAAGGCATGTCCGGCATGTTTGCATCCACAAGGTTACTTTGAGGTATTTATAGAAAATTATTAAAAAAATTTTAAAAGTGACATGTAAGAGGTTCTTATATGTTACTTTTTTTTAATTAACTAAAATTTCATATTTTACTTTTGATGAAAATTGTTATATTATATTGAATCAGGTGTTTTATACATAATAAACAATAAGGAGAGGAAAAATTTGAAAGGTAAAAAAATAAATTATCAGAAGATATTTAATTATTTCGTACTTATTTCGCTTATTTTAACAATTATATTTTTAGTATGGGCTATGATTGCAGCTCCATCAGTAATGAACCCAAGTGATCCATTTGCAAGAACAAAAAATGATTATGTACTTATTTTATCTCAATGTATTTTAGGTGTTGTTGCAATGTTTTTACCAGGGGTATTTGAACGTAAATTTAAAATAGAAATACCTTCAAATATGCTAATTCTTTATACAATATTCTTATATTGTGCAATATATTTAGGAGAAGTAAAGAGTTTTTATTATAATGTACCACATTGGGATACTATACTGCATACTTTTAGTGGAGCTATGCTAGGTGCATTAGGATTTTCTTTTGTAACTTTATTAAATAAAACAGAAACAGTACCTATTAATTTAAGTCCATTATTTGTTGTTATATTTTCATTCTGCTTTGCAGTAACTCTTGGAGTGTTTTGGGAAATATATGAGTTTACTTTTGATGGTCTTTTAGGATTAAATATGCAAAAATTTGCACTAGAAGGTGGAGTAGATTTACTTGGAAGAGCAGCTTTAGTTGATACTATGAAAGATTTAATAGTTGACTGCTTAGGTGCATTAATTATGTCAATAATAGGTTATATATCACTTATTTATGAAAAAGGTTGGATAGAAAAGCTACAATTAAAGAAAAAAAGATAAATTTTAGGAGGATGTTTTTGGACATCCTCTTTTTTGATAGATAATTTATCATAATTATTTCAAAATATGGATTTTTATAGTTTAAATGATATAATATACCTAATAAGTAGAAATAGAATGCTGCTTATGAAATTTAAAAAGATTGGGGAGAAAAATATGGAATTAAAATGGAGTTTAGAAGAAATATATAAATCATTTGATTCTGATGAGTTTAAAAGAGATTTAGAAAAGGTAGATAATTTAATTACAAACTTTAATGATTGGACAAATGAAACAGTAAAAAATAATGAAAATGAAGTAGAAAAACTTGAAGAGTATATTGATTTTTATACTAATTTAGAAAATATAACAAATAGACTAGGTGCATTTATTCATTTAACTATTAGTGCAGATACAACAAATGGTGTGGCATTAAAATATTCAGATATTTTAGACGATAAATTAACTAATATAGTTGAAGCAGAAACAAAATTAAATAAATGGATAAGTACATTAAAAAATCTAGATGAAGCTATTGAATCTTCAGAAAAATTGAAAGAACATAAATTTATTTTAACAAGTATTGTTGAAAAATCTAAATATCTTTTATCTGATAAAGAAGAGAGTATAATTGCTAATATGCAAAATACAGGATCAACTGCATGGTTAAAGTTAAAAAACAATTTAATTTCAAATCATAAAGTGAATATTGAAGAGGATGGACAAATGAAGGAGTTACCTCTTACAGTAGTTTTAAATATGGCTTATGACAATAATAAAGATGTAAGAAAGAAGGCATATTTAGCTGAAATTGAGTCATATAAAAAGATTGAAGAAGGTGTAGCAGCAGCATTAAATGCAATAAAAGGGGAAGTATTAACTATATGTAAGTTTAGGGGATATGAGTCTCCATTAGAGCAAACACTTGTAAATTCAAGAATGGATAAAGAATCTTTAGATGCAATGCTTTCAGCTATGAGAGAAGCGATGCCTACCTTTAGAAAATATTTAAGAAGAAAAGCTGAAATATTAGGATATAATAATGGATTACCATTTTATGAAATGTATGCTCCAATAATAGAGAAAGATATGGAATTTTCATATGAAGAAGGAGCTAAGTTTGTAGAAAAGAACTTTAGAACATTTAGCGATAACCTTGCAAATTTTGCAAAGAAAGCAGTTGATAATAGCTGGATAGATGTATATCCTAGAGAAGGTAAGGTGGGAGGAGCATTTTGTTCAAACCTTCACTTTATAGGAGAAAGTAGATTCTTATTAAACTATGGAAATACGTTTAGTGATGTTGTAACTATGGCTCATGAATTAGGACATGGATTCCATGGAGAGTGTTTAAAAAATGAAAGTGCTTTAAACTCTCACTATCCAATGCCAATTGCAGAAACAGCATCAACTTTCTGTGAAACTATTATTAAAAAAGCAGCGATAAAGGAAGCTGATAAAGAAGAGGCTCTATCAATATTAGAAAGTGAAATAAGTGATTCAACACAAGTTATAGTAGATATATATTCAAGATTTTTATTTGAATCTTGGCTTTTTGAAAAGAGAAAAGAAAGTGCGCTTTCTGTAGATGAGATAAAAGAGCTTATGATTAAAGCACAAAAAGAAGCTTATGGAGATGGATTAGATCCAGAATATTTACATCCATATATGTGGACTTGGAAGCCTCATTATTATTATGTAGATAGCAATTTCTATAACTTCCCTTATGCATTTGGATTATTATTTGCTAAAGGGCTATATGCAGAATATATTAAGAGGGGAGATTCATTCCCTAAAGATTACGAAAATTTACTTTCAATAACAGGGAAAAATAAGATTGCTGATGTAACAAAGGTTATGGGAATAGATATTCATGATAAAGATTTCTGGAGAAGTTCTTTAAAGACAATAGAAGAAGATATTGAAAAGTTTATAGAACTAAGCAAAGAGTTATAATATTCTTATTAATGAAGGAGTTGCTATTAGCTGCTCTTTCATTTCGAAAATGAGAAGAGACATTTAGCACTTTATTTATATTAGCTATTAACTTTTAATTAAATAAGTATTATACTAAAAGTTATATAATTAAAAACAAATGAAGGTGAAAGATTTGAAAACAAAAAAATTAACCGAAGCAGCTATGCTATCTGCTCTTTTTGTTGTAGTTAGTATAGTAGCAATTTCTACTGGACTTATGTACTCAATATATTTAGATATAATAGTACCTATTTTTATTTCAATTTTATATTTAAAAATAGGGTTTAAATATACAGTACTATCTTCTTTAACTTCTTTAATTATTGTAGCACTAGCTATAGGGGATGTTCCATCAGCGATATGGATGAGCCAAGGGATTATACTAGGTTTAATATGTGGATTTTTTGTATCTAAAAAAGGAGCAATATTAGACGATATATTGTGGTCATCAATTGGAGGATGTTTTGTAGTAATACTTGTAGATGTATATTTATCAACATTAACAGGATATAGTCTACTTAAAGATTTTGATTCAGTAGCTGTAATGTTTCCTTTAAATGAAGAAATAACAAAAATGGCTTTTTATATATTTGTTGCAACTATACCTGTAGGAACAGCTTTAGTGTCTTATGTTGGAGCATTATTTATAGGACATAAATTAAATATTTTAAATAAAGCTAGTAAAGAGAAATATAATATATTAAAAAACTTTAAAAAAATTGGAAGCTATTTATGTTGTTCTAAAAGAACGTATTTCATTTCAGTGACATATTTACTAATAGTAGAAATAATTAATAATACGAATTTTACAATTAATTCAACATATATAAAAACTGTAATTATGTCTGTAAGAGTCGTATTTATGTATTTTATTATTAAAGATTCCATTGGATTTATAAGAAAATATATTTATATTAGAAGCAAATCAGCAACTGTTGCTCAAGTGGTATCATTTGCAATATTATATCTATTGATTGTTAATATCTACATAACTACCATATTGTTAATCATAGGAAGTGTTACAGTTAATTTTTTATTGAAAATAAGAGATAAAGAAATAAATATAGTTAATCAGTATTTAGAATTAGAAGGGCAAAAATAGTGATAAAGTTAAAATAATAAGGCTTATTTATGTAAGCCTTATATCTTTTTGCATTGAAATATCGCATATTGAACAAACTTCATCATTATTTTTTTTAAATCCAAAAGATTCGTATAGTGGTAAAGCTTTTGTTAAAAGTGAATTTGTTTGAAGTGTCATTGTAGTATAACCTAAATTTTGAGCAGATTGCAATGCATTTTTTAGCAAAGTTTTTCCTAAGCTTTTGCCTTGATATTCTTTATAAAGATACATCTTTCTAAGCTCACAAGTTGAGTCATTTATCTTGTAGACTCCAACTGAACCAATGATTTTATTATCATCTTCAATAACTTGAAACCATCCTTTATTATTAAAATAAAATTTTGTTATATCTGTAACGTCAAAATCAGCACCAGAAGGTTCTAAATTAAGGCCATATTCAGATAAAACAATATCTATAAGTGTTAAAACTTCTTTTTCATCACCTTTTCTCGCAAGTCTAAATTTAATCATAGCTTTTAGTAAAAATTAATCTTTTACTTTTACCCCCTTTTTACTTGATTTTATTATAATTATATAACAAATGATAAAAAATACCATAAATTAATATTAAAATTAATTTATGGTTAAAAATTTATAATAAAACACCTATTAACACAATAGCACTTATTATTTGAATAAGAGCTATAAATACGCAATACATTGAAGCTTTAGGACCTTGTTGTATTAAATCTTTAAAGTATACTCTCATACCTATTCCGGCTAAAGCAATAACTTCTATAAAGTTATCTAATTCTTTTAACGTATGAGTAAGACTATGTGGAATTATATTTAATGAATATAAAGCACAAGTTATAAAGAATCCTATAATATACCATGGAATCTTTATTCTTGATTGATGATTATGACTATGTATTTCTTCTTCAACGGCTTCAACACCTTTAACAGTACTTTTTTTCTTTAAAGCTGCAAGTAAAAATACTACGACGACAAGAAATACAATTCTTACTATTTTAAAAATAGTAGCTTGTTCTTTTACTTGTTCACTTACCATTGAACCAGCAGCAACAACTTGCCCTACAGATTGTAGTATTCCACCTAAAAATGCTGATGTTCTAAAAGTTTCATTATTATATAAAAAAGAAGTTAAAAGTGGAAGTAATATCATAAGAACAGTCCCAGTTACATTAACCATAGTAATGGCAATACCTTTATCCCTACTATGTGCATTAATTACGGGAGCTGTTGAAGCTATTGCAGATGAACCACATACAGCATTACCACTAGCCATTAAAAGTACAAAGTCTTCTCCAAACTTTAGATATCTTCCAACCCAAATAGTTCCGAATAATGTCATTAGCATAAGCAAAATTATAAAGAGTATACCCCTGATACCTAAATCTAATAATTGACTAATATTTAATGTTCCACCTAATAAGACTACTGATATAGATAAAAGAGTTCCTTCAGAAAATTTAGTACCTTTGTTTAAATACTCTTTTCTACCAAAAGTGTTACCTACGATTATACCTATAATTATTGCAATTGTAGCTGCACCTAATGTTGGGAGAAAAAGTTTAGCTATTATTTTACTTACTATAGCTATTACAACACACACTAAAAATCCAGGAAGAATTTGAAGTGCATGTTTTATAAAACTATTTTGATTCTTGTTATTCTCGTTACTCATATTGAAAAAGTAAGGAATATTTAAAACCTTACAAATATTCACTTCCTCTCTAGTTAAATTTTTTATTAGCAATTTTATATATGGAATTAATACAATGATAGTTTATCCAAAATAATAAATAAAATAACGAAACAATTATCAGATTTTTTTGATAAAAAAGAATAATTAATTATTTTCAATTTTCAAGGATTTGTTGTATTATTAAAGTATGTTAAATTTATTAGCTTTACAGTTTGGAGGAAAGATAAGTGAAAACGTTAGTAATCAATTGTGGTAGTTCATCATTAAAGTATCAGTTAATTGATATGAGTACAGAAGAATCTATGGTTCAAGGGTTAGTTGAAAGAATTGGAATTGAAGGTTCTCAATTAACTCAAAAAGTTGAAGGTAGAGAAAAATATATAATAAAAGCTGAGATTAAAGATCATAAAGATGCTATTAAATTAGTTTTAGAAGCTTTAATCGACGAAAAGCATGGCGTAATAAAGTCAATGGATGAGATAGCAGCAGTTGGACACAGAGTAGTTCATGGGGGAGAAAAATATTCAGAATCAGTGGTATTAACGGAAGAAGTTTTAAAGTCAGTTGAAGAGTGTAATGCACTTGCACCGTTACACAACCCACCAAACATAATAGGAATACGAGCTTGTATGGAATTAATGCCAAATGTACCTATGGTGGGTGTATTTGATACAGCATTCCATCAAACTATGCCTAAGGAAGCATATATATGTCCTTTACCATATGAATTATATGAAAAATATGGAATAAGAAAATATGGATTCCACGGAACATCTCATAAGTATGTATCAAATAAAGTTGCTGAAGTTATGAATAAAGATATAAAAGATCTTAAGATAGTAACTTGTCACTTAGGCAATGGTTGTTCATTAGCAGCTATAAAAGGTGGCAAATCAATAGATACTTCAATGGGATTCACACCACTTGCAGGAGTTATGATGGGAACTAGATCAGGTAGTATTGATCCATCTGTAATTGGATTTTTAATAAAAGAAAAAGGTTATACAATGCAAGAAGTTGATGATTTATTAAATAAAAAATCAGGTGTTCTTGGAATTTCAGGAATTTCTTCAGACTTCAGAGATGTAAGAGATGCAGCAGAGCAAGGAAATGAAAGAGCTAAGCTTGCTTTAGATGTATTCCATTATAAAGTAAGAGCTCAAATTGCATCATATGCTGGAGTTATGGGTGGTATTGATGTAATAGTATTTACCGCAGGAATAGGTGAAAACGCTTCATTAACTAGAAGAGAAAGCTTAAAAGGATTAGAATTCTTAGGATTTGAACTTGATAATGAAAGAAATGAAACAAGAGGAGAAATTCAAGAAATATCTACAGATGATTCAAGAGTTAAGGTTTATGTAATTCCTACTAACGAAGAATTAATGATTGCTAGAGATACAGTTAAATTAGTAGAAAATATTAAATAGTAAAGTAAAATATCCTCAGCGTGAATGCTGAGGATATTTTTGCTTTGTAAAAGTGCAGAACTTAATTAGAGGATTCTGTAAGGCTACTAAAATTTGAGTTATTATTATCACACCAAGCATTAGCAAATCCGCTACAACGAAAAACTTTGTTATAGTCTCCCCAAAAGCTACTTTGAGAAAACCCTCCACCACCGAATATTAAAAATATTGCTAGTACAGCAATCCAAGAATTTCCGAAGTCTAATGCACTATTACCATTGCACGAATTACAGGAGTTATTATTACAACAACTTCTTGACATGTATATCATCTCCTATCATTAGATTTTATACTATATAGTATTTAAAAAAGGTGATTTTGTTTAAATTATCCATATTATTTAAAAGTATTACAGCTTAATAATTAATAAAATGTTAAAATTACTGTATAAATGGACTGAAAAATATATTTATCTACCTAAATGGTGTATAATATCATTTAAATAAACTTAAGAATGTTAAGGGAGGATTAGGAAACTTTGAAAAATTTTATTGGAGAAAAGTTTAAAGAGTATTGGGGATTAGTTACATATACAATTATTCTGGCTTATGTAATTTTTAATTTTAAAAATATTATTTCAGGTGGGAAGAATATAATAGGAATAATTTCACCGTTTATTATTGGAATAGCTATAGCATTTATATTAAATCTAGTTATGAGAATTTTTGAAGAGAGAGTATTTAAGTTTTTAGATAGTAGAAAGTATATAAAGTATTCTAGTCTTAAAAGACCATTATCAGTAGCTTTAACCTTTATAACTGTAGTTGCTGTAATTTGCGGATTAATAATCTTTATAATTCCACAGCTGATTGATAGTGTGTCTACTTTAACTGATACAGTACCTGGATATATAAAATCTTTTGAAGCTTTAATAGATAAATATGTAAGTAACACAGAAATCTTAAGTACACTATGGAATAACTTTTTATCAGCTTGGAAGGAAGTACTTCAATTTACAGGACAAATAGTTGTATCATCTTTATCGGGGGTAGTTAATATTACAGTAGGCTTTACTAGTGGATTAGTTAATTTTATACTTTCTTTAATTTTTTCAATTTATATGTTACTAAATAAAGAAAGATTACAATTAGGTATGAAAAAAGTTTTATATGCATTTAGTAAGAAGAATTTTGCAGATAAGGTGATGTATTTAGGAAGAGTAGCAAATGAATCTTTTTCTAGCTATATTGGTGGCCAATTTATAGAAGCTATTATTATAGGGGTACTATGCTTTATAGGAATGATTATATTAAATATGCCATATGCATTACTTATTAGTGTATTAGTAGCTGTAACGGCATTAATACCAATATTCGGAGCCTTTATAGGAACTATACCGTCTGCTTTTATAATTTTAATAATAGATCCAATGAAAGCACTTTGGTTTGTAATATTTATAATTGTACTTCAACAAATTGAAGGTAATTTAATTTATCCAAGAGTAGTTGGAAGTTCAGTAGGATTACCACCTATATGGGTAATGTTAGCTATGCTTATTGGAGGTAATACCTTTGGTCTTTTAGGAATGTTATTAGGTATACCAACTTTCTCAGTAATATATAAGGTATCTAAAGAGTTTATAAATAAAAGATTAAATAATAAAAATATAATAGTGAATTAAAAGATGGAAGTTTTCATAATTATTAGGCTATTGCAGAAATTAATTGGATGCAATAGTCTTTTTTTAGATTTAAATTTAAGTTTTTATTAAAGGTTTACGTTTTTTATATTTGCTAGGTAAGGTATTGTTGTCATAATATAACATAATTTAATTAGAATAAATAAAGCAATTTGACAAACTATAAATAGAGAGAGGAGGAGGTGTAGCTTGTTAAAAAAAATTATTTGTAATACTATTATATTTTTTATGCTTATTACATTAACAGCCAATGCTACTACTATAATTGCTGTAATTGGTGAAAATAAAATAATGCTCGCAGCGGATACTAGACTTACAATTACAAAGAAGAATGGGGAAAAGATTCATGATGATACAGGAAAAAAACTATTTAAATTAAAGAATGGTGTAGGTGTAGCTTTTGCTGGAGATACAAATTCTATAAAAACTCTAAGAAGCGGTAAAGATATAATAACTAAATCAGTAAGTACAATAATAAATGATCTTAATAATTTAAGCTGTATTGAAGAACTTACAGTAGCAGATACTGCAGAGTTAATTGCAGAAAAATATGTTAATCTTTTAATAGATTATACAGGGGATATATTAGTAGTAGGTTTTGATAATGATGAGCCTGTTATTTATGGAATTAAGGCTGTAAAAGGTAGAGCTATATGGCAAGGAATTTCAGGAAAAGGAAGTTTTTGGGCTATTGGTTCAGGTAGTGAAATGATGGTAAATAAATTAAGAGAAAATGTTGGATGCGAAGAAGATAATAATATGGATTTATGTATGGATCACTTGAAAAATCTTAAAGATAGAGAGATATTATCTATAGTTAAAGAATCTTTGCAAGAAGTAATCGATGATTATGAAGAAAATTATAGAGAAGAGGAACGTAGTACAGGAGGAAAGGTTGAGACCCTTATAATTAAGCCTTAAATATTAATTAAAAGTTGATAAAAATATCTATCAGTTTGGATAGATATTTTTATTTTGATATTTATTATCAAATATGATAGAATTTCAATTAATATTTAATAAATTTAAGGTTGAGGTGAAATTATGTCTTTTGAGATACTTGATAAAAATAGTGATTTAGATAACGATGCAAGAAGTTGTGTGATTTTATGTAATTTTAATGGAAAAGAACTTAAAGCAGTTAAGAATTATGCTAGTATTTTAGGGTTAAGAGATCAGATATGTTTATATTCAAAAAATGGAAATAGTATAATTAAAGATATATTAGAAGATAAAATAGATTCTAATTGTGAAGAAGGCAGAAAAGAGAAAGCTATAATATTTAATAATATATCGAATATGAAAATTAATATGTTTATAGATAATTTAAAGAAAATAAGAATAAATAATGTTCTTAAAGCGATAGTAACAGAGACATCAATAAATTGGACTTTAAATGAAGTAATAGTTAACCTTTTAAATGAAAGAGCTGCTATAAATAATGGAGATTTTTCAGATTTACATAAAAAATAATTATTTAGTTAAAGAAGTAATAAAACGATTATTACTTCTTTTTTATTTTGTTTATTGAATAAAATGGTAATAAAAGGTAAAATCATCTTATAAGACAAGTTTTGAGATTAATAATTTAATAATATATTAATATTTATTAAGTAAAGAAAACATACGGATAATAATAGAGTGAGAAGTTTATAGGAGGATAGAGTATATGAATTCTCTTTATCTAAAAAATATACAGGATTCAGTTATAAGATATGCTAAAGTTATTTCTAATATATTAAAAATTGATGTTGAGATAGTAGATAAAAGTTTAAATAGAATAGCTGGAACAGGGATTTTTGAAGATAGAATAAATGAAAATATAAAGAGAAGTGGTTTTGTATATAAAGAGACTATAAACAAAAAAAGAATTCATCTTATAGAAAATCCAGGAGAACATATACTTTGTAAAAAGTGTCCAGAAAAAGATAATTGTTTAGAGAAGATGGAGGTAAGTTTCCCAATAATATATGAAGAAAAAGTTATTGGAGTAATAGGGGTAGTATGTAGCACGGTAGAACAAAAAAGTAGGCTGTTAAATGATTTAGGTACAATAATATCATTTATAGAACAAATATCAGAACTTATCTCGGCAAAGGTATCTGAATATACTAAGGATATGATTCAAATAAAGAGTTTAGATTTTTTTAAAGAGATAGTTAATTCTGTGAATGATGGAGTTATAGTTGTAAATTCTAATAATTCAATTAGTAGTATTAATAAAAAAGGTGCGAGTGAATTAAAATTGAAATCATCGGTAATAAATAAACGAATATCTATTGATGAAACTGATGATAAGTTTAATGATAATAATGTTTATCAAATAAAAATAGACGATATAAAATATGAGGTAGTTGGTAGATTAATCCAAGGATCATTAGATATAGATGAGTACAGTAAAATATTAATATTTAATAAACTTGTGAATATAAAAGAAGAAGCTGTAACTTTAACTTATGGTAATAATAAAACAGATATATCATGTATTGTTGGTGAATCTGATGCTATGAAGTCATTAAAGAAAAAAATTAAAAGCATAAGTAATTTAAAGTCAACAGTATTGATAACAGGGGAAAGTGGGACAGGCAAAGAACTAGTAGCTAGAGCGATACATGCAGAGGGAGAACGAAGAAATAAACCTTTTATAGCTATTAATTGTGGTGCAATACCAGAATCTTTATTAGAAAGTGAATTATTTGGATATGTAAAAGGTGCTTTTTCTGGAGCGAATGTAAATGGGCGTATAGGAAAATTTGAATTAGCTAATAGAGGAGTTATATTTTTAGACGAAATCGGAGATATGCCTCTATTTTTGCAAGTTAAGTTATTGAGAGTACTTCAAGAAAAAACAGTAGTAAGGGTTGGATCTAATAAACTTACATCACTAGATATTAGAATTGTTGCAGCAACGAATAAAGATTTAAAAGAGCTTGTTAGGAAAGGGAAATTTAGAGAGGATCTCTATTATAGATTGAATGTAATACCAATAGAAGTTCCAGCTTTAAGAGAACGAGGAAAGGATTTGGCTTTATTAGTAAATGTTTTAGTGGATAAATATAATAATCTACTTAATAAGTCTGTAAACAAAATTGATGATGAAGTATCAGAAATGTTTCGTAAATATAAGTGGCAAGGAAATGTGAGAGAGTTAGAGAATGTTGTTGAGTTTATGGTAAGCATTTCAGATGAAAGAGGTATTATAGATAAATCTATGTTGCCAGAATCTTTTATAGAAAATTATAAGGAGTTATTAAATGATAGTATAGATAGAAGTATAAATATTAAAGAAATAATACCATTAAAAGAGATTGAAAAGTTATATATAAAAAAAGCTATAGAGAAATATGGAAATACTACAGAAGGTAAAAAAATTGCAGCAAAAAAATTGGGAATTGGAATAGCTACGCTATATAGAAAAATGGATGGCTTAGAATAATTATCAAAATGATAAAATACTAACAAAGATATGAAAATTAAAGGATTAAGACAGATTATCAAAATGATAAGTAGTTATCATTTTGATAATTTTTTTAAATTTCAATATAAATAATTCTAGATAGAGGCTTTAAAAAACGTGAATAAATGGTGAAAAAAATTAAATTTTTATTTTTATATTTGGCATGAGTTTTGCTTTATTAATAATTGTAATAAAAAAAACTTTGTAGGAGGATTGTTATGGATTTCAATAAGATTAAAGAACGTGCTAAGAGTTACGAAAGTAAGATGACAAGATTTTTAAGAGACTTAATAGCTATACCAGGAGAAAGTTCTGAAGAGGAAGGTGTTATTAAAAGAATAGCAGAAGAAATGAGAAGTTTAGAATTTGATAAAGTTGAAATAGATAAAATGGGTAATGTATTAGGATATATGGGAACAGGTAAAACTTTAATAGCCTATGATGCTCATATTGATACAGTTGGACTTGGGGAATTAAGCAATTGGACGTTTGATCCTTATGAAGGATATGAAACAGAAAGTGAAATAGGTGGACGTGGAGCATCAGACCAATTAGGAGGGATAGTTTCTGCAACATATGGAGCTAAAATAATGAAAGATTTAGGGCTTTTATCAGATAAATATACTGTACTAGTAACTGGAACAGTTCAAGAAGAAGATTGTGACGGACTTTGTTGGCAATATATATATAACGAATCTGAAATAAAACCAGAATTTGTTGTAATTACAGAACCAACTAATGGAAATATTTATAGAGGACAACGTGGACGTATGGAGATAAGAGTAGAAGTTAAAGGTGTATCATGCCATGGTTCTGCTCCAGAAAGAGGAGATAATGCTATTTATAAAATGGCTGATATACTTCAAGAAATAAGAGTATTAAATGATAACTTACATTATGATCCATTCTTAGGAAAAGGAACAATAACAGTTTCACAAATATTCTATAATTCACCATCACGCTGTGCAGTAGCTGATATGTGTGCAATTTCATTAGACAGACGTTTAACAGATGGAGAAACTTATGAAATGGCTTTAGAAGAAGTAAGAAATTTACCTTTTGCTAAGAAATATAATGCAGAAGTTACTATGTATAAATATGAAAGACCAAGCTGGACAGGCCTTATTTATCCAACAGATTGCTACTTCCCAACATGGGTAATTCCGGAAGAAGCACCAGCAACACAAGCTATGGTTAAAGCATATGAAGGAATGTACGGAACACCTAAAGTTGATAAATGGACATTCTCTACTAATGGAGTTTCTATAATGGGTAGATATGGAATACCTTGTATAGGATTCGGACCAGGTAAAGAGGAAGAAGCCCATGCGCCAAATGAAAAGACTTGGAAAGCTGATTTAGTTAAATGTGCGGCAGTTTATGCAGCAGTTCCAACTTTATATTGTGAAGATAAAGAATAATTAAAATATTTAAATTTATATATAAGAAGTGAGAGAAAAGGAGAATACGAATATGGCGTTAATGGATAAGTATATAGAAAAATTAAATGGATTAGATTTGAAGGAAATGTATAACAATGATTTTTTCTTAACATGGGAAAAATCAGATGACGAAATCCAAGGGGTATTTACTATAGCAGAAGCTCTTAGAGAATTAAGAAAGAATAATATTTCATCTAAAATATTTGATTCAGGTTTAGGAATATCTTTATTTAGAGATAATTCTACAAGAACTAGATTTAGCTTTGCTTCAGCTTGTAATCTTTTAGGTTTAGAGGTTCAAGATTTAGATGAAGGTAAATCTCAAATAGCTCATGGTGAGACTGTAAGAGAAACAGCAAACATGATTTCATTTATGGCTGATGTTATAGGTATACGTGATGATATGTATATTGGAAAAGGTAATACCTATATGAGAAATGTATCTGAAGCAGTTCAAGAAGGATATAGGAATGGAGTTCTTGAACAAAGACCAACACTTGTAAATTTGCAATGTGATATTGATCATCCAACTCAGGCTATGGCAGATGCACTTCATTTAATAAATGAATTTGGGGGAGTTGAAAACTTAAAAGGTAAAAAAGTTGCAATGACATGGGCTTATTCACCATCATACGGTAAGCCATTATCAGTACCACAAGGTATTATAGGTTTATTAACTAGATTTGGTATGGATGTTGTACTTGCTCATCCAGAAGGTTATGAGGTTATGGGAGATGTTGAAGAAGTAGCTAGAAGAAACGCTGAAAAGTCAGGTGGATCATTTACTAAAACTAATTCTATGGAAGAAGCATTTAAGGATGCAGATATAGTATATCCTAAGAGCTGGGCACCGTTTGTTGCAATGGAAAAACGTACAGACTTATATGGAAAAGGTGATTTAGAGGGAATTAAGGAGTTAGAAAAAGAATTATTAGCACATAATGCTAATCACAAAGATTGGGAATGTACTGAAGAAATGATGAAATTAACTAAGGATGGCTCAGCACTTTATTTACACTGCTTACCTGCAGATATAACTGGTGTAAGCTGTGAAGCAGGTGAAGTAGCAGCATCTGTTTTTGATAGATATAGAGATCCTTTATATAAAGAAGCTAGCTTTAAACCATATATAATAGCTGCAATGATATTTTTAAGCAAGGTTAAAAATCCTCAAGAGATTTTAGCTAAATTAGAAAATGATAATAAAGCTAGAAAATTAAAATAGTATATTATAGAATAGTTAAGGATGAAATTTTATTAAATTAAAAGGTAGTGAATAGCATCTGTATTAAAAGAAAAGATAATACTAATTGAAGGTAAATTTTCAATAGTGGCTAAGCTACCTTTTTAATTATTTATAGTATTAAGTTACGGTTTTGAAAGGAGAAAATTAATGAGCAAAGTAGTTATTGCTTTAGGAGGAAACGCTTTAGGAAATAATTTGGAGGAGCAAATGGTAGCTGTAAGATCTACAGCTAAAGCAATTATAGATTTAATTGAAGATGGGAATGAAGTTATAGTTTCTCATGGAAACGGGCCTCAAGTTGGTATGATAAATTTGGCTATGACAGAACTTGGTAAAAATTATCCTAAGTATTCATTGTGTCCAATGTCTGTTTGTGTTGCAATGAGCCAAGGATATATAGGATATGATCTTCAAAATGCCTTAAGAGAAGAACTTCTAGAAAGAGGTATAAATAAAAGTGTATCTACAATAATAACTCAGGTTGAAGTAGATAAAAATGATGCTGCATTTACTAATCCAACAAAACCAATTGGCGGATTTATGACTAAAGAAGAAGCAGATTTAATGGTCCAAAAAGGTGAAAATGTAATAGAGGATGCTGGTAGGGGATATAGAAGAGTCGTAGCTTCACCAAAACCTAAGAGCATAGTAGAAATTGAAACTATAAAAACTTTAGCAGATGCTGGGCACGTGGTAGTTGCTTGTGGTGGTGGAGGAATTCCAGTTATAAAGAAAGATGGTAAATTAAAAGGTGTTGATGCTGTAATAGATAAGGATTTTGCAAGTTGTGAATTAGCTAAGGAATTAGATGCTGATTGCCTTATTATATTAACTGCGGTAGAAAAAGCAGCTATAAATTACGGGAAAGAAAATCAAAAATGGCTTGATGATGTAAAGGTTGAAGAAATGAAAATGTACGTAGAAGAAGGGCAATTTGCTCCTGGATCAATGAAGCCTAAGGTTGAGGCTGCCATAGAATTTGCAGAATCAAAAGAAGGCCGTTATGCGTTAATAACACTATTAGAAAGAGCTAAGGATGGAATAGCTGGTAAAACAGGAACAAGAATAAGCAAATAGAGTATAAAAGGGGAATGGGGAAATGAGGGGAAAAATAAAATGGAAGGTAAATACTTTACCTCATAATAAAGAAGAAATAGATTTAGAATTTTTATCTGAAAAAGAAATAAGGAAAGCTAGAGAGTTTCATTCTAGTTTTCCACAATATAAGGAAACACCACTTGTTGCATTAGATAAGCTTAGTGAATATTTAGGTTTAGGTGGAATTTATATAAAAGATGAGTCATATAGATTTGGACTTAATGCATTTAAGGTTCTTGGAGGCTCTTTTGCTATGGCTCAATATATGGCTCAAAGATTAGGTAAAGATATATCAGAACTTCCATATGAAAAGCTTATTTCAGATGAAGTTAGAAAGGAATTAGGAGATATAACTTTTGTAACTGCTACTGATGGGAATCATGGAAGAGGTGTAGCTTGGACAGCAAATAAATTAAGACAAAAGTCCGTAGTTTATATGCCTAAAGGCTCTTCTTTAACTAGATTAGAGAATATTAGAAAAGAAGGTGCTGATGCTTCTATAACAGATATGAATTATGATGAAGCTGTTAGGCTTGCTGCAAAGTACGCAGATGAGCATAATGGTGTAGTTATTCAAGATACTGCCTGGGATGGATATGAGGATATTCCAGCGTGGATTATGGAAGGCTACGGGACTATGGGGCTTGAAGCATTAAATCAATTAAGAAGCTATGGAGTAGAAAGGCCAACACATATATTTCTACAAGCAGGTGTTGGATCATTAGCTGGTGGAATTCAAGGATTCTTTGCATCTATATTTGGAGATGATTGTCCAAAAACTACAATAGTTGAAGCTAGTGAAGCAGCTTGTCTTTATAAATCAGCAGTAGCTAATGATGGAAATCTTAGGGTAGTAGATGGAGATATGCCAACTATTATGGCAGGTCTTGCTTGTGGAGAAGGAAATACAATAGGGTGGAAGGTTCTTAAGAACTATTCAAAGCTATTCGTTTCTTGTCCTGACTATGTTGCAGCAAATGGAATGAGAATTCTTGGTAATCCAATGAAAGGTGATACTAAAGTAGTTTCTGGAGAATCAGGAGCAGTAACTTTAGGGCTTATATATGAAATCATGACTAATACTGAATACAAAGAATTAAAAGATACTTTAGGATTAGACGAAAACTCAAAAATATTATTGTTTAGTACAGAAGGAGATACAGACCCAGATAAGTATAAGAAGATTGTTTGGGAAGGCGAATACGGAAAAGAATAAAGTTAGGAGATAGTTATGATATTAGTATGTAATGGAAGAGTAATTACTCATGATGAAAACAATCCTTTTATAGAAAATGGAGCTGTTCTAATAGATGGAAATATTATAAAGGAAATTGGTACAACCAAAGAATTAAGGGTTAAATACGGACAAGCTGAAGTAATAGATGTTTCTGGAAAGGTTATAATGCCTGGACTTATAAATACTCATCATCATATTTATAGTGCTTTTGCAAGAGGATTAAACCTAAATAATCCTCCAGCTAAGTCTTTTACAGATATATTAAAAAATGTTTGGTGGAAAATAGATAAAAAGCTTACAGAAGAGGATAACAAGTATAGTGCATATACTACTTTAATTGAGTGTATCAAAGATGGAGTAACAACTGTTTTCGACCATCATGCAAGTCCTATGTCAGTAGAAGGAAGTCTTTTTACTTTAGCAAAAGCTGCTGAAGATTTAGGGGTAAGAGGAAGTTTCTGTTATGAAGTATCTGATAGAGATGGTAAAGATATATTAGAAGCTGGAATAAAGGAGAATATAGATTTTATAAAATATGCCAATAGTAGAACTGATGATATGGTAAAAGGTATGTTTGGAATGCATGCATCCTTTACTTTAAGTCATGAAAGCCTTTTAAAATGCGTTGATGCTATGGAGGGACTTGATGTAGGGTATCATGTACATGTAGCAGAAGGTATTGAAGATGTATATGATAGTTTAAATAGAAGTGGTAAGAGAGTTGTAGAAAGGCTAAATGATTATGGAATTTTAGGTGAAAAGACATTAGCAGTTCATTGTATTCATGTAAATGATAGAGAGATGGATATTCTAAAAGAAACTAATACTACTGTAATTAATAACCCAGAGTCTAATATGGGAAATGCAGTGGGATGTGCACCTGTTATTAGATTTTTTGAAAAAGGATTAACAGTAGGCTTAGGAACAGATGGTTATACAAGTGATATTTTTGAATCTATTAAGGTTGAAAATATAATTCATAAAGCCAATCTTTGTAATCCAAATATAGGTTTTATGGAAACTGGAACTATGGCCTTTAAGAATAATAGTAAAATTGCTTCAAAGTACTTTAAAAATGAAGTTGGAATTTTAAAAGAAGGTGCTTACGCTGACTTAATAGTAGTAGATTATAATCCGCTTACAGTTATGAATGAAAATAATTTATTTGGACATATATTCTTTGGAATGACAGGTAGATCAGTAGATACAACAATAATTAATGGTAAGGTAGTAATGAAAGATAGAAAAATATTAACTGTTGATGAAGAAGAAATATTAACTAAATCAAGAGAGGTATCAGCTAAGCTTTGGGATAGATTGAATAGTTAATAAAAGAAAGTAGTTAAAAATAAGAAGTGCTTAGATAGATTATCTAGGCACTTTTTTATTATGATAAGCTATATAATTTTTACTTCTTTATGGCCGCATACATCACATTTGTAATAAAGTTTACCATACTGATTATTATCATATGCATAAGGATATTTATCCATTATTTCTCCACAAATTGGACATATAACTTCTTCATTGTTCTTAGAATTCATTTAAGATAACCTCCTTAATATAATATTTTATAAATATTATATAGTCAATTAACGGTATTAGCAAAAAAAACTCGGCTAATTGCCGAGCTTTTACTATTGTGCTAATTTTCCAACTACAGGTGAGTTACTTAATATTGCAGAACCATGAGAAATCTTTTTGATTGATTCAGTTGAATCTGTACCAGCTTTACAGCCATGATGTTCACCATTTGGAAAATTACTAGTTACATCATAAACAACACCATCAACAGCTATATATGCAGGCTGACCATTTGTACCGTCATATTTAGATAGTTCATCAAGAGTAAAGGTCTTTTCATTTCCTGAATTGCTTGATTCCTTATTATCTGTAGTAGAATTGTTAGTAGTATTGTTAGTAGAGTTTTCTGTTTGCGGTTTATTGTTTGTAGTATCATTAGTAGTTTTATTACCACAACCAACAAAAAGCCCTACTACTAGTAAAGTTATTAATAAAAAGTTAATAGATTTTGAGAAATGTTTTTTCATATTGATTACTCCTTTTAGTTTATATATTTTTGAAACAAATAATTCTTTGATATAAGTATTATTTGTTCAGTGGAAGATATTTATTCTAAACTTGTTAATAAAAATATTTATTAGATATTAGTTGATAATCTAGGTGTAGGGTGGTAAATAAAAAGTATATTATTCTAACTAAATATTACTTAGCTAGATTTTTGTTATAAAAACATTTTATATTAGAACTAGAGTTCATAAGTTTTTATTTTCCTAAATATACTATTACATAGTGATATATTTAGGAGAAAAATATGTTAAAAAGTAAAGAGTCTTTAGAAGTGGAATATTTAGGAGGGGAAAAGCTTCAAATATCTGAATATGAAAATAAGATGTGTAATTTTTATTTAATAAAAAAAGTTTCAGATAAAGGTGAAGATTATAGTATTGAAAGTAATGATTATTTTATTACAAAAGAATCTAGAAGAATGAGAGGACATAGAAGTATATCCTATGATAAATGTGAAATAGTTGTTTTTGAAGATGATTTAATTATAAATGAAGAAAAGTTTAAAGCTATAAAGAAAAATAAAATCGATGAAGCAATAAAAGAAGATTTTTTATACTCTTTAGCATTATATTATATTAAAAATGAAAATATAGAAAGTGGACAAGAAATAATAGCTCAAATAGGTGATATTTATATATATAATTTATTAGAAAAAGACTTTAATATTGAAGAAAAAATAAAAGTAATGAATATATTAACGGTATGTATTGATGAAAGAAGCAATAGATTTAAAGAGGGAAAGTTAAAGATAAAAGCAAATTCAAAAAATGAAGAGGCTGAATGTTTGATTCAAATACTAAATGAAATAATGGAAGATAAAGAATCAAAATTACTTTGGGATTATAGCTATGATTATAAAAGAACAACTCAAAAAAACTATATGATAGAAGATAATTACATTTTTATAAGACCTAAAATTGGTTATGGAGAGATAAAAGATATAGTTATAGGAAGTAAGAAATTAAATATCTTCGCTAAGGTTAAAATAGACGGAGAGGTAAAAAATAAAGAAAATAAATTAAAGTTAGATTCTTATATATTTAGAGAGTATACGTTGGTGCTAAATGGTAAATTGAATATGGGAGTTATGTGGTGTAAGCTTTCCAATAAACTTAAAGCAAAATATAAAAAAAGAAAATTAATTAAATCAATAAATAATGTATTTGGGGAAGAAATTATTACACTGGACTTAACTAAGTTAGATATAACAAATAATAAAATGTTGAGATTGTTAGATGCAGAATGTATAGCAGAATATCTTTGGAAAATAGAGGAGCTGAAGATAAGACAGGGAATAATATCTAATATAATTAAAGATAGATATAAAAATGATAAAGTTAATAAAAATAAATATATAGTGGATGGTACATCAGAGATAATTAAAAAGTACAGAGTTGATGAAAAAGGTTTGTATCATCCCATTGGAGTAGAAAAAAATAATGTATCAAGTGATTTTCAAATATATTTAGCTAAAGTTTTTGAATGGAAGGTAGAAAAATATCCTAAGAAAAAAGTTGAGTTAGATATTGCGGAAGATTATAGAAGTTTATTTAATGATAATGAGGAAGATTCTATGGAGATTATGTGGAATGAATATAAAAGACTTAAAGTAGAACAAAAAGAGATTGAGAATAAAGTTAATATCGTTAGAATATCATCTGCAATATTAAATAAGAAAATTTTTATTTGGGAAAAAGAAATCGAAAAGGAAAAGAAAGAAACTGATAAGTTTTTAGATATTAATACTGTTGTAGGAGGAAAAATAAAAATATCAATTAAAAAGATAAATGATATAAGTATTAGACAAGATTCATATAGTCTTATAACAAGGTGTGAGTAAAGATAGTTTTAAAAAATTCTAAAACCTCAAGTTGTGGAATTGCTTGAGGTTTTCAATATGTAAATAAAATTGATGAATATATTTAGAGATATGTAAATAAGTATATTATAGGTGGAAGTATAAATTTAAAGAATTATAATAACACCATTAATGAAAAGGTTATCAAAGGAGAGGGATATGGAAACGAAAGATATTTTGAATTCGTATAATATTTTAAGGTGGGAGGAGAAAGAAGTAAGATGAAGATAGTTCTTGTTTGTTTAAACGGTATGTCTACAGGAGACTTAGTAAATAAGATGAATAAAATATCTATTGAAAAAAATCTTGATTTAGATATTACAGGAGTTGGATATACGGATATAGTTAAAGAGATAGACGGAGCTAGTGTAATTTTACTTGGACCGCAAGTTAAGCACTACATAAGAAAGGTAAGAGAAATGGCAGAGCCTAAAGAAATACCGGTACAAATTATAGATCATATAACATATGGAATGAGAAATGCTGATAAAGTAATAGATCTAGCTCTTAATATAGCAAAGAAATAAAGAATAAAAGCCATGAGATTAATAAGTTATCTCTTGGCTTTATTTTTTTTAAAAGAGGTTAATAATATAAAAGTTATTTAATAGTATGAATATTAGATTTAATAAAGTTAATAATATGAATGAATTTATTTTTTATTATAAAAAATATATGGTATAATATACTAAAATAACAATTATTAAACAATAGTGCTTATTAACAATATAAAATCAAGGGGTGAAAGCTATGAGTAAAATATCAATTATAGGAGCAGGATCAATTGGAGCAACAACAGCTTTTGCATTATTGCAAAAAGGTATAGCAAGGGAAATAGTGATAAATGACATAAATCAAGAAAAGGCTTTAGGAGAAGTAATGGATTTAATGCATGGAAGTTCATTATGCAAACCATGTAATGTTACTTTAGGAACAATAGAAGATACTAAAGATTCTGATGTTGTTATTATAACTGCTGGATTAAATCAAAAACCAGGAGAAACAAGATTAGATTTAGTAGATAAAAACTATGGTATATTTAAAGATTTTATTCCTAAGATAGCTAAGGCAAGTCCTAATGCAATATTACTAGTAGTATCAAATCCAGTAGATATTTTAGCTTATATGACATATAAGTTATCAGGATTCCCAAAAGAAAGAGTTATAGGATCAGGAACAGTTTTAGATACAGCTAGACTTAGAAGTTTACTTGGAAAATATTTTGAGATAGATGGAAGAACAATTGATGGTTTTGTGATGGGTGAGCATGGAGATAGTGAATTTGTTCCTTGGTCATCATTAAGAGTAGGAACTATTCCTGTTAAAAGCTTCTCAGAACAAAATTCAATAGAATGGGATTGTGAAACAGAAAAAGTTATATCAGAGGATGTTAAGAATTGTGCTTATGAAGTAATAAATCGTAAAGGAGCTACAGCATTTGCAGTTGCTGTTGCTTTAGTTAGAATAGTGGAGGCTCTTTTAAGGGATGAAAAAACTATTTTAACAGTATCAACGCTTCTTAATGATTATTGTGGTGTAAGTGACACTTATTTAAGTGTTCCAACAATTGTAGGAAAAAATGGAGTAGAAAAAGTGCTTAAAGTAGATTTTTCAGATGAAGAAAAAGAAAAGTTTACTTCATCTGCAAGAATAATGAGAGAATATATTGATAGAATAAATGGAAAATAAAATTATAAAAATATTGAATATATGATAAAAGTATTATACAATATATGTAAATGAATTGTATTAATCCTATGAAAAGGAGAAGTAACTAAATTTAGATTCAATTAAGAGAGTTAAGGATGGTGAAATCTTAGCAAGAAAAAATTTAGTGAATGGACCTTAGAGGAATTAGCAGAAATTTTTATAAGAGTATGTGATATGGTGGCCTGCACCTTATAGCAGGTAAAGTATATTAGTACTTGAATTTAAGAGGTATAATTTTAAATTATACAATTTAGGTGGTACCGCGGATTAACTCCGTCCTATAATATTTATAGGATGGAGTTTTTATTTTTTTATGGTATAGAAATTAGAAAATAGTATTCAGAGTATTACTTTGATTACAAATTGAGTTTAATTATTGGAGGCGTTAAAAAGTATGAATAAAGAAATTATTTTAACAGGGGATAGACCAACTGGTAAATTACATTTAGGACATTATATAGGTTCATTAAAAAACAGGGTTAAATTACAGAATACTGGAAAGTATGAAAGTTTTATTATGATAGCTGATCAGCAAGCATTAACAGATAATGCAAGAAATCCTGAAAAGATAAGAAACAGTTTAATAGAAGTTGCGTTAGATTATTTAGCAGTTGGAATAGAACCAAGTAAAGCTACTATATTTGTACAATCACAAATACAAGAGTTAAATGAATTAACTATGCATTATCTAAATCTTGTTACGGTAGCTAGATTAAATAGAAATCCCACAGTAAAAGAGGAAATTAAATTAAGAGATTTTAAAAATAGTATACCTGCTGGATTTTTAATATATCCTGTAAGTCAAGCTGCTGATATAACAGCATTCAAAGCTAATTTAGTGCCAGTTGGAGAAGATCAATTGCCTATGATTGAGCAAACTAGAGAAATAGTTAGAACCTTTAATTCTATATATGGAGATATATTAGTGGAGCCTAAGGCAATGGTTCCTGAAGATACCTTAGGAAGATTACCAGGAATTGATGGCAAGGCAAAAATGAGTAAGTCATTAGGAAATGCTATTTATATATCAGATGAAGCTGATGTGGTTAGCAAAAAAATTATGAGCATGTATACAGATCCTAACCATATCAAAGTATCAGATCCAGGTAAAGTTGAAGGAAACACTGTATTTACTTATTTAGATGCCTTTTGTAAAGATAAAGAGGCAGTTTGTAGTATGAAAGAGCATTACAAACAAGGTGGCTTAGGAGATGTAAAAGTAAAGCGTTATTTAAATGAAGTGCTACAGGCAGAATTAGAGCCGATAAGAAAAAGAAGAAGTGAATATGAGAAAGATTTAGATTATGTATATAAGATATTAAGAGAAGGAAGCATTAAAGCTAGAGAAGTAGCAAGTAAAACAACAAAAGAAGTAAGAGAAGCAATAGGAATTGAATATTTTAAGTAATAAATGTATAAAGAAGAAAATATAAATGCTATAGGGTAAAGAGTTTATTATTTAGAAAGACTGATAAAATTCAGTCTTTTTTTATATAAGCTTCATGGAATAATATCGTAAATTATTGTGAGAGAGTATGTAAAGTGAGGTTGATGATTATGTCTTTATTGATTAAAAATGGAATTATAGTAACAGCTAGTGATATTTATAATGGAGATATTTATATAGAAAAAGGTAGAATAAGTGAAATAGGATTAGAACTTTTAAAAGATGCTGATAAGATAGTAGATGCAAAAGGTATGTATATAATTCCAGGAGGAGTAGATGTACATACTCATTTTAACCTTGATGTAGGTATAGCAAGAGCTAATGATGATTTTTATACAGGGACTATAGCAGCAGCTTGTGGAGGAACAACAACTATAGTTGATCATATGGGATTTGGACCTAAGAATTGTAATTTGAAGCATCAAGTAGATGTATATCATAAATATGCTGATAATAATGCTGTAATCGATTATAGTTTTCATGGAGTAATACAACATATAGATGAAAATATACTAGAAGAGATGAAGAGCATAGTTGAAGATGAAGGAATAAGTAGTTTTAAAGCTTATTTAACATATGACTATAAAATTGAAGATGAAGATATGGTAAAAATATTTAAAAGATTAAATGAGTTAGACAGTATTACTACTGTACATTGTGAGAATCATGGAAGTATAAAATATTTAAGAGAGAAATTTACTAAAGAAGGATTAAAGTCTCCAAAGTACCATTGTTTGAGTAGACCTGAAGAGGCAGAGGGGGAAGCTGTTAATAGAATGATAAATATTGCAAAAATAGCTGGAGATTCACCTCTATATGTTGTACATTTATCTACTAAGTTAGGGCTAGATTATATTAAGATGGCAAGAGGAAGAGGGGAAAAGGTTTATGCAGAAACATGCCCTCAATATTTAATATTGAATGAAGAGAAATATGAATTAGATAATAATGAAGGATTAAAATATATAATGAGTCCTCCTCTTAGGAAAAGTTATAATTGTAATGAGTTATGGAGGGGAATAAATGAAGGGTATATTCAAACTATAGCTACAGATCACTGTCCTTTTTCATTTTCAAAAGACAAGCAGTTAGGTAAAGATGATTTTACTAAATGTCCAAATGGAGCTCCTGGTGTTGAGGAGAGGATACCATTAATATTTTCAGAAGGTGTAATGAAAGAGAAGATTAGTATAAATAAATTTGTAGAGGTTTGTGCAACAAATCCAGCAAAGATTTTTGGATTATATCCTAAGAAAGGTACTATTCAAGTTGGAAGTGATGGTGACTTAGTAATAATAGATCCTAATAGAGAAAAGGTGCTTAGTGCAAATAATTTACACTCAAATGTGGATTATACTGCTTATGAAGGAATTAAAGTAAAGGGATATCCAATAATGACTATAAGTAATGGCGAAATTATATATGATAAAGGAAAATTTATTGGTAAAAAAGGTAGAGGAAAGTTTATTAAAAGAGATAAAGTAAATTTAATTTAGTTTAAATATAAATAAATCATAATATTACTACCATCATCATATAAGAAAAGTAAAGTTTAATTATACTACTTAGATATAACTTTAAATATTTAATAAAATATAATAATTTAACTTAAGAACACAATAATATTTTTAAAATATAATAATTATAAAGATTTAAATGGAGTAATTTATGGAAATAAATAATTTCGTTACTACAGACTTTTTAGCAAGTTTTACAGGAACACTTTTTGTTGTAGAGTTAATCGTTTTTGTTACAAAGAATTTACCTATAATTAAAAAGATTAGAACTAGATTTTATACTTTTCTTCTAGCTATAAGTCATATTATAATAATGGGACTTGTAACAAAGACAGCAACGCAAACAGTAATATATTATTATGGTGTTTTTATTAATTCATTAATAGTAACAGTTATGTTATGTGGTGGATATGATATTATAATAGATAAAATATATTCAGTAACTAATATTCAGCCTAAAGATACAAATAATAATATAGATGACAAAAGTATAGAAGATAGTAGCAATAAAAATGATACAAATAATTCAAATGAAGTTAATTAAGGAAAAAGTACTTGTGTAAGCGCAAGTACTTTTAGTTTTACTTAGAAGAATAAAGTACTTGTATAAATAACATAATAGCTATATAAGGGGTTGAATGTATAGTGTCATATGTAAATTTTAAAGAGGAAAGACAAGTAACAAGAGAACAGTTAAAAAAAAGAAGAAAGAATAATGAAGAAATATTTAATAAACTAATTGAAACAAAAGATTTGCCCAAAATTTATATTCCTGATAATGAATATAGCTATAAAAAATTTGAAGATAAACATTTTGGAATAGGAAGAATTAAAGATGAAGAAGATTATGAGAAAATCAATGATAAAGATATAGTTTGTACTATATTTGAAAATTGCACTTTTGGTAATATAAAATTTGAAAATTGTAATTTTATAGGGTGTATATTTAAAAAGTGCAAATTTGAAAGTGGAGGAGTTATATTTAAAAACTGTAGCTTCTATAAGGAGGAAAGTGAAAAGAAACCTTCATTAAATAGAAGAGATAATTTTTCATGTGAATTTAGTAATTGTGAAATATATGCTAAGTTTGATGGAAGCACGATAGCTTACTGTATATTTAGTAGTTGTTTTATTAGTAATACTTACTTTTTATTAAGTGATATGACTAGTTTGATTATAATAGACTCAGAATTAAAACGTATTAGAATAGAAGATTGTGATCTATCTGGAGCAAAAATAATGAGTACATATATTATAGATTTAGATTTTACTGATAAAATAAAGAGTAAGTTAGATGAAAAAACATTTTTTGATAAAATAAAGCTTAGAGAAAAAGACAGAAATGAATATGAAGGGGTATATATGACCTATGAAACAATAGGAGATAAATTTAAGGAAAATAATCTGAATAATAACTTTGGTGAGTACTATTATTTGTGTAAGTTGACGCAAAGAAAGACTTTAAAAATTTTTCCAAGAATAAACTCCTTTTTATATTGGGCAACTTGTGGTTATGGAGAAAGACCAATATATTCAATTATTTTTGCATTAGCAACTATATTAATTTTTGCAATTTTATATTTAATATTTGGAATAAAAATAGATGATAATATGATAAGTTATTTAAATTATAAAATATACAGTAATGATTTAACTTACCATCTATTAAATATACATAAAGCAATTACCCTTAGTTGTGGTATGTTCTCAGGAGTTGGATCTAGTAGCATAGAACCAATTAGATTTTCAGAATTTTTAGGAAATGTAGAAATGTTAGTTGGATTAATAATAATAGGAATAGGAGTAGGTACAGTAACTAGAAAAATAGTAAGATAAAATTTTTGTAAAATAAATTAAGGTTTTGAATAGTATAGAAGTATGAAGTATTTTATATATAGAGGTAGAAAAGTGGATAACAAGGAAAAAGTTTTAATTGGAGCAGTTTCTTTCTTAGCAGGAGCAGCAGTAGGTTTTTTACTTGCACCAGTAAAAAAGATAGTTTCTTTTGAAAAATTCTCATGTAATAACATTGAAGATTTTGAAGTTGATAGTAGTTTAGAAACTTCAGAAGATAATAAAGTGGATAAAGATGAAGAAAAAGAAGAAATAAAAGAAGAATAAAACAGTAATAACAGATTAAGAAGTTGTTGGTAAAGATCTTATTTAAGAGAGTTATCAACAACTTTTTTATTATTTTAATATTAATATGTATAGGTATAATTTGTAGAATTACTTAATATAATCTAAGGAAAGTGATATTTAAATTTGTAATTTTATAAATAGATTTAAAAGTTTAAGTAATTATTAGATGGAGGATATTATGATTATAAATAAATTATTATTGTCAAGGAAAGAGGTAAATACATTTTTAGAAGTTATAGGAGATTCTATGATTAACCATGAGTTTGTAAAGTATTTTTTAGATATAGACAAAGACAGATTAATAAAATATAATTTGTTTTTTAATAAGATTGAAGATGCTTTTGAGAATGAAGATATATCTACTATAGAGATAGAGTTAAGTTTAGATGTTAATAAAGAATTAAAATATATAGTGTATAATTATATTAAAAGAAATATAGCTAAAATATACAAAGAAGAAATTAGTGAAATAATGGATATTATTGAAAGCTTAGACTCAGTAAGAGTTACAGAGATAGATGATATGATGACTTATAGAATGTAAGAAAATAGAATTATAATACACCTTTTTAGTTTAAGTATTTACGGCTAAATTTTAGAGGTGTATTTTTTATGAATAAAAAAGAAATAGTTTCTGCTATTAATATAGTTATACTTTATGTTAAGTTTAATAATATGGAGCAAGAAGTGAGTTGAGTTTGAGAGGAATAATATATTAATGAGAAAAAAGTGGTCAATATTTTATGGTGCTTTATGTATTATAGTTATTATAGTAAGTTTTAAGTATTTTATGTTTGTAAAGAATAGTAATTTTAAAGGAGAAGAGTTTGTGAGTACGAAAAGTAAAAATAATGATGAGTTGAAATCAAAAAGGTTAATTAAGTTAAAAGGAGAGGATACATTTAATAAAGGAGAGCTACAAGATATAGAGATTAGTAAAGAAGAGGGAGAGGATGTACTAACTCTTTTAAAAGAAGGTGATACTTATAGTGAGTTAGGAACATATATATCAGAAGAAATAGATACAGAAGATTTTACTAATTTAATACTATCATGGAATAGTAAAACTCCAGAGAATACTTATATTGAAGTTTTGGCAAGGGCTTATGTAGTAGAAAGAAATAAAGCAATAGGAAAATGGTCAGAGTATCTTTCGTGGGGAATATGGGGTTCAACAATAAATAGTAGTTCGGCTAATTCTAAATGTGAAATAGCAAAAGTTGATACTGATGTGTTTGTGTTAAATGATAAAAGTAATAATGTAGCTAAAAAGCTTCAAATAAAAGTTAAACTATATAGTGCAGATTCAAATAACACGCCTACTATTAGTCAAATAACTGCAACGTTCATAGATACAGTAGGAGCTAAAGAGGTTTTTTCAAAAGAAGTTGATGAAATATATTGTGAAAATACTATAGAAACACCGTGTTTCTCTCAGTATGAAAGAGAAGAGTCTATAGCATCTAGGATATGTAGTCCTACAAGTTTAACTATGGTGTTAAATGGGATGGGAGAAAATTTAATGGTTGAGGATGTCGCCTGGAATTGTTATGACTATATGTATAAAGGATTTGGAAATTGGACTTTCAATGTTGCTTTTGCAGGAAGTCTTGGATATGAATCTTATATTGAATATGGATCATTAGAAGCATTACAAAGAGAAATTTTAAAAGGATATCCAGTAATAGTTAGTGTTAAATATACTAATGATGAAAATAATAAGGACTATCCATATATAGAAAATTCACCAGTAACAACATCAGGGCATTTAATAGTAGTTTGTGGAATAACATCGGATAGTAATGGTCAAACTTATGTAGTAGTAAATGATCCAGCTGGAAAAAATAATGAGAGTGTAAGAAGAAAATATAAATTAGAAGAGTTTTTATTAGCTTGGAGTAAATCTAACAATGCTATGTATGTAATAAATAAAAAGGTATAGTTAAAAAATGGATAAATACATACCATATTATGAAAATGTAATCTGGTATGTATTTTTATGTTGAAATATGAAAGAGGTGTTTAGAAAAAATTACAAATTAAATAAAACTTTCATTTAAAAAATTTTAAAAAAATGTGTTTTTTATAACAAGTAAATTGAAAGTTTAAATTTTTATGCTATAATATAAGAGTTATTAAACAATATATAGTAATAAATTTTTTACTAAAGCTAATAAATATGAGCTTTTGGAAGTATTTTACCTCTCTGGAAGGTTGTATTTATTGCAAGTTGAAATTAGATATGTTTTTAACAATATTTAATTCAAAAAAAGAAATTACAGGAAAAGGTGATTTTAGTGGGAAGGATTAAAAGTACAAAAAGTCTACGTGGTATTTTTGTAAAACATTTAAAAAATACTGCAGAAGAAAAAACTGTTTCTATGCCTGTACCAAGCACTGTAACAATACCGATGAGCATGCACATTGGTGCGCCATGTGAGCCATTAGTAAAGATGGGTGACTTAGTAAAGGTTGGACAAAAGATAGGAGAGAGCAATGCTCCATTTAGTGCTCCTATACATGCATCTGTATCAGGAAAAGTTAAACAAGTTACTGAATTCAGAAATGCACTAGGAATGGTTTCAAAAGCTGTAGTAATTGAGTCTGATGGTGAACAAGCTATCAGTGAAGAAGTTAAGGTTCCAGTAGTAAATTCTAGAGAAGAATTTATTGCTGCTGTTAAGGAATCAGGAGTAGTAGGATTAGGGGGAGCTGGATTCCCAACTCACATCAAGTTAAATCCTAAAAATTTAGACCAAATTGATACATTAGTTATCAATGCGGCAGAATGTGAACCATATATAACATCTGACTACAGAGAATGTATGGAAAGCCCAGAAGATATCATTGAAGGTATCAATGTAGTTAAGAAGTGGCTTAATATTAAAAATGCTTACATAGGAATTGAAAGCAATAAACCAGCTTCAATTAAATTATTAGGCGAATTAAGTGAAAAACATGAAGGAATTGATGTTGTAGAACTTAAAGCTCAATATCCTCAAGGAGCAGAAAAAGTAATAATCTACTCAACTACAGGTAGAATAGTTAATGATGGACAATTACCAGCAGATGCAGGTGTAATTGTACTTAATGTAACAACTGTAAGCTTTATAGCTAAGTACTTAAAAACAGGTATGCCATTAGTTTCTAAGAGATTAACAGTTGATGGTACTGGAGCAAATAAAGGAATGAACGTAATAGTACCATTAGGAACTCCTATAAAGGACGTATTTGAATTCTGTGGTGGATTAAAAGCAGATTGCAAGAAAATATTAATGGGTGGACCAATGATGGGAATAGCAGTACCAGATTTAGAACAACCAATAGTTAAAAATAACAATGCAATTATCGCTTTAAATGAAAAGGATGCTACTCCAGCAGAAGAAACTGATTGTATCAGATGTGGAAAATGTGTATATGCATGTCCATTAAACTTAATGCCTGCTGCATTAGAAAAGGCATATGATGCAAGAAATGCAGAAAGCTTAGTAGCTCACGATGTTAACTTATGTATGAACTGTGGATGTTGTTCATATGTTTGTCCAGCAAAACGTAATTTAGCTCAAAAGAATCAATTAGCTAAAATGTTTGTAAGACAAGCTATGCAAAAATAATATCATATAAAATTTAATTTGAAGGGTGATTTGTTTTGGAAAAACTAATAGTAACATCATCACCACACGTTAAAAGTAGCACAACTACATCTACAATAATGAGAGATGTAATAATAGCTTTAATACCAGCTTTAATAGCTTCAAATATCATATTTGGATTAAGAGCAGGATTAGTTACAGCTGTATGTGTAGCTTCATGTGTTGGTTTTGAATATTTAAGTAGAAGAATAATGAATAAAAAGAATACAATCAGCGATTTAAGTGCTGTTGTAACAGGTATAATTTTAGCGTTTAACTTACCATCAACTATGCCACTATGGATGTGTGTTATAGGTTCATTTGTAGCAATAGTTATAGTTAAACAATTATTTGGTGGAATTGGACAAAACTTTGCTAATCCAGCTATAACAGCTAGAATAGTACTTTTAGTTTCATTTGGAACACAAATGACTAACTGGGCAGCTCCAAAAATTGCTGCTGTAGCAGATGCAGTTTCAGGTGCAACACCAATGGCTCAAATAGCTGCAGGTGAAACACCAAACCTTTTAAACATGTTCTTAGGAACTACAGGTGGATCATTAGGTGAAACTAGTGCATTAGCATTATTAATTGGTGGAATATACTTAGTATATAGAAAAGTTATAAACCCAATAATTCCAGTAGCATTTATCGGAACAGTATTTGTTTTCACTGCTGTTTTAGGAGTAAATCCTTTAGCTCAAATTTTAGGTGGAGGATTATTCTTAGGGGCAATATTTATGGCAACTGATTATTCAACATCACCAGTTACTAATATGGGTAAATTAATATTCGGTATAGGTTGTGGATTTATCACAGTTCTTATCAGAGTATTTGGTTCATATCCAGAAGGTGTATCTTTTGCTATATTACTTATGAACATTTTAGTTCCATATATTGATAAGGCAACTAGATTAAAAGCGTTAGGAGGTAAGAGATAATGAGCAAACAAAGTTCAATATTAAGACCAACGCTAGTTCTTGGATTAATAACTTTAGTAGTATCAGCTGTATTAGTTTTAACTTACAACTTAACAGGTGTAGGTGTAGCTGGACCAGCTATAAGTGATGAAATGTTAGCAATGGCAGTAGATGTTTTACCAGGTGGAGAAGGATTTGATGATGCAGGTGTAGGTTCAAGTGCAACTGTTCCAGCTGTTATAGGAACATCTAATGATGCAGGTTACGTAATAAATGCCATCGGAAAAGGTTACGGTGGAGATATGAGTGTTTTAGTTGGATTAGATAACGATGGTAAGATTACTGGAGTTAAAGTATATGAAATGTCTGAAACACCAGGTATCGGAACAAAAGTAACTGAGGATGCTGATTTCTTAGCAACATTTATAGGAAAGACTTCAGTAGATGGTAGTGATGCTGTATCAGGAGCTACATTCTCATCTAAGGGATTAAATGAAGCAATAACAAATGCATTTGATGCATTTAACATAATAAAATCAGGTGGACAATTAGAAGGTGGAAGTGCACCAGCTGGTGACTCAAATGAGAAAGCTGAAGAAAAACCAGCAGAACCAGCAGTAGAATATAAAGCAGCAAAAGATGTTACAATTGATGATGTTAAAGAAGCTGCAAAAGAAGTATTAGTTGATGGAGATAACTTTGAAGAGGTTTCTGTAGAAGCTGATAATGTTAACTTCGTTCTTAAAGCAGAAAATGGTGCAGGTTATGTTATTAACTCTGTTGGTGTAGGATTCTATGATGATGATATAAGTGTAGTAATAGGATTTGATGCTGATAAAAATATTACAGGTGTAAAAGTTGTAGGAATAAGTGATACACCAGGAATAGGAACACAAGTTGCAGAAGCAGAATTCTTAAACCAATTTGTTGGTAAGTCTGAAATAGCTGAAGATATCGTAGTATCAGGAGCTACTTTCTCATCAACAGGATTAAATGAAGCAGTTAGAGCTGCAATAGAAGCAGTGAAAGGAGTGGATGCATAATGAAGGAAAAAGTAAGTAACTTATCAATTCTAACTAAAGGTATAATCAAGGAAAATCCAGTACTTGTATTATTATTAGGTACGTGTCCAACACTTGCAGTAACTTCTATGGCTATGAATGGTCTAGGAATGGGACTAGCTACTACTTTCGTTTTAATAGGTTCAAACATAGTTATATCATTACTTAAAAACTTTATTCCTAAGGAAGTTAGACTTCCAAGCTTTATCGTTATTATTGCAGGTTTCGTTACAGTTGTAGGTTTCTTAATGCAAAGTTACCTTCCATCACTTTATAAGTCTTTAGGTGTATTCTTATCACTTATAACAGTTAACTGTATTATTCTTGCAAGAGCAGAAATGTTCGCTTGTAAAAATAAAGTATTTGCTTCTATCTTAGATGCAATAGGAATGGGGATAGGATTTACTTTAGCATTATTTGCTATAGGTTCTATAAGAGAAATATTAGGTTCAGGTACTTGGATGGGTATCACTTTAACTAAAGATATAATCGAACCAATGGGTATATTCGTTACTCCAGCTGGTGGATTCTTCGTATTTGGATGCTTAATAGCATTAGTTAATAAGCTTACAAATTACAGTATATCAAAGAAAAAAGCAGGATGTTCTGCATGTCCAGGTAAGGATGCTTGCCATGGTTCAGAAGGAGGGTGCTAATCGATGAAAGAAATGATGATTATATTAGTTAGCGCTATTTTAGTTGATAACTTTGTTTTAGCTAAGTTCATGGGAATTTGTCCTTTCTTAGGAGTATCTAAGAAGATTGACTCAGCTTTAGGTATGAGTGCAGCTGTTACTTTCGTAATGGTTATGGCTTCAGCAGTTACTTTCCCAATATATCAAATATTAAATAAATATGAATTAGGATATTTAAAAACTGTTGCATTTATCCTAGTAATAGCAACATTCGTTCAATTACTTGAAATAGTTTTAAAGAAGTTTATGCCACCACTATACAAGGCATTAGGTGTTTATTTACCATTAATAACTACTAACTGTGCTGTACTTGGAGTTACTGTTTTAAACATAGATAACGGATATAACTTCTTACAATCAATTGTTAATGCTTTAGGAGCTGGTCTTGGATTTACATTAGCATTAATCTTATTCTCAGGAGTAAGACAAAAGATGGAAAATACAGATATTCCAAAAGCATTTAAGGGATTACCAATAACATTAATAGCTGCAGCTATATTAGCAGTTTCATTCGTTGGATTCTCAGGAGTAGTTGACGGTCTATTTAAATAAGATAAAGTGAGGTATAAAAAGTATGTTAGAAGCTTATTTAGTACCTATTGCAATATTTATAGTACTAGGATTAATTGCAGGACTTCTATTATCAATAGCATCTAAGAAGTTAGCTGTTGAAGTAGACGAAAGAGTTGGTAAGGTAAGAGAATGCTTACCAGGAGCTAACTGTGGAGCTTGTGGATATGCTGGTTGCGATGAATATGCAGTAGCATTAATAGAAAAAAATGAAAAAATAACACTTTGTAAACCAGGTGGAGCTGCAGCTACAGCTCAAATCGGTGAAATATTAGGAACAGAAGCAGAAGTAGGAGAAAGAGAAGTTGCTTTCGTTAAATGTAACGGTGTTCCTTCAGCTACTAATGCTAAATATGAATATAAAGGAACTCAAACTTGTGCAGCAAATAACCTTTTATTCTCAGGTAAAGGTTCATGTGCATTTGGATGTTTAGGTTTCGGAGATTGTACAGTTTCATGTGAATTTGATGCTATACATATAGTTGATGGAGTAGCTAAGGTTGATCCAGAAAAATGTACAGCTTGTGGAGCTTGTATAAAGACTTGTCCTAAGGCTATAATAGCTTTAAGACCAATAAGCAAAGAAGTTAAAGTTCTTTGTAACAACAAAGACAAAGGTGGAATCACAAGAAAAGCATGTACAAATGGATGTATTGGATGTATGAAATGTCAAAAGACATGTGAATTTGGAGCAATTACTGTTACAAATAATGTTGCATCAATCGATCATTCAAAATGTACAAACTGTAAGGCTTGTGTTGAAGTTTGTCCAGTAAAATGTATTCACTTAGATTAATAATGAAAGGGTACTTACTTATGTAGGTACTCTTTTTTTGCTTAAAAATAGCTTATACGAAAGATAATTTTAAATTTCTTGAAAGATATAAAAAATATTATTCAGAACATACTTTCTCATATTAGACAAATGTAGTAGAATAGTAATATATTTTACTAAGGATGGAGAAGTTTAAATGAAAGGAAAAGAACATATGATAGTTGGAACTACAGCTACAGCTACTATGGGTATCGGTTTTTTATTAACTAATACTATAAGTAGTGTGATATATTTAGTTCCATTAATTTTAGGTGGATTTATTGGATCATATATGCCAGATATAGATTCACATAATTCAAAAGCGAGACAGTTTTTTAATAAATTTATTGTTATATTGATAATAGCTTTAGTTATAGGTTATATGTTAGGGATGGCGTTAAGTATAGATAATATTATTTCGTTTTTAAATAAACATTGGGATGAATATTTTCCATATATATTATTTTTTGCATTAGTAATTTTAGGGAAACTTTCACCTCATAGGATGTTTACACATAAATGGTTTGGAACAATACTATTTTGTTTTAGTGTATATTTAATTGGTAATATTTATTTGACTTTAGGTTTTTCCATGGGATATATTTTACATATAGTATGTGATAGATTTTCACCAAAGGGGAAAAAATTAAAGTTTTTTGAATTTAAGTTACCTTGCAGAAACACAAAAAATAAGATAACTATTTGTTGGTAAAACTTTTAAATTTAGGATAGAAGGCATCAAGATGATGTTTTTCTCTCTTTTTATTTAATAACGAGTTAAATATGATGTTATAGCAAATTATTTGTTATATTGTAATGGATAA
>NZ_CYZX01000002.1:185820-212454 GCF_001405015.1 Clostridium disporicum
AAACTTAGATATATTAAATGGTAATGATGAGACTAATAATCTTATTAATCTATATAGTGGAATGGAAGCAGATAGTATAGAGATACCTATAAATTATCTTATTTCACCAGAGTATACAGTAATAAATTACTTTTCAGTATTGAGAGAGGCAGCAAATCCAGTAAAGGATAAATATACAGGATGTGGAACTCTAGGTAGAGCAAAAGAGCCATATCCAATAGCTTATAATTTTCTAACTAAAGAATATAAGAGCAATATTAGCTATAATAAATATGAAGATTCATTCAAAAATATTCTTCATATAAATCTAATCAAATTGAAAGAGATTCCAATAGACGAGAATATAAAAGATTTAAAATATTTTTATGAGATTGAGACTATTCAAGGTACTGAGTTTGGTGCAGGGGCTTTTGTCTATTATTATGGATATATAGATTTAGAAAGAATAGATGGTATTTATAAGATTTCTAATATAACTATTATACCTGAAGAGTATTTGTGTGCACCTTATCATCGATGGGACTATGATGGGAAGTTATCGGTATTAATAAGATATGGAGATTGGTGTAATCTCCTTAAAGAAATAGATAAAATAACTATCGATGGATATGTGAAAAATATATATTTTAAAGGAAATGATGGTAATGAATATAGAATTGAGTTTTATATATTAACTAATGATTATGATATAGAAATTGCACAATTTAGAAAGAATGAAGTAGGAGAGTGGGAAAGGATAAAGATTAACCCTGAAGACTGTATTAAGAAAGAAAATTTGTAATATTTATACTTAAGATATAAATTGACCCAAAAATAGAAACTTGGTATAATATGTAATAAGATGTTGATTAGGGGGAAATTTTGTGACTACCAAAAGAAAAAAATGTTTTATTTCGGCAGAAACATATTTTGAGAATATTAATGAATATCATCAATTTGAAAGATTAAGAATAGAAACTAATATGAATAAGATGAATCTTCCGTTTTTATTATTAATTTTTTTAAATATTATTCTTATTCTAGTAGATATATTCTATTACAAAGCAATATCAAAAGATAATTTATCTTATTATTACCTTTACTTAGCGCATGTAAGCATGATAATAGTTTCGATAATATGGGTAATATATTATAAAATTATATCAAAAAAGCTATCATATAAAACTAATAAAGCTATATATGCAGTATTTGCTGATTGTGTAATTTGGTGGGGAATATTTATGTCTTTGGATTTATTTCAAAGTACAAATCAAATTTCATCATATATAATAATTATGTTTTGCTATGCAACATTGATTTATATTCCGTTGATTGTTAGTGTAATCAAAACTGTGATACCGGCATTAACGATGTTGACATATATAATATTATTTGCGAAAGATACAACGAGCATGATGGATAATATAGTTAATATTGTGTTTACAGTAATCTTTAGTATTTTAATTTCTAATTTAATGTATAAACATTTTTTAAGTGAATTTATAAAAGATATCAAAGTAAAAAAAGCGAATAAGAAGATAGAAGAAGCTGAAAAGATTAGGACTGAATTCTTTGCAAATGTTTCTCATGAATTGAAAACGCCTTTAAATATTATTTATACTGCTCAGCAAATGATAGAAGTTACAACTAAGAATGATAACTATAGAAATGAAAACTTTATAAAATATATGCAAATGAGTAAGCAAAACACTAATAGATTACATAGATTAATTTCTAATTTAATTGATATAACCAAAATAGATTCTGCAAGTTTTAAAATTAAAGAAATAAATGTTGATATAGTTAAAATAGTTGAAGATATAACTTTATCAGCTGCATGTTATATAGAATCACAAGGGATGTCATTAACCTTTGATACTGATGTAGAGGAGTTAGTTATAGCTTGTGATCCAGATAGTATAGAGAGAATAATATTGAATTTACTATCAAATGCTATAAAGTTTACTGAAAGAGGTGGAGATATTTTTGTTGATATAAAATCAACAATGAAAGAAGTATTGATTTCAGTTAAAGATACAGGTATTGGGATACCTAAAGAAATGAAAGAAAAGATATTTGAAAGGTTTGCTCAAGTTGATAAGTCAACTTATAGAAAAAAAGAAGGAAGTGGAATAGGTCTTTCTTTAGTTAAATCATTAGTTGAACTTCAAGGGGGCAGTATTAATATTGATAGTGAAATAAATAAGGGGAGTACATTTACAGTAAAACTTCCAATAGCGAGAGTAGAAGAAAGTGAAAATATTCTACCTCAATCTGCTGTAGATGCTAATATAGAAAAAATAAAAGTTGAATTTTCTGATATATATAATTAATGAATTTAAAAACAATAAACCTAAAAAATATTTACTTATATAAAAGGGGAATTTATATGTATAAAAATTATATTTTTGATTTATATGGCACATTAGTTGATATAAATACTGATGAAGATAAAAGCGAATTATGGGATAAGCTTTCGCTATTTTACTCATTAAAAGGAGCAAAATATAAAGCTAAAGAACTTAAAGATTTGTATTCCGAGAAGGTTAAAAAAGAACTAGAGTTAATTAATGATACAAAATATCCAGATTTTTCTTTAGAAAAAGTATTTTTTTCATTGTATGAAGATAAGGGAATAACGCCTTCAAATGATACAATAAAGGATACAGCTCAATTCTTTAGAGTGTTATCGATAAAATATATTAGATTATACGATGGTGTAATAGAGCTTTTAGAATTATTGAAGGCTAAAGGTAAGAAAATATATTTACTATCAAATGCACAAAGAGTATTTACATTTTATGAAATGAAAATGCTAGGAATAGAAAAATATTTTGATGATATATTTTTTTCAGCTGATTATAAAGTTTGTAAGCCAGATAGTAAATTTTATAGGTTATTATTAGATAAACATAATTTAAATATTAATGAGAGTATAATGATAGGAAATGATTATATATGTGATATTGGTGGAGCAAATGAGGTTGGTTTAGATTCTCTTTATTTGCATTCAAATCTTTCACCAGAAATTAAAGGTGAATTATCTAGTAAATATAGTATTATGGATATAGATATTGAAAAAATAGCCCAATTAACTATAAAATAATACTTATTAAGTATAAACAAGGAAGCTATATTAATTAGCTTCCTTATTTTGTTTAATTAATGTGTTTGGTTTGTATTTGTATTTGAATCTGTTTCATTACTGTTAGTAGATGGTGCTTCTTTACCATAATCAGTAGTATCGGTTGCTTTATTATCTTTATTATCATTAGGAGTAGTATTGTTACCACAGCTAACAAATAATGAAAGAGTAATTAAACCTAATATTATTAATTTTTTCATATGTAATTTCCTCCAAATAAAAAATATGTATTCAAGAATAGTATTTAAATAAAGCTATATATATATTCAATGTTTTTTATTAAATAGGAGTATAGAGAGCTAATAATTAATAATAATTACTTTTATGATATAATGGAAAAGATATAATAAATTACTTTTAAGCTTATAGTTTAAATAATATAATTAAAAATACTTTAAGAATAATGAAAGGAAAACTAATGGATAATTTAGAGTTTATTTATAAAAGAAAAAGTATAAGAAAGTTCAAAGAAGGAGAAATTCCTAAAGAGGATATTTTAAAGCTTCTAGATGCAGCTACACAAGCACCATCTCCGAAGAATCAGCAAACATGGCATTTTGTTGTTTTGCAAAATAGAGATATTATAAATAAGATGGCAGAGATAGTAACTAATAAACATATATATTTAGCCGAAATAGCTAAAGAAGAAAAGCAAAGGAAGCTTATGATGAATACTCTTCCTTATTATATTTGTTTTAAGGATGCACCAGTTGTTGTAATAGTATACTCAAAAGAATATAAGATGATAGAAGAGGATATTTTAAAAGCTAATAATGCTAACGAAGAAGTAATTGAAATTTTAAAATCAACACATTCTGAAGTACAAGGAATAGGTGCAGCAGTAGAGAATTTTCTACTTGCAGCTACTGCAATGGGGTATGGTGCTTGTTATATGACAGGACCAGCTCATTCTAAAAGAGAGATTGAAGAGTTAATTAATTTTAATAAAGAAGGATATGAGCTAATGGCAATGATATCTTTAGGAATTCCTGAAGAAGAAACTCCAAAGGCTCCGCCACGAAAACCATTAGACGAAGTAGTAACATTTATAGATTAATATTTATAAGTAAGGCTCTAAAGCATATGTATAAGCTTTAGAGCTTTTTGTTATTTATATTTAGCTATAAGCTCTTCTATTGGGCCTTTGCATCTTGAACCATGACAATGTCCAGTTGTAGCACCAGTGGCTTCTTTAACTTTCTCAATTGTATCGGCACCATTTTTTATGGCATCTATTATAGTATCTTCAGAGATACCTTTACATAAACAGATTATTTTATCACTCATAATAACACCTCCTAATAGATTTAGTATTAGCATCAAAGGGGGAGATATACAAATATTTATAGAAAAAGATAATAAATTTCTGGAGATAAATTTGAAAAAAATGTATAATATAAATAATTATGGGATTTGAGTTGCAGCTGTTTTGCAGAAAAATTTATTTAGTAGGGGATGAAGTTAGTGAATAAAGAAAGTTTAATAGAAAAATCTCATGAAAGATCAAAGGAATTTGGGGTACAAACTAAAACTAATAATTCTAAAAAGAAACTTAAAAAGAATGAAATTTATGATTTATTAGAAAAAAATAAAGAGCTAATAAGAGTATCGCTACCTTACATAAATATGGTATGTGAAACTATAGAGGATAATGATTTTATATTAATATTGACTGATAAAGATGGATGCATATTAGATATTAAAGGTGCTGAAAGAGCAATCCGTGAATTTGCAAAACTTAATCTTGATATTGGAGTATTTATGGATGAAAAAAATATAGGAACTAATGCCATGGGAGTAGCACTTGCTGAAAATAGACCAGTTCAAGTTACTGCCGATGAGCATTATGTAGATATGTTCAAGGGTTTAACTTGTTCTGCAGCTCCTATACACAATATTAAAGGTGATATAATAGGAACGTTAAATTTAACGGGAAAATGGGATAAAAAACATTCTCATACTTTGGGATTAGTTATTTTTGGGGTTAAGGCTATAGAAAATGAGATACATAATGCTAAATCTCAAGAAATACTTCAAGAAGCATATAATTATATGGATAGCATAATTAAAAATGTTGATAAAGGTGTAATTATAGTTGATTCTACAGGAAAAATAAAAAATATTAATGAGCATGGAGCTAAGATATTAGAGAGTAATAAAATAGATATTATTAATAGAGATATTGATTTCATATTACCAGATTGGTTTAAAATATACGAAATATTAGAAAATGGTGAAAAATCAATTACGAGGGAAGTAAAAACTAGTGAAAATAGTAACTTTAAAACATTATTAAACGTTAAAGGTGTTAGAGATGGTAAAAAGTTAATTGGGTTAGTTATCACGTTAAAGGATGAGAAAGAATCAACGACTAAAGGTATTGCACGTTATGACTTTGAAGATATTATAGGATCTAGTTCTATTATGAAAAATGTGATTACTAACTGTAAAATAGTTGCTAATAGTCCTTCTACGATTTTGATTGAAGGTGAAAGTGGGACAGGAAAGGAAGTTTTAGCTCAATCTATTCATAATTATAGTATGAGAAAAAATAATAAGTTTATAGCTATTAATTGTGGTGCTATTCCTTCTAATTTAATTGAAAGTGAACTTTTTGGCTATGAGGATGGAACTTTTACTGGTGGTAAAAAAGGTGGTAAGATAGGTAAATTTGAAATGGCTAATGGAGGAACTTTATTTCTAGATGAAATTGGAGAAATGCCTTTAGAACATCAAGTTAATTTACTTAGGGTAATACAAGAAGGGAAAATCACAAGGTTAGGTGGAACTGAAGAGATAAATGTTGATGTAAGAATAATAGCAGCGACTAATAAGAATCTCAAAAAGGAAATTGAACTAGGAAAGTTTAGAGAAGATTTATATTATAGACTTTGTGTAATTCCTATAAATTTACCTGCTCTTAGAGAGAGAAATGGAGATATTAAAGAGTTAATAAATTACTTTTTAAGAATGAAGTCATTTAAGCTTAATAAATCTGTGCCAGAAGTAAGTGATAATTTATATAATGATTTAATTAATTATAGTTGGCCAGGAAATATAAGAGAGTTGGAAAATGTTATTGAAAATATAGTTAACTTAGATGGGAATATGTCATTTTCACTAGATGTGAATTGTGATAATAAATATAAGAGTGAAATAAAAGAAGTTGAAGAAATAAACAGTGATGAAATTACTTTAGAATTTATTGAAAAAAATCATATTATTAAAGTTCTAAGAAAATACAAAAGCAATATATATAAATCGGCCAATGCATTAGGTGTAAGTAGAAATACTTTATACAATAAAATAAAAAAATATCAATTAAAAGTGTAATAAAAGTGAACAGTGTTCAAAAAGCAAACAGTAAAAATAGGAGAATGTGAAATTTTTGAGCAGTAAATTTGTTTGAAAAATAAAAATATGGTTAAAAAAATAACGGTAATAAGGTTTTTGTAATTTTGGCACAGTAATTGCTATATAAATAATAGAGAAATAAATTATTTAATTTATGGAGGGATAAATATGGCAAGATTTACATTACCAAGGGATTTATATCATGGAAAAGGATCTTTAGAAACATTAAAAACAATAAAGGGTAAAAAAGCAATGGTAGTTGTAGGTGGCGGATCAATGAAGAGATTCGGTTTCCTAGATAGAGTAGAAAATTATTTAAAAGAAGCTGGAATGGAAGTAAGAATATTTGAAGGTGTTGAACCAGACCCATCAGTTGAAACTGTAATGAAGGGTGCAGAAGCAATGAGAGACTTCGAACCAGATTGGATAGTTGCAATGGGTGGAGGTTCTCCAATAGATGCTGCTAAAGCTATGTGGATATTCTATGAATACCCAGAGTTTACATTTGAACAAGCTGTAGTTCCATTTGGATTACCAGAATTAAGAAAAAAAGCTAAATTCATAGCGATACCATCGACTTCTGGAACTGCAACGGAAGTTACAGCATTCTCAGTTATTACAGATTATAAGGCTAAGATTAAATATCCTCTAGCTGATTTTAACATAACTCCTGATATTGCTATAGTTGATCCAGATTTAGCACAAACAATGCCAGCTAAACTTGTAGCTCATACAGGAATGGATGCATTAACTCATGCTATTGAAGCATATACAGCATCATTAAGATCAAATTTCTCAGACCCATTAGCATTAAAAGCTATTGAAATGGTGGACGAGCATTTAGTAAATTCATATAACGGAGATGAAGAGGCAAGAAACTTAATGCATGAAGCTCAATGTTTAGCAGGTATGGCATTTTCAAATGCTTTATTAGGAATAGTTCACTCAATGGCACATAAAACAGGAGCAGTATTCCATATCCCTCATGGTTGTGCTAATGCTATTTTCTTACCATATGTAATTCAATATAATAGAATAGTTTGTGAAGAGAGATATGCTGATATTGCAAGAAGAATTGGATTAGAAGGTTCTAATAATGCTGAATTAACAGATGCATTAATAGAAAGAATTAATAAGTTTAATAATGATTTAAATATACCACATTCAATGAAGGAATATGGAGTTAAAGAAGAAGACTTCAAAGCTAATTTAGCTTTCATTTCTGAAAATGCTGTAGCTGATGCTTGTACAGGATCAAATCCAAGAGAAATAGATGCTGAGACAATGGCAAGATTATTTGAATGTACTTATTATGGGAATAAAGTTGAGTTCTAGAAGTTAAGGAGACGATAAAATGTTTAAAATTGTGGATAAAAGGCTTCTTACAGATAATATTTATTTAATGGAGATAGAAGCAAGGAGAGTTGCTAAATCAGCAAAACCAGGACAATTTGTAATTGTCAAGACAGATGAAAAGGGTGAAAGAATTCCTTTAACAATTGCAGATTATAATGTAGAAAGAGGAACAGTAACGATAGTTTACCAAACTGTTGGAGCTGGAACTAAAGAATTAGCAGAATTTGAAGTTGGTGAATATGTTCAAGATTTTGTTGGCCCATTAGGGATGCCTAGTGAATTTATTCATGAAGATATTAATGAATTAAGAAATAAGAAATTTATTTTTGTAGCTGGTGGAGTTGGAGCAGCTCCAGTTTATCCACAGGTTAAATGGTTCCATGAAAATGGTATTAATGTTGATGTGATAATAGGTTCAAGAAATAAAGAACTTTTAATACTAGAAGATGAAATGAGAAAAGTTGCAGGGAACCTATATATATCAACAGATGATGGGTCATATGGATTTAATGGAAGAGTTACTGACTGTCTTTTAGATTTAGTTAATCATAAAGGTAAGAAATATGATCATGCTGTAGTTATTGGGCCTATGATAATGATGAAGTTTATGTCTATTTTAACTAAGGAATTGCATATTCCGACAACAGTTAGTTTAAATCCGATTATGGTAGATGGAACAGGTATGTGTGGAGCTTGTAGAGTAACTGTTGGAAATGAAGTGAAATTTGCTTGTGTTGATGGACCTGAATTTGATGGACACTTAGTTAATTTTGATGAATCAATGAGAAGACAATCTATGTATAAGACTGAAGAAGGAAGAGCTATATTAAAGATGGAAGAAGGAGACACACATCATCGTGCTGGCTGTGGTTGCGGAGGTGATAAGTAATGAATATGCAAGATAGAATGAAAAGAACTCCTGTTACAGAACAAGCACCAGAAGTAAGAGCTAAAAACTTCGATGAAGTATGTTTAGGATATGATGAAGAGAGAGCTATTAAAGAAGCTAATAGATGCTTAGGATGTAAGAATCCTAAATGTGTTGAAGGATGTCCTGTGTCTATTGATATTCCAGGATTTATAGCAGAGGTTAAAAAAGGGGACTTTGAAGCTGCGGCGAAAGATATAGCAAAATATAGTGCTTTACCTGCAGTATGTGGAAGAGTATGCCCTCAAGAAACTCAATGTGAAGGTAAATGTGTTTTAGGAATAAAAGGAGAACCAGTGGCTATAGGTAAATTAGAAAAGTTTACTGCGGATTGGTCTAGAAATAATAATGTAGATTTAACATTTAAAGAGGCTTCTAAAGGAAAGAAAGTAGCTGTAATTGGAAGTGGACCTGCAGGATTAACTTGTGCTGGAGATTTAGCTAAAAAAGGATATGATGTAACAGTATTTGAAGCATTACATGAGCCAGGAGGAGTTTTAGTTTATGGAATTCCTGAGTTTAGACTTCCAAAAGATGAAGTAGTTAAAGCTGAAATAGACAATATTAAAAAGCTTGGAGTTAAGATAGAAACAGATGTAGTTATAGGTAGAACTGTTACTATTGATGAACTTATGGAAGAAGAAAAATTCGATGCTGTATTTATAGGATCTGGGGCAGGACTTCCAAAGTTTATGGGAATACCAGGTGAAAATTCTAATGGTGTTTTCGCAGCAAATGAATTCTTAACAAGGATAAATTTAATGAAGGCTTATAAAGATGATTATCAAACACCTGTTAAAGTAGGTAAAAAAGTTGCCGTAGTAGGTGGCGGAAATGTTGCTATGGATGCTGCAAGAACAGCATTAAGATTAGGAGCAGAGACCCATATAGTGTATAGAAGAAGTGAAGCTGAACTTCCAGCAAGATTAGAAGAAGTTCATCATGCTAAGGAAGAAGGCGTAATTTTTGATGTATTAACTAATCCAACTGAAATTATTGCAGATGAAAATGGATGGGTTAAAGGAATGAAGTGTGTAAAAATGGAACTTGGTGAACCTGATGCTTCTGGAAGAAGAAGACCTGTAGTAGTGGAGGGGTCAGAGTTTATTTTAGATGTAGATACAGTAATTATGTCACTTGGAACATCACCAAATCCATTAATAGCTTCTACTACAAATGGGTTAGATATAAATAAGTGGAAGTGTATAATTGCTGATGAAGAGACTGGTTTAACATCAAAAGAGGGTGTTTATGCTGGGGGAGATGCAGTAACAGGTGCAGCAACAGTAATTTTAGCTATGGGTGCTGGTAAAAAGGCAGCTACAGCTATAGATGAATATTTACAAAGTATATAATTTATAAATTTATAAATACCATTAGACTTTAGAGAAATTAATTTTCTCTAAAGTCTAATTTTTTAAGAAAAATAAGATATTTGAGTTTAAAAATATAATTTATTTGCATATAAAAACATTAAAGAGTAGAAATGTATTTGCGCAATTAGGAAAGCTTTAGTGCATATACATTTTATTTATTTTAGTAGCACATATTTTAGATGATTTTAACACCATAGCAACTCCATTCCCAGGGTGAATAGATGCACCAGTAAAAAATAAATTTTTAATCTTAGGAATTTGACATTGAGGTCTAAAAATTATACTTTGTTTTAATGTATGACTTAGACCAAAAGCACAACCGCCGTAAGTGTTAAATTTATTTTTAAAGTCTAGTGGAGTTAAATGATTTATATATACTATATGTTCTGTAATATCCTCAAGACCACTAATAGAACTTAGAGTTTTTAAAATCTTTTTAGTTAAGTAATAAATTGTTTCAGATGTCCAAGTTACTTTATTACTTAAAGTGTTAGGGACTCTGATTATAATGTTAATAGCTTCGCAATTTTTCGGACATATACTATCATCTACGGAGCTAGGGCAATAAATATACATAGATAAATCTTTAGGAAGGTAACCATTAAAAGTATCTTCTATATTTTTTTTGAAGTTATTATTTATGTATATATTGTGTATGTTTAGATTTGGGTACTTTTTATTTAAGCCTAAATATAATATAAAGGTTGAACAAGAGTATTCTAAATCGTCTATTGGTTTAATAAAAGTCCTTATGTCTTTATCTTTTATAAGACTTTTAATAGTATAAGAATAATCGCTACTACAAACTACTATATCGCTATAACGATTTTGTCCATTAACTACAATACCATTGGCTTTATTATGTTTAAATAATATTTTATGGACTGGAGAAGATGTATGTATAATACCACCTTTATCGATTATAAGTTGTTCTAAAGCTTTAATATAGGAGTACATTCCTCCTTTAATATGATATAAACCGTAATATTGAGTTATCGTAGGGATTATATTATATATTGAAGGTGAAGTATAAGGAGAAATACCTACATACATACTTTGGAACATCAGATAATCTAGTAGTTTTTCATTCTTTATATATTTTTTAGCATCATCATAACTAGAAGTAAATGCTTTGAAATTTAAAGCTTTAGGCAAAGTTAAAGAAGTTAATAAATTAGACGTTTTTAAGAAACTTCTATTTAAAATTGAATCTTCAGCTAATAAATATTTTTTATAGTTACTTGATAAAAAGTTAGAATAACCGTAAGTATCTTTAATATTATTATTTGTTATATTTAAAATAGTTTTATTTAAAGGCTCTGTTTTAAATAGTGGTTGATATGTGATACTTTTTTAAAATTTGTTTATAATATAAATATAATCAATTTTTGGAGGTATCACTATGAATAATGTAACATCAGTATTAGCACAAGCAAAAGCCTTGTCAGAACAAGAGCAACAAGAATTAATAACTCAATTAGAAGAATATCTTATTTTAGGTTCTCAAGTTGCCAAAATAACTAAAGAAGTTAAAGAAATGAGATTTTCTAAAGGTAGAGTTTGTTGCCATTGTAACGGTACCGATGTGGTTAGAAATGGAAAAAGAAATGGTGTACAAAGATATTTATGTAGAAATTGCAAAAAATCATTTTCCGACTTAACTAATTCTGCTACTTACAGAAGCAAAAAGACTTTAGACAAGTGGCTTAAATACGCTAAATGTATGTTAAGTGGTTACTCTATAAGAAAATCAGCAGAAGAAGTAGAAATTAATATAGCAACTTCTTTTTACTGGCGACATAAGATACTTAACTGCATTAGTGAATTTCTTGGTGTAGGCTCTGTTGATGGTGTAGTTGAAGCAGATGAAGTTTTCTTTGCTTATTCTTATAAGGGAACTAAACCAGCCAATATGCCAAGACCTTCCCGTAAGAGAGGGAAACAAGTCAAGAAAAGAGGTATTAGTAAAGAGCAAGTGTGTGTGGGGACTGCTCTTGATAGACAAGGAAATATGATAATGGAATTATTATGTACTGGTAGAGTTACTGCTAATGAATTGGAACGTCTATATAGTAATCGTATAGGGGAAGATTCTATTTTATGCACTGACTCTCATAAATCATACATTCAATTTGCTACAGATATGCAATTAGAACATAAGAGAATTAAAAGGGGTAGACATAAAGAGGATATATACCATATAAATCACATAAATAGCCTACATTCTAATTTGAAGAGATGGATGTCCAGATTCAATGGTGTGGCTACAAAATACCTTGAAAACTATTTGAAGTGGCACAAATGGATAAATACATTCAGCACAGAAAAAGATACCATTAGAATTAAAAATTTGATAATTCATAGTAATATAGCACATAGTTACACTATGGTGAAGGAATTTAAGAATAGAAAACCAATATTTGTTTAAAGAGTATTTTATTTCAATAAATACTGGAATTATAATCTATAAATTATGTATAATACTACTATAAAGTTAAAAAGAAAAGTATTTAATACGGAGGTGAATAAATTATGAAAAAAATAATATCAGTCTTTGCTTTATTTACTATTGTGTTTGCATTAGTTTCATGTACAAAAGAAAAACCATCTGAATATACTCCAAATAAAGCACAATTAATTACAGTGGAAAACGCAGAAAATATATATAATCAATTGCCAGAGGAAATAAAAAAAGAAATAGATTTTGATTACGAAAATATAAATATTGATAAAGTTGTACTTAAAGAAGAAATGGGAAATATATTAGATAAAACATATATAAATAAAGAAGTTTTAAGGCTTAATTTTATTATTAGGAATAAAAATATACAACCTAATAATAGAATTGCTTTTGCAACAATTGAGGATTTTAAATATATTGGAGATGGATATGTAGATTAATAAGAAATCTAAACATTAAATCATTGATATTTATTGCAAAAGAGCGGACATAAAATGTCCGCTTCTGCATTTTCTATTATCAACCTTTATTTAAAACAGAGCCTATTTAAATTAGGTAGATTAGTACTAAAGTTATATTTACTATTGTCATAGTAAAAAACTGAATATAAATTATACAAAGGTATCATTGAAAAATAGTTTTTGTAGTCTACGTTGCAAAATTTAAAAAGATCTATGTAGTTTTCAGGAAACATCATTATTGAAGCAGTTAAGTCAAATTTAAAATCCTTAAATTCAATAAAGTTAGTTTTTCCTCCAATAGTATTATTTTTTTCGAAAATTTCAACTTCAAATCCATATTGTAATAATCTTGCTGCAACAGATAATCCACCTATTCCAGCACCAATAATAAATACTTTTTTCATAGATCTAACTCCTTACATGTATTATCCACCTAAAGTAATATCTTGATCATTATACCAATCTAGAGCATTGTAAAAATGTTCAGGTTTAAAATCAGGCCAAAATTCATTTACTACATAAAAGTCTGAATAAACAGATTGAACTGGCAAGAAACCACTTAATCTTCTTCTACCACCCCAACGAATAATTAAATCTATTCTAGAAATTTCGCTTGAGTGAATTGTTGGCATTATACTTTTGCTTTTATTAGAAGTGGACTTTAAACTATATAAATCCCACTCCCAACCATAGTTGACTAAAAAGTTTACTTTTATTCCACCTTTACCAAATACTCTTCTTGTTGTATAAGGAAGAAGTTCTTTTGGAAATGATTTAGATTCAGTATTCCCGACAACTAATAATTCTGCATCTTCATTGGATAATATTTTAACAGCATCTACACATGCTTTAATAAAAGCAGCCTTTTGAATAGATGGACGTTTTGTATTGTCAGTTGTAAAACCGTAGTATGTAATTTCTTTTACTCCAGCTTTTTGACAAAGTTTAAATAATAATAGACCAGGGGTTATGCCTCCTAGTGAATATCCTTTTTCTTTTGAAAAACCTTTAGATTCTGCCCAACGTCTATTTCCGTCAGGAATTATACCTATATGATTTGGAATTCGCATAAATATTCTCCTATATGTTTTGATAATTATAATTATGTACATTAGAAAGGAGAAATATTCTATTGATAAATTGAATTTTAAAATAATACAATAGATGCAAAATATATCTTGAAATAAGAATGAAGTGATTTTATATTTAATATATAGTATAAAGTGAACATATCTTAAATATTGTAGTATCAATATTAGTTATAAAAGTGTGGTGAGAGTTGATGAAAGTAGTGAAAATTAAAGAGAATAAAAATATAAATAAAGAATATTTATACGAAGGTTTAGAAGTAGACTTAGATAAAAAGTATGTTATTTCATTTATTGGTGGTGGAGGTAAAACAACATCTATTTATCAATTAGCAGAAGAGTTATCAAGCAAAGGAAAAAGAGTAATAGTAACAACAACTACACATATGCAAATGCCGAAAGATAAGGTTATTTTAAATAATAATATAGATGAAATTAAAAAAAAGTTAGATGAAAATAACTTTATAACGGTAGGGTTAAAGTCAAAAGAAGATAAAATAATATCGATTCCTATAGAGAAAGTTAATGAGCTTAGAGAAATATGTGATTTTTTGCTTATTGAAGCTGATGGAGCTAAGATGTTACCACTAAAAGCACCAGATAGTCATGAACCTGTAATTTTAGATATAACCAATATGGTTGTTGCTGTTTGTGGTATAGATGCATTAGGTAAGAGAATAAAAGAGACATGTCATAGGCCTAATATAGTAGCTAGGATTCTAAGTAAATCGGAAGAGGATATAGTTGACATTAATGATTTTGCATATATACTATCTAGTAAAGATGGTTCAATGAAAGCCTTGAATGAAGAGAAAATGGAATATAGAGTAATTATCAATAAAGTAGATAATAATAAGCTATTAAAAGAGGCTATTAGAATAGCGGAAAAAATTGAAAATAAAAGTATAAAGGTTATCATTACATCGTATAAATACTGCTTAGAATAGAGATGGAGAATTATAAATGCTTGTATTAATAAAAGGTGCTGGAGATTTAGCTACTGGTGTAGCTCATAGATTAAAAAGATGTGGATTTGATGTAGTTATGACTGAGATAGAAGAGCCAACTACGGTTAGAAGAACAGTGGCTTTTTCTCAAGCTGTTTATGATTGTAAAGTAGAGGTAGAAGGGGTAAAAGCTAGTCTAGTTAAAGATATTCAAATGATAAGGGAAAACATAGATAATGGGATTATTTCGGTAATAGTTGATAAAGATGCAAATATTATTGAAGTGCTTAAACCAGATATTGTCGTTGATGCTATTGTAGCTAAGAAAAATACAGGTACATCTATAGATGATGCACCTATAGTAATTGCATTAGGACCAGGATTTGAAGCTGGGGTAGATTGCGATTTGGTTATAGAAACAAAAAGAGGGCATTATTTGGGAAGAGTTATTACAAAAGGTAAGGCTATTCCAAATACAGGTGTTCCAGGAAATATAGGTGGACATACTGTGGGAAGAATTATTAGAGCAACAAGTGATGGAATAATTAATCCGGTTTCTGAAATTGGAGATTATGTTGAGGAGGGACAAGTTGTTGCTTATATTGATAAAATACCAGTTTATGCTAGCATAAGTGGAATAGTTAGAGGGATGCTACAAGGTGGTATAGAGGTTTTTGAAGGTATGAAAAGTGGAGATATAGACCCAAGATGTAAGAAAGAGCATTGTTTTACTATATCGGATAAAGCACGATCTATTGGTGGTGGAGTTTTAGAGGGAATATTGTTTTTAAAAAATAAATAAGGGTTAATGGGGGAGAAGAAATGAAAAAAGACTTTTATACGAAATTATACAATGCATTAAATAGGAGCAAAGATGTTTATTTAATAACAATTGTTTCTGGTGAATATGAAGGGGAAAATATTGCTGGGCAAAAGTTGTTTAAAATAGATGATAATATTGTGATAGAAGATGAACGTTATGAAGAGGTATGGGGAGATATTTTAAAGAATATTAAGCTTAACAAAGATACATGTAGTGTTACTTATGATAAGAAGGAAGTTTTTATAGAATATTTGGCTAGTAAACCTAACTTAGTTATTTGTGGTGGTGGGCATATAGCTTTACCATTATGTAATATAGGAAAACTTTTAGATTTTAGGGTAACAGTTATAGATGACAGGAAAGAATTTGCTAATAGTGATAGATTTAATCTTGCAGATGAAGTTATTTGCGGAAATTTTGAAGAAGTTCTAAAAGAAAATATTTTTAATAAAAATACTTATTTTGTTATTGTGACTAGAGGACATAAGGATGATAGAAGATGTTTAGAATTTGCTATTGATAAAGACTATGCTTATGTTGGGATGATAGGAAGTAAAGCAAAAGTAGCAATTGTTGTTGAATCATTGTTAGAAGCTGGTTATAGTAGAGAGTTAATTGATAAGGTTCATACTCCGATTGGATTAAAAATAGGTGGACAAACTCCAGCAGAAATAGCTGTAAGTATAGCAGCTGAAATTATTAAAGAGAAGAATATAAATCAGAAAACAGAAATTTCTGAAGAAATTTTAAAAGAAATTATTGAAGACAATCAAGCGAAGGTATTAGCCACAATAGTAGAGAAAGTGGGATCATCTCCAAGAGGAATAGGAACTAAAATGCTTATTAAAGAAGATAAGAGTTTTAAGGGGACTGTTGGAGGAGGCAGCGTGGAAAATGCTGTATATTTAAAGGGTTTAGAACTAATTGATAGTAGAAGTTCTGATGTTGAAATGTATAATCTATCAAACTCAGATGCATCAACTTTAGGGATGGTTTGTGGTGGAAAAGTAAAAGTTATTTTTGAATATATATAAGTTTATTAGAGCTATTTAATTAATCTATTTTAGAGCAATTAAATAGCTTTTTTATAAAATTTTTTAAATGTTTCACATTGTATAGAGGGTTATAGGTTTAATGTTCGTGTTTCTCAGAAAAAGTAAAAAAGTATAGAAATAAAAAGTGAGATATTTCATTAATATGACAATTTAACTAAATGTATGGTAAAAAAGTATATACAGATAAAGAAAAACATGATACTATATCTTTAAAATACGAACAATAATGTTTTAAATAAACTTAATGTTCAGTAATGGGGGATATTTATATGAAAAATGGAAGTGTTTATGAATTAGATGGAAGGGTGTCGTTAAAAAAAGCAGTACCACTAGGTATACAACACGTTCTAGCTATGTTTTTAGGAAATGTATCACCTTTAATAATTGTTTGTGGGTTATTAAATATAGACGCAAATACAAAAAGTATGTTAATTCAAAATTCTATGTTTATAGCTGGTGTTGCAACATTAATTCAATTATATCCAATCTTTAAAGTAGGTTCAGGATTACCAGTTGTAATGGGAACAAGTTCTGGATTTATAGGAACGGAAAAAGTTATTGGTGCAACTTATGGATATGCAGCAATAATGGGGGCATCTTTAGTTGGAGCACTTTTAGAAATTGTTTTAGGATTCTTTATTAAGCCATTGAGAAAATTATTTCCACCAATAGTAACTAGTTTAGTTGTAATCTCTATTGGACTTTCATTACTTCCAGTTGGAATTAAATATTTTGCTGGTGGAGCTGGAGCAGCAGACTTTGGAGCTCCTAAGCACTTATTAGTAGGAACAATAGTAATGTTAGTAATTATTATTGTTCAAAATTATACTAAAGGATTTATTAAAACTTCTGCAATCTTAATAGGAATAATTATTGGATATATAGTAGCTATATTTATGGGAATGATTGATTTTACACAAGTTAAAGAAGCAGCATGGTTTAGCTTACCAAGACCTTTTGTTATGGGATTTGAATTTAGATTAGATGCAATTATATCAATGGTAATTATGTATATAGCAACAGCAGTTGAAACAATAGGAGATATTTCTGCAATAGCTGTTGGAGGACTTGGAAGAGAAGCAACAGATGAAGAATTATCAGGAGGAGTAATAGCTGATGGTGTTGCAAGTTTTATAGCGGCATTATTTGGTGTAGCACCAAACACTTCTTTTAGTCAAAATGTTGGACTAGTTGCTGTTACTAAAGTAGTCAATAGATTTGTAATTATGACAGGTGCGTTATTCTTAATTTTAGCAGGTTTTTTTCCAAAATTAAGTGCAGTTTTATCAGTAATGCCTCAATCAGTTCTTGGAGGAGCAGCTGTTATAATGTTTGCTATGATTTTTGTAAGTGGTCTTCAATCATTATTTAGAGAAAATTTAAATGGTAGAAATGGTTTAATCGTAGCACTTGCTATTGGAATTGGTGTTGGACTTGGAAATGTTCCAGAAGCTTTAGCTGGTTTGCCAACTTGGATTGGAAACATTTTTGCTCAAAATGGAATTATAATGACATTTGTTATTGCTACTATTTTAAATTTAATCTTACCTAAAGACAAAGAAGAAGAGGAAGTTATGATTAATAATTAGAAGAAATGTTGTTTTTAAAATAAGAGCGATATTAATTTTATGATATGAGAATTTGCATATTTCTAGGAGATATGCAAATTTATTATGTAAAGAGCATTATAGAAAATATTTCTATAAATTAATATTCTAGTGTAAATTTAGATAGAAGTTTAGGAGGAATTGTGATTTGTTTACTATTAAAAACTATATAGTAGTTCAAAGTTTAGAGGAAGCTTATGAGTTAAATCAGAAAAAGAATAATGTAGTCTTAGGTGGTACAGCTTGGCTTAAAATGGGTGAAAGAAATATTCAAAATGCTATAGATTTATCAGGATTAGGATTAAATAAAATAGAAGAAGATGATGAATTTATAAAAATTGGTTGTATGTGCACATTAAGAGATATGGAAGTAAGCAATAAGCTTAATAGATATTTTGATGAATCTATAAAAGAAAGTTTGAAATACATAGTAGGAGTTCAATTTAGAAATTGTGCAACTATTGGTGGAAGTATTTATTCAAGATTTGGTTTCTCAGACATATTAACAGTATTATTAGCTTTAGATACATACGTAGAATTATATAAAGGTGGAATAATTCCTTTATCAGAATATAAGGACATGCCTTATGATAATGATATTTTAGTAAGAATATTAATTAAAAAAGATAATAGACAGGTTAGATACATGACTCATAGAAATAGTGCAACAGATATACCTACTTTAGCTTGTGCAGTATCTAAGTTAGATGGTAAATGGAAAGTAGTTTTAGGGGCTAGACCTCAGAGAGCTATGGAAGTGTCAGGGGTTAGTGAATTATTAAGTGAAATACCTACCAAAGAAGAAATAGAAAAAGTAATAAACAAGGTAATTGATGAAGTTAAATTTGAAAGTAATATGAGAGGAAGTAAGGAATATAGATTACTTCTTGCTAAAGCGTTTATAAAAAGAGGAATAGAAGGAATAGTTGGAGGTTCATATGAAAATTAAGGTTTGGATAAATAATAAAGTTTTTGAGGATGATATTGAACCAGATACATTATTAATAGATTTTGTTAGAAATAAAGGATTTTTAAGTGTAAAAAGAGGATGCGATACAGCAAACTGTGGACTGTGTACAGTTCATTTAGAGGGAAAACCTGTACTTTCATGTTCAACTCTTGCTATGAGGGCAAATGGTTTAAAAGTTACTACAATTGAAGGATTAGAAGAAGAGGCAAAAGAATTTGCACAATTTATGGCTGATCAAGGGGCAGAGCAATGTGGTTTTTGTAGCCCAGGATTTGTAATGAATGTTTTAGCTATGAAGAAAGAATTAATAAATCCAAGTGATGAAGAAATAAAATTGTATTTAGCAGGAAACCTATGCCGTTGTACAGGGTATATGGGACAATTAAGAGCGATAAAAAACTATTTAGGATTAACTAAGGAGTAGTAAATATGAAATATGTAAATAAAAGCATAAGAAAAAGCGACTCTATGTCACTATTAACAGGAAAACCAGTATATACAGAAGACTTAGCACCAAAGAATTGTCTAGTTGTTAAATTACTTAGAAGCCCTCATGCTCATGCTCTAATAGAAAGCATAGATACTACAGTAGCTATGAAGGTGCCAGGAATTGAGTGTATTTTAACATATGAAGATATGCCTAAATCTAGATTTACTACAGCAGGACAATCCTATCCTGAACCTAGTCCATATGATAGATTAATATTAGATAGAAGATTAAGATGTGTTGGAGATCCTGTTGCTATAGTAGCAGGAGAAAATGAGAAAGCAGTAAATAAGGCTATGAAGCTTATTAAAGTTAAATATGAAGTTTTAGAAGCTGTTTTAGATTTCAGAAATGCTAAAGATAACAATATATTAGTTCACCCAGAGAAAGATTTTAAAGCTCTATGTGATGTAGGGGCAGATAACAAGAGGAATCTTTGTTCAACTGGTGGCTTTGAACATGGTAATTTAGAAGAAGAACTTAAAAACTGTGATATCATAATAGAAGAAACTTATCATACAAAAGCTAATAATCAAGCTATGATGGAGACTTTTAGAACTTTTACTGAACTCGATATTTATGGAAGATTAAATATAACATCTGCAACTCAAGTTCCATTTCATGTAAGACGTATAATTGCTAATGCGCTTGAAATACCTAAATCAAAGGTTAGAGTTGTAAAGCCTAGAATAGGTGGTGGATTTGGAGCAAAGCAAAGTGCAGTTAGTGAGGTTTATCCAGCAATAGTTACTATGAAGACTGGGAAACCAGCAATGCTTATATTTAGTCGTAAAGAAAGTATGACAAATGGAAGCCCAAGACATGAAATGGAGATAACTGTACGTTTAGGAGCTAATAAAGATGGAATAATTAAAGCAATAGAGATTAATACTTTATCTAATGCAGGAGCTTATGGAGAACATGGACCAACAACAGTAGGGTTAAGTGCTCATAAATCTATGCCTTTATATAGCACTCCAAGAGCATATAAATTTAATTATGATGTAGTATATACAAACACTATGGGGGCTGGAGCATATAGAGGATATGGAGCCACTCAAGGGATATTTGCTTTAGAATCTGCTGTAAATGAATTAGCAGCAAAACTAAATATGGATCCTATTAAATTAAGAGAGCTTAATATGGTTAAAGAAGGCGATGTAATGCCAGCTTATTATGGAGAAATTGCTAATAGTTGTGCATTAGATAGATGTTTAGAAAAAGCAAAGAATATGATAGACTGGGATAATAAATATCCAGCTAGGGATATGGGAAATGGTAAGATAAGGTCAGTTGGTATAGCTATGGCTATGCAAGGGTCTGGTATTTCAAATATAGATACGGCTGCAGTAGAAATAAAGCTTAATGATGATGGATTCTATACATTAATGATAGGTGCATCAGATATGGGGACAGGTTGTGATACAATATTAGCTCAAATAGCTGCTGATTGTTTAAACTGTGAAGTTGAAAATATAGTAGTTCATGGTGTTGATACTGACCAAAGCCCATATGATACAGGGTCGTATGCATCAAGTACTACATATGTAACTGGAGGAGCAGTTATTAAAACATGTGAAACTTTAAAAGTTAGAATTTTAGAAGAAGCTTCTAAAATTCTAGAGTGTCCAATAGGAAACTTAGATTTTGATGGAAAGTCAATTCATTCATATGAAGATGATAAGGAAATTTCTTTAGTAGATTTAGCTAATAGATGTTTAGTTGGAGGTAGTAAAACAATCAGTGCTAGTGAATCACATTATTCAAAGACATCACCACCACCATTTATGGTTGGAGCAGTTGAGATAGAAATTGATAAATTAACTGGTAAACTTGATATAATAGATTATGTAGCAGTAGTTGATTGCGGTACTATGATAAATCCAAATTTAGCTAAGATTCAAGCTGAGGGAGGAATAGTTCAAGGTATAGGAATGGCTTTATATGAAGATATATCTTATGATTTCAAAGGAAGAATGAGAAATGATTCTTTTATGCAATATAAAATTCCATCAAGGCTTGATGTAGGAAATATAAGAGTAGAGTTTGAAAGCAGTTATGAGCCAACGGGACCTTTTGGGGCAAAATCTATTGGAGAAATAGTAATAAATACACCATCTCCAGCTTTAGCACATGCTGTTTATAATGCTACTAAAGTTAATATAAGAACACTTCCAATTACTGCTGAAAAAATAGCAATGGGAATGATGGAGAATGAAGATTAATTTAATTTTATTGGCTTCAGGTAATAGTAAGAGGTTCAATGGAAACAAATTATTAACTAACTTTCATGACAAACCACTATATATGTACACTTTAGAGAAGTTAAAAGGTATAAAAGGATTAAATAAAATTATTGTGGTTACTCAATATGAAGATATAAAGCAAAAATCTATTGATTTAGGTTTTGATGTTGTTTTAAACTTTGAAAGTGAACTAGGGATATCTAATTCTATTGCTTTAGGAATAAGTAGGGATAAGAGTGCTGATGGATATATGTTTATGGTTTGCGACCAACCTTTTATTAAGCCTAAAAGTATAAACAAACTTATAGAGGAATTTAATAGTGGGGGTAAAGGAATATGCTCTATAGGGTTTAAAGATAGATTAGGGAATCCTAATATTTTCAGTAGAAAATATTTAGAAGAACTATTAAGTTTAAAAGGTGATATTGGTGGTAAGCATATACTAAAAAAACATATAGATGATTTGAAGATAATTCAAATTGAAGATGAAGAAGAATTAAAGGATATAGATACTAGAGATGATATAGACTCAAAAAGTACAAACAAAATTACCTAATTATTGATAAATTAATATTTTGGTGATATCATTAACGAATCATGAAGATAATTAACAAATAAAAAATAGAAATTTATTTTTGTATATATGAAGGTATAGCTTTTATTGCTATACCTTTTATTTTTATAATTTATAAGTACTAGTCTTGTTATAAACTTAGGTATATTTATACTATAATTAATATAAATATTGGAAATAAGGAGGGTGTGCTAATGAACAATGAAAAGTTAAGAGATGTGGTGAAAGAAAATTTTGAAATAGCTAAAAATAATTTTTATATTTCTAAAAATGGGAAGAAGGTAGAACTTGATAATAAAGTTGAGGATATGATAGATAAAACAGAGCTTGTAAATAATGAAGTGACATATGTTGAAAATTATAAAGAAATTCAAAAAAATTATATAGTTAGAGATAATATTATAAATCTTGGGACTATAGATACTATTTTAAAGCTAAGAAATGAAGGAGTAAGAGGGAATATAATAGTATTGAATTTTGCAAGTGCTATTAATCCAGGTGGTGGATATTTAAGCGGAAGTAAAGCTCAAGAGGAAAGTCTATGTAGAGCTTCCATGCTATATGAAAGTTTGAAAAAGCAGAATGATTTTTATAAATTTAATAGAGAAAATTATACGCCTTTATATAATGATAGAATGCTTTATGTTCCCAATGTACCTATAATAAGAAATGATACTCTTGAACTTTTAGATAATTATGAGTTAGCTTCTTTTATAGTATCTCCAGCTGTGAACAGAAGAAAAGCATATGCTGAAGGGGTAAGAGATGAGAAATTATTAGTTGATATTATGAGTAAGAGAATAGAAAAGATAGTAAAACTAGCGATAAGTAAAAAACCAACGGTATTAATACTAGGTGCATTTGGTTGCGGAGTCTTTGGTAATGATAGAGAAGTTGTTTATGATATTTTTGAGAAATGCATTAGGGAATTTGTACCAGTAGAAATAAAAGTTATTTTTGCTGTAATTCAATAGTTTATTAACAAAAGAATTACACAAAAAATTTAGAAGTAACCATAAGAACGTATATTGTATAATTATAACAAATAAAATATGATAATTAATACTTAATAATTAAATTGTATTTAGAAGAAGTAAGTGGTAAATGAATATTAAACAACCATTTGCCACTTCGTTTTTTCTAACTAGAACTATTTTAGCTTTATATCGGCTATTAATGGGAAGTGATCTGAAGGAAATTTACTATTTAGGTTATCGGTAATTATATCTACATCTACTATTTCTAGCTCTTCACTTACAAAAATATAATCTATATGGGAGCCAGTATCTTTGCCTTTAAAACCAGCTCGTGTAGGTTTATTATATAAATCTTTATTTTTATCTTGAACAGCAAAAAACCTTTTGTCATAATATTTTCCGCTAGCAAAGTTTTTAATTACTTTACTATTAGGAGTAGCATTAAAATCACCCATTACAATTACTGGAAGTTTATCTTCTCTATAATTTGAATCTATGAATTTGCCTAATTTCTTTATTCCATAGTCTCTAGCTTGTGGAAGTAAACAATCAAGATGAGTATTATATACTCTGATTTTTGTATTGTCATCTAATTTAATTTTAGCGGTTGTACATATTCTTGGGTATAGAGAAAACCAAGGTTGACTACCTATCTTATTAGGTGTATTTGATAGCCAGATAGTTTTATGATCTTCTATGCTATGTTTTTTAGGAATTATTAAGTCATTTCTTTCGGCAAATAACTTTTTGCTCCTAGCTCGGCCAACAATATTAAAATCCTTAGCAAACTCTATAATATCTTTATGCATTTTATTTGTTAATTCTTGCACTCCAATAATATCGCAGTTATACTTTAGTATTATTTCTTTAACAATATCTTTGCGATTAACCCATCTATTATTTATATCTAGAATGAAATCGCTTCTAAGATTAAAAGACATTACAATCATTAATTCTCACCTTTTTCTATATATAATCCCTTAATTTACGATGCTTAGTAAAAAGCTTTATATTTATTTTATCATATATTAAATATTATAATCATTCATAATATTTCTTTTTATCACAAAAGATGGTAAAATATTATTATAAATAGGAAATAAATACTAATATATGTTAAATAATTACAAATAATTAGTAAAAAGTATTTAAATTTAATTGATAAATGTGGTAAAATAAATTGCTGAAAGACTAAGAGCTGTGGAGGAAAAGATCTATATATGAATAAAAGTACAATTAAAAGAGGAATTGCAATTTCGGGAGTAATTGGTGGTATGGTATTGTTAAAGCCAATTGCAGTACAGGCTTTAGAAAATAATGAATTGCCAACAACTGAGGCTGATATAGAAAATGTCAATATGAGAAGCACTAGTAGAGGACAAGTTGTTAATGTTGATGGAACATATTTAAGAATTAGGTCTAATCCATCAACAAACTCTGAAATTCTTGGAACTATGAGTGAAGGTATTAGTTTTGAAATTATATCATACAGTAATGGTTGGTATAAGATTAGCTATAACAATATTTTGGGTTATGTACATGGAGATTATGTAGAAGAAATAAACTCAAGTTCTACAGAAGATACATTATATTACGGGAAGGTATATAATGCAGAACCTAATTTAAGAGTTAGAAGTGGTGCTTCGTTAAATTCATCTATTATCGGGTATGTTGTGGATAATACAACTGTAACAATAGTAGGGACTGCAGACGAATGGTATAAAATTAAGTTTAATAATGGCTATGGATATGTACATAGTGATTATATTTTAGTTAATGGTATCAACGATGGTAATAACAATAATAATGAAAATGGTGCAGGTGGAGATGATACCGTAAGAAAAATTGGATATGTATATGATCTAGGTGGTTCTACATTAAGAATACGTAAATCACCAAACACAAATTCAGAAGTGCTTGGAAGTTTATATGAAGGAAATTCTGTTAATATTATAGGTGAAGAAGGTAATTGGTATAGAATTTCATATAATAATTCAGTAGCATATGTAAGTAAAGATTATATAACACTAGAAAAGACATCAGATGATAATAACAGTGGATCTGGAGAAATTTTGCCTGAGCAAAGTATAATTTCCAAAGGGAAAGTTATAAATGTTGAAGGTTCAAATTTGAGAGTACGTAAAGAGGCATCCACAGATTCGTTTGTTATTGGATATCTTTTAAATAATACTATTGTAGAAATTCAAGGGCAAGTAGGAAATTGGTATAAGATAGTATTTAAAGATTCAGTAGGTTATGTAAGTGCTGATTATATTACTGTAGACTTTGAAGAAAACTCAGGAAATATTAGCAATGAAGGGTCTGTAAATAAAGAAGCTTACAATATAATTTTAGACTCTATGAAAGCTCAACTAGGAGCTCCGTATGTATGGGGAGGATCTGGAGAGTTTTTAACTACAGAATTTTTAAATGAATTAAAAAATAGATTCCCTGAGGATGCTGCTCAAGGAGAATATGACCATGCTGAAAGATTTGTAGACATGGGTTATAGAGCCTTTGATTGCTCTGGTCTTATTTATTGGGCATTTAGACAAGCTGGTATTAATGTGGGTAGAACGACATATAACCAAATTAATGATGGAATAGAAGTATCATTAAATGATGTTATTCCTGGGGATTTAATTTTTACAGGAGATTTAGGACATGTTGGTATGTATATTGGTGATGGTAAATGGATTGAATCTTCATTTACAGGAGATACAGTAAGAATTAGTAATGTACCGTGGGGATATGTAAGTAGAGCAAGAAGAATATTGTAGAGAGTGAAAGGTATTTTTAG
>NZ_CYZX01000002.1:212743-252553 GCF_001405015.1 Clostridium disporicum
TTTTAAAGAGAAAAATATGGATATTATAATAATTGAAAATCCAAGTATTATAAATAGATATCCCAGTAGTGATTTTTTATTTATAAAAATAATTCCTATACCAAGCAATAATAAAATAGATGAAGCTGCAAAATTTGCGTCTCCACTTAACGAATTACCGAAAAAAATAGGAGTATAAACAACGGTATTTTTTATTAAACTAAATATACCGAAAAGCATTAATAATGAACCTAGTATTAGAGGTAAAAATTTGTAATTTTTATTATTAGGATTTTTAAACTTATTAGAATGAAATAGAGGTAGTTGCTGTTTATTTAATATACTAAAGTTCCTTTTATAAAATTTAAGTCTTGGAGTATATCTAATAGTTTTTTTTCTATACCTCAAACAATACATCTCCTAAAAAGTAATCATTATTATAATATGAAATTAATATAAAAGTGTGATAAAAGCAAAGCTTTAAAGAGTTATATAAAATTTATTTTAATAATAGAATATTGATTTATAGGTTAAAAGTTTTTTTGGGGGAGAAGAGATTTTATTTAAGTATGAATTAATTGTTAAAATGAGAATATAAATTTATTAGTAGGATATAAAAATTTATAGTCAGGTGATCTTAAATGAATGAAAGTACTTGGTATAGGATAAAGTATTCAATAGGTTATGTTTTTGAAGAAAATAAGCTAGTGATAGCCATTCCAGTAGGAATATTAGACTCTACTAAGGAGAATTTTGAGAAAAATATAAAGTTAATGGATATAGGTCCATATATAGCGCTTCCAAGTGAGGCAATAAGTATTGGGGAAAGCTGTAGAGATAATATATCTAGGATTTTAAATGAAACACTAGAAGATGCCATAATAATAATTGATAAAATAATAGATGGAAAAACCGGAGAAGATTTAGAAGAAATATGCACTAAAGCAAAAGATATGTATGACTCAGAAAAGATTTATTTAGAAAAAGGTTATATACTAAAAAATATAGATGAATTTAATGAGAATATTGACCAATATAATTTTGAGTAAAGTTTAAAAAGATTAAAGGCATAATATATAAGAATAGCTCTTATATATTGTGCCTTTTATTATGTTGACAATTTTGATATTAATTAATATAATTGCTTAAATAGTAAAATAACCTTTTGGCAACTATGGATTATTTTTCTAATAGATAGTGTTATTAAAATGATCAACAAAAGAAATAAGAAGCAAAGGATGATGAGAAATTTGAGTAATAAAGAAGTATTTAAGAATATTGAAGAAAAGCTTAATAAAGAATTTATAGGACAGAAGAATTTCTTTAGTAAATTATGTGGGTATTTTAGAGAGAAGATTAGCAATGATGAAAAGGGAATTCTATTATTAGTAGGAAGTAAAGATACGTTTAAAAAAGCTAGTGTAAGATTTATATTCCAAGAGCTTAAAGAGAGTGAAGTTATTAAAAATGGAGAAGTAGATGATATAGACTTATCTGAATATAGCTTTAATTTAGGATATAATGCGTTTTTAACTGACCTTTATGAAAAATTAAACAATGATTCTAAATGTATTATTTTTAAAAATACTGATATGGCATCAGAAGAGATTTTATCACTTTTATCTAAGATAAGACCAAATAGTTGTTTACCGTTAAAGAATGAATACATACTAAAAAATAAGTTTATGATAGAAGCTGAAGCTAATGATAATACTGAAAAGATTAATGCTTTTTTATGTCACAACAAGTTTTTCGTTTTTGTTTACAATAATGATAATGATGAAAAGTTTAATCAAATAAAAGACAAATATTTAAAAAATAGTGAAGAAATTTTTTATACTAAGGACTTAACTAAAGAAGAAAGAGATTTAGTTATTAAAGCAGAGACAATTAGAGAAATAAGAAAAATACAAGATGAATTCAATATAGAAGTTATTTTAGAAATAAAGGAAGATTCAAATAAAACAGACGATTATTTATTATGCACATATTTACAAGACTTTTTCAGAGAAGATGTAAATTTTGATGTAAAGCAATATGTTTCTTATAAAGTATATAAACCATTAAGAAATTTAATAATTAATCAAGGGCTTCAAGATGAAAATAAGATATTAATATATGTAGAAGAAAATGAAATATACTGTAAAACAAATAAAGAAATCTATAAATTAAGCGAGTACTCTATTCCAACGTTAGAAGAAGCAAGATATAAGTTAGATTCAATTATAGGTATAGATGAATTAAAGGAATTTATACAAAATGTTGAAAATAACTATAAGGTTCAAGAAATAAGAGAAAGACTAGGACTTAAGTCTTCTATGCCATCTCTGAATATGATATTTGCAGGTAATGCAGGTACAGGCAAAACAAATGCAGCAAGAGTCACATTTGAATATTTAAATGCTTTAGGAATATTAAGAAAATGTGTATTTAAAGAAGTTAGTAAAGCTGATTTTATAACAGAAAATCCTAGTGATGCTGCAAAAAGAACTAATGATATTATAAATTCAGCCTTAGGTGGAGTGTTATTTATAGATGAAGCTTATTCTTTATGCCAAGATGAAAATGACAAAGTAGGTAAAGAAATAGTAGATGCTTTATTGAAAGGTATTGAAGATAATAGAAATGATTTAGTAGTAATAATTGCAGGATATGAAAAAGATATTGAAAAATTCTTAAAGTATAATCAAGGATTATCTTCAAGATTCCCAAACACAATTCATTTCCATGATTATGACCCAAAGCAAATGTATGAAATAGCTGTAAATATAGCTAAATCAAAAGGATATACAATATCTGAAAAGGCTAAGAGTGGATTGATAGAGCTATTTACAAAAAATCAATTAGTAGGTAAAAATGACTTAGGAAATGCTAGATTTGTAAGAAATATAGTAGAAAATGCTATTTTAGATTCATCAAAGAAGTATTTAACTAATAAAGAAAGGTCAATTGATGTATTAGAAAGAGATAATTTTAATTTTAAAGCTAAGGCTAAGTTTAATCTAGAAGAGAAGCTAAAAGGAATAATTGGACTTGATGAAGTTAAAGAGCTTTTAAGAAGTCAGTACAAGCTGTTAGTAGCACAAGAAAAGAGAAAGTCAGTTGGAGTAAACACAAAAATTGAGCAGAATTTGAATATGGTATTTGCAGGTAATCCAGGCACAGGAAAAACTAGTATAGCTAGACTTGTAGCAGAAATGCTTAACAGCATGGGACTATTAAAAGGTGGTCAGCTTGTAGAAACTGATAGATCAAGTTTTGTATCAGATATACCAGGTCAAACAGCTAAGAAAACTGAAGAAAAGTTTAAAGAGGCTATAGGTGGAATTTTATTTATTGATGAAGCTTATACACTTGCAAATGATGATTTAGGAAGAGAAGCAGTAGAAACCTTACTTAAATTAATCGAAGACTATTCAAAGGAAGTAATAGTAATATTAGCAGGATATGAAGAGGAAATGGAAGACTTCTTTGATGTTAATATCGGATTAAAATCAAGATTTCCATTATGGACTACATTCCAAGACTATAATCCAAATGAACTTTTAGAAATGTCTATAAAGTTAATAGAATCTAGTGGATTTAAACTTTCTAAAAATGCATATGTCGCATTAAAGAATAGTTTTGTTGATATATATAAAAATTCTGATGCAACATCAGGAAATGGTAGAATGGTTAGAAATTATGTAGAAAGATTAATCAGAAACCAAAGTATAAGAATAGCAGAAGAAGATATAAGTGTTTATGAAATGAACTTAATCACTACTAAAGATATAGAGAAAATAAATGTATCTGATTATGATAATAAGTTTAATTTAGAGAAAAAATTAGATGGTGTTATATCTAATGAAAATGCAAAGAATTTTCTAAGAGAGCAGTATAAGTTTATGAAGGTTATGGCTAGAAAGAAAAGACTTGGAATGGCTACTGACTTAAATAAATATATGAATATAATTGCTATGGGCTCTGAAGGTACTGGTAAGAAAAGAACATTTAATATTTATACAGAAATGTTATATAACTTAGGTATAGTTAAATCTAAAAATATGATAATAATGGATAAGTATGATATAGTTAATAGCTTTAAAGGTGGACGTAAGCTTGATGAAGTAATGAACAAATATGTTGGGAAATTAGTTTTTGTAGAAAATGCAGATCTTTTATTAGAAGAAGAAAATCATAAAGAAATATTAAATAGCTTAATTAAGTTTATAGATAGTAATTATAGTAAAATAATTATAGTATTATCTGGAGATAAAATAGGAGTTAGAAACTTAATACAAACAAATCAAGAACTGAGTTATAGATTCCCAGTTAAAGTAGAGTTTAAAGATTACAAGATTGACGAGCTTTTAAAGATAGCATTAACTACATTGAGTTTAAAAGGATATAATTTAAATGATGATGTAAAAGAAAAATTAGAAGAGACTTTAATTGAAATTTATGCTGATAGTGAAGTTATATTAAAAAATGGATTATTAATAAATCAATTCTTAGATTGCTTAATAAGAACTCAAAGTATAAGGATTTGTGATGAAAACTTCAATAACAAAGAAATTAATATAATAACTGTAGAAGATATTGAAAAGAGTAAAACTAGATTTTTACAGCTTTAAAGTCGAAAAATACAGTAATGAATAATTATAATTAATAACTAATGAATATAAGACTATTTCTAAATCTTATTTAGAGATAGTCTTTTTATTTTTATATTTAAAAAGGAATAAATATGCAAAAAAAGAGGGGAAAATGAAAAAATATAGAATTATTTAATTGTTATTCTAATATTATGATATAGATTGGGATATAAAAAAATTATATAAATAAAAAGGGAAAGGTGAGTTATGAGCAATAAGTTAGATAAAAAGTACGGGTTATTAACAGCTATAGCAATGGTAATAGGTATTGTTATAGGAAGTGGCGTGTTTTTTAAAGCTGAAAAGGTTTTGACAGCGACAGGAGGAAATCTCTTACTAGGTATTATAGCATGGATTATTGGTGGAATAATTATGATTGCTTGTGCTTATACTTTTGCTGTAATGGCAACTAAGTATGAGTATGTAAATGGAGTTGTAGATTATGCAGAAGCAGCTATAGGAAAAACATACGGATATTATGTTGGATGGTTTATGGCAGTTATTTATTATCCAACATTAACATCAGTTTTAGCATGGGTTTCAGCTAGATATACTTGCGTTTTATTTGGATTTTCAATTACTGGTGGAGAATGCATGACGATTGCGTGTTTATATTTGATTGGTGCATTTGCAATGAATTCGTTATCACCAGTATTAGCAGGTAAATTTCAAGTAAGCACAACTATTATAAAACTTATACCATTATTATTAATGGCAGTAGTAGGAACTATTGTGGGAATTACTAGTGGTATGACTGTAGCAAATTTTACAATTATAGTAGAAAAAGTTGATACATTTAGTGGATTATTTACAGCTGTTGTTGCTACAGCCTTTGCATATGAAGGATGGATAATTGCAACAAGTATCAATGCAGAATTAAAAGATGCTAAGAAAAATCTACCTAGAGCACTTATAGGAGGAACTTTTGCAATTATGTTAGTTTATATTTTATATTATATTGGACTAGCAGGTGCAGTAAGTAATGAAACAATGATGGCAGGGGGAGAAGCAGGGGCAAAACTTGCTTTTGAAACTGTATTTTCAAGTATAGGTGGGTCTTTGATATTTGTTTTTGTTATTATTTCTTGTTTAGGTACATTAAATGGATTGATGCTTGGATGTACTAGAGGACTTTATTCTATAGCAGTTAGAGGTCGTGGGCCAAAGCAAGATGTGTTTAAACAAGTAGATAATATTACAAATATGCCTACGAATTCATCTGTAATTGGATTATTATTCTGTGGAATATGGTTATTATTCTTCTATGGAGCTAATCTAACAGATTCATGGTTTGGGTTCTTGAGTTTTGATTCTTCAGAATTACCAATAGTAACTATTTATGCTATGTATATTCCTATATTTATTATGATGATAAAAAAAGAAACAGAATTAGGTGCCTTTAAGAGATTTGTTATGCCAATATTATCTATATGTGGATGTATCTTTATGATGATTGCAGCATGCTTTGCACATAGGATGGCAGTAGTTGCATATTTAATAGTTTTTGTAGTAATAATGATAATTGGAGCAGTATTTGAAAATAAAGCTTTTATTAAAACACAAGTAAATAAGTAGCGGTTAGTATATGGAATAATAAGAGGTTTATGATTAGGTTAAATTTTTAAATCCAAGCTATTTTAAGAGAGTGGCTTGGATTTGTTCTTATTAAAAAAAGATTATATTATTTTGAAATATAAAAATAGTCTTATATAATATAAAAATATTTTTAATTTAGAACTATAATTGTTTAATAATATAAAAAGAATTTAGTATTAATCTGTTTATGAGGTGAATTAATGATTGAGTTATTAAAGACAAGAAGAAGTATAAGAAAATATGAAGACAGAGAAATAGAAAAAGAAAAGCTTGAAAGTATTCTTAAGGCTGGTCTTTTATCACCATCATCTAAAGGGAGAAAGCCGTGGGAGTTTCTAGTTATAAAAGATAAAGAGAAGTTAGAAAAGTTGTCTACATCTAAGCCAGGAGGAAGCCTTTGGCTAGCAGATGCACCACTTGCTATAGTCGTTATGGCAAATAAAGAAATTACATCAGATGTTTGGATAGAGGATGCATCTATAGCAGCTACTTTTATGCAATTAGAGGCTCATAGTCTTGGACTTGGATCTTGTTGGTCACAAGTTAGAGAAAGAAATTATGATAATAATTTAAGTTCTGAAGATTATGTAAGAAAACTTTTAAATATACCAAATAAATATGGGATTTGTTGCATTATTTCTATAGGATATCCTGGTGAAAATAGACCATCTTATGAAGAAAAAGATATTGATTTTACAAAAGTTCATTATGAAGAAATTTAGAAAAGAATTATTATAGTTAGAAATAAAGAATTAAAAGTTAAGAGGTGAGGATTAAACTGCTATGCAGTTTCTCACTCAGTAACTCCATACTATTAACTGTTAACTTAAGTAAGTTGATTAATAATTATAAAAAACATAAAAAAACTATTAACAAATTTAGATTTATATAGTATAATGTTAGTGTAATCGACATGGCGCTATAGCCAAGTGGTAAGGCAGAGGTCTGCAAAACCTTTATTCCCCAGTTCAAATCTGGGTGGCGCCTCCAAAAAAGACCTATGAATTTTATAATTGATAGGTCTTTTTTTATTTTTATTATACAAGTAAAAAAGTAATGTATATTGATGTAATAAATTCTATGTATTAAGGGGCTATTATTAATTAATAGCCCCTTTTATTTTGTAACAGTCTATAAATTGAATAGAAATATAATTATTAATTTTATTATTTTACTTTTAGTTATTAGCTTAAAAAGAATAATCACCTATTGCTATTTGTTTATACTTGAATATACTGAATCTAGTTTTTCCCAAGTAAGAGGACCAACTAATCCATCTGGAATAAGTGAAAATTGACTTTGAAAAGCTATAACTGCAGCTGTAGTTAGAGGTCCAAATATTCCGTCTACACTTACGGAAGGAATAGAGGGATAAGTTTTGGAGATTGTAGATATCCAAGTTTGAATTGTTTTAACATTTTCTCCTCTAGCACCTTCTCCAATTACGTATCCAGGATAAGGAGTAGGAGTAGTAGGGATTAAATATGGTTCGACTGTTTTGTAAATTTCATAAAGCTTTCTCCAAGTAGCTTTGCCTATTATTCCATCAATATCTAAGCCAAATGTTTTTTGAAAAGCTTCAACAGCATTTTTTGTACCATTACCAAAAATACCATCAATTTTAAGTGGTGGGATAGTATCGTAAAATAAACCAATAGAGTTTAGGAAGTATTGAAGAATTTTAACTCCATCACCTTTTGAACCGACCTTTAGTATATAAGATGGAGGAGTAGGTTCGATAGGTAGTTTTTCACCTTCTGAATCTAATTCTGCAAGGTTTTTTACACCTACATAAATTTGAGAGATTTTATACCAGGTACCTTTACCTACGATTCCGTCTTGTGTCAAATTGAAAATTTTTTGGAATGTCTTCACTGCTTTCTCAGTTGTATCATTAAAATATCCATCAGTAGGGGATATAGGGATAGCAGGATAATTCTTTGCAATTCTATTTAATTGTGTTTGTATAGTCTTTACAGAGTCACCACTACTTCCAAGTTTTAAAGCTGTTCCAGGATAAGAACCATCAACTGCATCTACTACAGGAGCATTTCTAAGTTCAATATTATTACCATAATAGTAAGTTAATATTTTAAAAGGATAATATCCAGAGTTAGCTAAAGAAACAGTTCCCCATTGTGAAAGTCCATTACAGGTTACAGTAGTACCGTTACAATATTGTGCAAGAAGAGGTTCTAAAAAATCCGTTCTACTTATATAATCATCAAAAATATCATCTACAATTTTGCTAATATTATCAAAGATATCTCGACCATTAACAAAATAATGATCATAAGCTGTAGAATTAGTAATATCAAAGTTATAACCTCGACTCCTGTACCATTCAGTATATATACGATTTAGTGTAAAGGATATTTGAGCATATATATTTGAACGTATTGCATTTTCAGGCCAAGTTGGATATATTTCGCTTGAAGCAACATTTTTAATGTAACTAGTAAATGGAACAGTTACATTAGAAGCATTTGATGATGGTGTTCCTAAATGTACAGTAATATTAGCAGGAATAACAGGTTTTTTTAGCAAAAAAGAAGTAGAGTCGTTATTAGTATCAGAAACTTTAGAAGAAATATTAGAATTTTCCTCGGAATCAGGAAATTCATTTTCTTTTACTAAACCATGAGGTGGTATAGCTACTATATCAAATTCATTTATTGATTTGCCTTTTGGAAGCATTGATACTGGTTGAATTGAAGTAACATCAGCAAAAATCTCAATGTTTTTTATTAAAACATTTCTAAATGTATCACTTACTATATACGCATCATAAGTTGTATATGGTATCACATTTGGATTAGGCTTCACTGAAAGTTCTTTATCCAATGTATACAAATCTATTATTTCGCTTTTACCACTATCATCAACTGAAAGTAAACCTTCGAAAACTGGAATGCCAGAAATAGAATCAATAATTAAAATTTTTGCATTTTTTACTGGATATGCTTCTTGACCAAAAAATAATTGAAATTGTAATTTTCCAATTGCCATAAATATCTCCTTAAAATCTATCACAATATTTATTTTATTTAATTAAATTAATTTGGTGTATTACATTTAATAAATGATTTTATAGTAGATGTTGATAAAATAAATATATGGTGCTACCATAAATAATTGATAGTGAAAATGAATTTTAAAATAATGTGAGGTAAACAAATGAAAATAAGAGTTCCAGATTACTTTAATGATTTTAAATGTATAGCGTCAGAATGTGAAGACACTTGTTGCGCAGGATGGGGAATAGTTATTGATGAAGAAAGCTATAACCATTATATGAGTGTAGAAGGTGAATTTGGTGAAAGGTTAATAAGTGAAATAGTAACTGAAGGAAGCGAAAATATATTTGTATTAAAAGGTGATAATTGTCCATTCCTAACGGAAAATAAAATGTGTGATATATATACTAATCTTGGAGAGGATAGTCTTTGTTATACTTGTAGACAATATCCAAGAGTTATGGAGGAGTTTGGAAGTTTAAGAGAAGTATGTTTATCTTTATCATGTCCTGAGGCTTGCAGAATTATTTTAAGAAGTGATAAAAAAGTAACTTTTACTCTTACAGAAAATGATGAAGAAGTTACAGGATATAATGATATCAATGCTATGCTATATATAAATCTTATGCAAAGTAGAAATATAGTTTTTAAGATTTTACAAAATAGAGATATTGATTTAAATAAAAGAATATCAATAGCTCTTAAGTTTACAAGTGAAATACAAGAGAAAATAGATTTAAATAATATTCAAGGGATAAAGGAAGTAATAGAAAAATATTCAGATAATAAATTTGTAGAAAGTATAGTTAATGATTTAGAATTATATAAAGGTAAAGAGAGTCTTAAGTATAATAATATAAATGAAATATTTAAAGTGTTTAAAGATTTAAAACATATAAATCCAAATGATCCATTAGGATTAGAGAATGCTTTAAGATATTTCTGGCAAAGTGAAGAAGATGAAGATATTTATTTAAGAAAGCATAGAGAGTTTAATAAATATTTTAATGATAAAATATTTAAGTTTGAAAATATATTGGTGTATTTTGTGTTTAGATATTTTATGAAAGCTGTTTTTGATTATGATGTATCAGCAAAAATAAAAACTGCAATAGTAAGTTATATTATGATAAAAGAATTATATTTAATTAGATGGATTGAAGAGGGTGGAAAACTTTCAGAAGAAGACCTAGTAGATATAGCCCATACTTATTCTAAAGATATTGAACATCTAGAAGAAAACATAGAAACATTAGCAGAGGTTTTTGAAACTAACAATGTTTTTGATGTTAATAATATTATTGTTACATTAATGAATTAAATTTGAAGAAGCTTTTTAAGAAAATTGTTAATAATAAAGTGTTAATTTAATTATTAAATTATTAATAAAATAGAATAATATTTTAAAAGTATCTATTGTTATAATAGGTACTTTTGTTATTTTGTTAAGTAATTATATTTAGGAATAAATATTTGTTATTATTATGTGCTATTGAGTATAAATATAATAAAACATAAAATGAAATTTGATAAATCAATTGAATTATATTGTTTACAATATTGATTTTATTAGTATATTGCAAGAAAAATAAATAAATTTGTAGAAAATTTAATAAAAGTGTTGATAAATTGTTAATCATATAGTAATATAATAACATATTCGCAATAATTTTATAAAAAATAACAAGGGGGATAAAAAATGGAACAAAGAAAAGAAGAAATATTAAAGACAGAAGAACCGAAAAAAGTTTCATTCATTGAAAAAATTGGTAAAAAGATACCGGATCCAGTAATAATATTCGCAATTTTTTATGTTGTTGTATTAGCTGCATCTTTCTTATTAGGTGGAAAAACGTTTGAAACTATGGCTGGGGATGGTAGTTATACTACCAATACAATTTTAAACATGTTAGAGCCTGAAAATGTTCAATGGATTTTCTCAAATGCTTTACTTAACAACTGGTTAGCATACGGTGGAGGAGTATTAGGTACAATACTAGTAGTTATGCTAGGAGTTGGTCTTGCAGAAGAATCAGGACTATTATCTACATTAATTAAAAAAGTAGGATTAAAAGTTTCAGATAAAATGCTTCCTATAGTTTTAGTTTTCTTAGGAATCATGAGTAGTATAGCTACAGATGCTGGTTATGTTATATTAATACCACTATCAGGTTTATTATATGCAGGGTTAAAGAAAAACCCACTTATAGGTATGGCTGCTGCATTCGCAGGGGTTTCAGCTGGGTTCAGTGCTAACTTAATACCAGCTACACCAATTGATATAATCATTGGTAACAATGCTAAGATATTTGCAGAAGGACAAGGTGTTCCTTTCGTTAATGCTGCTGAACAAGCTTTAAATCCAGCTACAATGCACTATTACTTCGTAGTTGCTTCAACATTCTTACTTGCTGCTATTGGTGCTTTCGTTACTATAAAAATAGTTAAGCCAAGACTTGAAAAAGAAAGCTACATAATTCCAGAAGATATGAATTTAGATGACTTTACAGTTAAAAAAGAAGAAAATAAAGCTCTTAAATTTGCAGGTTTAGGTTTCTTAATAGCTGTATTATGTGTTGTAGGATTATACTTCGGACCTTTAAAGACATTTATTGCAGAAGATGGTTCAAAAGTAACTCCATTTATGGATAACATAATATTAATCATTACATTCTTATTCTTCTTACCAGGTGTTTTCTATGGTGCGAAGGTTGGTAAATTTAAGAATGCTAACGATGTAGTTAGAGGTATGTCTAAGCAAATGGGATCAATGGGATCAGTACTTGTTTTAACATTCTTCTCATATAACTTCCTAGCTTTATTAACAAAGAGTGGACTTGGAACTTATATTACTTACTTAGGTGGTAACCTACTTAAGGCAATGAACTTACAAAATGCTCCAATACTTTTAATAATTGGATTTATTATAATAACAGCAATCATCAACTTATTCGTTGGTGGATTAACTTCAAAATGGATGTTACTTGGACCAATATTCTTACCAATGTTATACCAAGTAAACTCAAATATGACACCAGAAGTAGTTGCTGCTGCTTACAGAGTTGCTGACTCATCAACTAATATAATAACACCATTAATGTCTTATGCTGGTATTATCTTAGTATTCATGAGAAAGTACAAGCCAGAATATACAATTGGTGATATGATTAGATTAATGATGCCTTACTCAGTAAGCTTCTTAGTAGGTTGGACAATCTTATTATTAGGATTCTTTGCATTCGGAATACCATTTGGATTCTAATATATAAATTATTAAAAACACTTTATAGTGAAAGCTATAAGGTGTTTTTTTATTAACTAAAAAATCATTGACTTAGAGTTAACTCCAAGTAATAAAATATAAACGTAAAGGGGGAAACGGAAAGATGAAAAAAGTATTTTATATGATGAGACATGGACAAACATTATTTAATTTAAGAAGAAAAATTCAAGGATGGTGTGATTCACCATTAACTGACTTTGGAATTGAACAAGCAAAGGCAGCTGGTGAGTATTTTAAGGAGATAGAACTAGATCATCTATATTGTTCAACAGCAGAAAGATGTTCAGATACATTAGAAATTGTAACAGATAATAGTATGCCATATACGCGTTTAAAAGGATTAAAAGAAATGAACTTTGGAACTTTTGAAGGAGAAAGTGAAGATTTAAATCCTGATAGGGAAACATTTGAAACTTTTTTTACTAAATATGGTGGCGAATCAAGAGATATGTGTAGAGAAAGAGTTGTGAAGACTTGTCATGAAATTATGGAGAAAGAAGATCATAAGATTGTTTTGGCAGTTTCTCATGCAGGTGCATGCCTTAGATTTTTAGAACATTGCTATGATCCAAGTAATTTACCTAGAAATGCTTTTTCTAACTGTGCAATATTTAAATATGAATATGAAGATGGGAAATTTACCTTTGTAGAAGTTATTCAAAGAATTCCGGAAACAAAATAAAATTTAGGCATAGTTATAGATAACTTATAAGCATTAGACATATCTTTTGATAAATAATAGAATTAATATGGAAAAGCAAATTTTAACTTTAAATGATAAGAAAAAAGTAGTAGTGAAGATATAACTTTGGGAGGATATTATGGAATATATTAAATTAGGTAATTCGGACTTAAATGTGTCACGAATCTGTCTTGGGTGTATGGGTTTTGGAGATTCAAATAAGGGAATTCATTCTTGGACCTTAGATGAAGAAAAATCTACAGAGATTATAAAAAAGGCTCTTGATGAAGGAATTAATTTTTTTGATACTGCTATAGCTTATCAAAATAGTACAAGTGAAAAGTACCTTGGACGAGCTTTAAAAAAGCTAGCTAAACGTGAAGATGTTGTAATAGCTACAAAATTTCTTCCAAGAACTCAAAAGGAAATAGATAGTAATGTTACTGTTAAAGAACATATTAATAACATGTTAAATCAAAGTCTAAGTAATCTTGAAACAGATTATATTGATTTATATATTTGTCATATGTGGGATTATACTGCACCTATAGAAGAAACTATGGAAGCATTAAATGAGCAAATAGAACAAGGTAAAATACGTTATATTGGTATCTCTAACTGTTTTGCATGGCAATTAGAAAAGGCAAATTCTATTGCAGATAGAAATGGATGGAGTAAATTTATTTCTATTCAAAATCATTATAATTTATTATTTAGAGAGGAAGAGCGTGAAATGGTTCCTTGCTGTAAAGATGGGAATATAGCGATGACTCCATATAGTCCTCTAGCTTCAGGTAGATTAGTTAGAGATTGGTCAGAAACTACAAAGCGTTTAGAAGAAGATTCATTTGCTAAAAGTAAATATGATTTAACGGCTAATGAAGATAGAATTATCGTTGAGCGTGTTGCTGAAATAGCTGAAAAAAGAGGTATGACAAGAATTCAAGTAGCTTTAGGTTGGTTATTATCAAAGACTTCAGCACCTGTAGTTGGAGCAACAAAAATCTCTCATATTGAAGATGCAGTAAAAGCTATTCCTATAAGATTAACAGAAGAGGAAATAGAATACTTAGAAGAGCCATACATTCCTCATAAATTAGTTGGTGTTATGGCGCAAAATAATAAATAGTTATTTTAGGTACACTAATACAAAGAAATGCCTTCCATAGAATTATTATATCTATGGAAGGCATATTTATGTTTAAATAAGGTGAAGACATCACTATAACTTATTTAATATTTATAACTAGGATGAGTATAATTTATGCTTTATGGTTAGACATTATATTTTTTACTTCATCTATAAATTCTGGTTTTATTAATTCTAACATTCTTGGAATAAAGCTCATCATATACTCTTTATTAAAAGACCCATCATTCTGCTTAGCAAAGCTTTCACTTAATAATTCTTTTGCTTTCTCTTGATTTTCTGATGATACTCTTTCCATTATAAAGTTAAAAAATCTTTCTTGTCCATTATTCATTGTACTTATCTCCTTAAACTATATTTTAATGATATTTTTATTAAGTAGATTATATTATATACATAATATTTAAATTAAACAACTTATATAGGGTTTTATAAGTAAGAGCATAGGCATAAATGATATTGACAGTAGTAGACATTTATAGAACTTTAATCAACCAAATCTATGGTCTTGATTTTCTTTACCATTGAACTATAAAACAATAATTGTGATACAATGGTTTAAAAGATTGAACTAATAGAAAAATATTATAAAGAATTGAAGAGAGTTATCATAATTAAAAATCAGATAAAAATAAAATGATAAAGACACTTCAGTGGGTTAGAGATATGGCATACAAAGAAGGTTGTATAAATGTTTTAGCAAATCATGATCCAGATATAAAACCGCAGATAATTGAGCTATAGGAGATGTTTTATGAAAGAGTGTAAATTTCAAAAAAGCTTAAATATTATAACAAGAGAATTTAAAGAGTGTAAAAAAGTTCTTTTAGCTATCGGGGATGATACAAGGCAAGCTATTATCATTGCTCTTTTAGAAAGTGATTGCAATGGTATTCGTGTAGGAGAAATCACAAAGAAAACACATTTATCAAGACCAGCAGTATCACATCATTTAAAAATATTAAAAGAATCAGGGATTATTAATATGCGTAGAGAAGGAACAAAAAATTATTATTATATGGATGCAAATAAAAGACAATGGGAAAAAGTATCATCTTTAGTTAATCATATTTATGATGTGGTAAAAGAGTTTGAACCGATTGATAAAAGACAGGTTGATGAGTAATGATTTGGATAAATACATTTAAATAGAAAGTTGAGGAGATTGATATTATGGAAATTTTTGAAGCAATGAAAAAAAGACATTCAGTACGTAGCTATACTTCAGAAAAAATTGATACTAATGTAGCAAAGGAACTTGAATTATATATTGATGAATGCAATAAAGAAAGTGGGATGAATATTCAGCTATGCTTAAGTGAACCAAATGCATTTAATAGCTTTATGGCACATTATGGTTCATTCAAAAATGTAAATAACTATATAGCTATAGTTGGGAAAAAAGGAAAAGACTTTGAGGAGAAATGTGGATACTGGGGAGAAAAAATTGTATTAAAAGCTACTCAGTTAGGACTTTCTACATGTTGGGTTGCTATGACTTATAGCAAAGGGAAAGCTAAGTATAATATAGAAAAAGGTGAAAAACTTAGCTGCGTAATATCTTTAGGATATGGGGAAAGTGAAGGAGTACCACATAAAAACAAATCTATAGAATCACTTTGTACAGTAGATAGAGAAATGCCAGAGTGGTTTAAGAAAGGAATGGAGGCCGCATTGCTTGCTCCTACTGCTATGAACCAACAAAAATTTCATTTTACATTAGAGGGAAATACAGTAACGGCAAAGGCTGGTATGGGTTTTTATACTAAGTTGGATTTAGGGATTGTAAAGTGACATTTTGAAATTGGAGCAAAAGGTGAAGATTGGAAATGGAAAGATTAGGGGTATATAATTTATCATAAAAATAAAAAGGACAAAGACTAACAATAAATTTGCTAGACTTTGTTCTTTTTTTATAAATATACATAGCATAAATGTTTTTTAGGCATATATAATCATTAATTATAAATATTAGACATGGAAGATTATTTTAGTTATTATATAATTAAGAAATATGATATAAGTTTAATTTAGATAAATGGAAAAGATATAAAGGGGATTACGATGATGGAACTAAGAGTTCTTAGATATTTTTTAACTGTTGCAAGTGAAGATAGTATAACAAATGCTGCCAATATTTTACATATAACCCAACCAACTTTAAGTAGGCAGTTGATGCAACTAGAGGAAGAGCTAGGTGTTCAATTATTCGTGCGTGGTAAAAAGGCTATAACGTTAACTGAAGCAGGGATGTTATTACGAAGTAGAGCAGAAGAGATTGTTGATTTAGAAAATAGGACTGAAAAAGAGTTCTTAAATCAGAAGAATTTTCTTTCAGGAGAAATATTTATTGGAGCTGGTGAAACAAGTGGAATGAAGGAGTTAGCAAGAATTATTAAAAGCTTTAATAAAGAATATCCTCAAGTTAAATATGATTTGCATAGTGGAAATGCTGATGATATTAAAGAGAAAATTGATAAAGGGTTAATTGATATTGGATTATTAACTGAACCTGTAGATATTGGTAAGCATGAGTTTGTAAGATTAAAGGAAAAAGATAATTGGGGAGTTGCTATGAGAAAAGATGATCCTCTTTCTAACAAGGAATACATTACGCCAAGAGATTTAAAGAATAAATCAATTGTATGTTCTAAAAGAATATCTATTCAAAATGAATTGGCTAATTGGTTTGGAAATGATTTCGAAAGTGGTAACATTATAGCTACATTCAATTTAATTAATAATGCCATAGCCATTGTAGAATCGAATATTGGATATGCTATATGTTTAGAAAGTCTTGTAAGTGATAGAAGTAATATTTGTTTTAAAAGCTTTTATCCAAGATTAGAAACAGGCTCAGTTTTGGTATGGAAAAAGAATCAAATTTTTTCAACAGCAACAAAAATGTTTATAGAAGAGATTAAAAAGGAGTTTAAATAAGGTTTATTATATAATTCATTTATAGGATATATAGTACAAATTAATATGGTGTTTTATTTATATAAAAAGTTCCTCTATGATTAACAAAATATTAACTAGAGGAACTTTTTGTTTTGTATTTAAGTTTTATATTAAATTAGAAATATATATTTCATATATAACTTTTTATTGTCTTTTAATTTTTAACACACCCATTACAACAGGTACTGCGATTAATGCAGAAGCAATAGCCTCTAATAGACCGTTTGAAGTAGCAACTCCAAATAATGTAGCTCCCACCACATTTGGTGAAATGTTAATTGCTTTTGCATACTCTTCTAAATATAGAATATAAGTTAATCCAAGTACTCCTACAGTGTTAGTAAAAGTTGCTAAAATAGCAGAAATACCAATAGAAATTTTAGGTTTTTTTAAAGTTTTTACTAAGAATCTATAAACGTAGTAGGCTACTAATCCGATTAAAATTCTTGGTACTAAAGCTATTAATGGATTTAGAAATAAAAATGATGTGACATTTGGTGCTGTAAGAGCTTGATACATTGAAAATAAACCAAACATTAAACCTACAGAAGCTCCAACTATTGGACCTTCTAAAATTGCACCAATAATTACAGGTAAATGCATAATAGTTAGGCTGAATGCTGGCAATCTTATAAATCCAAGACCAGACACTCCTAGAAAAATAGAAATAGAAGAAAGCATAGCGATAATAACTAACTTTCTTATCTTAGTTTGAGATCTTCCCATCCCGCTTGTTTTTAACATTTTGACTCCTCCGTTCTTACTCCATAATGGATATAATTCGGCAAAAAAATAACATTTTGCTTAGTTCAGTTTCTTAAAAGAATACCGACTTTGATATTTTAACATGTCTATTTAATTAAGTAAATTAAATTATATTAAAATTAATACAATTTTATAGGAAATATAAGGGGAATAATTATTGGGTATAAAGTTTGAATTACTATACTAAAATCAACAAAAACTTGTTTGTAGGAGAGTAGTATAAAATATTGTAATAAGTAAGAGAGTGTTTCAAAAACTATATGAACTTAAAACAAACAATGATGTTTTATGAGATAAGTTATAAAAATTTGGTGAATAATAACTGAAAATAGCTTAATTTGATGAGTTAAAGTTAGTGTTAGAGGATTGAATTGTAAACATTTACCTATTAGAATTAATCTATAGACATATAAAAGGGATGAGGCATGAATGGTAAAACAAGAAGATATAGCAAGAATTTTAAATGTATCAAGAACAACTGTAGCAAGAGCATTAAATGGAAAAGGAAACATTAAACCGGAAACTAAGAAAAGAATACTCGATTTATGTGAAGAACTTGGATATGTTAAGAATCCTATTAGTACAAGCCTTGCTTTAAAAAATGAAAAGAATATTTATGCATTTATTATTAAAGGACGGAATAATTATTATACAGAAACTATTAAAAGGGGATTAAGAGCAGCATATAAAGATATGAGTATGTATAAGCTTAATTTATTTATTGTTGAGACTCATATAGATTTTCCAGAGGAGCAGGTAGAAAGAGTAAAAAAAGTAATAAGGCAAAAGCAAGTAGATGGAATAATAATTACGCCTCTTTTGAAGGAAAAGATAAAAAAAATAAAAATTGATAATCCTGATATTAGTTTTATAGCTTTAGATTTGCCTTTAGATAGGGGAACAATAAGTATTTATTCAAATTATAACAAGTTAGGTAGAATACTAGGAAATCTATTATTAAATTCCTTAGAAAAAGGTGATAAGGTTCTATTGATTGAAACAGATGATGACATGATTTCAGCTAAAGATAGTTTTGAGGGCGTATATCAGAAATTATTAGAAGAAAGAAAGAATGATATTATTGGTCCTATTTTTATAAGTGATTTAGAAAATAATATTCCAGAGGTTATAAATAAATATTTAACTAAAGATATTAAAGCAGTTTATGCTAGTAGATTTTTAGAAAGTATGATTGAATATATCTTTGAAAAAGAGGAGTATGAGTTAAAGATAGTGACAATTGGATTATCAGATAAGATAAAGAAATTTATTAAGGAAGGTAAGGTTAAGGCTTCCTTAACACCAGATTATTTTGAAATGAGTCATACTGCAATAAATATGATGTTTGAGTGTATATATAGAGGAGTTAAACCAGAGAAAATTAAAAATGAACACGAATTTAAAATAATAGTAAAAGAAAATTTATAAAACTATAAGTTAAATGAAGCAATAATAGAAGTTTATTAGTAGAAAGTTGCATGAATAAAATGTTCGCGTGAAAATGTTCACGCGACTATTTATAGAAGTATGTTAGTAGGAATAAAGCTTATGAGTTTAAGTTGGATATTAATAAAATATTAATATATATATTTAAGTGTAGAGGGGAGAATTTATTATGAAAAAATTAAAGCTATTAACATCTTTATGTTTAGCTGCAACTTTAACTATTACTTCTTTAGCAGGATGTAGTTCAAGTAATTCGTCAACTGGAGAAGAATCAAATGATTCAAGTAATAGCACTGAGGCTAATACTGAGGTAACAGATATCACAGAGATAACTTGGTGGGCATTCCCTAATTTTGTAACTATCGATGATGAGGTTGGAAAATATGAAAAACAAATAATATCAGATTTCGAAGCTAAAAATCCAGACGTTAAAGTAAATTTGGAAATGATATCTTTCAATGGGGGAGGAGAAAAAATAACAGCAGCAATTGCATCAAATTCAGCACCAGATATACTTTATGATGCACCAGGAAGAATAATCGATTACGGAAGACAAGATGTTTTAGCTGACGTAGATGATATGATTAAGGCGCTTAATGGTGATGTATCAGAAGAAATTTTACAAGGATGTAGAGTTGATGACACATACTATATGTATCCATTTAATACAACAGCTTTTGTAATGGCTGCAAATAAGACAATGTTTGAAGAAGCTGGTTTATTAGATTTACTTCCATTAGAGAAAGAAGATAGACTTTGGACAATTGAAGAATTTGAAATTGCGCTTAGAGGTATAAAAGAAGCTAATCCAGATATAATTCCAGTTTCATTCTTTAGTAAGAGTACTGCTGGTGACCAAGGTACAAGAGCTTTCCTTGCTAATATTTTTGGAGGAAGCATTTTTAATGATGATTTAAGTGAATATACTTTAAATTCACCTGAAATGGTTGAAGCTTTAGAGTGGGTAAATAAGTGTATTGATGAAGGATTAATAGGAGCTGGATCTGAAGGATTAACTTCAAGTGATGCTATTGATTCATTTGTTCAAGGTAAATCAGCATTTACAATTCTTTATTCAACAGGTTTAAAGGCTAATAATGCAGAGTTAAAGCTTGGTGATTTTGAAGATGTATTATTACCAATACCTTCACCTGAAGGAGAGTTAGGATTAGAATTCTTAATTGGTGGTTATTGCGTATTTGATAATCAAGATGATGCTAAAATAGAAGCTTCTAAGAGATTTATTGATTTTGCTTGTAACGATGAAGAGTGGCAAGTTAAAAATATAAAAGCTACAGGAACTTTCTCAGTTAGAGATTCTGTAAAGGATTTATATGATGATGAAGAGATGAAGGCTGCTGAAGCATTTGGAAAATACTTAGCACCTTACTATAATACAGTACCAGGTTTCGCAGAAATGAGAACATTCTGGTTCCCATCACTTCAAGAAATAACATTAAAACAAACACCAATACAAGAAGCATTAGATAAATTAAATGAAAATGCAAATAGTACATTAAATAATAATTAATTAGTTGAGAAAAGGGAAGGGGTATAACCCCTTCCTAAAATATAAGGGGGGATTTATTAAATGGATATTAATACTTCTACAAATAAAGAGAAAGTAAAGATAAAATATAATAAGTTTAATAAATTGGCAGTGAAGGAATGGATAGCAGCGTACATATTTTTGCTACCAGCTTTGGCTTTTTTCGTAATATTTGTTGTTATTCCTATGGGAGAAGGAATAATAATGAGTTTTATGAATTACACATTAAGAAAAAAAGAATGGATTGGGCTTGGAAATTATATAAAGATATTTAATGACCCAGTTTTTAAGAAATCATTAGTAAATACATTAGTTTTAGTATTAGGAAATGTACCATGTGTTTTAATATTCTCACTTTTTGTTGCTACAACAGTATACAAGAGGTCTTCTAAAATGAGGTCATTTTTTAGATCAGTGTTTTATCTTCCAGCTATAGCTTCAGTAGTTAGTATTACCGTTGTATGGGGATGGATTTTACATCCTAATTATGGAATATTAAATTATATAATCGAACAATTCGGAGGAACTCCACAGTTATGGCTTTCTAATCCTACTATAGCAAAATGGGCAATTCTTATTATTCTTGTAACTTTATCTGTTGGACAACCTATAGTTCTTTATATGGCTTCTTTAGGTAATATCCCAAAAGATTACTTAGAGGCAGCAGAGATAGATGGAGCCAATTCAAGACAAGTCTTTTGGAATATTACTTGGCCAATGTTAAAGCCAACAAGTCTATATATATTTATTATTACAACAATTAACTCATTCCAATGTTTCTCATTAATCCAGTTATTAACAGCTGGAGGACCAAACTATTCAACAACAACAATTATGTATCAAGTATATGAAAAATCATTTACATTAGGTCAATTTGGTTTGGCATCTTCAATGGGAATGGTTCTAGCAGTTATAGTAATTTTAATATCAATTATACAATACAAATTCTTAGGATCAGGAATTGATTATTAGGAGGATTTTATATGTTAATGAATAAAAAGAAAAAAAAGAAAACCGAAGAGCTTTATGATACAAGAACTAAGTGGACCCCAGGGAATATTGCATCATTTATAATATTATGCATGCTAACGATTATATTTATTTTCCCATTTTATTGGATAATAACAGGTTCATTTAAAGATCAAGCTTCTACTATTGCAGTACCACCACAGTGGTTTCCAACAGATTTTACGCTTAAGAATTGGATTTCCTTAGCAAAGCAGCCATTAGTGAGATGGACATTTAACAGCTTTTTTATAGCTATTTCTACTACGGTGTTAGTTTGTGTTACATCAACATTAGCTGGATATGTTTTGGCTAAAAAGAGATTTCCAGGAAGACATCTTATATTCTGGGCTTTAATTGCGGCTATGGCTCTACCTAAGCAAGTAATTATGGTACCATTATTTAATTTATTGACAAAGCTGGATTTGATTAATACGTATAGAGGATTAATTCTTCCAGCAGTAGGATGGCCATTTGGTATTTTTCTTATGAAACAATTTAGTGAAACAATTCCTTCAGAACTTATAGAAGCCTCAAGAATAGATGGATGTACTCAATTAGGAACATTTAGGAATGTAGTAATTCCTATAGTTAAACCTGGAATTGGAGCACTTGCAATATTTACTTTCATAACATCATGGAACGATTATTTCATGCAATTAATTTTAATAAGAAGTACAGATATGCAAACGCTTCCTTTAGGTATAGCGTTGATGCAGGCTGAGTTTACTACAAATTATGGTTTGATGATGGCTGGTGCAGCAATAGCATCAATTCCAATGATAATAATATTCTTAATATGCCAAAAATCATTTACACAAGGTATTACAGTTGGTGCTGTAAAAGGATAAGTAGAGAAAAAAGTTTATAGTAGAAATTCTAAGTATTTTAAAAATAGGAATTAATCTAGAATATAAGATTTGGTTAAAAAATCGATTTAAGGAGATTGCTTATAATGAATAAGTTTGATATTAAGGATTTTAAAGGTGTAATACCAGCAGTTTTAACTGTATTTGATAAAGATGAAAATATTGATGAATTAGGTATGAGACAATTAGTTTCATATTTAATAGATAAAGGTGTTGATGGCTTATATTTAACAGGCTCTACAGGTGAAGGTTTCACAATGAGTAGTGAAGAGAGAAAAAGAGTTGTAGAAATTGTTATGGATGAAACAAAAGGAAGAGTACCTGTTGTAGTTCATGTAGGTGCAATTGGTACAAAGCTTTCAATAGATTTAGCTAAACATGCAGAAGAAGTAGGAGCAACTGGAATATCAAGTGTTCCTCCTTTTTATTGGAAGTTTAATGAAAATCAAATAGTAAAATATTATGAAGATATAGCTAATTCATGTAGTTTACCAATGATAGTTTACAATGTACCATTAGTAGGACTTTTAGGTATGAATGTAATAAAATGTTTAGCGCAAATTGAAAATGTTAAAGGCATTAAATATACAGCATTAAGCCATTATGAAATAACTCAAATAAAAGATGAGATTGGGGAAGATTTCCTAGTCTATTCCGGTTGTGATGAAATGTCTATGTCAGGGTTATTAGCAGGTGCTGATGGGATTATAGGATCTTTTTACAATATAATGCCAGAGTTATTTATAAATATATATAATTCTATAAAAGAAAATAATATTGAGAGAGCACAGCTTTTACAACGTCAAGCTGTTGAGATAATTATGTATTCACTTAAATTACCATCTTTTTATGCAGGTATGAAAGCTGTATTAAGATGGAGAGGAATAAATGCAGGTTATTGTCGTAGACCTTTTGAAAATTTAACAGAAGAAGCAGAAAATGAATTTAAAGAAGGTTATATAAAGCTTAGAGATACGTATAAGATTACAGGGGTAGAATTTTTAGATGAGCTTTAGAGCTAAATTGAGGTTTATTTTTAGTAGGAGGGGAAAATGCCTATAGTAGATATGCCTTTAGAAAGGTTAAGAGAATATAAAGGGACTAATACTTTACCAAGTGATTTTAGTGAGTTTTGGAATGAGCGTATTAATGAAGTTAAAAATCATCCATTAAAGTATAAAATAACAGAAAGTGAAATAAGAGGTTTTGAGGGATGTGAGTTTTTAGACTTATGGTTTAAAGGTATCGATGGGGGGAAGGTGTATGCAAAATACATTAGACCTAAAACTGATGAAGATGTACCGTTGATTTTGCAGTTTCATGGGTATCCAGGTGCAAGCAGAGGGTGGTTTGAACAATTATCTTTTGTTGGAATGGGCTGTGCTATTATTGCGATGGACTGTCCTGGACAAGGAGGAAATGGAGATAGCTATACTAATATGAAAGGTACTACAGTTAGTGGCCATATTGTAGCCGGATTAGATGGAGATATCTGTAACATGTATTATGTAAAGTTATTTCAAAATGCATCTATATTATGTAGAATTGTCAAAGAGCTTAATGGAATAGACAAAGAAAGGATATATGCAAATGGAGCTAGTCAGGGTGCAGGAATTGCTTTAGTTTGTGCAGCACTTAATCCAATAATAAAGAAATGTGCGGCACTTTATCCTTTTTTATCTGATTATAAGAGAGTCTGGGATATGGATTTAGACATGATAGCTTATGAAGGATTAAGGTATTATTCTAGATGGTTTAATCCAATGAATGATAAAGAAGATGAAATGTTTACGAAGCTAGGATATATAGATGTGCATAATTTTGCAGATATGATTAATTGTGAAGTTCTATTTGGTACAGGATTAATGGATAATGTATGTCCACCATCTACACAATTTGCTATCTATAATAATATAGGTTCAAAAAAGAAACATATAATATTTCCTGATTATACTCATGAAGAAATAGGCGAATTTGATGATATGTTAATAGATTTTTTCTTAAAGGAGGATGATTAAATGCCTGCTTTAGATATGAATATGAAATATATGGAAAAGTATTTAGGACAGACTATAAAACCTAGAGACTTTGATTTATTCTGGAAAAAACAAAAAGATTTAGCCGATAATTTAGAGTTAGATTATAGGATAACTAATAAGAATTTCAATAATAACAATGGAAATTATTATGAAATAAACTTTAGAGGTATTGATGGTGCAAATATTTATGCTAAGTATATAAGACCTAATACAGAGGAAAAAGTACCTACTGTATTAGAGTTTCATGATTATAAGAAAGCAAGCAGAAGCTGGCATCATCTTACTAGATATATAGGAGTTAATTATTCAGTAGTAGCTATGGATTGTAGAGGTCAAGGTGGAAAAAGCGAAGATTTAGGAAATATAAAAGGGTCTACTGTATGTGGAAATTTAATTAATGGATTAGATGACGTAAAAGAAAATATGTATTATTGCAAAGTTTATTTAGATGCTTATATATTATCAAGGATAGTGGAAGAGTTAGAATCAACTGATAAAAGTAGGATGATAGCATTTGGAAAAGGACAAGGTGCTGCTATAGCTTTAGTTGTAAGTAGCTTGAATAAAAATATAAAGAAATGCTCTATGCAGTATCCTTTTTTATGTGATTTTAAGAGAGTATATGATATGGATTTAGATGTAGATGCCTATGAAGGTCTTAGATACTATTTTAGATGGTTTGACCCTATGCACCTAAGGGGAAAAGAAGTATTTGAAAAGTTAGGATATATCGATATTGTGAATTTTGCAAATAAATTGAATTGTGAAATACTTATGGGAACAGCTTTGTTAGATACAATCTGTCCTCCAAGCACACAATATGCTGTATATAATAATTTAAACTGCAATAAAAAGCATATTATATTTCCTAAATATGATCACGAATTAAATAATTTTTTTGAAAATGAAAACTTAAAGTTTATGAGATTTCTATAAGAGAAATAATAAGAGAGTTTAAAATGCTATGGATGGAGGGAGTATTATGGGTAAGGAAGAAATATTAAATATATTGAGAGGTGGATTAATAGTATCATGCCAAGCGTTGCCTGGTGAGCCATTATATTTAGAGAATGATACTATTATGCCATTGATGGCAAGAGCAGCAAAACAGGCAGGAGCTTGTGCTATAAGAACTAATGGAGTTAGAGATGTTATTGCGATAAAAGAAGAAACAAATTTACCAGTGATAGGATTAATAAAGAAGTCTTATGATGGGTATGAACAATATATAACCTTTACTATGGATGAAGTAGACCAGCTTGTTGAAGCAGGAGCGGATATAATAGCACTTGACTGTACATTAAGAAAGAGAAAAGATGGCAGAACAGTAGAGGAATTTATAAAAGCTATAAAAGAAAAATATCCTAGATTATTGTTAATGGCGGATATATCAAACTTAGAAGAAGGTATTAATGCTTGGAAAGCAGGAGTAGATATGGTTGGAACTACTTTAAGTGGATATACAAGCTATACTACTAAGCTTGATGGACCAGATTATGAGTTAGTAGAAAATCTTGTGAACTCTATAAAAATTCCTGTAATTGCAGAAGGAAGAATTCATTATCCAGAACAAGCTAAGAAAATGCTTGAATTAGGAGCTACATCAGTAGTTGTTGGTGGAGCTATTACTAGACCTTTAGAAATAACAAATAGATTTATAAAAGCTATAAGTTAGAAGGTGAAAAATGTGTATTTGGGAATAGATATAGGTGGAACTGCTGTTAAGATTGGAATGGTAACAGAAGAAGGGAAAATACTCTTAAGTAATAGTTATGATGTAGCTTTTGATAGTTATGAAACTCCAATATTTGATACAGTAAAAAAGTCTATAGAATTATTTATAAGAGAAAATTATATAGATATGAAGTCTATAGAGGGGATTGGAGTCTCTGCAACTGGACAAGTTAATAGTAATACAGGTACCATAATTGGTGTAGGGGGAAATATAAAAAACTGGTGTGGTACAGAGATAAAAAAAGAGTTAGAAGAGATATACAATATAAAGACAACTGTTGTAAATGATGCTAACTGTATGGTTATAGGTGAACAATGGGTAGGAAAAGGCAGAGGTTATAAAAATATTGTAGGAGTTACTATAGGTACAGGGGTTGGAGGAGGAATTATTGTAGACTCTAAGATACTTCTTGGCAGTATAGGAATTGCAGGTGAACTAGGTCATTTTTCTATAAATTCAGAAGGAAAAAAGTGTACTTGTGGAAATATAGGATGTTATGAACAATATGCTTCTACAACGGCTTTAATAAAAATAGTTAGAGATAAATTTGAAGAGTTAGATATTCTTTCATTTAAAAAAGAAGATTTAAATGGAAAGGTTATTTTTGAAGAAGTATCAAGAGGAAATAAAAAGCTTCAAGAAATATTAGATGAATGGATTATTAATATTGGAAAAGGATTAGTAAGTTTAGTTCATATATTTAATCCTGAAATTATTATAATTGGTGGAGGGGTTAGTAAACAAGAAGAATTTTTTATAAAACCTCTAAGGAAATATGTATTAGAAAATGTGATGAAGAGGTTTGGAGAAAATTTAAGAGTAGAAGCTGCAGAACTAGGTAATAATGCAGGATTAGTGGGAGCTGTATACTATAATATTCAGCAATAAATGCAATATAAATGCATGTAAAGATTTATTATTTTTAAGAATATCATATATATTTAATATAAAGTAGAAAATATGATTTTATAGCTCATAGTTATAGACAAAGAGGAAAGTAGTTTATAATTATGGCTATATTTTTTATCTATTAATAGTAAATATATATTACTGTTCATAGGATATAAAATCTTTATAGTAAATGTAGGTTAATTAAAGTGAAAATAGGAGCTTATTAATTACATGTATAATTCTTAGCTTTTTGATGTTAATTTTAAGAAATAAATAAATACGACTTTTTTTGAGAAAATACTGTCTAATTAGATAGATTGACAATAAATTGAAAAAATGATATAACATAAATTGTGATTAGCACTCAGCTAAGTAGAGTGCTAATAAAAATATCTTTACAGTAGAAGGGGAGATTTAAATTGGAAAAGAAGCAATTTAAAGCAGAATCAAAGAGATTATTAGATATTGTTATTAACTCTATTTATACACATAGAGAGATATTTTTAAGAGAGTTAATATCGAATGCAAGTGATGCTATTGATAAAATTTATTATAAAAGTTTAAGTGACAGTTCACTTACATTTAATAAAGAAGATTATTTTATTAAAATAACACAAGATAAAGAAGCTAAGACATTAACAATATCTGATACAGGTATTGGTATGACAAAAGAAGACTTAGAAGAAAACTTAGGAACTATAGCAAAAAGTGGATCTCTTAAGTTTAAAGAAGAAAATGAAATAAAAGATGGGTATGATATAATCGGTCAATTCGGTGTAGGATTCTACTCAGCATTTTTAGTTGCAGATAAGGTTACTGTAATAACAAAAGCTTTTGGAAGTGATAAAGCTTATAAATGGGAATCAGAAGGCGTTGATGGATATTCAATAGAAGATGCTACAAAAGATTCATATGGTACGGATATAATATTACATCTTAAAGAAAACACTGAAGATGAAAATTTTGATGAATACTTAAATGAATATAGAATAAAATCATTAATCAAGAAGTATTCTGACTTTATAAGATATCCAATTAAGTTAGACGTAACTAAGTCAAAGCTTAAAGAAGGTTCAGAAAGTGATTATGAAGAGTATAAAGAAGAAGAAACTGTAAATAGTATGGTTCCAATCTGGAGAAGAAACAAATCTGAGCTTACAGATGAAGATTACAATAACTTCTATATGGAAAAAAGATTTGGTTTTGATAAACCATTAAAACATATCCATATAAGTGTTGATGGTATGGTAAGTTATAACTCAATTCTTTATATTCCAGAAAATTTACCATTTAACTATTACACTAAAGACTATGAAAAGGGCTTAGAGCTTTATTCAAATGGTGTATTAATAATGGAGAAATGTGGAGACCTTTTACCAGATTACTTTGGATTTGTTAAAGGTATTGTAGATTCACAAGATTTATCTCTTAATATTTCAAGAGAATTATTACAACATGATAGACAATTAAAGCGTATTGCTAAGAACATAAATAATAAAATTAAAAATGAATTAGAAAATATGCTTAAAAATGATAGAGAGTCTTATGATAAATTCTATAAGACATTTGGAAGACAATTAAAGTTTGGTGTTTATGAAGAGTTTGGTGCTAACAAAGAAACATTACAAGACTTAATAATGTTCTATTCTTCAAAAGAAAAGAAGATGGTTACTTTAGCTGAATACGTAGAAAGAATGCCAGAAGATCAAAAATACATCTACTATGCAGTTGGTGAATCAAATGAAAGAATCGAAAAGCTTCCACAAACTGAATTAGTTAAGGATAAAGGATATGAAATTCTTTACTTTACTGAAGAAGTCGATGAATTTGCTATAAAAATGCTTATGAACTATAAAGAAAAAGAATTTAAGTCAGTTTCAAGTGGTGATTTAGGTATAGAGGCAGATGAAAAAGATGAAGCTATAAGTGAAGAAAACAAAGATTTATTTGAATCAATGAGAGAAGCTTTAAATGGTAAGGTTAAATCAGTTAAAGTTTCTAAGAGATTAAAGAACCATCCTGTATGTTTATCATCAGAAGGGGAAATTTCAATTGAAATGGAAAAGGTTCTAAATTCAATGCCAAACAATGAAGGTGTAAAAGCAGATAAGGTTTTAGAAATAAATCCAAATCATGAAGTATTTAACTCATTAAAAGAAAGTTTTGAAAATGATAAAGACAAGTTTGCATTATACACAAATATTCTATACAACCAAGCTTTATTAGTAGAAGGCTTAAGCATAGAAGACCCAGTAGACTTTGCAAATAATATTTGTAAGTTAATGAAGTAATAGAAATTAAGTTTTAAAAAAGATAGAATAGCCTGATAGGTAAATTTACTTATCAGGTTATTTTTTATTGTTCAATATCTATCTACTACTCCAGGTGCTACAAAATAGAAAGTTAGTATGTTATAATATATAAAAATATAAAGATAGAGGTAGTAATATGGAAGAGTTAAACATAGGTAAAAAAATTCAAGATTTTAGAAATGCAAGAAATACAAGTGTAAGAGAGTTATCAAAGAAATCAGGAATTACAGCCTCTATGTTAAGTCAGATAGAACGTGGTCTTGTAAATCCATCAATAAATACATTAAGAGCTATAGCTAATACTCTAGATGTTCCATTATTTTATTTTTTTAAGGAAGACCCAGAAAAAGAAGAGTTAGTTGTAAGAAAAAATAATAGGAAAACTATAGGATTTCCTAATCAAAGTGATGTAAGATATGATTTATTAGTTCCAAATACTTTAGGGTCAATAGAGTTTTGTATGATGGAAATTCCAAATAACAGTAAATCTGTAGAGAAAGCAGAAAGTCATAAAGGTGAAGAGGTAGCATATGTAATTGAAGGAAGAGTAGATATAATTGTAGCGGGTATAAGATATTCTTTAGATGAAGGAGATAGTATTCGTATTCCTCCAATGACAGATCATAAGTGGGAAAATATAGATACAAAACTTGCAAAAGTAATATTTGCAGTAACACCACCAAGCTTTTAACAAGGTGTTAAGTATAGTTTAACTAAAAGTCGGTTAAAAGTTGATAAATATTAAAAAAAGGGGCTGTTAAGCTCCTTTTTATTTTTTCTATAGTTGTTTAATAAAAAGCATTAACTAATGATAGATACTTAGTTTGATAAAGGTAAACAATCAGTTGAGGTTAAAAATGATAGTGTTAAGTATTAATTAATTTTTTTAGCGATATATATTTACAAAAAACATATTTACTGTTAATATTAACTTGAAAGTGTTAAGTATAAATTAACGAAATTGTTGTTGCAACAACTTGTAGTACAATATTGGAAATTATAGTGGTGTTTACCGTTCATTTAATCTTAAGTAGGTAGATAAATGTTCTTACGGAATGTTTTAAATTTTAGTAGAAGAGGTAATGTAATGATTTTAGATAGAGCAATGTCAGATTGGATAAGAGAGTTCCCAATAATCAAGGATTTAATAGAATTAAAAGAAACAGTATTCATTAATCCAAACAAAATAAAAGCAGAAAAAGCAATAGAAGAATGCAGATTTTCGATGGATGATATAGTAGACGTAGCAAAGCGTTGGGAAAGGTTTGCACCTTACCTTGCTATAGCTTTTCCAGATACAAAAGCTTTAAATGGAATAATAGAATCTCCAATAGTAAAAATAAGTAATATGCATAAATACTTAAATGAAGAGTCAGGTGAAGAAATTCAAGGAGATATATATTTAAAATGCGATAGCAAATTACCAATATCAGGATCGATAAAGGCTAGGGGAGGAATTTATGAAGTTCTTCATTTTGCTGAGTCACTTGCTATAGAAAAAGGAATGTTAAAATTAGAGGATGATTACAGCATATTAGCAGAAGATAGATTTAAAGAATTATTTTCTAAGTACAGCATAGCTGTAGGATCAACTGGTAATTTAGGATTATCTATTGGAATTATGGCTGCAAAATTAGGCTTTAAAGCTACAGTTCATATGTCTGCTGATGCAAAGAAATGGAAGAAAGATATGCTGAGAAGCAAAGGTGTTACTGTAGTTGAATATAAAGATGACTATAGTAAAGCTGTATCTGAAGGTCGTAAACAAGCTGAGGCAGATGAATACTGTTATTTTGTAGATGATGAAAATTCTAAAACATTATTTTTAGGATATTCGGTAGCAGCACTTCGTTTAAAGAAGCAATTTGAAGAGATTGGAATAAAAGTAGACAAAGAACATCCGCTATTTGTATACTTGCCATGTGGAGTTGGAGGAGGACCTGGTGGGGTTGCTTTTGGTATTAAAGAAGTATTTGGAGATAATGCGCATTGCTTCTTTGCAGAGCCTACTCACTCACCATGCATGATATTAGGGCTTTCCACAGGCTATCATGATAAGATATGCGTTCAAGATTTTAATATTGATAATAAAACTGATGCTGATGGGTTAGCAGTAGGAAGAGCATCAAGTTTTGTAGGAAACATTATGGAACCGTTTATTAGTGGTAGTTACACTATTACAGATGAAAGAATGTATAAATATTTATATAAGACAATAGATTTAGAAAATATTAGACTAGAGCCAAGTGCTTTAGCTGGTATGCTAGGTCCATATAATATTGAAATTTCACCTAAAGGTAAGGATTATATTAAAAAAGAAGGAATAAAAAACATGAAAAATGCAACACATATAGTTTGGGCAACAGGCGGAAATATGGTTCCAGAGGATATAATGGAAGAGTATTATAATAAAGGTAAGAATATAAAATAGAAATTTATTTATAAGCAGGTCAAAAGAAATTTTTTGACTTGCTTTTATTTTATGTAGAGTTTAATTTTTAATAAAAATATAGAAAATTATACTTTTTATGATAAAAAAGTGGTAAAATAGTTAGGGCTAAAGATTAGCTAAAGTTTTTTACAAAAGAGGGGGTCATAATATGACTGAAAACAACAATAAGAAGATTATGTGGTATAGTCTTGCGTTAATGGCATTCTCTGGAGTTTGGGGATTTGGTAACGTAATTAACGGATTCTCAGAGTACAATGGACTGCAAGCAATAGTAGCATGGATTATTATCTTTGCTATATATTTTGTACCATATGCGTTAATGGTTGGAGAACTAGGTTCTGCATTTAAAAACCATGGGGGAGGAGTTAGCTCATGGGTTGGAGAAACTATAAATCCTAAAATTGCTTACTTTGCAGGATGGACATACTGGATTGTCCATATGCCATACTTATCACAAAAGCCAAATAGCTTTATGATAGCATCAAGCTGGGCTATTTTCCAAGATGGTAGAATTAGTCAAATGAATCCGGTATTACTACAAGTTAGCTGTTTAATTGTCTTTATAGTTGCATTATATATTGCAGGTAAAGGAATTAATCCATTAAAGAAATTATCAGCTTTAGCAGGTTCATCAATGTTTATAATGTCAATGCTATTCATTTTATTAATGTTAGCAGCACCTGCTATTACAAATGTACAATTAAATCAAATTGATTGGTCATGGAGTACATTTATGCCTAAATTTGATGGTGCATTCTTTACAAGTCTTTCAATTTTAGTATTTGCAGTTGGTGGATGTGAAAAAATATCACCATATGTAAATCAAATGAAGGATCCAGCTAAAGGATTCTCAAGAGGAATGATAGCTCTTGCAGTAATGGTTGCTGTAACTGCAATACTTGGAACTATATCATTAGGATTAATGATAGATTCAAACAATATTCCAAAAGACTTAATGACAAATGGAGCATACTATGCATTCCAAAAACTAGGTGAATACTATAAACTAGGAAATCTATTTGTAATTCTTTATGCTATTACAAATATGATAGGTCAATTTGCTGTTTTAATAATATCAATAGACGCACCTTTACGTATGTTACTTAACAGTGGTGATAGAAAGTATATCCCAGAAAAATTATTTGCTAAAAATGAAAATGGAGCATATGTAAATGGACATAAGCTAATATTTGTAATTGTATCAATACTTATAATAGTTCCAGCAATGGGAATTGGAAGTGTTGATGAATTAGTAAGATGGCTTGTTAAGTTAAATGCAGTATGTATGCCACTAAGATATTTATGGGTATTTGTTGCATATATTGCATTAAAGAAAGCTGGAGATAAGTTCGAAAGAGAATATTATTTTGTAAAAAATAAAACTCTTGGAATAATAATAGGAATATGGTGTTTTGCATTCACTGCATTTGCTTGTATAGGTGGTATGTATTCAGAGGACAAGTTCCAATTAATATTAAACATAGTAACACCATTTATATTAATATTATTAGGATTTATCCTACCACAGTTTGCTAAGAAAAATAAGAATACTAACAGTTTAAAAGAAACTGCTTAATATTTTACCCTAAAGGTTTTTGTACAACCTTTAGGGTTTTTTATATGTTTAAAACTAGATTATAATATTTAAGAAAGGATATACGAGAGAAGTTTAGGGTTAGGGCTTCAAGGCTTCCAAGACATTTTACTATAAAAACTACTTTTGAATAGCATGGAAGTATTAAAGATTTAGAGGATAATATTGAAGTTTTTTGAAGAGAAGAAAAGCAGTATTTTGAAATGAATTATTAGGACCATAAAAATATATAATTAGTGTAAGCTTAAATTATATAAATGAATCATTAAAGTTACTAATCCCATCAAACCAAACATTACAAATATAGCTAATTTATATATATCTTTAATTCTTTTATTTTTAATTTCTTGAAATTTAACGACATCTTCATAAGTCATATTTCTTAAAGTTATTTTGTAATTATTTGCCTTTTTCAAGCGAAGAGTATACATTTGTAAAATTACCTCCATATGTTGTAAATAAAAATACAATATAAGCTTAACATATTTTACATAAAAAGGAAATGGTAAATTTGTTTTAAACAAAATGAGCTTTAGATTTAAAAGATTAACATAATATGAAATGAAACATGTATTATAATATGATAAAATACAATTGTTGATTTAATGCTTAGCATTAGGGAGGTATAAGAATGAATAGGTTACATAAAGAAATTTATTTAAAGAAATATCCTTATGTAGAAGAATATATAGATAGAAATAATATAGATTTTGAAGAATTAGAGAAAGTGTATGACGACTTTGTAAAATACCAAAGTTCATATGAAACTCAAGCAGATTTTATTGCGAATATATTACGTTCAAATGAGAATATACATTCTGTTAAATCAAGAATAAAAAATCCTGAAAGACTTATTGAAAAGATAATAAGAAAAACGGAAGATAGAAAGGTAAAAAATGGGAAAGATTTTTATTTTAATGTAGATAATTATAAAAATGAGATAACAGATTTAATAGGAATAAGAGTTTTACATATATTTAAGGACCAATGGAAAGATATACACGATTTTATAGTAAACACATGGAAGGTTATTGAAATAACTGCAAATATAAGAGATGGAGATGATAGATTAATATTTGATGATTTAGGGATAGAGGTAAGATCAAGGCAATCTGGATATAGGTCAGTACATTACTTAGTAGAATGTTATCCAACAAATCAAAAGGTTATTGCTGAAATTCAAGTAAGAACTATATTTGAAGAGGGGTATGGGGAAATAGACCATAGACTTAGATATTCACATCATGAAATTCCAGAGATATTAAAATCTAATCTTTTACTTTTTAATAGAATAGTGGGAAGTGCTGATGAAATGGCTTCATTAATAAACATGTTAAATAATAATCTTGGAGATAAAGAAAATTACTATGAAAATAAGTTAAGGGAAAAAGATGAAGAGATACAAAGATTAAATGAAGAGTTGGAAAAGTATAAAACTAGGATTTATTAGTATAAATTAGAGGTTTATAAAAAACTTGCATTATTAAGTCGAACAATGTATAATTATACATAGATAATTTAATAAAAATAAGATAGAGGTTGCGATATTTAATAGTAGCTTTGCAATAAGATTAAGCACGAGTGCAAAGTGAAAGGAGGTGTCGCCGAAACGAATAACTGAGGCTTTAAGGTTATTTCGTTGGGGTTATGTAGAATATGCATAACACTGTCATAACGTCTGTTATGATGAGCTATCACTAAAGTTAATTTTAGATAAGGTATTAGTACTGAATTTATTAGAGTCTTAAGTGATAAGCTTAAGGCTCTTTTTTAATACTTATAAAAAACGGGGGGATGAAAATGTTAAATTTACAAAAGAAACAGAATAATTCTGATGATGTCATGAAAAAAGAAATTAAAATGCCACATACTTTAGTAATAATTTTTGGAATTATACTTTTAGTGGCAGTAGCTACTTACTTTGTTCCAGGAGGAGCGTATGAAAGGGTTGTAAATGAAGCAGGTAGGACTGTAGTAGTAGATGGAACATTCAGTTATATTGAAAGTAATCCACAAGGTTTATTTGCAATTTTACAAGCACCTTTTGAAGGTATAATAAGTGCAGCAGAAATAATTGCATTTTTATTTATAGTAGGTGGAGCAATAAATGTTGTATCAAGAACTAAAGCTATAGATCTTGGTATAGTTAAATTAGTTGATAAACTAAAAGGTAGAGAAATATTAATAATACCTATACTTACATTTATATTCTCAATTGGTGGAGCTGTTTTTGGTATGTCAGAGGAAGCTATACCATTTATAACATTATTACTTCCGCTTATGCTAGCATTAGGATATGACAGTATATTAACTGTGGCCGTTACATATCTTGCATGTATATTAGGATTTTCAACAGCAATGTTAAACCCATTTACAGTACATATAGCACAAAATATTGCAGGTGTAGAGGTAGGTTCTGGTGTTGGATTCCGTACTATAGCATGGTGCATTACTACAACTGTGGGAATAATACTATTAATGCTATACGCAAAGAAAATTAAAAAAGATCCAACTAAGAGTTTAGTGTATGAATCAGATAAAAAGAAAAAAGAAAAGTTAGATTTAAATGTAAATAGTCATGAAGAATTTACAATAAAACATAAAGTTATATTATCTCTTTTAGCAGTATCTATTGGTGTTATTGTATGGGGAGTATTAGCAAAAGGATTCTATATTTCAGAAATTGCAGCTGTATTCTTAGCAATGGGATTAATTTCAGGTATAATTGGAAGATTATCAGTTAATGATATGGCAGATGCATTTATAGAAGGTGCAAAAGGAATGATTGGTGCAGCTGTAATAATAGGTTGTGCTAAAGGAATAGTAATATTAGCAGAAAATGCTCAAATAATAGATACAGTGTTATTTGGATTAGTTGGTCTTATTGGAAAGCTTCCATCATTAATAGCTGCATATTTAATGTACATAGTTCAAATGATAGTAAACTTCTTCATAATCTCAGGTTCAGGACAAGCAGCTGTAACTATGCCGCTTTTAGCACCACTTGGAGATTTAGTTGGAGTTCAAAGACAATTATCAGTTTTAATATTCCAATTAGGTGATGGATTCTCAAATGCAATCTTCCCAACATCAGGAATATTAATAGCTTCATTAGGATTAGCTGGTGTTCCATATTCTAAATGGCTTAAATGGATACTTCCAATACAAGCAGTAATGTTCACATTAAGCATAGGATTTATTACTGTTGCAATGATGATAAATTGGGCATAAGGAGATAAAGTAAATGAAAGAGATTTTATTTCAAGAAGGTACTAAAATAAAAGAGAGATTATGTGAAATAAGTGATTATATATATGAAAACCCAGAGTTAGGAAATGAAGAGTATAAAGCAGTAGAAGTTTTAACAAAACTTTTAAAGGAACATAATTTTTCAGTTGAAGAAAAATATTTAGATATGGATACTGCATTTAAGGCAACTTTTGATAGCGGTAAACCAGGACTAACTGTTGGTTATTTATGTGAGTATGATGCACTACCTGGAATAGGACATGGATGCGGACATAATATGATTGGTACAATATCAGCAGGTGCAGGTATTGCTTTAAGTAAAATAATAGACCGAGTTGGAGGAAAAATAATAGTTTATGGAACTCCGGCAGAAGAAACGAATGGTGCAAAAGTAATTATGGTTGAAAAAGGAGCTTTTGATGAGCTTGATTGTGCAATGATGGTTCATCCAAATGATAAGACTTATGCTAGTGGTACAAGTAGTGCTCTTTATCCAATTCAATTTACTTTCAAAGGAAAAACAGCTCATGCAGCTTCTTGTCCAGAACAAGGTATAAATGCATTAAATGCAGTAATACAATTGTTTAATGGTATTGATGCTTTAAGACAACATGTAACTAAAGATGTATTAATGCATGGAATTATTACTGAAGGTGGAGTTGCAGCAAATATAGTTCCAGAAAGAGCAGTGGCTCAATTCTATATAAGAGCAGCAAAAAAAGCTACAGTTACTGAAGTTTTAGAAAAGGTTAAGAATATTGCAAGAGGAGCAGCATTAATGACTGGCTGTGAACTTGAAATGGATAGATATGAGCTTCCTTATGATGATTTAAATACTAATGAAGTTTTATCAGAAGCTTTCAATGAAAACCTAAGAAGTCTAGGTATCACAGAAATTCATGCACCTAAGACCGGTGGAGGATCAAGCGACATAGGTAATGTAAGCTATGTTACACCAACTATACATCCTTATATTTCAATTTCTAATTGTGAAATAAGAGGACATAGTAGAGAACTTGCAAAAGCAACTACAGAATCTTTAGGTCATGAAAGACTATTAACAGCAGTTTTAGCATTAGCTTATACTGGGTATGATGTTTTAACTAAAAAAGTAATATTAAATAAATAATAAAAAAGTAAAAAGGAGCAATTGCTCCTTTTTTGCTTTTCTATATAATACTTAGAGTGTATTTAAAGTTGTTATATATAGGTTTATGAAATAGATTTGTAATTTGTGATAGCATAAAATTATATATCTATTGTTATACTTATCAAATTAGTAAATTTAAAGGTAGTTGATATAATGCTATATGTTCACCGGTTTGGAATAATTAAGAGTATAGAATACTATAATGAAAATGAGTTTAATTAGTAGAAAGAAAAATTTCAGTTAATAAATTATATTTTAGTTAAGATAAAAATTTAGATTGGAGAGGAACATGGCAGTAAGATTAGCAACTATTAATGATAGCACAGAGATATTAAAAGTTTATAAGCAATATATTGACACTGCAATTACATTTGAATATGAACTTCCAAATAAAGAAGAGTTTAAAGAAAGGGTTAAAGGAATTATTACACTATATCCTTATTTAGTGTATGAAGAAGAGGGTAAGATTATCGCTTATGCCTACGCCAATAGATATAAAGAAAGAGCAGCATATCAATGGGGTGCTGAACTATCAATTTATATTGATGCTAATTATACATCAAAGGGTATTGGTAAAATTCTTTGTTTAAAGCTTATAGAGTTGTTAAAGATTCAAGGAGTAAGAACGATATATGGATGTGTAACATTGCCAAATGATAAAAGTGAAAAGTTACAGATTAGCTTAGGTTTTAAAAAAATTGGAATATATCATAATGCTGGTTATAAATGTGGTAAATGGAGAGATGTTGCTTGGTTTGAAAAATCAATTGCAATTTATGATGAGAATCCAAAGGAGTTTGTTCCTATAACTAAAATACCAGAATATAAAATTTTAAAGATATTAGAATTAGATCACTTTAATAATTAATATTTATCTAGTTGAGAATAATATTTACAAGGAGACAAATACCATAGTCCTGTTGCTGCATATCTTTATAGAATAACTCTTAAAATAGATAAAGGCCAATGGGAAATAGAAAAAATAGAAAGCTTAGGAGTTGCTTAATTACTGGATTTAATAAGTTAAAATAAGTAATATAACTATAGAAATAATTAGCTAAATGTATTATTATTAATAGTAATAATACTTAGGAGGAGAATTTAATGGGGAAAGGTAAAAACAAAGGAAGAGTTAGTTCTAAAAGTAAAGGTAAAAATGAAAAAAGTAGTGCAATAAGCTTTTTAGCTCTTTGTATGATAATAGGTCTTTTGCTTGGAACTATCTATAATCAAGTAATTATCGGCGTATGTTTAGGAACTCTTGTTGGAGTAATAATAGACGCTAGAAATAAGAAAAAATAATTTAATAAATTTAATAAAAGCAACATCTATTTTATGGGTAGATGTTGTTTATTTTTTTGTAAGGCTCTGTTAGATTAAATTGTTGATTTGATACATAATAAAGGTTGTCCAATAAGACAACCTTTATTTACTTATTATATTATAATA
>NZ_CYZX01000003.1 GCF_001405015.1 Clostridium disporicum
AAGTTTTTCATATTATTACTATGCGCAAAAAAGGAAGTTCAAATTCGAACTTCCTTTTCTTTATCGGCAAATATCAAATTTTTTTTGATACAGCCCCATCTTTCTAAAATGGGTTAAAGAATCTTCCGCCATTTAACTTAGTTGCTACTAAAGCTGCTATAAATACACATACTACAATTGCTATAGCTATATAATCTCTCTTTTCAAAAGGTCTACCACTATACCAAGTACGCTTTTTATTATTTCCAAAAGCTCTAAGCTCCATAGCAGAACTTATACTTTCTATTCTCTCTAAGCTTGAGAATATAAGCGGCATAATTATAGCTGCAGAATTTTTTACACGACTAGTTAATCCAGCCTTTTTAGACATATCTATTCCTCTAGCTTGTTGAGCAAAAGATATATCATGATAATCTCTTTGAATATCTGGTATATATCTTAATGCTATTGCAACAGAATAAGATATTTTGTAACTTACTCCAATACGATTTAATGATGCTGCAAATTCACTTGGATTTGTAGTAACCATAAATAGTAGCGCCATTGGTATTATAGAGAAATATTTTAAAGTTACATTAAATTGATAAAACAATTGTTGAGTTGTTACTGTATATGGTCCAAACAGATGGAAAAGGTCCGTTCTTGTTTTATATATTTCAACTCCCTCGTAAGGTGAGAAGAAAAATATAGCAATATTATTTATAAGTAAAAATACTAAAATAAAATATAATACGAAAGAAATATCTTTAAATTTCACTTTAGATACTTTAAACATAATAATACTAAATATAAACATTGCCCCTAGTATACGTGTATCATAAGTAACCATAGATGCTAAAGCCCAAAATACTAATGCAATAAGCTTAGTTGCTCCTGTTAGCTTATGAATAGGGGATTTTAAATCTTGGTATTCTAACATAGCACTCATTTTGCTCTAACACTCCTGTCATAGTCAATAAATCTTTTAACAAATTCTCTTGGATTATCTAAATTAGCTTTTACAGCTAATTCATAAACTGATGTCTCTTTAAGATTTGCAGCCTCTATTACCTTACTATCTGTAAGAATATTTGCAGCTGTATCATCTGCTATCTTTAATCCATCAGCTAAAGCAATAGCTCTATTTGTATATTCTAACATTAGGTGCATATCATGAGTTATCATAATTATAGTTACACCTTTATTATTTATCTCTTTTAAGAATTCCATTATTTCTGTATAATGCTTAAAGTCTTGCCCTGCTGTTGGCTCATCTAAAATAATAACCTCTGGATTAAGTACTAAAATAGATGCTATAGTAACACGTTTCTTTTGCCCATAACTAAGAGCTGATATTGGCCAATTACGGAATTCATATAATCCACATACCTTTAACGTTTCATATACTCTTGTTTTAATCTCTGCCTCACTAACGCCTCTAACCTTAAGTCCTAGAGCTACCTCATCAAAAATCATAGTCTTAGATATCATTTGGTTTGGATTTTGCATAACTATACCAATTTTTTCAGCACGTTCTTTTATAGTTTCATTTTTAATATCTTTTCCGTTAAATAATATCTTACCTGAAGTTGGTTTGTAGAAGCCACATATAAGCTTTGAAATAGTTGATTTTCCTGCACCATTTTTACCAACTATACTTACCATTTCACCCTTATTAACTTTGAATGATAATCCATGTAAAATCTCTTTCTTTTCATTATAACCAAACTTTACATCTTGTAGTTCTAAAATAGGTTCATCACATGTTACTGCAACTTCTTCTTTAACATCATCTACCCATGCTTTTAATTTTTCTTCATAAGTATCAAGTTTCACAGTATCTATATGTTCTGGTTCTACTTCAGGAGTTATTTCACATCCTGCATATTTTAAGGCAGTTATATATAGAGGCTCCCTTATTCCCGTTTCTTCTAATATATTAGTAGATAATAATTCATTTGGGGTTATATCAGCTTTTATAACTCCTCTATCTACCACTATAATTCTATCAACATTTGAATGTAGAACATCTTCTAAACGATGCTCTATAATAAGTATTGTCTTATTAGTCTTTTCTTTTATTTGCTCTATAAGCTCAATAGCCGTTTTTCCTGTGGCTGGATCTAAGCTTGCTAAAGGCTCATCAAATAGTAGTATATCTACATTGTCAACCATAACACCAGCTAATGTAACACGTTGCTTTTGTCCTCCTGATAATCTATGAGGTGCTGACTCTAGATGGCTTTCTATTCCTACTATTTTTGATACTATATCAACAGTTTCCTTCATCTTATCTTGAGGAACACAATCATTTTCTAGTTTGAATGCAATATCTTCACCTACTGTTAAACCTATAAATTGACTATCTGGATCTTGAAGTACAGTACCAACAACATTAGAAAGTTCAGCAATACTCATATTTTTAGTTTCTTGCCCATTTATTTTAAGACTTCCAGTTATCTTACCTTCATATGAAAAAGGTACAAGTCCATTTATACAGTTTGATAATGTACTTTTCCCTGATCCTGATGGACCAACTATAAGTACTTTCTCACCTTCATATATAGTTAAATTTATATTGTTTAATGTCGGCTTTGCTTGAGCTCTGTATTGAAAGGAAAAATCTTTGAACTCAATTACAGGTCTTTTCATATAAATCTCCCTCTTTACCTTTTGTTCGTCTATTTTATTAATACTTAAAAATAATACTATATTTTTTTGCGTATGTATATCGCGAAGTTTTTCCATAACCTACCTAAAAAATACCGGAGACATTACCCCGGTATTATAAACTTTAAGTATTTATACTAAGCTATATCATCTTCTCTATCTAAGCTTCCCTTTTTAACTCTGCTCTTTGCATAAGAGTAAAGTAATATACTTCCTAGTACAGCTACTGTAATCATATTTAAGAAACCAGCTACAGCTCCTTGTACATATACTTTATTTGCTGGCTCAGCATATATTAGTATATCTAATGATGGTGCTACTACAAACCATGCAATTACATTAGCTACAACTTGATATATATTGAATAGTATAATTTGTTTTTTACCGAATTCACCTTCATTAATATTTAATCTCTTAGCTGCAAATCCAATAACTAATCCAACTATTGCAGTAGCAATTATCCAGCTGAACCATGGTGAACCATATGCAGTCAAATCAGTTAACGTATGCCCTATAAATCCTATTGATACACCAGCTATTGGTCCAAATATTACTGCCATTAAAGCTAAAAATCCATAAGCTGTATTAAATGTAGTATTTGGTATTGGTGTTGGAATCGCTGCAAAACGTGCTAATATCATGAAAACTGCTGATCCGATACCTATAGCAACTATTGTTTTTATGCTTAAGTTATTTTTCATCTACTTTTCTCCTCTTATTTTTATTACTAGTTTTAAAATATTATAGTAATATTATTCGTAAATTATTCTTGGAGCCTTTCTTATAGATATTCTCCAATTTGTACCTGTTTGTATATTGTATGCCTTAGAGAATGATCCTTGATTTATAGCTACGGCTAAACAATCTAATGAGTTAACATAAACTAAAGTTTCTCCTACGTGAACCTCAGCAAAAGATGTTGCAAACACCATTATGTTTCTGTAAACTTCTCTTGTATCATTTTTAATAGATACTTCTACTCTATCACCATAATTGATTCCGCTACCCATAAATAATTCTCTGCTAATGTTTGTCCAAAGACTTCCGAATCTAACATCTAGAACGTCTATTGTTCCTGTAACACAATCTCCGTCCTTAGCAGCCGCTACTGTTGGTAATTCAACTATTTCATCAACATTTATCTTAGGCCCTACACCTTCAAAGTCTATTACACCAGCAGCTAATCTAGCACCAGTATAAGCATAAACATCTCTTCCATGGAATGTGTAAGATGCTCCTGAGTTTGGTAATCTATTTATATTTTCATCTATTTCTCTTGCTTCAACAATTCCACACATACGTTTAACATGTGTTAATGTTCCATTATCTGGAGTAACTATATAGTGTCCTGTAACAGTCTTTGCTACTATACTCTTTCTATCAGTTCCTACACCTGGATCAACAACTGATGCAAAAACTGTACCTTTAGCCCAATATGTAACTGTTTGAATTAATCTATAAGAAGCTTCCCAAATATTATACTGTGGAATATCATGAGTCAAATCAAATATTCTTAACTCAGAATCAACTCCGTGAGCAACTCCATACATAGCGCTAACTGCACCATCTGCTAAACCAAAATCTGTTTGAAATACTAAAGCATTTTTCATGTCTTTTCCTCCGTCGTGTCAATTTTACATTGCAAGTATATTACACGAATATTACTTTAGTCAACCATTATTTCATTCGCTTTTGTATTTTTGTATTATTTTGTTGAAATTTGTTTTTAGACATACCTTTCAAGTATACTTTTATTATGTAGTTATAGTCAAGTATAATTATATACATAATATTAATATGATAGATAAAATCTTATAGGAGGTTAATAAGACGAGTAATAATCTTGCCTTATATAAATTATGGAAATTTTAGATAAATCTTTTTATAGTATAGATGCATTAACTCTTTCTAAAAAATTACTTGGAAAGGTTCTTGTAAATGAAGTTAACGGAAAAATATTTAAAGGAATAATAGTAGAAACAGAAGCTTATATAGGTGCTATAGATAAAGCATCTCATGCTTATGGCGGTAGAAGAACCGAAAGAACTGAAACGTTATACGGCGAGCCAGGAATAGTTTATGTATATTCAATATATGGAATGTATTTCTGCTTTAATGTAATATGTGGTGAGAAAGACGTTGCAGAGGGAGTTCTCATTAGAGGTTTAGAACCTTTAGAAGGTTTAGATGAAATGTCTCTTAATCGCTTCAATAAGCATTACGAAGAGCTTACAAAGGCTCAAATAAAAAATCTCACCAACGGTCCATCAAAGCTATGCATAGCCATGAATATAAATAAAAGCAATAACACTAAAGAACTTATTAAAGAAAACTCTCTTTACATAGAAGATTATAATATTGAAGTTTTGCCTTCAAACATTGTAGAAACCACTAGAATAGGAATTGACTATGCTGAAGAAGCAGTTCATTTCCCTTGGAGATTTTATATTAAAGATAATCCTTATGTATCAAAGAAATAAAGTGCGAAGCACTTTGGGCAAAAGTTTGACTTCGTCAAAGTCCAAAACGTCACTTTGTGACGGCCAAAAGATTTACAATAACCAAGAGTAATAACTTAGAGTTAAAAAAGCTTTTGGACGTTTACGAAGTAAATCCTTTGGACTGCCATAGGCACTTTTGGACTCGACGCAGTCGACTTTTGGACTACGCACTTAGTACGCACTTTATTTCAACCATTCTTTTCCTCTAGCTTTAAAAGGTATTCCTTTTTATCTATTCCTCCAGCATATCCTACCATCTTTCCATTTGATCCAACAACTCTATGACAAGGAATAATAATAGCTATGGGATTCTTATTATTAGCTCCTCCAACTGCTCGAACTGCTTTAGGATTATTAATCTTTTCAGCTATAGATTTATAAGTTACTTTTTCTCCATAAGATATATTAGATAAAGCTTTCCATACACTTATCTGAAATTCTGTACCTTTTATAAATTTTATATTTAAATCAAATTCTTTTCTTTTACCTTCAAAGTATTCTTGAAGTTGATTTTTGCATTTAATAACTGCTTCATTTTCGTCCCATTCCGAACTTTCCATTGAAAACGATACTCCTATGATACTTTCTCCTTCTGCTTCAATTTTTATTTTTCCTATTGGTGATTCATAATACCCATAGTTCATATCTAAACTCACTTTCCTTTTTTTCAACAACTACCTCAAATATTTTTAGGTAGATATAGTCATTCATATTTTTATACCTATACAATAAATTTGTTAAAGACTATTATACTATTAAATGTTAAAATTTAAATAAATTCTTTATTTAATAATTATAGTTTTATTATAAATCTTTTGGAGGTAAAATCGTGAAAACAGCTGAATATTACATAGAAAAGCTAGAAATGCTACCACATGTTGAAGGTGGTTATTTCAAAGAATCATTTTTATCAGAAAGCTTATATAATACTGATAAAAAACTTTGGAGTAGTATTTATTTCTTATTAAGAACTGGTGAAGTATCTCATTTTCATAGGCTGAAATCTGATGAACTATGGTATTATCATGCTGGTGAATCTTTAACAATATATATGATTACACCAGAAGGTAATCTTATTACAAAACAACTTGGGCTTAATATCGAAAATGGAGAATCTCCTCAAGTACTTGTTCCTAAAGGATGCATATTTGGTTCTGCAATGAACAATGATGGTTTTTCATTAGTAGGTTGTATGGTATCACCAGCTTTTGAATATAAAGACTTTGAGCTTTTTAACCGTGATGAATTATTAAGCCTATATCCAGAACATCAATCTATTATAAATAAATTAACACGCCCATAATTATTTCATCAGCCTAAATTTTATCAAAAAGGAACAAGCTAAACATTTATTTAACTTGTTCCATCTTTATTTTTGATATTTTTATCATCTAGCTTTATTAAGTTATTTTAACGTTCTAAACTCATATCCTAACTCTTTCAAATAAGGTATGGCTTCATTTAAAAAAGCTGCTTCATTTATATTTTTATCTGTATCATGCATAAGCACTACTATAGTATCATTGTTTTTATCCATCTTCTTAACATATTTTTTTAAGTTATTCATCATTTGATCTTTACTTAAAACCGCAGAATGTGCATCTCCATTTACTATATTCCAATCAATAAATGCGTAATCCTTTTCTACTAATACTTTATCTATAGCACTAGTTCTCCAAGAATTATGCCCACCCGGAAACCTTATTACTCTAGTATTAAACTCTTCACCTAAAACACTTCTCATGCTTTCTAAAGATTTATCCATATCATTCATAAAAGCATTAACGTTAACATAGCTATTTGGGTATAACACTTCATATTTATGACAATATCCATGATTACCTACGGCATGACCTTCTTCAACCATTCTTATTAAAGCCATTCTAGAATCTTCACTTTTTTCTAGCATTGATCCTAAAATAAAAAATGTAGCTTTCACATCATGTTCTTTAAGAACATCTAAAACCTCTGAAGTCACTTTAGTAGATGGCCCATCATCAAAAGTCAAATACGCTATTTTTCTACCTTCAGTAGATTGAAAATTCCATTTAACTAATGCATTTTCAACAATCTTAGCATCATCTGCATTCGGATCCTCTGATAATGATAAATAATTTAATTCTTTTCTTTTAGCCTCTTCTATTTCATCAAAGCTTGCTGCAACCTCTCTTTCTTGCATTTCAGCTATTTCATCTTCAGTTTTGTATATTTTTATTCCAACTATCATAAATACACTTACTGTACAGACGGCTATAATATAACATATTATAAAAGCAATTTTTCCTTTGTGCATCTTTAAGCCTCCTAACACTTACTACTTCAAAATTATTATAACCATCAATATAAAATATATTATTTTATAATAAAGAAATAATATGTTAAGAGATACTTTAAATAAATTGTGCACTAAGTGCGTAGTCCAAAAGTCGACTGCGTCGAGTCCAAAAGTTCCTACGGCAGTCCAAAGGATTTACTTCGTAAATGTCCAAAAGCTTTTTTAACTCTAAGTTATTACTCTTGGTTATTGTAAATCTTTTGGCCGTCACAAAGTGACCTTTTGGACTTTGACGAAGTCAAACTTTTGCCCAAAGTGCTTCGCACTTTATTTTTATAGTCTATGAGTTCCTTCACCTAATTTACTTGTATAGAATAGTGGTCTTATTCCTGTTACTTTTTCATAGTTTTCTGTTACTTTTTCTTTGAATTCATCTACTTTAGCTTCATCTACTAAAGCTATTGCACATCCTCCAAAACCTGCTCCTGTCATTCTAGCTCCTATACATCCTTCAATTTTAAGAGCCTCATGAACTAGAGTATCTAAGTGTAATCCAGTAACTTCATAATCATTCTCTAAAGATATATGAGATTGAGTCATCAATTCTCCAAAACCTTTAATATCTCCAGCCTTTAATGCTTCCATTGACTTTTTAACTCTTTCATTTTCAGTCACTACGTGAATAGCTCTTCTCTTTACAACATCATCTTTTATAAATGAGTTAATATCCTCAACTGTTGCTGAACAAAGATTTGCTACTTTTTCTTCTTTATTTGAATTTATTATTTCTAAAGCTTTCTCACATTCGCCTCTTCTTTCATTATATTTAGAATCCGCAAGCTCTCTTCTTTTATTAGTATTCATAATTACTAAACTATAGTTTCCAAGCTTTAATGGAGCATATTCATAGTAAAGTGAATTACAATCTAAAAGAATTGCATTATCTTTTTTTCCTAAGCAAACTGCAAATTGGTCCATTATACCGCAATTAACTCCAATAAATTGATTTTCAACCTTTTGACAAAGTCTTGAAACTTCAACTCTATCTATTTCTTCACACTTTTCAGGATTTTCTAAGTAAAGTATTATATAAGCCATTAAAACTTCAAGTGCTGCTGATGAAGAAAGTCCTGCACCATCTGGAAGATTGCTATAGAATAAAATATCCATTCCTTTTACTTTATGTCCTCTATCTTTAAGTTCTTTAATAACTCCCTTTGGATAATTTCCCCAATCATCTTGTCTATCGTAAACTAATTCTTTATCTAAATTTATTACAACTTCACCTTCAACATTTTTTGATCTCATTCTTATTATGTTATCTTCTCTTAAAGTTAAAGCTCCATATATACCTACTGTTAAAGCAGCTGGAAAAACAAATCCTCCATTATAATCAATATGCTCTCCTATTAAATTAACTCTTCCTGGTGAAAGAAAAGTATAAATCTCCTGATTACTATTGCCATACTCTTCTCTAAATAAATCCATCATCTCATTTTTATTCATTTTAACCCTCTCCTTAATAAACTATTTTTTATAAGTGAAAATCCAAATCTCCGATTTGGCAATTTGAAGTTAAGTAAAAATCTAAATTTTAATTTATCCATTTGAACTTACATCGTAAGTGTACTCCTACGAATGTATATGAGTAGTGAGTTTCCTTATAACTATATAACTGATGTTATAAATTTTTCTAACGCTGCTTGTCCTTTTTTATTTCTCTTAAATACTCCAGAATCTTCTAAAACTTTAGAGAATATTATTCCTACTTCCTCTTTTACAAAATTTCTTGCATCTTCTAAATTCATATCACTATTTTTGTTCAGCATTTCTTCAATCCAATCAATATGCTTATTTAAATCATTATCCTCTAATGCAACTTCTCTATCATAAGAAACTTCTCCTGATATAATTTCAGCTATCTTTTCTAATTCTTTTTCTAATCTTCCCGGAAGAACAGCTAGTCCCATGACTTCTATTAGTCCAATATTTTCTTTTTTAATATGATGTAGCTCTTTATGTGGATGGAATATTCCATCTGGATGTTCTTCTGAAGTTCTATTATTTCTTAAAACAATATCCAGTTCAAAAGCTCCATTATTTCTTCTAGCTATTGGAGTTACAGTATTGTGTGGTGTTTCTCCTGTAAATGCTAATATATCATTTGCTTCATCAGAATATACTTTCCATGCTTCAAATATCTCCATAGCAACATCTACTAAAGCTTTCTTATCTTCTGATTTTAATCTTATAACAGTCATTGGCCATTTCACTGTACCAATTTCAACATTTTTAAACTTATCACTTTCATAATACTTTTCAATCTTAGCCTTTTCCATTGGGAATACATGTCTACCACCTTGGTAATGGTCATGCGTCAATATTGAACCTCCAACTATTGGTAAGTCTGCATTTGATCCTATAAAATAATGAGGAAATTTATCTGTAAATTCTACTAATCTCTCTAACGCATCCCTTCCTAACTTCATTGGACTATGTTCACCTTTAAATACTATGCAATGTTCATTGTAATATACATAAGGTGAGTATTGTAAAAACCAATCCTTACCTTGTAGTTCAAAAGGAATTACTCTATGATTTTGTCTTCCTGGATGATTTAATCTTCCTGCATATCCAACATTATCTATACATAAAAGACATTTCGGATATGAAGATTGTTTTACAAGTTTAGCCTTAGCTATTTCCTTTGGATCTTTTTCAGGCTTTGAAAGGTTAACCGTTATTTCTAAATCACCATATTCTGTTTCTGATAACCAATATAAATTCTTAGCAATTCTTTCTGTCATTATATAATTTGATGATTTACTTAAATCATAAAACCAATTTGTCGCCTCTTCTAATCCTTTGCGATCGGCTATTTTATTAAACTTGTTTACTACTTCACCTTCACGTGGCATTAAAAGCCCCATAATCCTTGAATCAAAAAGATCTCTATATGTTACAGTATCTTCTTCAATTAAATTATTTTCTGCTGCATAATCTAAAATATTTTTCAATATTTTAACAGGTGTATCTTCTACTACTTCTTCTACTATACCTTCATACGGTGATTCGACCTTTAATAAATCTAATAATGCATTTCTTGAAGGTATAACATCCCACTTTGAAATCATTTCTTTTTTTAATGCAAATTTTAATAATCTCTCTATTTCATATCCTACGTTGACCATCTTTCCTGCCCCCTATATAAATTTATTAATTAATTACATAAATTCTCTACCTTTAAAAACTTCTTGTATTACTAATGTTGCTGCACCTATTACCGCTGCATTTTCACCTAAATCTGATTTTACTATCTTTACATTTTCGCTTGGAATTTTTAAGCCTCTCTTTTTAACTACCTCACTTAAAGTTTCAATCATAATTTTCTCTTGCTCAAAAATATCTCCTACCACAACTATAAGCTTCGGATTAAGTATATTAACCAATCCTGATATACCAACACCTATATACCTTGCTGCTTCTTTTAAAACAGAAATTGCTAATTCATCTCCTTTTGATGCAGCTATCGATATATCTTTTATATTTATTTTTTCAATATCTTTAACATCATCAACTAAAGAACTCTTAACACCTTGCTTTATACTTCTAATAACCTTTCTTTCAACACTTATATTTGATGCAACAGATTCTAGGCAGCCATAGTTTCCACATTTACATAAGGATCCATCTTGTTCTACTACCATATGACCAATTTCACCTGCACTATAATCAACACCATAATAAGGTTTGTTATCAATTATTATTCCTGCACCTATCCCATTAGAGATGTTAATTTCAACAAAATTATCTATGCTTTTAGCAGCTCCAAATAAACTTTCGCCTAATGCTATAGCCCTTACATCATTATCCACAAATACAGGACATTTAAATTTCTCTTCAAGAATTAATTTTATATTTACATTTTCCCACTTATAATAAGGAGCATATTGCGATATTCCTAACATTGGATTTACTACTCCATGCATAGCTACTCCTATGCCGACAACTTTATCTCTATTTACTTCCGATATTTCTATAACTTCATTAATTAAATTAATTAAGTGTGTAAATACAAATTCTTTATTTGTATTGTTTTCATCTATATATATTGATTTCTTAGCTAGTATCTCTGCTCCTAAATCAGTTAATACAACGTCTATACTTCCCACACCTATACTTACACCTATTATATATCTTGCTTTAATATTAATCTCTAAAATTATTGGTGGTCTTCCTCCATTGGACTCCCCTATTCCTCTTTCTATTAGATAATCACTTTCAATTAATATCTTTGTAATATTAGTTACACTAGCTGGTGTAAGTCCTGTTAATTTAGCAATATCAGCTCTAGATAAACTTCCATTATTCTTTATAACTTTTAGTATAGCTTCAACATTAAGTTTTTTCATTAATTCAAAGCTTCCTTTAACAACTTTATTCATTCAATCACTTCTTTATTAATTATATTAATTAAGTATACAAAACTTTCTGTAATTGTTTACTCTTGATTTAATTTTATCATATTTTCCAAAAAAGTAAATATACTTCTATTATATACAGTATATTTTATTTGTTGGAGAAATGGTGAGATTATTCTTCCACTAAAAATACTTACTATTTTACTCATTCTTCTCCTTCTCATTTTTCTATTGTAGATAAAAATATATTTCATTTCCTCCATCATTTAAATATAAGTATAATAATAGTAAGTATTTTACAATTAATTACAAAAAGTGTGCTACTAAATAAAAGTAGCACACTTTTGTAATTTTATTTAGTTTTTAAAAACTATAAGTTAATTATAGCCTTACTTGCTAAATATCCGCTCATTATAGTAACTGCATTCCATATTGCAATGCCTGGTACTGAATATAAAATAAAACTCACTATTCCATCTCTCAAAATTCCTGAAGTTAATGATACAAGAGTCCTTGCTACTGGAAGTAATCTACAAATAAATAAACCCTTATTTCCAAACTTTTCACAGTACATAGTAACTTTATCTACAGATTTTCTTGTTTTAGGAAATTTTGAATATATCCAATGTAATACCGGATTTCCTATAAAGTATCCTACATAGTACAAACATACACTTCCTACTGCTCCAGCTATAACAGATATAATTAAAACAAATAGAAAATTATATTTGCTCTGTGCCACTAAAGCTCCTATAGCAGGCATTATTATTCCAGCTGGAAGTCCTGGTAAATTTAAATACTCTAAATATACAATTATAAATAAAAACCATAATCCGTATGTTTCAAAATAAACTATTGCTTCATTTATACTACTCATAATTCTAGCACCATCTTATCTTTATAAATATAAATTTTTTACTATAGCTACATTATAGTATAATTATTACACAATATTAATAGAATTACTCTTAATTTTTTCTTAAAACTTTATTATCATAAAATCTAATGGTTCTATTTTTATATCTTCTGAAAAATCTATATTTCTCTCTGTTATTAAGTCAATCCCTATCTTTTTACACTGATATTTAATACACTGCTCCTCTTCTGAATTATTAAATATAACCATAATCTTATCATCATAATATTCTCTTATAAATCCAATTACTTCATCTTTACAATAAATCACTTCAAAACTTCCATGAACCAAAGATTTATTTTCTTTTCTTATTTTTATTAATAGCTTATATAAATTCAATATTTCTTTATTTTGCTTTTCCTCATCCCAAATCATACATTTTCTGTTATCAGGATCATCTCCACCAGTTATTCCAACTTCATCTCCATAATATATATATGGAACCCCTACATAAGTAAACTGCATAGCAATAGCAAGTCTAACTTTATTCACATTATTATCACATTCATTTATTATTCTCTTTGTATCATGACTCCCTACTAAATTCCACATTTGCTTTGTAATACTATTCATATAAAGAATTCTGTTAGCAGCTAATATATCTAAGTACTCTAAAGCAGAGATACTATGCTTACCAAAAAAATCTATAGTAGCATTTTTAAAAGGATAATTCATTATTGAATCTAGTTGATCACCTTTCAAGAAAGCATTTGCTTCATGCATTATTTCTCCAACTATTATTGCATCTCTTTTAACACCTTTTACAGCTTTTCTAAAGTCTCTCCAAAAATCATGAGATACTTCATCACAAACATCAAGTCTCCAACCATCTATACCAATTTCCTTTACCCAATACTTAGCAACATTTAATAAATATTCTCTAACTTCTTTATTATTAGTATTTAATTTTGGCATATTACTACAACCATTTGCAAAGGTGTAATAATTACATTCCTCTACTCCTACCGGGAAACTATCTATGAAATACCAATCCTTATACTTAGATTTTTCTTGTTTTTCTAATAAATCCTCAAAAGCAAAAAAATCATTACCAGAATGATTAAAAACAGCATCAAAAACTATCCTCATATTATTTTCATGACATTTATTAACTAATTCTTTTACATCTTCTAATGTTCCAAATGTAGGATCTACCTCAAAATAATCAGTCGTATTATATTTATGATTAGTACTTGACTTAAATATAGGAGTTAAATATATTAAATCTACGCCTAATTCCTTAAGATAATCAAGCTTTTCAATTATTCCTCGTATATCTCCTCCATACATTGAATGTCTTCCAACCTTCCCTCTTCCCCATTCTTTAACACAATCCGGATTAATATCAGGATTACCGTTAAAAAACCTATCTGGGAAAATCTGATATACTATAGATTCTTGTAGCCATTTCTCTTCTTCATACAAATCATCTTCTGATATATACGGAAATTGAAATGCTGCTACATTTATATTTGCATAATCTACATCAACTAAGCCTCTTTCAGTATATATAAGTACATTATTAGCTTTGTCCATTAATTCAAAATAGTATCTGTACCTATTTCTATATATAGATAATTCCACCTCATAGTAAGTAAATAATTCAGTTTCAGCTACTATTTTCATCTTCTTTCTCTTATATTCATTCTCCCAATCATACCTACATCTATATAAAACTGAACATTCCTTTATATCATCTCTAGCAACTCTTAATCTCAATACTAGAGTATCTCTATCTTTACCATATGCATATGGTACATCTAAAACATGATATACTGCATGTTTATTCATAAAAATCACCTCATAAATATTTCTTTTAATTCATCATATATTAATATATATTGCAAACGATTGTACATTTTAAATATAATATATATATAATTAATACAATTTATGGGAGGATATTATGTACGAAAGCTTCATATCTGATATAAGTATATTTAGTAATGATTTTGATTCATTTATAGATACTAGAAATAGACCTGCTATACTTTATAACATAAGTCAAAAGCATATCGGTGAACTTAGGGATGCTGTACCTTGTGACTTAAAAAGGGATGATTTACTTATTTGGAATGCTGTATTTGCAAGAGAAATAATAAGACGTGGTGTTGCAAAAAAATATCTTCATCCTGTTTATAATAAATATTATGAAAAGATTATAAAAACTTCTGAATTATCTAAACTTCAAGATATTGAGCTAGATATGGCCAACACATATTTAGAACTATTAATAAGTGATGTTGAAGTTAAAGATAACTTTATAGTAAATAAAATACTACAGTATCTTCATATGAATATTGAAAGCCACGTTTCACTAGAAGATATTGCTACTCATCTTAACATAACTCCTCAATATGCCGTATCATGTTTTAAAAAGCATATGGGAATTTCATTAATGAAATATTCAAAAAAAATAAGAGTAGATAGAGCTAAAGTATTGCTTATGACAACAACAAAAAGTATTCTAGATATATCATTAGTTTTAGGCTTCTATGACCAAAGTCACTTTACTAAAACTTTTAAATCCTTTGAAGGAGTTTCTCCTTCAGAATTTAGAAATACACACTATAAATAAAGTATGAATCACTTTGATGAAAAGTTTGACTTCGTCAAAATAGAAAAAGCCACTGACATGACAGAGAAAATATTGCCTTTAGCACTAGTGAAAAGTATCTATATTAGTACCTTTCACGTTAACTTAATCTAAATTTTCTCCCCTACGCTAGTAGCATTTTCACTGCGACAAAGTCAACTTTTCATCTGTAAACTTTTTTCGTACTTTTTCTTTATTTTTAGGCAATACTAATTATTTTCTCGCTCTTTCAATCTTAAGCTTTTTGCCTTTTATTGTTCCATTTCTAAGGCCATCTATAACCTTATTACCTTTTCCATTTAATATATCTACATAAGATACTGTATCTTGAACATCTATTATTCCTATATCCTCTGCTGTTATACCTTCAATCCTTGAAATAGCTCCAACTATATCTCCTGGTCTTATCTTCTTCTTCTTACCACCATTAAGATATATCTTAGTAATATCTTTGCTTACAGCTTTGGCTTTTTGTTTCTTAACTGTTGGATTTGACTTTAATATTTTTACTCCTTCCATTTCCTTTGCTTTTACCTCATCTTCACTTGGTAAATCTTTTAAAGGAATTTCAAATCCTATATATTCTTGAATTAGATTTAATAGTCTATCTTCATATTGATTTACTAAACTCAATGCCTTTCCTTTTGCTCCGGCTCTTCCTGTTCTACCTATACGATGTACATATGCTTCCTTTTCCACTGGTAAGTCATAATTTATAACATGAGTTATTCCTTCAACATCAATTCCTCTAGCGGCAACATCTGTAGCAATAAGAATTCTAAAATTTCCTTTTTTAAATCTATCCATCTGATCCATTCTTTCTTTTTGTAGCATACCACCATGGATTTTACCTATAGAATATCTTTTTCTACCTAGAGCTTCGAAGACCTTATCAACATTTTCTTTTGTTTTACAGAATATAACTGCAGTTTTAGGTGCTTCACTTATTAAAAGCTTATTTAATTCTTCCATCTTATATTGTTCATTAACTCTATAAAGTTCATGATTAATATTATCTGTTATTAACTTTTGAGCTTTAATTTCTATACTTATAGGATTATTCATATATTCATTACATAAGTTTAGAATCTCTTCTGATATAGTTGCTGATAAAAGAATACTTTGTCTATTTTTATTTAATCCTCTAAGTATCTCTCTAACTTGATCAATAAATCCCATATTAAGCATTTCATCAGCTTCATCTATTATTAAATATTTAATATTTGATGTATTTAAAGAACCTCTATCGATGTGATCCATTACTCTACCTGGAGTTCCTACTACAATATGAGTCCTTTGCTTTAATTCTCTTGCTTGATCCGAAAAAGGTTGTTTACCAAATACAGCAACAGGTCGTATTCTCTTAAATCTACCTATGCTCATTATTTCTTCTTTAACTTGTATAGCAAGTTCTCTTGTTGGAGTTAAAACTAAGGCTTGAGGTTTTTGTTCATCCCAATTCAACTTTTCACATAAAGGTATACCAAAAGCTGCAGTCTTACCACTTCCTGTCTGTGATTTAACTATTACATCTTTACCTTGCAATATTTCTGGTATAACCCTCTGTTGAACATCTGATGGTTTATTATATCCTAAAGCATCTAAAGCTTTTAGTATTTCATTGCTTATTTTATAATCATTAAATTTATTCAATAGTTTCCCTCATTTCTTGTTTTAAGTTAAAAGTAAATAGTTAGATTAGAAGTAAAGTCTTATCCAAGATAACTTTGAACAACTATAATTTTAGAAACCTCACAGCAGTTTCATACTTAACTTTTCATTTTCAATTCTTAACTTTAAACTAAATTCTTTTGCACTTTATTAATATTATCTTCTATCTTCTATTGTGTAAACATATTTATTATTCTTTCCAAAAGAAAAGACTCTATTTCATCTCTCTGAAATAAAGTCTTAAAGCTAATAAAATCGTTTTGACTATTAAATTTTCTCTAAAAAATATTTAAAATACAAGTTTTTAATTAGGGTATTTAGGCAACTTCATTCCCTCTTCCCATATTAAAAGTTTATCATCATCATTTCTTCCGATATAATAAATTTTACTATCAGAATTAACTATATCAATATTGCCTTTTTCAGTTGTTTTATTTTCAGCATAATTAATTATTTCCTCTGCAGTTATATTATCATTTGCCCTTATGAAGCTGCCTACGTCAATTAGCTTTTTATTTTCTATATCTATTACAAAGCCTGCTCCTAAATTCAATTCTTTTTCTTCTTCTGATAGTTTAGATAATTTTTTCCCAATTACAGGCCTTAAAAAATGTATTTCCGTACCAACATAGCCCTTATCTATTTTTCCAGGCCCGAAGGTCATAGCACTGATTAGATATTCACTTTTACTTCTAAGATTAAAATAAACATAATTATCATTCAATTGATAAAGCTCTGTAACTTCTACATTTTCACTTGGTTCATTATAATTACATATATTAACTAAATTATCGTATAATAAATAACTTCCACCTAAAACTAAACATGCAAAAATTACTCCTAAAAATAAATTTCTTAATCTAACCTTTTTCATGTAATACTTTAATTCTTTTGCTTCATAAATATTTTTCTTTTGCAAACTTTCGTCTTCCGTGCCATTCACACTTAATAACTCATATGCTTCTTTACAACTTTCACATGTTTCAAAATGCCTCTTCATTGCTTCATTAGTATATTCACTAGTCAATCCTTCAATATAATTTGGCAATAAATCTTTTACAATTTCACAATTCAAATCTTCTCTCATTAACTCTATACCTCCAATAATTTTGGCTTTGCACGATAAAATGAAACTCTGGCCCAGTTTTCACTTTTATTAAATATGTCACCAATCTCCCTAAAACTTAACTCACCACTTATCCTTAGAAAAATAATTTCCTTACTTTGCGAATCAAGCAAATGAATCTTTTTAAACAATTCCATCTTATCCTCATTTTTAAGTAAATCTAACTCTAAATTTTGGTATCCTACAATTTCAAATGATATATCTTCGTAAGAATCACAATTATATTTTTTATTTTTTTCCAAACGCTTGTACCAAGAATACTTTGCAATTTGACATAACCACACCGATACTTTACATTCACCTTTAAAATTTTTAATAGTTTTCGAGGCTTGATAAAATGTTTCTTGTGTTAAGTCTTCTGCTATATTTACATCATTAGTCAAACATATTAAATATTTATGAACTGTCTTTGCATAGTTAAGGTACAGTTCCTCCATCTGTTTCATTTACTCACCTCCATTACATATGTACGTATTTTTTTACTTTCGTTACAAACTTTATATAAACTTTTTTAATTTCTTTTACCTTTAAATATAATTTTACTTACTGTTATTATAATATAACCTTTAACAAAACAAAAAATATCACTAGAAAAGTTCAAACTTTCAGTGATATTTTCATTTTCTTATTTAATTATTATTAGCTTATGCCTAACTTAGCTTTAAATTCATCTAATCCCACTCTATCTATATAATCTCCTAATCTCTCTTTTCCTAATGCATTATCTCCATATACATTTATTATTTTCTCCACAACTCCAAATATATCATCATTAGATACATTAATTAATATTCTATCTCCAAGTCGTGGTTTAATGCCACCTTTTCCTCCAACTAATACCATCCATCCTTTAGCTGTTCCAATTAGACCAATATCTCTAGTATGACTATCAGAACAACTATTAACACAGCCACTAACACCTATTTTAAGTTTATTAGGTAGATTTCTACCATGATAAGCTCCATCAAGCTTTGCCCCTATCGCTACTGAATCCTGCATTCCTTTTTTACAAAATGTAGTTCCTGGACATATTTTAACGCTTCTTACACACAACCCTATAGCAGCTCCTGGTTTCATACCCAAGTCATTCCAAGCTTTATCTATATCTTCTTCCTTAATTCCTACTATTGCAATTCTTTGCGCTCCTGTTACTTTTAATGCTGCTGCATTATATTTTTCTGCAACATCAGCAATCTTTCTTAATTGTTCTGGTGTTACTAATCCTCCTGTTAAATGAGGCGCTATTGCATAGCTTTCCTTATCTCTCTGAATAACAGCACCTTTATCTAGTAAATCCTTCATAAGTGGTATAACCTCCATAAAAATTAAATTCATCATAAAACATAAAAATAGTTTTTGTATTTTACGCGGATTTAATACTTAGTTTACTTATTATGAAGTACCATATGCTATTAATGCATCAAATCTAAATCTTCACCTATTTTATTTAATCCTCTTTCTACTCTAAATTTATTTATAACTGGAAATGTTAAATATAAAAACTGACTAAATGACACTATAACATCCCCAACATTAGCATTCCTTAAAGCATATAAAATAGCCTCTTCCTCTTCTAATATTACTTTAATATTTTCGCTATTATATTTATTATTTAAAGCTCCTTCTTTTAATAGTTCAGCAGTTTCTCCTTTTTTTCTTCCTCTCAAATCCGGTTGTTCTTTAATTATTATTTTATCGCAAAACTCAGCTGCTATCTCTCCTAGCTCCTTAATATAAATATCTTCTCTATCACCAGCAGCGGTTATTACACCAATTATTCTATTATTTTTTATACTCCTTGCAATAGAAAAAACCTCTTTAAATGCTTCGCTATTATGTCCATAATCAATTATCATTTTAAAATCATTAAAATCTAAAATATTTTGTCTTCCTAAATTATTATAAATATCACACTCTATTTTTTTTACTATATCAATAATGCTATTCATATTTTTACATATATGTTCAGTAGCTATCATTGCTACCATAACATTTCTTATATTACTTTTAGAAATACCATTAAACGCAAATGGTATTTCTTTTATAGAAATTACTTTTTCCTCAATTCCTCCCCTATTTTTAACTATATAATCTTCTTTGACATAGTAAGCTATATTTCCTCTTTTAGTATGGTCCTTTATTAATTTATCTTCAAAATAATTAAATAAAATCACATTATTCCTATCTTTAAATCGCTCTACTAATGTTGGTATAGCTTTAATAATTAATATTCCATCCTTATCTAATTCTTCTGTTATAACTGATTTTATATTTATTAAATCATCTACAGACTTTATATTCTCCATTCCTATATGGTCTTCACTTAATGAAGTTATTATAGCAACTTTAGAGTTCTTATATCCTAATCCTTTTTTTAAAATGCCACCTCTTGCAGTTTCAAGAACAGCAACATTAACATCCTTATTTTTCAACACTTCTCTAGCGCTATAAAATCCTGTTGTATCACCATACTTTATCAATTTATTTCCTATATATATTCCTCCAGTTGAAGCCAACCCACTCCTATATCCTAAATCAAGTAATATCTTATGGATTAACCTCACCGTTGTAGTCTTCCCATTAGTTCCTGTAACTGATATTATTGGTATTTCTCCAACATTTCCATCGATATAATTAAAGATTTTAGAATAATCTTCATCATATTTGCTTATATAATCATTTCTATCTATTTTAAAAGAATTTTCCCCATACCCTAAAATAACTTCATTTTCATTTATTCTAGTATAAGGAATATTCTTACTAATAGCTATCTCTTTTAACTTTTTACTCCACTCATTATCACTATTACTTTCTAATTCATTTAATATCGTTTCTTCACTAGAGTTACTCATTAAAGATTTAATTATATTATTAGATAAATAAATATTATTACTACTTATTAAAACTTCTATAATATCATTTTTTTCAACTATATCAATATAACTATTTAGTTTTAGCTTTTCACCAATATTCATATAGTTATAAACAACTTTTAAAAGTTCACCTCTATAACACTCACCATCCCCCTTCAAATAGATAAGATTATCTTTACTATATAAATTTGTACCTTCTAAAAACCTTAATTTTATATTACTCATAATAATCACTCTATCCCTCATTTGTATTTTTTCTTCATATAATTTTCCAAATTAACATAATATTTATACCAAATATTGTAGATTATTTATTCTTTTTTATTTATCCTTTAAGAATTTATTTTACTATATATACAAATACTAAATATTAGTATTATCGGAGGTTTCATTATGTCATATATAAAGTCACTAACTAAGTTGTTCTCACTAATATTTATAGCCTTTATTTTTATAGGATACAAAAATAATACCTGTGCATTTAATACTGAAAAAGCTTTTAATGTTTTAATTTTAAATTCATATAATGCTAATAATCAATGGGAGTCACTAGTTTACAATGGATTAAAAAAGAAACTATCTACTACCTCTAATATAAATTTAACCCTAGAATTTCTAGATAGCAAAACGCTATTTACTAATGAATATAAAAGTAGTTTCATGGAACTTTTAAATACGAAGTATAAAGATTACCCTATAGATGCAATTTTAACTATAGATGATGAAGCTTTATCTTTTCTTAGAGAAAATTTATTTATAGAAAGTTCTATTTTCTATAAAAAACCAACCATATTTATAGGTTCAAATAATCTAATTACACTTTCTACTGAAGAAAAACAATATATGTCTGGTGTTATAGATAGAGAGGATAACCTTCGCTTTTTAAATTTACTTATCACTTTAGAAAAAGATTTAACAGATGTAATTGTTTTATTAGATAATTCAACTTTTTCTAACGTAGTAAAGGAAAACATAATCAATATGCAACCTTTAGCTAGTAAGTCTCTAAATATTACATTTATTGTTGAGGAGTACTTAGATAATATTATTCCTGAACTTTCAAAAAGCGATCCTAAATCTTCTGCTTTAGTAATAGTTGGAGAATATAAAGATAAAGTTACTAATGCATATTTAGATTTAAATGATACTATACAAATAATAAAAAATAATACCAATACACCTATTTATACCAAAGTTCAACCTTATATTACTGCTGGTGCAATAGGTGGAATAGTTGATCCAAGTGATAATTATGGAGCTATAGCTGGTGACTTATTACTTAAAATACTTTCTGGAACTTCTATTAGCGAAATACCTTTACTTTATAACAGCTTAGACTTAACAATTTTCAACTATGACTCACTTAATTATTATCATATAAATCCACTGCTATTGCCTAAAGAAAGTATAGTTTTAAATAAGGGTATTTTTGATTTTTTATTGCCTCCATACTTAAAAATATTATTGTGGATTTTTATAATATCTTTCTTTATTTTTTTAATTTACATAGTAATATTTTCTATAAATCAAAAAAAATCTATAGCAATAAATGATGCTGTTTATAAAAAGGCTCTCGAAACAGAAAAACTAAAGTCAATTTTTATTACTACAATATCTCATGAGTTTAGAACCCCTATAAATATAATTCTATCTACCGCTCATCTACTTTCAATTAAAGCAAATGAGTCTTCATTAGATAAGGATTATTTCTTAAATAAGCTAAATTATATAACCCAAAACGGTAATAGATTATTAAAACTTGTAAATAACATTATCGATGTTACTAGATTAGAATCAGGCTTTATCACTGCTAACTTTTCCTATAAAAATATAGTTCAAGTAATAGAAGATACTGTTATGTCAACAGTTGATTTAGCTAAAACATTTAATATAGAAATTATATTCGATACAGAAAAAGAGGAAATAAATACTTATATTGATACGAATAAGATAGAACGTTGTATATTAAATCTATTATCAAATAGTATAAAATTCACACCTGATGGAGGTAGAATATATGTAAGTATAAATGTAAATAATAATGAAGTAATTATTAAGGTACATGATACCGGTACTGGTATACCAGAAGATAAACTTAAAAATATTTTTAATAGATTTTATCAAGCCGATTCTTCTTTACATCTAAATACAGAAGGAAGTGGGCTAGGTTTATACATAGTAAAAGGGTTAATAGAACTTCATAAAGGCACTATATCTGTAGAAAGCCAATATGGTGAAGGCACTACATTTACAATAGCATTACCTATAATATTAACAGTTAAAGATGATGCTAAAGCTAATTATTCTGCTGATGACTTATCTAACCTTGTTAGGATTGAGTTGTCTGATATTATTGAAAAATATTAACTGAATGGCAGGTGATAATATGAAAAATAGATTTATTACAATAATTGTACTAATTGTTTTAATCTTAAATATCTCTCAAATCTCTATGGCATCAACTTCAGCTTGTACAGATGGTAATAAATATATAATTTTAATAGATTTGTATGCTCGAACTTTAACTTTAGTAGACAAAAAAACACAAGAAGAAGTTAAAGTATATCCCATAGCAATTGGAAAAAAATCTACTCCATCACCAATAGGTACATGGCAAATTAAAAGTAAAGCCTTAATGAAAGGCCCTTTTGGTGGATATTGGCTAGGATTAAATGCACCATGGGATACTTTTGGAATTCATGGAACAAGTAACCCTAGTAGTATAGGAAGCATGGCTTCTAATGGCTGTATTCGTATGTATAATCATAATATAAAAGAACTTTTTAATTTAGTTGATTACGATACATCTGTTGTTATTTCTGGTGGTCCTAATTGGAGATTCTCTCCTTACGATCGTGATATAACTCCAAACTGTAAGGGAGCTGACGTATATCATGTACAAAGAATTCTAAACGCACTGGGATATTATGATCATCCTGCTGACGGTATTTACGGTTATTCTTTAGAGTTAGCTGTACAGAAATATAAATCTGATCATAACCTACAACCTATAGATAGTTATATAGATAATAATTTCTTAAAAAGTATAGGTTGTGAACGATTTGAATAAAATTTTAAGGAGCTAAAATTAGCTCCTTTTATGTTTCCATTATTATTGGAATTATAGTTGGTTTTCTCTTTGTTTTTTCATAAATATAATTTTCAACTGCTTTTTTAACTGAAGATTTTAACAAATACCATTCCACTATTCCTTTTTCTAAACATTTGTCTAATTCTTCTGAAGCAATATCCTTTACTTCATTTATTAGTTCTTCCGATTCTTTAACATAAACAAAACCTCTAGTTATTATATCTGGTCCTGAAAGAATACTTAAAGTATTCCTTTCTATAACAACTACTATTGTAAGCATTCCATCTTGGGCTAAATGCCTTCTGTCTCTAAGAACTATATTTCCAACATCTCCAATACCTAATCCATCTACAAATATTGATCCAGCTTTTACTTTACCTTCCTTCTTACATTCATCTTTTGATATCTCTAGTATTTCCCCTGTATCTAAAGTAAATATATTTTCTTTTGGTGTTCCTAATTTTTCTGCTAAATCAGCATGATGTTTCAAATGTCTAAATTCCCCATGAACAGGTAGAAAATACTTAGGCTTAACTAAAGTATGAATTAACTTTAACTCTTCTTGGTACGCATGCCCAGATACATGTACATCTTCTAAATCTTCGTATATAACATTGGCACCTCTTTTAAATAATTGGTTAATTACCTTTGATATAAGATTATCATTACCTGGAATAGGTGATGCTGAAATTATAAATGTATCATTTGGTTCTATAGCTATTTTTCTATGATTTGAAAATGCTATCCTCGCTAGAGATGCCATAGGCTCTCCTTGACTTCCTGTGGTTAAGATTGTTACTTTTTCATTTGGATAACTAGATATATCATCTACGTCAATTATATCTGTATCAGGCACATGAAGATATCCAAGTTCTCTAGCTACCTTAGATACATTCTCCATACTTCTTCCATTAAAAACAATTTTTCTTCCATAAATCATAGATGCATCTACTACTTGTTGCATTCTATGAATATTAGATGCAAATGTAGCAACTATAACACGCCCCTTTGCTGTAGAAAAAATTCTTTTTAACGTCTGTCCTATAGTACTCTCTGATAAAGAATGACCTGTTCTTTCTACATTTGTACTATCTGCCATAAGAAGTAAAACCCCTTCTCTTCCTATTGTTGATATACGTTGTAAATCCATAAGCTTTCCATCTATAGGAGTATAATCTATTTTAAAATCTCCTGTATGTAATATTGTTCCTAGTGGTGTATAAACAGCTAAACTACAAGAATCAGCTATACTATGTGTAGCTCTTATAAATTCTACTTTAAAACACCCAAGCTCTATTATATCTCCCATTTCTACACTCTCTGTTTTTGTCTCATTTAACAATTTATGTTCTTCAAGCTTAGTCTTTACTAATCCTATAGTTAATTTTGTTCCATAAATAGGCATTTGTAACTGTTTTAAAATATAAGGTATTGCACCAATATGGTCTTCATGACCATGGGTTAAAACAAGCCCCTTTACTTTATCTTTATTATTTATAAGATATGATATATCTGGGATAATTAGGTCTACACCATACATCTCTTCATCAGGAAATGCTAATCCACAATCTATAACAATAATATCATCATTATACTCTATAGCAGTTATATTCTTTCCTATCTCACCCATACCACCCAGTGGTAGAATTCTTAATTTTTCTTTCATCAAACTACCTCCATATAAAAACTCATTATTTATATTTTGTACATAATACCATATTTAATTCTTCAAATATTTTTATAATAAAAAAGCCTTTAGTAAATATATTTAAATATCTACTAAAGGCTATATATCTTTGAATTAACTTTTCATAATTTAGTTAGTATAGTATAAACTTTCTGATGGATAAACAGCATCACAAGTTATATCTATTCCTAATTTTCTAAATGTTTGCTCATCACTAGTTGGTAATATTGTTGTTGAGTGTGCTTGGCAATTTTTAAGCATTGGTAGCTTTTCCATAGCTACTTGAGCTGTTGGATTAGTCGCAGCACAAATACTTAATGCAATAAGTACCTCTTCACAATTTAATGATACATTCTTATTTGCTAATGTTTGTGATTTTAACTTTATAATTGGTTCTAATATCACTGGTGATATTAAGTGAATATCATCAGATATATTTGCTAAATGTTTTATAGCATTTAATAAAACTGCTGCTGCATCATCTAAAACTTCTGTATTTCTTCCAGTTATTATAGTTCCATCTTGAAGTTCTAGCGCGATAACTGGACATATTTCATTTTTATTTGACTTTTCTTTTAATTCCTCAGCACGCTTTCTTGCAGGAGCTACAACATTTCTATCTTCTTCCTTCAAATTAACTTGCTCCATTATAAGTTTAGCAGCTTCAAATGTTTCTTTGTCCACATACCCTTTTTTATATTCGCATCCAGTTTTGAAATATCTTCTAATTATTTCTTGTTTTGATGCTTCTCTAACAACTTCATCATCAACTATTCCAAATCCAACTCTATTTACACCCATATCTGTTGGTGATTTATAAACTGATTCTTTTCCAGTAATCTTTTCTATTATTCTTCTTAATACTGGGAAACTTTCAAGGTCTCTATTATAATTTACTGCAGTTTCCCCATAAGCTTCTAAGTGGAAGTAATCTATCATATTTACATCCTTAAGATCTACAGTTGCAGCTTCATAAGCTATATTTAAAGGATGTTTTAGTGGTACATTCCAAACTGGGAATGTTTCAAATTTAGAATATCCAGCTGAATTTCCTCTTTTATATTCATGATATAGTTGGCTTAAGCAAGTAGCAAGCTTACCGCTTCCTGGTCCTGGTGCTGTAACAACAACTATCGGTTTACTTGTTTCTATATAAGGATTCTTTCCGTAACCTTCATCACTAACTATAGTATCAACATCTGTTGGATACCCTTTAGTAGCTCTATGTTTATAAACCTTTATTCCTCTTCTCTCAAGCTTGTTTATAAATACAGTTGCTGATGGTTGGTCGTTATATCTTGTAATTACCACTGAATTTACTTCTAAGTCATAAGATCTTAGATCATCGATAAGTCTCATTACATCCATATCATAAGTAATTCCAAAATCTCCTCTGATTTTGTTTCTTTCGATATCTCCAGCATAAACGCAAATAACTACTTCAACATTTTCTCTTAGCTTATGTAATAACTTTATTTTTGCATTCTCATCAAAACCTGGTAATACTCTTTTGGCATGAAGGTCAAATAACAATTTTCCTCCAAACTCTAAGTATAACTTATCATAGTTATTAACTCTTTCTAAGATAAATTTTGATTGCTCCTCTAAGTACTTTTCGTGATCAAATCCTATTTTCATATGTACACTCCTAATTTTATAGTTTTTTTTTAGTATAAATAATTTTTATACTAAAAATTACTTATACTTAAGTTCGATTAAACAAATTATATTCACTTTTAATCTCCCTTATGTAACTATTAATAGAAAATCTCAATTTAATCTATTAATTAGGCACAAAATCTATACTATTATTACATAAATTTTAAGCTATGTAAATTAAAAAAAACGAAAATTTTTAATTTCTATTTAATATTAATTCGTAAAAATTTCGTGCTTCACTTGTATTTATATATTAATTTTTCTTATATAAATACTACCTATAAAAAATTAAGAGTTAATATATTACGATATTTAAATCTAAATTTGCAAATTAAATATCCTATAATTTTTAACTCTTAATTGTTAATTATTAATTATTTAGATACATTTCCTGCTACATTTAAAACATCCCATGTTCTTGCAAATGGTGGTGCATAACAAAGGTCTAGCATTCCTAATTGTTCAGTAGTCATCTTTCCGAAAATACATGCAGCTAAAACATTACATCTTTGAACCGCATCTTTATATCCAGCAACCTGACCACCTAGTATTACTTTACTATGTGCATCATAAATAAGTTTAACATATATTTTTTGTCTACCTGGATAGTAGCTTGTTTGATTCATATCGGAAATAAACTTAGTCTTATAATCAAATCCTAACTCTTTAACTTCTTTTTCTGAAAGTCCTGTTCTTGCAGCTTCCATATTCATAACCTTAATACAACTTGATGCTAAAGAACCTTGGAAGCAATTATTTTGCCCTGCTAAGTTCTCACCTACTATTCTTCCTAGCTTATTTGCCCCTGTGGCTAATGGAACATACGCTTCTTTTTCACTTACGTAATTATTTATTGTTGCGCAATCTCCAGCTGCGTAAACATCTTCTATTGATGTTCTTCCAAATTTATCTACAACTATAGCACCATTTCTTAACTTTTCTATTCTTTGGTCTGTTATAAACTCAGTATTTGGTCTTACTCCTGTTGCAAGTATAACTAAATCTGTCTCAAATTCACCTTTATTAGTTATTACTTTGTTAACTTTTGTATCTCCACCTAATTCTAAAACAGTTTCATTTAATAAAAGATTAACTTCATGACTTCTAATTTCTTCTTCTAATAAATCAGTTATCTCCTTATCAAAAACTTCTGCTAAAACTCTATCTTGAAGTTGAACAACAGTTACTTCCTTACCTTTTTGCTTAGCAGCTTCCACTGCTTCAAGTCCAATAAATCCAGCGCCTATAATAGTTACCTTCTTTAAGTCTGGATTTGAAAGCAATGCTTTTATTCTATTACCATCTTCCATAGATTTTAATGTTAATACATTTTCTAAATTAACATTTTTTATTGGTGGAATTATAGCTCTTGCTCCTGTAGCTATCATTAGCTTATCATATGAATCAGTAAATTCTTCATTATCTCTTATGTTTTTAACTTTTAGGGTCTTAGAATCAAAATCTATACCTAATACTTCATGTTTAGTAAATATATCTACTCCTGATTCTCTGAACTTTTCTGGAGTTCTTGCTATCATTTCATTTGAATCTTCAAAGAATCCTCCAACATAGTAAGGAAGTCCACAAGCTCCGAAAGAAACTATATCTCCTTTTTCATAAACTATAACTTCATCATTAGGACAAAGTCTTTTAAATTTTGCAGCCGCACTCATACCTGCTGCTATTCCACCTATAATTACTACTTTCATAAACACCATCCTTTGCTTTTTATATTACATTATAAACATATTAACTTATCGTTTTTTATGTTCAGTATTTTTATATATTATATACTAAGTTAATAAAATAATGAAATAATTTCTTCATCACTTATTTTTAATATTGTGTTATCTAACTCGGCACCTTTTCCTACTATTTTATCTATAAGCGCTTTTTTCTCATCTTGAAGACTTATTATTTTTTCTTCAATGGTATCTTGAGCTACTATCTTAATTACTTCCACTATATTATTTTGCCCAATTCTATGCGCTCTATCAGTAGCTTGATCTTCTACCGCTGGATTCCACCATGGATCCAAATGAATAACTATATCTGCACTAGTTAAGTTTAATCCTGTACCTCCAGCCTTAAGAGAGATTAAAAATACAGATGTATCGTCATTATTAAATTCATCAACGAGCTTTGCTCTTTCTTTAGAAGGTGTTGATCCGTCTAAATATTTATAAGTAATATAATTGCTATCAAATATATTTTTCACATTTTTTAATACTGTAGTAAATTGAGAGAACACTAGTATTTTATGTCCTTGCTCTATACATCCTATAACTGTCTCTGTTAATGCATTTAACTTACTACTTCCTCCAATATAGTTTTCCATTATAACCGATGGGTCCAAGCATATTTGCCTTAACTTTGTTATATAAGAAAGTATTTCTATCTTACTCTTTGTAAATTCATCATTTTTAACTTTTTTATCTATAAGCTCTTGAACATAATTTGCATAAGTCCCATACACTTTCTTTTGCTCTTCTTCAAGTGGTACTATAAGTTTCTTTTCGATTTTTTCTGGTAATTCTTTTATGACATCGCTCTTAAATCTTCTTAAAATAAATGGTCTTATAAGCTTATTAACTTCATCAATAATAACTTTATCTTCTTCAAGTCTTCTATGATATCTAGTTAAAAATCTCTTTTCATCGTATAAATATCCAGGCATTATAAAATCAAATATAGACCAAATCTCCATAAGAGAATTTTCTATTGGTGTACCTGTTAAAGCAAATTTTCTCTTTGCATTTATACTCTTTGTTGCCATAGCATTTTGCGATGATGAATTTTTTATATTTTGTGCTTCATCTAAAATACAATAATCGAACTCTTTATCTTGATAAAATTCTAAATCTCTTCTTAACAAATTATAAGTTGTTATTAAAACATCATACTCTTTATATCTCTCTATTAATTCTTTTCTCTCTTTAACAACACCATTAACTATTCCAACCTTTATATCTGGTGAAAATTTCGAAAACTCACCTTTCCAATTATAAACAAGTGAAGTAGGCGCTACTATTAAACTCTTTTTACCTTCATTTGATGCTATGAAAGTTATAGTTTGCAAAGTTTTACCTAACCCCATCTCATCACCTAATATACCGCCAAACCCTAAATAATCTAATGTTTTAAGCCACTTATAGCCTTCAACTTGATATTCTCTTAAAGTTGCATTTATATTATTAGGAATAGTGTATTCTTTATCTCTATACGATACTAAAGAATCCTTTATCTCTTTTATAATTTTACGTCCTCTTATTCCCTTTATTCCTGAGTCATTTATGTAATCTTCTATTACCCCTGCTTTATTCTTATTAAAAATTGCCTTATTATCATTTTCAATAAGCTCCATTGAGTCTAAAAGTGCTAAAATTTTATTTAACTCTAAGTCATTAAGGTCTAAAAATTCTCCACTCTCTAATCTATAATACTTTTTATTATCTCTAAAAGCTCTTAATATATTAACTATTTCTCTATCTTGAATATTTCCTAAGGTAAATTTAAGCTCAAAATAATCAAACTTTCCTTTTCTTATTTCTCCCTTAAAAGCTCCAGAACCTATTGATTTTATACCAGTAAAATTCTCTGAATAATATACTTCTCCTATATCTTGAAGTTCTACTATATCACGCTTAAAAAATCTAAATAAATCATCTTCACTTTTAAAGAATACAAACTTATTATCTATTTTTTCAAAACCTAACTCTTTTAGTTTTTGTACTACTTCATCTTCCTTAGCCTTATCTCTATAGATAATTTTCTCTTCAAAGTTATGTTCGATATTAAACTCATATTGTCCATAACATACTTTAAGGATTAAATATGTTTCATCTTCTTTATCAAAGTAGAATTTAAAGCTAACTGGTGAAATAATGATTTTATCTCTAAGACTTTTAGATAATCTTATATTTTTACTTACATCTTGCATTGAAGGTATTAATTCTCTTAAAATTCTTTCCTCTTCTTCTTTAGCAAAAAATATAGTTTTACCATGACTAAAAGACTCTACATAAGGATTCAAAACATCTATTTGTTCTTCTGGTGGTAAATAAATATTAGAATTATACAAATATACATCCTTAGTTGATGTTAAGCTTTCTGGAATACCATTTTCAGCTTCAAGCTTTATTACCTTCCCCCCATCTTCTAGCGACATCGGTAAATCAATTTTTTCTTCTAATACATCTACTTCTATTTGCCTTGAATAAAACCCGCTTCCTAAGTAGACCCTATTATTTTTTATTACATTAAAAAATTCTCTGACAAGATAATCTGGAATTATAACTTGCTTTCCTGAAATAAATTTTCTATCTATATCTCTTATAAGATTTATAAGTTTAATAAGTCTTTTATCACTATTAGATAACTTCTGTTCATTTATATCAAAAGTAAAATCTTTTCCATATGCTAAAGGAACTTTATTATATAAAGATATTAAAAAGCTTCCTATATCCTTTAAAATATATAACTTATTTGAACTCATTCCCTTTAGTCCAACTCTAAACTCTGCTGCAATTTTTCCATACCAATTTACTCTGTTTATTACAACCTCAAGCTTTATTTCTTTTTTAATTTTTTTCTCACCAAGTAATAAATCTAATACAGAATCTGTAGTTGACTTAATAAGCTCCTTTGAAGCTTCTCCGATACCTAATTCATCCTGAATCGAACTATCTTGCTCTATATCATCTAAAAATCTATAAAACGTAGCAATTAAATGCTTACAACAATATGTAATTCTCTTTTTACCACTTTTCTCATAATCACTACAACTACACTTAGTTAAAACTATTTCTTTAGTCTTTTTATCCATATCTAATCTGCAATTATACTGACTATATAAACTTTCAGATATAACTAAACTATTAATAAAAATTTCATTATCATCAGCTTCATATTTTATATCTGCAATTAAATCATTATTTAATACTCGCCTTCCATCTCTCTCATTTTTACCATAAGTACTTTTCTCAAATGCTTTTAATAAAACCTGTTTTATCATAAATTCACCTACGTTACATATAATGGATACATTATACCACAAATTATTTAACTAGCATTATATTGAAATGTAAGTTTCCACATTAGCTTATAATCAACAAAAGCCTTATGAAATAAATTAACTATTTCATAAGGCTTTTTTAAATTTATACTATAATTTTACTATTCATTTTTGATATACTTCCACTTAACTTCTTCTCATAAAAAATTATAAACGTAATAATAGTTGCTAAAGTTGCATCTATATCTGCTATAGGCTCCACTACTAAAACTATTAGTATATAATATATCAATTTAAAAAAATTTTAAAGGTACCTAATATTTTTACACTATGTTGATAATTTAATTCTACTTATTGAAACGTTCTTCTAAAAATCTTGCAACACCATCTTCATCACAACTTCCTATAACAGCTGTTGCCATTTCCTTTAATTCATCCACAGCATTAGCAGTTGCATAAGCTTCATCAGCAAGTTCAAACATTGGTATATCATTTAAATTATCACCAAAACAAACTAAATTATCATGTTCAATATATCTTTCTAAAAACTTAATTCCATTAGCTTTTGAAGCTTCACTGCTATATGCTTCTAAGAAATAGCAATCTTCTTCATAAATATCTTCATAATAATTAACTGTTAACCCTTGAATTTTAGTTAATTCATCATTTATTCTCTTAATATTTTCATATTTATCAAATACAATGAAGTTAATTACTTTAGAATCTTTAATTGCTTCTTTATAATCAGTTACTTCCACAAAAGTTTTTAACTTTTTATCAGCTCTTTCTTTATAGAAATTATATTCCCAAGCATATTGGAACTCTTTATAATAAACCCATAAATGATTATCTTTAATTCCATACACTAATACATTTTTATCTAACTCTTCAAATATCTCTAAGCACTTTTTAACAGTGTCTTTTTCTATTTCTTTTATATCTATATACTTTTGTTCTTTAATATCATAAATTAAAACCCCATTCATAAGTGCTACTGGAAGCTTTAAATTAATTCCCTCTAATAATTCTACTACAGTAGCTGGTGTTCTAGCTGTGGCTACTGTAAAGTTAACACCGTCATCTATTAATTTATTTAAAGTATCGCATGAATACTTAGATACTTCTTTTTTACTATTTAATAATGTTCCATCTAAATCTGTAACAAATAACTCCATAATTTATCCTCTTCTTCTCTAGTTAGTTTTATTTTTTACTCTCTTAACTTATAATTATCTAAAATTTATCTTTGTATGTATAACTAAAAACTGTTTATTATATTACTCTATCTATTTTTCATAATTAAATTACACATCTTGTACAAACTTATTAATCTTTTTATACAACATCGGATGAATAGTATACCTTATCTTAATTAAAATTTCTATACCTTTTTTAAATATATTTATTTTATGTATTTTTTCAAATATATTTTTACTTCTTTAATATACTCTATACAAAAATAAGGAGCCACATTTAGTAGCCCCTTCCTAGCTATCCATCAATTTAAAGTGATGTTTCCTTCTTTATTTCATTTATCATATCTTCTTCTGAAAAGGTCTTATCATCATATGTATTATATATATCATTTAATGATACAGTGTAATAAACATTTTTACTTTTCTTTTTCTTCTTTTCCTTTTCAGGCTTATTTTCCCCTTTATTCTGCATGGTTTTTTTTACAAAAACTCCTGCTGCAACAGAAGCAGCAACCGCTGATAATGCGCCTAAAACTAATTTTTTACTACTCTTATTCACCATACTTTTCACCTCACTATTATTAAAGATTATAAACATTAAAAAATAGTAAGTCAACTTACAATTTTTATTTACTCTTTAATTATCTATAACACTATTAATCTTTTCAATTAAAGATTCTGTATTTTCATCTATGGTACAACCTTCATACCATTCGCTATTTTCTGCATTATTACACTCACCAAAATATTTTGCTTTTAATATTATTTCTGGCCTATACTCAAAATGTAATATATCAAAATGTGACCACTTTCCTCCCCAAACAAAGCCACACTCTTCAAAAGTCTTAACTATTTCCTCAGGATAAATTGAAATTCTATTTCCACCTTTTTCTCTATTACACCATTTCCAATAATCTGCAGGATCACTCTTTAAATCTATTGCAATAGCAAAAGCATGTGGACTAAGTTGTCCTGTATCTTGTATAACTCTATAATTAAATGTTCCGCTTGTTGGTGATACAAAGTTATATATCTTAGGATTTTCCTTTGCAAGCTCACTTATAATACTTAGTGCCTTCTCAAGATTATCTGCTGCACCATTTACTTTATTAAACATCATTGAACCATAATAAGTACTTTTATTAGTTATATTTTTCTGTACAGCTTCTTTACTATTACCATACATATTACTTAAAAAAGAATAACATCTAATTCTTCCTGGGTCTTGCCCTTCTTCCATAACATTATTTATCATATCCAAAGGATAAATTTGTTCTAAAGTATCCTGTAAGTCAGAATTATAAAACTTCTGTTCATGACTTTTCTCTTTTTTATCATCATAAAGAACTTTATTATTATTTTGCATTACAAGATAAACAAATCCCTTTTCATCTTTTTCTATATCTTTAATACATTCAGGATACGTTAACATTAAAACTAATAAATCTCTTTTTGTATTCCATATATAATCCATCTCTTTGTTTTCTTCCGAAGCAAAGGTAGTACTCTCAACAGATATAATAAATAACATACACGTCAATAAAAATTTAATTACTTTATTCATGCTTAACCTCCACTATAAATATAGCCTTGCTTCTAATTTTCTATCATAATCAGTCCAACCACCATCTGGATACTTTTCTTTAATCTTTTCTATCTTATTCATTGTTGCATCTACATAATCAGCATAATGCACAATATAAGACTCTTCCATATTCATATCCTTAGGAGATCCAAACTCTGGTTTTCCATGATGTTGAACAATACATCCTTTTATTCTTGCTTTAAATTCATCCGAATAAAGATTAGGCTCTGACTCAAAAGCTTTATCAAGCATTTGAATTCCTATAACTATATGACCTTCCATCTCACCTTGAAGTGTATATTTAAAAGGTCCATCGTAGCTCATCTCATATATTTTACCTATATCATGAAGTTTTGCAGCTAATATGGCAATCTCCTTGTTTTTACAATTATATCTTTCAGAAAATACTATACTTAAATACATAACACCTAATGTGTGTTCTGCGAGACCACCTATATAATTATGATGCATAGATACTCCACCAATTGCCTTTTTAAACTTCTCTAAAAATTCTTCATTCTTAAAAAAATAATTATTTAAGGACTTTCCTTCCCTTGAAAGTATATATTCATCAGTATATAGTTCTAACTCTTCCATAATATCTTCTACTGGTCTTTTTACTGTTGGAAGATAATCTTCAATTTCATATTCATCAATAAATTCATATTTCTTAACATCAAAATTGCTATCTTTTTTACCTTCAACAGATATAACCCTACCTTCTACTATATCTCCTTTTTTAGAAGGTATAGTAGCTTTTATATCTCCACTTTTATCTGCTAATATAGCAACAACTTTGCTAGTATCTTTAAACATTATTCTCATAACCATCAAAGAAATTTTTATATTTTCTCCGCTTTTTACATCATTTAAAAATATGTCTTTATTACTCATATGTTTGCCTCCACTTTTCTCACTCTCTAAAATAGTATGTGCAATGAAAATTAAAATATTTTATTTAAAAAATGAAAAAAGCCAGAATATTTATAATCCATGGCTTTTTAATCTATTTGCAAATTTTTTAATAAACATTATTTTTTTATATGTTCAAATTATCAATCAAACTATTTCATCCCTAATAAAACATCCATAAATTTAATTCTTCTACATATCTCATAGGCTATAAATGTAAGACCAAAAGATAAGCTAATTATTAACACTATAGAAACCCATGCAGGTAAAGTTAATGGTAATATATAAAATGCTAATACTAACAAGATTGTTTGATGTAATATATATACTGGAAAAGATGCTTTGTTTAAATAAGCTAATAATTTATTGCTTTTGTTTAAATATCTAATTCCATAAGATACTATAGTTATTCCCATAATTAATGATATCGTACTCTTTAGTGTACTATCTAATATATAAACTATAGATTCTGTTTGTGCATTCCTTATTAAGAAAAAGTACAGTGCACCTAACATAACAGTTCCAATTGTTAAGGCTAAAAATAACCTTCTTTTATTAGATAATCTTTCTATAACTTCATTATCACTATAGGCTACATATCCTAGAATGAATAATAGTAAATTCGTTAATACACCTTTCCCTCCTATTGTAGGAATCATCTCTAAAGTTATTAACGCTATTAATACCCACAATAAAGACCTTTTTCCCAAAACTATAGGCTTAATTGAATCACTTATAAATTTTCCTGGCTTAGTTTTCAGCCACTTTATTATAAGAACCCCTACAACTGATATTGCAAAAAGGAATATAATAAACCAAAGATGAGCGGGACTAAAATTACCATCAAAACCCATAAAGTCACTTACATTTGTAAAAAACATTTTTAAATGACTAAAATAATTTATATTTTTTTCTCCTCTCCATAATCTAGCTAAATATGTTTGAGGTGGTACGACAACTAAAATTCCAAATATAAATGGTATAAGTAATCTTTTGACTCTTTCTTTAATATACTGACCACCACTTCTTTTTTTCAATGCAAAATAAGTTGATGCTCCTGCTAAGAAAAATAAAAGTGGCATATACCAAGAAAATGTTAATAAAATAAATATGTTAGAAAATAAATTACTATTTTCAGCTTTAACATAAAAATCTCCAAAATCAGTAAATAATGCTGCTGTATGATAAACAAATAACATCAATATACAAATATTTCTTATCCAATCAATTTCATTTCTTCTCATAAAATCCCCCACACTTTTGTTAACAATTTATTTACATTTTAATTTTACCATAGCTTAACTTCAAATAAAATAAAAAAATATATGCCTATAATAATTTATATACTTAAATATATTATAGACATATATTATATTAAATCTAATTACTATTTTATATTTACTAATTAATAGCTTCTTTATTCACCAATTCCACTCTTTTTAAAGTTTTCAACAAAACCTTCTGAAAGCTTATTTATAGGCTTCTTTAAAAGTAAAGCTACTAATAATGCTACTACTATATAAATTAGAGAAACAATAATATCTTTAGTTAATACTGACTGTACAACTCCACCAATAGCTTCTCTTGCAAAAGATATTGAATATGTAAATGGTAAGAATGGATTGATTACTTGGAAGAATCTTGGAGTTAGTTGAATTGGGAATGTTCCTCCTGATCCTGCTACTTGTAAAACAAGTAATACTATTGCTAAAACCTTACCTACATTTCCAAATACAGAAACTAAAGAATACACTATGAATGTAAATGTTATAGATGTAAATACTATTCCTGCAACAAACAATGCCGGATTAACACAATATATCTTTAGAATATATAAATCTCCTAATGCCACTATTAATGCTTGAATAATAGCAATTGTTAAATATAATAATAACTTACCAAAATAAACTTGTGTTGGAGTATATTCTCCATGTTTTTCTACTGATAACATTGAACTTAAAAGAGTCAATCCAACCCATAGTGATAAAACTGTATAGAATGGAGTCATTGCTGTTCCATAATTACCCATTGGATATAAGTTATTCTCTACTATATTTACTGGATTGGCTAAGAAATCACTTCTCTTTGCAACATCAGCCTTCAATAAATTAACTACATCTCTCAATTCCTGTTCATTACTAATACCAGCCATCTTATCTACTAAATCATTTATCATTGCTTCAGCTTGAGGTAGAGCCTCTTTAACAAAAGCTATTCCTTCTTCACCTTTTTGAGCTCCTGCATATGCTGTATTTAGTATATCTTGTACTTGAGGTAGCTTAGCCTCTGCTCCTTTAAGTATGTCTAATGCTCCTCCTGCAACATTATAAGCTTGATTTAAGGTATCATTTAAAGCAGGTATTATTGTTGAATCATAATTTGCATATATTCCATCAGTAATATTAGCTATATCATTAGCAGCTGTAACGATATTATCTAATAGAGATAAATCTATTACTACTCCACTATCTACTTTAGTTTTAATATCGTTTAGAGTTCCTAAAGCTGTAGAAAGAGTATTGCTGATATTAGTCAAACTATCTATTGCATTACTTAAAGATCCTCCTGAGAACTTATTCAATGTATTTAAAATATTAAGTACTGAATCAGCTGTTGCTTTTAATCCATTAACCTTACTTATTAAGTTATCTACCATTACCGGTGCATTATCAGCTCCTGAGTTAATTGCATTTTTTACCCCTTCAGTATATGTTGCAATATCCTTTGAAACTTCATTAACTATCTTAATATCTTGCTTAATAGTTGGTGATAACTTTTCTACTGCACCTTGAGAAGATGTAATGAAATTTTGTACTTCACTACTTAAATTTTGAGCATTAGTTAAAGTATCTTGAATCTTAGGAATATCATTTTGAATCTCTGTAATTAAAGTTTGAATCTTTTCTGCTCCATCTGCAGCTTTATCTACAGTATTATTTATATCACCAAAACTTCCTTGAATCTTTACTAACGAATTATATATTGTTGTTATTTTAGGAATTTGCTCTTCTAGTTGTATTCCTACCTCATTGGCAACTCCAAATATAGCATTACTAACTGTTTCAACTATTGATTTAGTTACTTGTTCCTGAAGTGCTGTTGCACCTTTGACAGTAATCTTAGGTGCTATTGCATTAACTTTCTCATTAACAGTATAAATAATTTCTCCCTTTGTAACATTGTCACTTAATATGGATGTTAAATTCTTTGAAAAATTTTCTGGGATTGTTATGCTTGCATAATAATTTCCATTTTCAACATTTCTTTCAGCTTCTTCTTCTGATACAAATTGCCACCCAAGCTGCTTATTGTCTTTAAGTTGACCTATAACTTCATCACCTATATTAATATCCTTACCACTAAAATTAGCTCCCTTATCAAGATTAACAACCCCAACTTTTATTCCACTGGTTGCGTCCTGTGAATACGGATCCCATGATGCCTTAATATTAAACCAAGCATATAAAGATGGTATTATACATAAGGCAGCTAGAACAATAATAGCTGCATAATTCTTAAATATGCTTCTAATATCATCCTTATAAATTTCAAATATCTTTTTCATCTTTTGTATCTCCTTATTACTATTAAATTAGTTCTCTTAGTATTATTTGTATATATTGTGACAAATATTACTTTACTTTTTTCATTTGCATTTTAAATAAAACCACTCAAGCAACAATTGTAATCATATCCACATATAACTGTACTTCTATTAACTCCCCCATTCTCTCGAATTTATCTGTATATTATCATACTCATTATTATTTATAAGTCAAAATTCAAATTCTTTTATTTTCCCATCAATTTAGTTGTATTTTCATAATTAATTGTGATTAGCTTTTATTTTCTCAAAAATAGTTATACTTTAATAATCAATTTTTAGTTCTCTATATTTTTATTTTGTAAATATAATAAAAGGAGCTGTTTATAAAAACAACTCCTTAAATATAAAATATTTTTTTAACTAAAAGGTTTATAGACACTACTATCTAAATATACTTCTGATACACATTCTCCAGCTGAATTATATCCATATAAATAAGTATCAGCAGATAATGCTCCTGTTTGATAAGCTTTTGGCTCATAAGTTATTCCACCAGTAGCTTGGCTATTAGACCAAAACTCAGCAGTTATTGAACCACCACTAGAATATACATTAACAACAATTGGATAATCATAAGGATTTGTAAACACTAAATCTGGCCATTCATCACCTATAGTAGCATCTAAGCCTTGTGGAACATAACCAACAGTCATTTCATGATATGTTCTAAAATCAGGAATTATTCCTGCTCTAAGCTCAGCATTATATATAGTACTAGAAATCTGACATACTCCTCCACCATATCCTGGAACTACTTTCCCATTAAGATAAGTATTAGCAGCAACAAAACCATTTTCTGCTGTAGTAGGTCCTATAGCTTCTACAGTTGAAAAAGAATCTCCAGGCATAAGTAAAACATTACCTATCATACTAGCTCCTCTTTGAATATTTGTCCCACTTGGTCCTGCTGAAAAATAAGTTGTATATGAAGATATTTTTGTATCTACTGTTTGTAACGCTGCAGTTGTTATTTCTGGATCTACCTCTTCAAGATTTCCTTCAATCGAAACAAGGTCATCACCATTAACATCTTCTAATGCTGTTTTTATATTTGTAAATAACTCTTCTTTATTTAATCCATAACCAACTTGTCCATCTGTTACACTTATAGTATCCCAACTTATACTTATACTTGCATTTACTGCATCAACCTTAACTTGTTCAGCTATTGTATCTATGAATTCAGCAATTTTATCTTCATTATAAAGTATTTCAAACTCATAACTTCTACTTTCCGGTTCTTTTATAAGAGAAAGTTTTTCTTTAAAATTCTTATCTTTTCCAAAGTTCAAAAGTTCATTTTCAAAAGTCTCATAATCTATAGTTGTATCTAGATTTAAGTAACTTTTATCAAAATTAGAATCGCCAACAGCAACATTTATTTTTCTTGAAGAAATTTCATTAACCATTTCCTCTAAAACATTATGCAATTGACTCTTAGTAAATCCTGATACATCAGTATCTAATACAAAAGTTCCTGGATATACCTTATCTTCATAACTATTAACAAGTTTCTTATTTTCTGAATTAGTATAAGCTGCAGTAAATCCAACTAACACAAGCACTGCTAATACTGCAAAAAATAATATTTTCTTTCGTTTACTGGTAGGCTTTACTACTACTTCATTCGTTTGTGGTGCAATATTATTATCCATACACTTCTCCCCTATAACATAAAAGTATTATTCCATTTAATAATTCAATAGTTATATTATATAACTTTTAGTATTTTTTTACAATTAACATTCCTTTATCTTTTTCCGATAAAGTTAGATATAAGTCTACATAAAAATTTATTTTATTGTATACTAATATAGATAATAATAAACTTAAGGAGAAAAAAATGATTAAAACATTTAATGAACTTGACTTAAATTTAAATATAATAGAAGGTCTTAAAAAGCAAAACATTACAGAACCTACATTAATTCAACAATTAAGTATTCCAAAAGCATTGGAAAACAAAGATATTATTGGTGAAGCTCATACTGGTAGTGGAAAAACTTTAGCTTATCTTATTCCTTTATTCCACAAAATAAACACAGAAAAAAGAGAAATGCAAGCTATTATACTTGCTCCAACTCACGAACTTGTTATGCAAATAGAATCTCAAATAAAATTACTTAATACAAACTCTGAAACAAACGTAACTTCATTAACTATAATGGGTGAGTCAAATATTGAAAAGCAAATAAAAAAATTAAAAGATATTAAACCTCATATAATAGTTGGTTCTCCAGGTAGAATATTAGATTTAATAAGAAAGAAAAAGATAACTGCTCATACTATAAAAACTATAGTAATAGATGAAGCTGACTCATTACTTCGTAACAATAGAACTAGCGTTATAAAAGATATTATAAAAACAACTATGAGAGATAGACAGCTAATGTTCTTCTCAGCTAGTATAAGTTCAGAAGCTTTAAAAGAAGCAAAATCATTAGTTAAAGAAGATGTAGAAATAATTAAAACTGAAACAAAGACTTCTTTAAACCCAAACATAGAACACATTTGCATACTTGGCGATAATAGAGATAGATTCGAAAATTTAAGAAAACTTTTAGTAGCAGAAAAGCCAAAAAGAGCTATAGTTTTTGTTAATAACAACACAGAAATGGATGTGCTTACTAGTAAATTAATGCACCATAAAGTTAATGCTATATATATAAGTGGTAAATCATCTAAAGAAGATAGAAAAAAAGCTATCGATAGCTTCAAAAGCGGTAAATGTCCTGTTTTAGTTTCTTCAGATTTATCTGCAAGAGGTTTAGATATTCCTGATGTTACTCACATAATAAACCTTGACTTCCCTGGAAGCTCAAATGAATATCTTCATAGAGCTGGAAGAACTGCTCGTGGCTTAGGTTCAGGAAAAGCTATATCTCTAATAACAACAAAAGAAATCAAGTGGATAAATTCATACGAAAAAGAATTTAAAATTAAATTTATTCCTGCAAGACTATATATGGGTAAATTAGAAAGACTTGATTAATGCCTAAAAGTAAGTGAAAGGTTGCTTCGCAAGATCAAAGTTTTGACTTCATCAAAGATTAAAATCTTCTTCGCAGAGTGGAAAGTTGACTTATAAGTAGAAAGAGCTTGATTTATTCAAAAATTTCTACTTTAGCTGCTTTTCCCTTTTTTCGTAAGCAAAACCTTTCCCTTCACCATAGGTGACTTTTTACTTTGCCGTTAGGAAACTACTTTGCGTAGCACTCTACTATTTCTCCATAGTAGATATAATGATAGTCATCTTTAGGATAATTCTTCTTTAATTCCTCCGGAAAGCTATCTTTGTGAATTCTATCCACATAAGTGATTTTACACTCATAGTACATATTGCAATTATCTACTACTGGCGTTTCTGTAAGCTTCGCTGGTACAAATTTTATATTTGCTTCCTTTTCTTTATCTATATCTCTTCCTGATTTTGTTCCACAAATAGTAAGAGCTTTTTTCATTTCATCACTATATGGAATACTTATAGTATAATCCTTAGCAGTTTGTATAAATTCATAAGTATATCTTTGAGGTCTTACCATAGCTACAAAAAAGGGTTTATTCCAGCTATATCCTACATACCCCCAGGAAATAGTCATAGTGTTTACCTTACCATTTTCTTTTACTGTTAAAAAAGCACCTCTTTTAGTTAGGTTCTCCATTGCCTCTGATAAATTTTCATAAAATTTCACTTTAACACCTCCAATATTTTCTATTATATCATATATGTCGTATATGCTAAAAATGAACCGATTCCAATTCCCTCTCAAAATAAAATATAAATAATACTACTTCTTAAAACCTAATATAAAGTAACTTCTTGCCAGCTCTAATATTTATCTAATATTTCAACATAGTTTTTATAACTACATATTGCACTGTTAATATTTATGTGATATTATTTTTATAAAGCAAATATTAAGATAATCAAAGTATTTTCTTTATAAAAGGAGGCCCTTATGAATAAAATTGCGTTAATTACAGATAGCACTTGTGGATTACCAAAGAAATATATAGATAAATATAATGTACACATTGTAAATTTAAAAATAATATATAAAAGTGGTGAATTTATAGATGGAATTAATATCACCGCTGATGAAGTCTACTCTAGAATTGAAGAAGAATTACCAACTACATCAATGCCTTCTGTACAAGATGCATGTGATTTATATGATAAACTTATCAGTGAGGGATATACCCATGCTATTATTCTTCCAATCTCTTCTGGTTTATCAGGAACTATAAACAGCTTTAGATTAGCTAGTGAACAATATGATGATAAAATAACTTCATTTATCTTTGACACAAAAATTCTCTCTATGGCCGTTGGATTAATAGTAATAGAAGTTGGAAAAATGATTAACAATGGAGAAAGTTTCGATACAATCTGTAAGACTATCCCTATCCTTAGAGAAAAAGTTAATATGTACTTTACTGTGGATACCCTAGAGTATTTAATTAAAGGTGGGCGAATAGGAAAAGTAACCGGTGGTATTGGAGAAATGCTTAACTTAAAGCCTATAATAACTATGGCCGATGACGGTAGCTATACTAATTTTGCAAAAGTTAGGGGATCAAAGCAAGCATTTAATAAACTAGTAAAACTTGCAACAGAAATCCTTGACCGTGGCAAGGGAAGAGTAATAATTATGACTGGTACAATGCATAAAGAGGCCGAAGAGTTAAAAGCTATACTTGAAAAACATCCAAACACAACATTTATGCACTGTGGAACCATAACTCCTGCAGTAGGCATACACTCTGGTCCTAGACTTCTAGCCGTTGCTGTTATGGAAGAATAGAAATAAATTGTTCGCTAAGCTCACAGGTGAAAGGTCGACTGCATAGAGTCCAAAAGTGCCTACGGCAGTCCAAAGGATTTACTTCGTAAATGTCCAAAAGCTTTTTTAACTCTAAGTTATTACTCTTGGTTATTGTAAATCTTTTGGCCGTCACAAAGTGACCTTTTGGACTTTGACGAAGTCAAACTTTTGCCCAAAGTGCTTCGCACTTTATTTCTATTACTCCCATTCATTCCATACTTCTGGTTTATATCCTACTGTTGCTTGTTTTCCATTTCTAACTATAGGAGTGACATATACTGAAGGATTTTTAAATAATATTTCTTCTCTCATATCTGCAGTTCTTATTTTATCTAAATTTAACTTTTTATAATCTTTTGCTGATTTATTTATTAAATTTTCTAGTCCAACAGAATTTTTAACACTAGATAATTCACCTTTACTTAATGATTTTTCTTTTAAATCTATAAACTGAAAATTAATTCTTCGTTCTTTAAAATATCTTTCTGCTTTTTTAGTATCAAAGCATTTCTTAGTTCCAAATATCTGTATATTCATTTTTACACCTACCTATTTTTTTATAAGGAAACTCACTACTCATATACATTCGTAGGAGTAAGTTCATTTTACTAAATCAAAGATTTAGAAATTTACTTAAGGAAACTCACTACTCATATACATTCGTAGGAGTACCCTCTGTGTAACTTCAAGTTACCAAATTGAAATTTGGACTTTCAGTTAAGTTCATTTTACTAAATCACATATGCCCCTATTGGTATAGATTTAGAAATTCACTTACAGTATATCTTAAATTAATTTATTATCCAATTATTTTTTACTAATAATAATATTTATTATGGAAAAAATATATTATATATTTATATGATAGGTTGTGATAATTATGAAGATATTAAAATTTATGTTAATTTTCATACCAATTAGTATAGTTGGTAAGTTTATGAATTTTTCTCCATCTATTATGTTTATTTTAGCTGCATTATCAATAATTCCTTTAGCAGGACTTATGGGTGAAGGCACTGAAGAAATATCCTTTTACTCTGGCCCTAAAATTGGTGGATTCTTAAATGCTACCTTTGGTAACGCAACAGAGCTTATAATATCTTTTTTTGCCCTTAAAGAAGGTTTATTTGAAGTTGTTAAATCTTCAATATCTGGAGCTATAATAGGAAATATTCTTCTTGTTCTTGGTGCTAGTATGTTTGCTGGTGGCTTAAAGCATAAGGTTCAAAAATTTAATATAAATGTTGTAGAAACTACTTCTAGTATGCTACTTTTTGCTGTAATAGGTTTATGTATACCAGCTGTTTTTACTCATACTTTAAATCAATCATTATTAAATACTCGTTATGAAGGTCTAACTTTAGTAGTTGCAATAATTATGTTCATATTGTATCTATGCAGTTTATTCTTTTCTTTTTTTACTCATAAGGATTTATATTCTGTGACATACGAAGAAGAAGGAAAAGCTAAATGGTCATTAAAAAAAGCTATTATCGTGTTAGTAGTAGCTACTATATTAATTGCCATTGAAAGTGAATTTTTAGTAAGTGGAGTTGAAGATATTACATCCAAATTAGGTTTAAGTGAATTTTTTGTAGGTATAATATTAATCCCTATTATAGGTAATGCTGCTGAGCATACTACAGCTATTACAATGGCATTAAAAGATAAGATGGATGTGGCTCTTGAAATAGCTCTAGGTTCTAGTTTACAAGTTATACTATTCGTTGCTCCTATACTTATATTTTTAAGTCTATTATTCACACCAATGAGCATAATTTTTAACCAATTTGAACTTGTTGCTTTGATAGTATCAGTTCTTATTGCAAACAAAGTTGCAGGAGATGGTCAATCAAATTGGCTTGAAGGTGCACAATTAATGGCTGTATACCTTATAATTGCTGCAGGTTTCTTTATTATATAATTAAAAACTGCAATAAAATTGGCATATTAAATAGCTTTTTTAGCTTATTTAATATGCCATCATTTTTTAATAATTATTTTTTTCTTCTGAATTAAAAACTTTGGATAGGTCTATACCTAACTCTCTACAAGCTTCTTCTAGGCTACAACCCATTTCATCTACATATTTAGCTACATACGAATTCAAATCAATTTGTGCATATGTGCATTCCATCCCTATTCCTCCTAACCTTTAATTATTATTACTTATATAAAACTATTATTAAACTATTTTATGTATGTCTTACAAATTTTTACACCGGTATAACTTGTCCTATTATTATATATTATTTTTTCTTAAAATTCTATATTTTTTAATTTTTCTGTCAATTTATTTATATAAAAAAACAAGAAGCTAAAAATTAGCTTCTTGTTTTTAACTATGTAAATTTTACTCTTGAACTTGTTTCTTTTGCTGCAATTCCAACTAATATTCCTGTTGGAATAGCAGTTATAAATAATATTGGTAATATTGCAGCTAGTGCAACATTATTATATAAGAACGTAATAACTATTATTTGTCCTATATTATGAAATACAGCACTTATAATAGAAATTCCTATCATCGATTGCTTTGTGAACTTCTTCATAAAGATAATCGCTAAACTACTTAATAGTACTCCACCACTTGATATCCAAAAAGTACTTGTTAAGAATGTTCCTCTTAATAGAGATCCCAATAATACTCTCATAGAGTTAACTAAAATAAGTTCTTTTACATCAAAAAGTTCCATAGTTACTAAAGCAATAATATTTGCAAGTCCTAGCTTTGCTCCATATGGCAATGGTACTGCTATCATACTTTCAAATACCTGTAGCGCTATAGCCATAGATGTAAGCAATGCTAAGTAAATAAGTCGCTTAGTCTTACTCATCAAACTGGCCTTCCATTCCAACCATTACTTCATTAGGTAAGCATAGTATCGGTAAATATCCGTCACTGTCTACCCAGCCCATAGCTGAACAAACATGGTTTGGACACTCTTCATCGGTAATTCTAAACTTACCATCCTTAACCTCTACTACAAGCTCTCCATAACTACCTTGAATAGTATATCTTCCATCCACTTTAGGATCTAGTCTTTCAACAACTGTATTGCCGTGTATAACTTCTATAGAAGGTCCTTTAGGTCTCATAAGTGTATATCCTATCCAAATTATAAGACTTATTCCTATGATTATAGTAATTAACTTTATGTCTTTTTTACTTAGCATAAACTTCACCCTTTGTTTTTTATTATACTATTTAGATTCTAAAGCAGATTTTACAGCATCAATAATTGCAGTTGATGTTACTGTAGCACCTGAAACTACTTCAACGTCAGCTGAGTTAGCTTCTACTATTTTACCTGGAAGCTCTTCTATAGCTTTTGATCCGATTCCTTGAGTTTCGCTATCTCCTGTTGCAGTAACAGCTGTGATTTTATCTCCATCAACTGTAACTTCTACAGTAACTTCTCCACCGAAACCTTCAGCTTTTCCAGTTAACTTTTCTCCTGATTCTTTGCTTCCGCATCCTACTAATAATGTTGCTGCTAATAATGTAGCTGCTATAACTCTTAATTTCATAATCGAGTCCATCCCTTCCACTTATATTTACATTAATATTATTAATGTAAAGTTAATTTATTGTCAATGCTTTTTAATTAAAGAAAATTATGAATTTATTTTTAAATAAAATTCATAATCAACGCAGACAAGCTATAGCCTTATTTCCATTGTAAATCTCCACAAACCATTTAGCTATTTCTTACATTTATAGAATTAAATTAATAAATTTCACAAAAATCAGTAATTCAAATCGACATTATACAATAATTTTTTTACACGTATTACTTTAACATATTTTAATTTAACTTTCAAATATGTGTATAATTTGTTAATATTAATTTAAAACTGATAAAAGAGCTAACGTTTTCGCTAGCTCTTTTCTAATTAAACTAATGCTTTTCTAATAAAACTATTCTTTTCTAACTCAAATGGAACTTTAACTTTACATATCATTCCTGGATGTGGACATCCATCTATTTCCTCTCCAGCTTCATTAAACAATACATCAACTGTAAAAGATTCACCAGTAATTTCTGGTGATAATATTTCTACAATGTCACCTTTTACAAATTTATTTCTTTGTCTACACGTAGCTAATCCAGTTTCTTTATCATAGTCTAATACAAGCGCTACTACATCATACTCTCTTACGTGATTGTTTGTATCAAATATAAGCCCTTCTTCCATAGGTTCATTAAAGAAAAATCCAGTATGGTATCTTCTATGAGCTACCTTATACATTTCATCTAATAAATACTTTGGTAATTTATAGTTTTCAGGATCTTCAAAATATAAATCTATAGCTTTTCTATACGCACTTACAACTATAGCTACATAATATTCACTCTTATTTCTTCCTTCTATCTTTAATGATGATATCCCAGCCTTCATAAGCTCTGGAATATGCTCTATCATGCATAAATCCTTAGAGTTCATTATATATGTTCCATATTGATCCTCTTCTATAGGGAAGTATTCATTTGGTCTTTTTTCTTCAACTAATGAATATTTCCATCTACAGCTTTGTGCACATGCTCCTCTATTTGAATCTCTTCCAGCCATATAGCTTGAAAGTAAGCATCTTCCTGAATACGAAATGCACATTGCCCCATGAACAAATACTTCTAGTTCTAAATCTTCAGGAATATTTTCACGTACTTCAATTATATCTTTTAAAGAGCATTCTCTTCCTAAAACTACTCTCTCTGCTCCCATCTTATGCCACATATTACATGCTTCATAATTTACAGTATTAGCTTGTGTACTTATATGTATAGGTAATTTAGTATATTTTTGAACAAGAGAGAATACTCCTAGGTCTGATACTAAAACTGCATCTATCCCTACTTCCTCCAGCTTCTTTAAATGCTCTGCAAGTTTTTCTAAATCTGAATTTCTTGGCATTATGTTAACAGTACAGTACATCTTCTTTCCATACTCTCTAGCTATCTTCACACCTTCTGCCATTTCCTCATAAGAGAAGTTTTGTGCAGCAGCTCTTAGTGAAAAAGATTGCCCTCCAAAATAAACTGCATCAGCACCATATTGAAATGCTATCTTTAATTTTTCTAAACTCCCAGCAGGAGCTAATAATTCAGGTTTCTTATACTTAGTCATCTTCTATCTTCCTCTGTTTTTAATATTTATGAATTTATTATTACTCATTTATTAATATTAAACAATAGTTTTTTAACCCTAAGTAAATTCTTTTCACCTTTGCGAAATAAATATTTCACTTAACACAGTTACTTTTCCTTATTCACATAGTGAATCTTTTCACCTAACATCCGGTTACTTTTCCCATTAGCTCCAGCTAACTATTAACTATCTCTCCTCCGTTTACGTGAATAGTTTGACCTGTTATATATGATGCATTTTCAGAAGCTAAAAATACATAAGCACCTGCACACTCTACCAGTTGCCCTGCTCTTCCCATAGCAACATTTTGACCAAAGGATGCTACTTCCGTCTTAGTAAATGATGCTGGTATAAGAGGAGTCCATATTGGTCCTGGTGCAACTTCATTTACTCTTATATTTTTCTTTGCTTTTGCTAGTTCTATGGCAAGTGATCTTGTAAGTGCAGTAATAGCTCCTTTTGTCATGGAATAATCAACAAGCTTTTCATTTCCCTTAAATGCTACCACTGAAGCTGTATTAATTATGCAAGATCCTGAAGTCATATGTTTTAATGACTCTCTTGTCATATAAAAAGTTCCATATATATTAGTTTTCATAGTTTTATCAAACTGCTCATCTGTTATATCTTTAAAATCTTTATCTTCATATTGAACTGCTGCGTTGTTAACTAATATATCAATTTTTCCATACTCTTTAATTGTTGTTTCTACAACATTTTTACAAAACTCTACCTCACTAATATCTCCAGAAATTATTGTACATCTCCTACCATTTTCCTCAACTAATTTCTTAGTTTCTTCAGCATCTCTATGCTCATTGAAATATACAATAACTATATCTGCACCTTGTTTTGCATAAGCTATTGAAACAGCTCTCCCTATTCCACTATCTCCACCTGTAATTATTGCTACTTTACCATTTAAAGTATCACCTTTTTTATTATAGCTAGGATGGTCAAATATAGGTCTTGGATTCATTTCACACTCAAATCCTGGTTGATGTTTTTGCTCTTGCATAGGAAAAGATTTTGGAAATTCCATATCTATGCCTCCTTAATTTATTAATTGTCATAGATTAGTATTCCCAAAATCTTTATTGTAATTTATATTCACTTTTTAAGATGATGAACTTGCTGCAGCTGCTGATGCTGCTGCAGCTGAAGAAATTAAAACTGCTGTTTGCATAGCTATAGACACAGTTAATGCAATATTATTAGTATTAATTATAATATTTTCTTTTATGTTATTATCTAAAGTATCTAGATAATCAATTGAAACTAATGTTGCAGAAATCATATTTCTAAAATTACTTCCTAAAGCAAAGTTCCCAAATCCTTTTTCTTTCTTTAAATTCATACTTACATCTGCAATATTCATAGCAAAATCTTCTTTATTATCAGCTAAAAAAGTTATTATTCCAAGCATTGGTATAAAGTAATCTTTTAAAGGAACATTCTTCTCTTTCATAATTGAGTTCATTGCTAATACTTCGTCACACTTTTGTATTGAAGGTAAATTTATTAAAGACAAAATATGTGATAAGGATTGAATATTATTACTATAAGAAATCCTATTGTCCTTTAAATACTGATAGCTTTCTTCTATCTCATTAAAGGTTTCTTCTAAATTAGCTGAAGTTGTAGCTATTATTGCTGCATTTGCAATATCTTCTTGACCAGTTAAAAATCTATGATGCTTTTTCATATAGTCATATGCTACTCTAGTATTTCTTACTGAATCATCAACATTAACTCTATACCTTGCATTAAATATTACCTGTGCTGCCATAACTAAATATTCATTAGTAAAAAATTCATCCTTTAACTTATCATAAATAGATATAATTTCCTTTAAGCTATATTCCATATCATCTTCAAATGAAATTGTTATTGCAGTGGTTAACTTATTAATCCCTCTAAAATTTGAAAACATAGAAGTATTTTTCTTAATTATATCTAATGCCAAATTGATTCTATCTGTATCTACTCTTTGGTTTTTCATTGTACAAGTTAATGCACTACTCTTTATTTGAAATCCATACATTCCCCATGAACCTTTTACATCCTCTAAAGCTTTATTATTTTCTAAAAACAAATTAATTTTCTCATTCATAATTCTCACCCCATAGTCTTCCTTTAATTTATTATAAGTTATTTTATAACTCTTTTCAAGTTAATTTTTACCATTTGTTCAGATGTATATTTTTTTATATTTTCCTTAGCTTTTGTTATTCTTATATTCTTCTTATTCCACTTTTCAAAAATCCTTATATATATTTCTTTTTTTGTTTTTATATTGTTTTATTAGAGTAACAGAAGTGATACTACTACTCGTATCACTTCTGTTACTATTACTAGTATCACTACCGTTACTACTGATATTTAATTTAATTTCAATAGTATCACTTAAGTTACTACTGATATTTAAAATCATATTACTTACCCTTATAAAACCATAATTACATTTAATAATAATTACACTTACTTTCATATTTAATTTCTTAATATATAATTACTTTAACACCCTATTGTTTGCTGAATATTTGTCTGATATTTGTTTAAAATTTATTTTATTTGTTTTATTTGCTTTATTTTATTATCTTCTTCGCACCATTATAAGTAGCTATAAAATATCCACCATATATAAATACAACAGCTATCATAGTATATAAAATATATTTAAGCATATTTGCATTTCCAAAGATAGAAACTATATCACCTGATACTTTTAAGCCAACTATAGAATGTACTATTGCAAGTGATAAAGGTACCATAAAGTAAATTCCTATTTGATAAAATAATGATCTTTTTATCATTTTATCATCTACCCCTATTTTCTTTAATAGTTCGTACCTATAACTATTATCTGCTGATTCACATAATTGCTGCAACGCAAGAACTGCTGCTGATGTAATTAAAAACACTATTCCTATATAAATAGCTAAGTATGATATCATTGCCCCTAATCCTATAGAGTTATCTCTTAATTCATTCTTAGTCATTCCATAAACAGGAACTTTCCCTACTCTATCAACTGATCTTAGATTATTATTTATAAAATTTTCTGCCTCTTCTTCACTGCAATTAAATTTAATATTTAAATTTGTCATTGAAACTTCTAATCCATTAACTAAGCTATCATTTACTACAAATGTACATAAATTATTTTTCATTGTTGAATTATACGTAGTTACTTCCATAACTTCATAGTTAGCAGGCTTTAATTCATTTCCATTTACAATTACATTTGTTCCTCTATCCATAGCTTCTTGAATATACTTTATTAAATCTGGTATATCTCCAAAAGCATAATATTCATTTTCTTCTAAAGCTATCTCTTCTTTACCTAACATTCTCATAACTGAATTAAAATCACTTAACTTTATTGCTTTGATTTTATCATCTACAAAAATAGGATAATTATTTTTATTTTTTTCCATAGCCTCTTGAGAAATAAACTTACTATAAGTAGTTTCTGTATTATAGTTTGTATATTGAGACCTTTCCTCTATTATAGTGTCAAGGCCACCATATTGTTCATTTATAACTCCTATTATATTATCTGTATCATAACTCCAAAAACTAGCATCAAACTGAGTTAAGTCATCTAAATCTTTATTCATTGCTTTAGTAATTCCAAGTCCTCCTGAAAATGTACATATAGCTACAAATAACATTAAACATATAAAACTCATAGAAATAAAAGTTGTATTAATCTTGCTGTTTATTTGTCTTAAAACAAACATATTTAAATCCTTTAAATAATGCTTTTTGTTTGCTTGTAAAATTTTTAGTAAAAATCCTGATAATGAAAAGAAAAATAAAAATGTTCCTACAAATCCAAGTATTATTGGAACTATATTAAATACTACAGCTACCCCAGCTTTTAATACCATATAATAAGCAATTCCTATCATAGTGATACTAATTAAAAATACTACTACTGATATCCATATATTCTTTACTTTTAAATTTTCATTTTTTCTTGCTCCATTTAACAAATCTATTAATTGTACTTTTCTAACAGCATATGAGTTAAATATAAGTACAACTAAGTAAATAAGTCCAAAACATATAATAGTTCTAATAAATGCATCCTTTGAAAATATAAAAGTAAACTTTGTAATATCTGTTTTAAATAATTTTGCTGTAAAAACTGATATTCCTTGTGATAATAAAACTCCACATACCAAGCCTATACCTAAAGATATTACCCCTATTAACATAGTCTCAACAAATATTATTCTTGAAAGACTTTTATTTTCCATACCTAAAGTCATATATATTCCAAATTCTTTTTTTCTTCTTTTTATCAAATAATTATTTGCATAAACTATTAAAAATCCTAAAATAAAAGATATAAATACTGATGCTATACCTATTACAGAATTAGTAAGTTCAAAGGCATTAGCTTGTAGTCCACTTAACTCCATCATTACACCTTGTGATTTAATAGAATTAAATGTATAAAATATGCAAACACCAAATACTAATGTTAGAAAATATATTGTATAGTCCTTTAAGCTCTTTTTTATATTTTTAGCTGCTAATTTAAAATACATCTCTTTGGTCACCTCCAAGAAGAGTTACAACTTCAATTATCTTATTGAAAAACTCCTTTCTTGAATCATTTCCACGAATTAGCTCATTAAAGATTTTTCCGTCTTTTATAAATAGAATTCTACTAGCATAGCTAGCTGTAAAGGCATCATGAGTTACCATCATAATAGTTGCCCCTAATTCTTTATTTAAATGTTCTAGACTTTCAAGTAGCATCTTTGCTGACTTAGAATCTAATGCCCCTGTTGGTTCATCAGCAAGTACTATCTCAGGCTTTGTGATTATAGCTCTAGCAGATGCTACTCTTTGCTTTTGCCCTCCTGATATTTCATAAGGATATTTATTTAATATGTCTGAAATATTAAGCTTATCTGCAACTTCTTTAACTCTCTCATCTATTTCTCTATGATTTAACCTTTGAATAGTCAATGCTAATGCTATATTTTCATAAGCAGTTAATGTATCTAAAAGATTAAAGTCTTGAAATATAAAACCTAACCTTTCTCTTCTAAACTTAGCAATATTTTTAGAATTCAATTTTGTAATATCTTTATCAGCTATCTTTATATGACCACTAGTTACTTTATCTATGGTTGATATACAATTTAAAAGAGTTGTCTTCCCACTTCCTGAAGGCCCCATTACTCCTATAAATTCCCCATTTTCTACTGCAAAGCTTATATTATCAATGGCTTTAGTTATATTACCTCTTTTACCATAATACTTTTCTATATTTTCTACTTTTAAAACTTCTCTGTTCATCTTTACCTCCAACATATGATTTAGTCCATATATAAATCATATATCCTTAAAAAGCTTCTAACCATAGAACAATATAACACTAACCTTACATTTTTGTTATATAAGCAGATATTTCAAATTTTCAATTTGGAATATCTGCTTACTCCTATGTAACATAGTGTAATAGTAGTTTCCTTATTATTAACATTGATTTAGATATTTAAAAGATGCTGTATATGATTTAATTATAAAGTCATATATAACATCTTTTATTTAATATCTCTTAAAATTTCATCAAATTATTTATAGGAAAAATAATTGAAACCTTAGTTCCAACCAGTTCTTCTGATTCTAATTTAATCCCTAATCCAAGTTTAATACAAAGCTTTTTACATAAATATAAACCTATTCCTGTAGATTTGCCAAATATTCTTCCGTTCTCTCCCGTATATCCTTTTTCAAAAACCTTAACTCTATCTTTTTCATTAATTCCAATCCCATTGTCACATATATTTAATATTACATCCTCATTAAATTTCTCACAATAAACCTTAAGCTCACTCTCTTTTTTATTCATATATTTAATAGAATTGCTAATTATCTGATTTAATATAAACTCTATCCATTTGCTATCACAATAAACTTTTTTATCTACATCATAAATATTTATTTTTATTCGTTTAGCAATTAATGTATTAGCATTTTTTCTTATAACATTATTTATAGAATCACTTAAATTAATCTCTTTAATAATATAATCCTTTTCCAAAACATTACTTCTTGTATAATAAAGAGATTGTTCTATATAATCCTCACCCCTTCCTAGCTCTTCTCCGATACTTCGAGTTATTTTTGAATCATTGTTTTCAATAAGTAATTTACAGGTCGCTATAGGCGTTTTTATCTCATGAACCCACATTTCTATATACTCTCTATATTCATCAATACTTAGCTTATATTTAGATATTTCATCATTCATAGATTTATTAGCTTGATCTATTATATTATGAATAAGTTTACCTTCAAGAAAATCACTTTCAGCAACTACCTCAGAAAGTAAATATTTTTTATCTAAGGATTGTAAATCTTTTTCTATTTCATCATAATATCTTTTCTTCCTAAAAAATTCATAAAAATGGAATATCAATATACCAATTAAATTGATAATAAAAATAAATACTATAGCATACATATCTACCTTAAGAGATATTAAAAGCACTGCCGTAAAAATAAGAATTACTATATTTAAAGCAATAAATAATATTCTCTCCTTAAAAAAATCTACTATATTCATATCAATATATACCCTTGCCCTCTCTTAGTTTGTAAATATCCTTCTGCTCCTATTTCTTCTAACTTCTTTCTTAATCTATTTATATTTACAGTAAGAGTATTATCATCTACAAACTCATTAGACTGCCAAAGGCTTTTCATTATATCATCTCTTGAAACTATTTTTTCTTTATTTTTAATAAGAGTATATAGTATCCTACTTTCATTTTTAGTTAACTCAATTGTGCTACCTTCATATTCAGCTTCACTTGTAGATAAGTTATATTTTAAATTTTTAAATTGATAAACTTCACTTTCATTTTTGCTATAACTACGTCTTAAAAGTGATGATATCCTTGCTAAAAGTATTTGAGTGTTATAAGGTTTTGTTACAAAATCATCTGCCCCTAGATTCATACTCATAAGCTCATCTATCTCACTATCTCTACTTGTAACAACTATAATAGGAAGGTTAGATTTTTTTCTTATCTCCCTACAAATATAATATCCATCATAATAAGGAAGATTTATATCTAAAAGCACTAAACTAGGAATAGCTTTTAAAATATCTTCCACAATATTTTTAAAATCATTAGAAAACTCCGTTTCATATCCATATCTATTTAACAAAGTAATTAATTCTTCTCTTATTTTATCTTCGTCTTCAACTATAAAAATTTTATTACTCATTTATTCCTCCAAAAAATTATTTATTATTAATTATTCTCTCTAATCTACCTACGTAAACTTATGCTAAATCACAATCATTAAATTCTAGACAATAATAAAACTCCACTTCAGCTTATTACCATATTATTGTAAAGTATTATATTTGTCTATAACACTACTATATAGATATCTATATTTAATATATAATAATTTATATATTAAATTAGGAGGTATAACTATGAACTTTAAAGATAAAGTATGTGTAATAACTGGCGGTGCTAATGGAATTGGTAGATGTATCGTAGAAGAATTCATAAAAGCTGGTACAAAAGTTGCTATTATTGATACTGATAAAATTTCTGGAAATAATCTTATAAAAAAATTCGGTGAAGAAAATCTCTTCTTCTATTATGGAGATATAACAGAAGAAAATACTCTTAATGATTTCGTTAATAAGACTATTGAAAAATTTAAAAATATAGATTACTTAATAAACAATGCTTGCATAAGTAGAAAAGGTATTTTATCAGACTGCTCCTTTAATGATTTTAACTATGTTTTAAAACTAGGAGTAACTGCACCTTACATGCTAAGTAAATTATTTTTAAACTACTTTAATCCTAAAGCTTCTATAGTTAATATTTCTTCTACAAGAGCTTACATGTCTCAAGCAGATACAGAAAGCTATACTGCAGCAAAAGGTGGGATAAGTGCATTAACTCATGGCCTTAGTATAAGTTTAGCTGGAAAAGTTAGAGTAAATTCTATAAGTCCAGGATGGATTGATACAGGTGCATATCAACATAGTGAAAATTATAAACCACAATATTCTATCGGAGATACTTCACAGCATCCATCAGGACGTGTTGGTGAACCTCTAGATATAGCTAATATGGTTTTATTCCTTTGCAGTGATAAGGCCGGTTTTATTACAGGCGAAAATATAACTATCGACGGTGGTATGACTAAGCAAATGATATACCATGATGATTGTGGTTGGAACTACGTAAAATAATTTGATACCACACTACTTGACAATACATAGTAGTGTGGTATTATTTTCATATAGCTATTACGTATTACAAAGTAGGTGAATAAATGGCAAATTCAACACAAATGTTAAAAGGTTTATTAGAAGGATGTATCTTAAAAATAGTTTCTACTGATGAAACCTATGGATATGCAGTTTGCGAAAAATTAATACAATACGGCTTTGAAGATATATCTGAAAGTAGCGTCTATCCTATTCTTATTAGGTTAGAAAAGAAAAAATTATTATATTCTAAAATGAAAAAGTCACCGCTTGGACCTATGAGAAAATATTATTACTTAACTGATGCTGGTATAAAAGAGTTAGATGAATTTATTGATACATGGAATTTTGTAAAAAGAAATGTTGAGAATGTATTGGAGGGGTAATTATGTTAGAAGTCTTAAAACTTAGAAATCTAAGATTAAAAGAACAAAAGAATTTTAACGAAAATAATCTTTGTTTATATGAACATATAACAAGCTATATAAAAGCAACTAATCTAACTTCATATGAAAAAGAAGAAATACTACATCAAATTATGGATATGCTACTACAAGCTCAATATGAAAATAGAGATGTAACACTTATATTTCAACTTATATTAGATAAAATGTTTTATATTGATCCTTATAAGTATTTTATTAATCTAAATGATGTTATACTTATAATTATTCCAATCATAATATTAGTTTTATTAGGAATAGCAGTTTATAAAAAGAATTATAATCTAAAATATTAATAGTTTTGCGGAGGAAAAAAGTATGAGGCTAATGGACAAATTAATGTGGCTTTATGATTGCATGAAAGCCGACTTTGGTGAAGAAAGAAAAAAGAAAAGATATATTAATAAAATAAGAACACTATTTGATATATATGAAGAAGATGAGTATACAATAGATGATCAAACTTGGGATGATTTCAACATGGATGAGATTTTCACAAAGCTAGATAGAACTTATAGTAGTGTTGGAGAGGCTGCATTATATAAAATGCTTAGAAATCCACTTCATGACAAAAGTGAACTTAATAAAAGATATGAATTTACTGAAACTTTAAGAACTAACACTGATTTAAGAACTAAATTACAAATGGTTTATTACAATCTTGGATATGACAAAAAAAATGCTTTATTAGAAATGTTAACTGAAGAATTAGTAGAAAATAAAAGTAAGTATTATATCTATACATTCTTAGGTAAATTTCTAACTATATCTAGTGCATTATTAGCTATAATATTTCAAAATCCATATATGCTTTTAGTTACAGCATTCACAATATTTATCAATATGTTTATAAATGATAAAGAAAGAAAAAATGTAAAATCTCAAGGATTACTTTATTTAAGAAGTATAATAATTGCAGCCAAAGAAATAAAAAAAATAGATTATCCTGAAATAAAGGAATATACTGATAAAATAAATGAACTTCTTAAAGATATAAAATCTATAGATAATGCAACTAAATCTATTCAATTTGCAAATGCTGGTGGTGGTGCTTTTGAAGTTTTATCTATGCCATTTTTATTAGAAGAAAGTGCATACTATAAAATTGCATCTTTATTAAAAGATAAAGAGGATTATATTCTAGACTTATATGAATTATTAGGTGAGCTTGAAAGCTATATTGCAATAGCATCATATAAAGAAGAAATGAAAGGTAAATATACAAAGCCCAAATTTACTGATGAAATCAACATAAACATAGTAGATGGTGTTCATCCACTTATTAAAGATGCAGTCCCTAACTCTATTACTTTTACTAAAAAAGGTATAGTTCTTACTGGTACTAATATGTCTGGTAAATCTACATTTTTAAGAATGATTGGCCTAAATATGATTTTAGCTCAAACATTCAATATTACACTAACTAAAAAATACGAAGCTTGCTTCTTTAACATAGTTTCTTCTATAAGTCCAAGTGATGACGTTACTTTAGGTAAAAGTTATTATATGGCTGAAGCAGAAGCTCTTCTTAGAATAATAAAAGCATTAGATAAAGAGTTACCTGTATTCTGTCCTATAGATGAAATATTTAGAGGTACTAACCCTATTGAAAGAATATCCTCTTCTGCTGAAATATTAACTTATATTAATAAAAAAAAGAGTATATCAATAGTAGCTACTCACGATAGAGAATTAACAGATATACTTAAAGATAACTATGAATTCTTCTACTTTAGTGAGCGAGTTAACAAAGAAGGATTAAGCTTTGATTACAAGCTTAAGAAAGGTGTTTCTAAGACACGTAATGCTATTAAATTATTAGATCACATAGGCTATCCTAAGGAAATAATTAAGAAATCTTATGAAAGAGCTGAAACTCTAGATAAATATATGTAATATAATTAATACTCACTAATAGAGATAACTCATTGGATGGAGAAGAAAAAAAATTATATAAGCTAGATAATACTTTCTTATCTCCTGAAAAAGTAGCAAAAATTATAACTTATAAAATGAAAAAAGCCAGTATAGGTTTCTAATACAAATCTATGCTGGCTTCTATACATGTCTTATTAATTAAAGTAAATTAATTAAAATCATTTAATTTCTATCTTATTATATTTTTGATATGGTTCCATAATTATTAGTCTAAAACAACCTTAATTCTATTATAGTACACCCCTAAAACTGAAATACATTTTCCTTGATACCATCTTATAGCCTTTACTACATCTTCTGTTATTTCTTCCCCTGGTAAAACTAATGGAATTCCTGGTGGATATGGAACTATAAAATCTTTTGACACCATTCCAACAGCATGATTTATTTCTACTTCTTCAAATTTCGCATTATGTACTTCAAAAGGTTCTAACCTTTTAATCTTCTCTAAATTAACATAGCCTATATTTTTTTCTTCGTCTTTAAGTGTTTCTATATCTAAAAACATTATAGCATGATATATCTTTTCAAAATCATCTCTTGTATTAAATGGAGATAATATTAGTACTACACCTCTTGAGAAACTCATTTCACTTTGGATATTATTTTCTAATAAATAGTCTAAAAGCTTATTACCACTATATCCTATTGGAAGTGTCAAGATATATCTACTTTTATCTAATTTATAATCACCTTCAATATCTTCTTCACTTAATATTTTAACTTTATCTAAAGAATTTATCTGATTTTTATAAACTTCTGCTAAATCTATTAATAAATCATAATCTGAATCACCGTAATTCTCCAAATAATATCTTGCATAATCTAAAGATGACATAATTAAATATGATGGTGATGTCGTATTAAATGCACTTATAAAAAACTCTACATTGCTATTAATATCATTTACAAGTAAATATGCACCTTGCGTTAAAGCTGGCAAAGTTTTATGAGCACTTAAAACAACGTAATGAGCTAATCTAGCCATACTTTCTGGAAGCCTTTGATTTACTCCATAATGAGCTCCATGAGCTGAATCTATTATTATCTTTAATCCATTTCCTCTTAACTTTCTTAATATTTTTTCTAAATTATAGGATATTCCGTAATAGTTAGGAGATGTTAATATTACACCTCTCGGATCTTTAGCTTTAATTAGAGCATCTTTTATATTTTTTTCATTACAAGGTAAAAGGATACCGTTATCCAAATCAATATTAGCTTCTATGTACACTGGTTTTAATTTTCTTAAAATAAGAGCATTATAAATAGATTTATGGCAATTTCTTTCTACAAGAACTTCATCACCTTCATTAAAAGCTGCAAATACGCTTGCTAAATTTCCAGAACTACTTCCATTAACTAAAAAATAAGCTCTATCAACTTTATACAAATTAGCTAAAAGCTCTTGTGCTTCTTTAATAACACCTTCTGGATGATGAAAATTATCTAGATTTCCGACCTCTGTTATATCTAAAAAACCCATACTATTTACAAACTCTTTCCCTATATCATCTCTTAAGAACCCTATACCACTTTTATTTCCTGGCATTGATAAAATTAAATTTTTTTCTTTATGGTATTTTAATACCTCTTCTAATAATGGTAGTCTATTCTTCATATCAACCTCGTAAATCTTCCTTTTTTATAATTTATATTTAAACATAAAAATTATAGCCATAGGACAAAGTTCCTATGACTATCTTATTATATTACATATCTTTATACTATTTAATATAATTAGTATAATTTTTAATATATTAATTTCTAATAACTTGTATACTCATATTTCTTAATACCTTAATAGCTGTATTTATTATATATTCTGGTGTAAGCTTTTCTAAATCTCTGCTTTCATCTAAATATATATTGTAATCTCCAAACATAGTATCATAAGTAGCTAATTCTTTTGCAAGCCTTACTGTCTGCTCTTCTCCAAATAACCTCTTAAGCTTGAAGCTTTTTATCATCTTAGCTATATTTTCAGTATTTAACTCTTTTTTTAAGTTATCCACATTTGAAATTAAATTTTCAACAATTTTAATAGACTTTTCAATATTCTCCACTGCTGTACCATATGTAATTTTATAAACCTTTATATATTCTTCATTTGCAACTCTTGTTAACACATCGTATACTAATCCATTAGTTGTTCTTAAGCTATCAAAAAGTACAGAGTTTACTCCTTCACCAAAATATTGATTAAATACTTTTAATGCTTTTATTTCCCATTGATTCAATTCATTAATAGGGAATATAATTTGAACCTTAGCACTATTTATATCATCTTTTTTATCTATAAATACCCCTGTATTTGGTGTGCTATATATTATCTCATCTTCTGGTAGACTTTCGCTTCTCCAATCTATAAAATATTCCTCAACCTTATCTACTACTTCATCAAATTCCAGACTTGATATCACCGTAATAGTTGCATTATTAGCACAATAATAGTCATTAAAGAAATCTATTGCATCATCAATAGTTAATCTTTCTAAAGATTCTTCTGTTCCTATGATTGGATACTGAAGCCTTCTGCCATCCATACAATTTAAATAAAGCTTATCCTCAGTATACTGCTCTAATTCTTCATCCCATTCTTTAAGTTCCTGCTTTATTACTTCCATTTCTTCCTTAAATCCCTCTTCAGTGAATACAGGGTTTAGAAGAATATCAGAAAGAATCTCCAATCCCTTACTTAAATCTTCATTTAATAAAGTTCCATAAAAAACTACATATGGATAATTTGTCATTGCATTTTGAAATCCAAAAGTATCGCTTAGCACTTTATTTATTTCTTTTTCACTTCTTGTTTCAGTCTGCTTATATACCATATGCTCAGTCACATGCGCAACCCCTAAATTTTCTCCATCACGGGCTGCCCCTGCATCTAATGAAATAGCAATAGAGCTTAATTCACTATTACCCTTTTTATATACTAACTTCAAGCCATTATCTAAAATATAATCTTTCATTTATTACACCTCATTTAAATTTCATCTATTTTGTATATTTCAACTTCTGATTATTTCATCGATAATCTATATTTTTTAATTTAAGTATAATTATATACTATATAAATAAATTTAGCTTAAAAAGATATAAAATATGAATAAAGTAAGCAGCTAACGTATTCTTCTAACATTAACTGCTTACTAGTTTTAATTATAACCAAAATCCTAACATTTTAGTTCTTAATTATTATTCTGCTTTTAGAGCGATTGCACATTCAATTCTCTTCTTTTGCATCTTACATCCGATTTCGTAAGGAATGTTCATATCTCCATTAAATGCAAAGTTATTTGATTGACATCCACCAGAGCAGTAGAATCTCGCCCAACAGTTTCTACATTTTGGCTTATTGTAGATATGTGCTTTCTTAAATGTCTTACCTAATTCAGTATCGTATGTGTCATCATATATAGAACCAAGTTTAAATTCTTCCTTACCTACAAATTGGTGACACGGATAAACTTCACCTTGTGGAGTTATTGCAACATATTCAAATCCTGCACCACAACCTGAAATTCTCTTATAAACACATGGTCCACCATTTAAATCTATATTGAAGTGATAGAAGTTGAATTCATCTCCTTCTTTCTTTCTTCTTACCATTTCTTCATATAACTTATCGTAGTTTTCAAATATTTCTGGCAAATGTTCTTCTTTAAGTTCTAACATATGACCTGATTCTAAAACTACTGGCTCTATTGATATTTCTCTAAATCCTTCATTTACCATTGCTTTAACATCTTCAAAGAAATCTGTATTAGCTCCTGTAAATGTTCCTCTTACATAGTAGTGCTTAGATTTATCTCTCTTTTCAATCATCTTCTTTATGTTAGGAAGTATATCATCATAAGAACCTGAACCATCAACTTTTATTCTTACATTATCATTTACTTCTTTTCTACCATCTAATGATAAAATTATGTTACCCATTTCTTTATCCATGAAATCCATCATTTCATCAGTTAAAAGAGTAGCATTAGTAGTCATAGTAAATCTAATATTCTTATTCCAAGCCTTTTCATTTTCTCTAGCATAAGCTATTATTTCTTTAACCTTGTCCATGATCATTGTTGGTTCTCCACCAAATAAATCAATTTCAATGTTTCTTCTTGGGCCACTTCTCTTAACTACATAATCTATAGCTTTCTTTGCTGTTTCCACAGACATTACACCTTTATGTCCATTATATTCACCTTCATCAGCGAAACAGTATTTACATCTTAAATTACATCCATGTATTATATTTAAACATACAGCTTTTATGTAATCTCTATCATCCATTGAAGAATGAGCTATCTCTTCATATTGATCTTTTGAGTATAATATTTCTTCATCTACTAACTCTTTTATCTCGTCATAAGCTTCTGATACAACATCAGCACCGTATTTTTCTCCAAATTCAGCTATAAGCTCTTCCTTTGATCTTAATATATTATCATCTACTAAGTCATATACTAGCTCGTCTACTATATGAACTGCTCCTGTATTTACATCTAACACAAAGTAGTTTTCACCTTGTTTAAACTTGTGAATTAAACTCACGTTAATCTCCTCCTAAGCATTTATATTGGTATCTATATTAAAAGCCTTCATCGGTTAAAAGTTAATAGTTAATAACTAAGAGTTACTATTGAAACTTCTCCGACCTTCTCTTCAAGAAACTCTTACCTCTACACTCTCAACTTTTAATTAAAAAAAAGCTAGAACTTTCACTAATGATATAGTAAGAGCTGTTGAGAGATTTCAACAGCTCTTATTGACTAGTTTTCACATTCTAAGTTAGCTACTGTACAAGATGTTTTACAAGCAGATTGGCAAGAGTTTGCACATTCTTTACATCCTGGTTTGCATAAGCTGTTCTTAATGTTTGTTTTATTGATTGTCTTAATATGTTTCATACTAAATCCCCTCCGGTATATTAATACTTTGACATTGTATCACATATAATACTCCAAATAAAGATATATTTTCGTTAAATGTTACTTATTTGGATAAATTAGATTTTATATCCTCTTAATATTTCATCTATTAAACAAAAAATAGCATCTTCTTCTTTCAAAGAAAATTCTATTTTAAATCGATAAAATTTATAAATCTTTATACATTTTTACATATTCTATCATATACATTATAAATGATAATGCCATAAAGAATGCCGATATTACCATTAAAATATTAACTACCATAGAATTCAACATTGGAAATGAAATTATTATAAATGTTGAAAAATAAAATACCGCTGTGGATACCTTACCAAACCACATTGCACCATCTAATTTTTTACCTTTTCTTAATAAGATAATCCCATTAATAAGCATTGATAGTTCTTTTATTACAAATAAAACTACTAAAAAGAACATCCACTTAAACTTAAACATCAGTGCAATTATAATCGCTGCTTGTGTTAACTTATCTGCAACAGGGTCTATCAATTTCCCAAGTTCAGTTACTTGATTAAACTTTCTAGCTATAAAACCATCACAGAAATCAGTAAGTCCTGATAAAAGTATAATAATAGCTGCTAAATAATAATCTACAGTATCCTTTGCATTCACATAAATATAAATAAAAGCAGGTATTAATAGAATCCTTATATAACATAATATATTAGGTATCGAGTATGCTTCTTTAAAAGTAATTTTTTTGTATTCAGTATTTTTATTCATTTATTTGTCTCCCCATAATTCCTTCTCATCTTAATTCTTACTTTTTTTCGATATAAATCTCTTATATTTAGATTCCTATTTATTTTTAAATTGTATTATAGCATAAATCTATATTTCTTTTTCTTTTATTAATATAATTCATAGATAATTAATAGTTTATTTGAAAATTCAAGTATTCTTTAAAGTCTATTAAATTTTTGAAAACTTTATGCGAAAATTTCTTCATTTCATCATCATAATCTCTTAAATCAGGAATATTTACTACTAACATTCCTGCATTATAAGCAGCCTTAACCCCCGCTAAAGAATCTTCAACTACTATGCAGTTTTCACTATCAACCTCTAACTTATTTGCTGCTTTTAGAAATATATCAGGATTTGGCTTAGCTTTCTCTACCTCATCACCACAAACTGAAACATTAAAAACACCTTCAAGATTAGACTCTTTTAAATGCTTGTCCACTCGTTCTCTCTTAGCAGATGTGGCTAAAGCTATATTATAATTATTTTCTCTTAAAAACTTTAAAAGTTCATATACCCCTTCCTTTGTAGGTACTGTTCCGTTCTCTATTCTATTAAAGAGAATATCATCCTTCTCCTTATACATCTTATCTATAGGTAAACCTTCACCATAAATACGCTTAAATGTATTTATTACATTCTTACGCCCTACTCCCATAACTGAAGTATAGACTTCTTTTGTCATTTTATATCCATACTTATCAAAAACCTCTGTCCAAGCTTCTAAATAAATTCTTTCAGTATCAAAAATCACTCCATCCATATCAAATATTACTGTATTTATTTTATCCATAGCTTGCCTCCAAACTCTTATCTTTCGTAAATCTTAATTCTAGCATATTATAAAATAATTTTTAGATTATGGCTAACTACATTTTATTCCACATAAAAAAGGTAGCACATTGTGCTACCTAAAGTATTAACTACTTATAATCCATTGCCATGTTTCTTCATTAAATTTTGCATTATAATAAGCTGCTATAGAATCTCTTAAGAATATTGCTGCACCTTCTCCAGCTGCATTATCATAGTAATCAGAAAATCTTTCATCATCTACATACATTTGCCCTAGCGATAAATGTGCTTGAACTGGATAGTTTCCAAAGAATGATAGCCATTTCTTATGAAGCTCTACTACTTCTCTAGCTTTTTCTCCCTTAGGATTTCCTTCACTCATAGCTTCTTTTAAAGTTTCATTTATAAGAGTACCTATCTTTTCTGCTTCACTCCACTGCTCCTTAGATAACTTACCAAACATAGCATAGCTTTCTTTTACTTTTTCTTCACCATACTTTTCTCTTATTTCTTTACCGTACTTTTCTTCATTTTCTTTTATTTTCTTCTTTTTAAAACCTTCAAACTTTTCTTCTGCTGACATTTCATTTCCTCCTTCTAAAGAACAAATAGTCTTTTCTACATTGATTAATAATCTTCTTAATTCTTCCTGTTTCCTTAAGATATTTTCCTTATGATCATATAGAGCTGTCTTAGGATCAAAATCCTTGCTAGTTATTATTTCTTTTATTTTTTCAAGAGGTAATTCTAATGCTTTATAAAATAATATCTGCTGAAGAATATCTACTTCTTTATCTCCATATATCCTATAACCTGATGAGTTTATTCTAAGAGGTTTTAATAATCCAATTTCATCATAATATCTTAATGTTCTAGTGCTGATACCTGCAAGTTTAGCTAAACTTTTAATGGAATATTCCAAGAAAATCACCTCCTAATATCAATATAGACTTTTACGTAACGTCAATGTCAACATTATTTATAAATATTTTTTATATTATCTAATATTCGTAAGTAACAATATGCTCTATTCCATCTTTTATACTTTTTAATCTATCTTTAAAAAATGTAGGATATGCTCTATACTCACTTAATTTATCAATAGGCAAAAAGTACATGTCCATTTTCAATAATAATTGCTGCTGCTCTATAACGAAACCATTTATTCTCTCTTTCAAATCCACAATCGTGATCCAATTACCATACCTCCATAAATCTCAAAACTTTTTACCATTATTTATTTTATATATTCTTTACTATAAATATAATTTACTTTAACGTAATTATTTTGACCTTACACCGTTGTGTAGTGAATCCATTTCCCTTTCCATACACGAGGTATAGTTATCAGTGCTTTAACACATTCATCACTTGATAAAATTAGGTAAACTAAAACTGGATGTAGTTTTAAAACAAAAGCGCATAGTAATCCTAAACCTATCTTGCATATCCATAACGTTGCTATATCTATCGCAGCACAGAATGCTGTATCTCCTCCAGCTCTTAATATTCCTACAAATATAGTTATAGTTATAGCTTGGAAGAATAATAAAAACGCTGATACATATAACATACTCTTAATTAATTCAGCTGTCTGTTCAGATGCATTTATAAATGATGGTGCTATCGGTCTAATAATTAATACCATTGTTATTACTATTATTCCTAAAATAATGCTTATCTTTACTAAAAATTTAGAAAAGCTTATTACTTCCTCTTCATGCTTTTTACCTTTACCTATAAGGTTTCCTAATACTACTCCAGCTGCTCCACCAAGTCCCATCATTGCAACACCTGAAAGTTGTTGAAATACATTTATAAAACTATTCGCTGCAATTACATTTGAACCTAATCTTCCAATAATAGCTGCCTGCATAGAGATACCTAATCCCCAATTTATTTCACTTAATAATACTGGCAAGCTATAAGTTGCAATACTCTTCCAATACTTAGATGTTTTGCAAAAAACATCTCTAACTCTGTATCTAACTTTATCTTCAATCTTATACATATAAATTAAAACTAATATACTTTCAAAAATTCTACTTATTAATGTTGCTATTGCCGCACCTCTACATTCTAATCTTGGCATACCAAACTTACCAAATATAAAAGTATAATTTAAAAATACATTTAGTATAAATGATAATCCATATATGTACATAGATATTTTTACATTCTGTATACTTCTAAGACCCATTAAATAAATTCCAGTAAAAGCTGAAAATACATATGAAAGTCCTACTATTCTTAAATATTGAGCTCCATAGTTAATTACTTCAGCTTCATTAGTAAATATAGAAACAGCTTGTTCTGGGAATATAAGAACAACTGCTGAGGCTAGTAGTCCCCCTATAATTCCTATTCTCATCATCAATCCCATAATAGCCTTTATAGCTCCTGTATCTCTTTGACCCCAATACTGAGCATTTAAAACCATTGAACCAGATGCTAGTCCAAATATTAAAGTTGTAAATATAAAATATGGTTGATTTGCTTGCGAAATACCTGCTAATTGTATTTCACTTATATTTCCTATCATAAGTGTGTCTGTAACACTTACTCCAACATTTATTAAGTTTTGTATAGCTATTGGAATAGCAATAATAATTATTTTCTTCAGTAATTCTCTATGTCTTTCTGTCATCCTCTTTCCTCCCATAATACCCTTTATTGTATTAATTATTTTAATAAAATATAAGGAGGTACTTTAACCATCTTTCACCTCCTTAATACTTTTATGTCTGAGCAATAATTTTCCCTATATCTCTTAAATCATATCCACTTAATCCATCAATTTCATCTCTAAAATCTTTTGATTGAATTATGTCAATAATAGCTTTATATATTGGTGATGATAAATCAGACTTTTTAATAACTAAATCATATCTCTCTTCTTGCATAGGAATAAAATCTATTCCTTTAACCTGAAGTGCTACTTTTTCTATTCCCATACCAACATCACCTTCTCCCCTCGCTATACTACTAGCTACTGAAAGATGTGAATTTCTTACTATGTCATATCCTCTAATACTATTTGAATCTATATTATTAGCCCTTAATTTTTCATCAAGTAATACTCTTGTTCCTGAACCTTTTTCTCTATTTACAATAGATATATTTTTATTAGCTAAATCATTCCATGCTTTAATATTATTAGGATTCCCTTTTGCTACATAAAAGCCCTGCATTCTATAAGCTAAATTTATAAGTATACAAGGTATCCCCGGCAGTAATCTTCTAACATACTCATAATTATAACCATTACTATCTCCATCCCATAAATGTGACGAGCATACTGATATCTTATCATTATATAAATCGTAAAGGTTAGTATAGCTTCCTACATTATTTCTTAGAACTCTTACATCTTTAATATTAGCCTTTATATACTCACTTAAAATATCTAAAATTTGATCCTGACCTGCAATTATTATATCGTTACTACTTATAGTATTCTTATCAATTTTCGGTACAACAACTTCTTTAGTTTTAGTTAAACTTTTCTTGTTATTACCTGACTTTTGATTCTCTATATATTCATTAACATCACATTTATCTATTCTTAACTTCTTACCTACTTTATAGCCTGGTAGCTCTCCCCTTTTTACCAATTCATATACTGTGTTTTTAGTAATATTCAGAAGTTCAGCAACTTCTATGGCATTTAGAGATTCATTCGAATTCATTTAAATCACTCCTTACTTCTATAATATTTTACCATTAAATCCTTAATAGATACAATTATGAACATTTGGTTCTAATATACACCTTCTTTAAACAAAACATGACGAAACATAACAAAACGTATTAAAACTTATCATTTTGGTATTGTATTTATAAGTTTTCAATGATAAAATACTACTTGTACACATTTACTGAAAATTACATTTTTCTAATTATTTTATAATAAACGTAAATTAATAAAATACTATAAAAAAATACAAATATAAAAGGGAGTTTATCATGAAAAAGTTTAGTAAAATTTTATCTCTATTACTAACATCATCTTTAATATTATCTTCAGTTGGATGTGGATCAACTAAAAAAGATGATACTACTTCAGTGGAACTTACAGTGTCAGCAGCTGCAAGCTTAAAAGAAGCAATGGCTGAACTTGAACCAATCTTTACTGAAAAGAACCCTAATATTTCTTTAACTTTTAACTTTGGAGCATCAGGTTCACTTCAACAACAAATTGAACAAGGAGCACCTTGTGATGTATTTATATCTGCTGGTAAAAAGCAAATGACAGCTTTAGCTGATAAGGATTTATTAGAAACTGATACAAATAAAGATTTAGTAAAAAATAGATTAGTATTAGTAAGTACAGATAATACAACTGTTACTAGCTTAGATGACTTAACTACTGATAAAGTTAAGCAAATTGCCGTTGGTGAGCCAAGTTCTGTTCCTGCAGGAAAATATGCTGATGAAGTTTTAGAAAACTTAGGGATTAAATCTGAAGTAGAATCAAAACTTGTTTTTGCAAAAGATGTTAAAGAAGTTCTTGCTTGGTCAACTTCTGAAAATGCAGATGTTGGATTTGTATATTTAAGTGATGCTTTAAGCAACAATTCTGCTAAAATAATAGAAACAATTTCTGAAGATTTACATTCACCAATTACTTATCCTGTTGCTGTAATAAAAGATAGTAAAAATATTGATGCTGCAAAAACTTTTGAAGATTTCTTATTTACAGACGAAGCTCAACAAGTATTCGAGAAATACGGATATAATAAAGTTCAATAAGTTCATTAATAATCAACCTTGGAGGAATTAACATGAGTATGAATCTGTCACCTTTATGGATATCCATTAAGACAGCCTTTTTAGCAACAATAATAACATTTATACTTGGTGTAGCTGCCGCTTACTGGATAGCTAATTCTAAAAATAAACTTAAAGGACTAATTGATGGTTTATTTACTCTTCCATTAATTCTTCCACCAACTGTTATAGGATTCTTTTTATTACTTATATGTGGCAAAAATGGTCCCGTAGGTAAGTTTTTATTAAACTTTGATATTACTTTAATATTTTCATGGACTGCTACTGTAATTGCAGCTACTGTAGTTTCTTTCCCTATGATGTATAGAACAAGCAGGGCTGCTTTTGAGCAAATTGATATTAACGTAATATCTGCTGCTAGAACTTTAGGCTTAAGTGAAATGAAGATATTCTTTAGAATTGCCCTTCCGCTAGCTTGGCCTGGAATTATTGGTGGATTAGTTCTTTCTTTTGCAAGAGCTATGGGTGAATTCGGAGCTACTTTAATGCTTGCTGGAAATATTCCTGGAAGAACGCAAACTATGCCTCTTGCAATCTTCTTTGCAGTTGAAGGTGGAGATATGAAAACTGCAATGCTTTGGGTATTAATAATAGTAGCAATATCATTATTTATGATAGTAATTTTAAATTATTGGTCTGATATTCAATTAAAACTTATGGGAAGGAGAAAGAGATAGTATGTCATTATTAATAGATATTGAAAAGCACCTTCCTACATTTGATTTAAAAGTTAAGGTAAATCAAGATAAAGGTGTCCTTGGATTTCTAGGAGCATCTGGTTCCGGTAAAAGCCTTACCTTAAAAACTATAGCTGGTTTAGATAAGCCTACTAAAGGTAAAATTATCGTTGATGGAACTGAGTTTTATAATTCAGATAAGAAAATAAACTTATCACCACAAAAAAGACAAGTAGGATTTCTATTTCAGAACTATGCGCTCTTTCCTAATATGACTGTATCTGAAAATATTCAAATTGGTTTAGGAAATCTAAAAGGCAACGAAAAATCTAAATTGTGTAAAGAATATATAGAACGTCTTGACCTTGGAGGATTAGAAAAACATTATCCTTGGCAATTATCAGGTGGACAACAACAAAGAGTTGCTTTAGCTAGAGCCTTAGTAATCTCACCCAAAATCTTACTTTTAGATGAACCCTTTTCAGCTTTAGACCATCACTTAAAACACTCTATGGAAAAGGAACTTATGTCTATATTAAAGGATTATAACGGAAATGTTATATTTGTTACCCATGATATAGAGGAAGCCTTCAGGGTATGTGATAATATAATAGTTTTTGATAAAGGAACTGCTTTAAACAATAGAAATAAGCTAGAGTTATTTAACTCACCTAAATCATATGCTGAAGCTAAACTAACAGGCTGTAAAAATATATCACCTGCAAAAGCTACTTCACCTAATAAAGTTTATGCTGAAAGCTGGGGGTATGAGTATACTGTTAATTCTTCTTTAGATGCTGATATTAGCTATGTAGGAATAAGAGCTCATCATATAGAGTTATCAACTTCTGATGACGAAGTAAACTCTTATCCATTTATTGTAGAAAATATAATTGAAAATCCTTTTGATTATACTATTTACATAAAGAATCCTAATCTAAAGACTGGAGATTTAATAAGATTTTCTTTAGATAAAAAGAAACTTAACTTTAAAATATCAGATATAATAAATGTAAAGTTTCCAAAAGAAAGTTTATTTTATTTTTAATAATATTTAAGGACTGTATCAAAATTAATTTTGATACAGTCCCTTTTTTCAATTAATTCTATCATATTTTATTTTTAATACATAAGTAGTCTATGCTTCATTTAAAGTATCAGATACTATAAATATAATACTGCTTAAAGAATGTTTGTTTATTTTTTTAGTACATATTAATCAAACTAGTTCCTCTTCTCCAGAATGTATTTTTATAATTTCAAATATACCTTCAATAATTAATTCAACACCTAATATAACAATATGTTCTAAAGCTTTTCCTAAGGGATCAAAAATTAATAAAATAGATAAGGTAAATTCAATAACTGCTTTCAATAAAGCTACAATACCTCCTTCTTTTTTATGAATTTTATATAACGCCTCATTTAAATAATTTGCAGATTTATTTAGTCCTAATAATCCCCAGAATATAACTACTACAACAAATGCATCATTCTGCTTTATTAATATTGCTATTGAAAAAGCTATCATTACAAGAGCTACTTCAAATTTCTTTCCATTTAAATCTTTATGATGGTCCTCTTTAATTCCTTCTATAAGCTTAACTACACCTTTTACTAATAAAACTATAGCACATACATCTGTTAGCCATTTGTATATTTCTTCATGAAAAAATATACATATAACTCCATTTATAATTATTAAAATAGTTGATATATAGTCCCAAACTCTTGAGCTAATCTTTCCTTCCATTTTATCACTATCTTTCTATATAGTTATATTAATTGATATATAGTTTGCCCAAATATATTATTAATATAATAATTATATTGATTATATTTATAAAAAAAAGCACTCTATCCCTTTAAGAATAGTTGTGCTTTTTCATTTTATTTTTCATTTAAGTATGAATCACAAATCATCTCAAGATTATATGTAATATAGAAGAAAACACGATAAAAGTTTTTTCGTTCATCTTCATCTAAACTTTTAGAAGCATTAGTAACTGCCTTAGCTATGGCTTCATTTATCTGATTATTTATTTCCTTACCTTCCTCTGTAAGTATAATTCTTGTACGATACTTACGACTAGGATATGTCTCAGAATATTTTACAAATTCCTTTTTAGTAAGCTCAACAATTGTTCTTGATACAGCTGCCTTATCCTCAATACATAATTTGCATAACTCTGTAGCTGTAAGTCCTTCTGGATTCTTACCAAGATAGTACATACACATCACATGACTTGGTTTCAATCCCATACGCTTAGTTTCAGCAAGCTTAATTTTTTGGATACACTTATATGCTTTTGCAACAGAAGTTGTAAATGACTCGAAACGCTCTATAACTTCAATCATAGTAATACCATTCCTTTCATTTTAAGAAGCTTTTGACATACTATTATTTTTCTCTTGTTTTGATGAATTAACACAAGCATATATAAATAGTGACATTGCAAGTAAAAATTGAGCTGGATAATATGTACTAAGACATAAATAAGAAGCAACTGAAATACCTCCAAACAAATCTAGCATCAACATAAAATCTGATATAAAGAATAATATACTTCCTATTGCAACTATGATATTAACCTGATTCTTCTCCTTTAATAAATTTGAAATTGCCTTACCAACCATAAATGAAATAATAATAGCATAAGTACAACACACACTTTGCATTAAAGAACCTCCAAAATCTAAAAATGGAGTAAATAATATAATAGTTACTGAAATCAATGAAATACAAATACCACATATTAAATCTCTAATGTTAATGGTCTCTAGCATACAGTAAGATACTAGATAAAATATATGTCCAAGAGCAAATACTGCTGTACCAAGATAGAAATTAAGTACAAGTAATATATCTCCTAGCATAGCACATACTAAAGCCACTATCATCCATATCGGAAATTTCAAGTTATTTTTATTCTTAAAACAGTATACTAAATTTATAACTCCTGCTCCAACAAACATAATACTAGCAATAGATTTAGCAGGTAATCCACCACCAAACATATAACAAACATCAAAAACTAATATAAAAATTAGCACAATAATATTTGTCAATATAAATGATTTCCTCATAATTTTCACCTTTCAATACGTCTAAAATTTGTTGAATTATCAACAATTTAAAATATATCAACAATTTGTTGAGTTGTAAACAACTCCATATTTTATGATATATTTATTAAATGAAAATATTGTGTATCTAAACTAAATAAAAAAACGATAAGCTACGTTAAACAAACATATCTTATCGCCTCTTTTATACTATAATATTACTTTCTAACTCTTCTTATAAATAGAATCCTACTATTATTAATAAAACTGTCATAGCTCCAGCCATTACGGAAGATGTTCCTCTTTTATCATTTGCTTTTCAAATAACCGTATAATGTTAGAATATCCTCCTACATTTAACTACTTCTGCTTATATATATATCTTATATAATTAATATCTATTTTTTCTTTACTGGAATCCAAATTTCACTATAATAATTTTTATCTAAGATCCCCTTTTCATACTTACTTGGGTCATTATACATTTCTATATTATAACCTGCTGCAATAGTGTATTCTCTTTCATTCGGTAGCCACTCTGAGAATATTTTCTTATTAGCTTCCTGAATTGCCTGTGGACTTGGTCCATAACAAGGGAAAATAGCCCATGTAAACTTAGGAATTGTTTTAACTATATATCCTTCCATTCCATCTTTCTCTTGAGAATAATCCTCTGCAATAAGATATTCAAATTCATCTCCACTCATTTTTTCATCAATGTTAATACCATACATTCCACAAATATCCTTTAATTTTCCTTGTGAAATATGCTCATTCCAGAATGAAGGAACCTCCATAAATGCAGATTCATACTTAAATTTCTTAGATGCTCCTATAACCTTAAACTCATCCTTCTCAACAATTTTATAATCCATAATATATCCACCTTCCAATGAAAATTTGATTCTAAGGGCAACGAAAGACTTTACCATTGCACCTTCTTTACGAACAGCAGATGGTGTAACTCCGTGAAATCTTGTAAAAGCTTTAGTAAAGCTATCTGGAGAATCATATCCATACTTTATTGCAATATCTATTATTTTTTCATTAGTAGATAAGACATCACTGCCGGCAAGCGAAAGTCTTCTTCTTTTAATATACTCACTTAATGAATAGCCACATAACATTCCAAATCCTTTTTGAAAATAAAAAGGAGAAATATTTACTCTATCTGCAATTTCTTCTATGGATAAATCCTTTGTAATATTATCTTCTATATAAGAAATAGCTTCTCTAATACTTTCAATCCATTCCATAATTTTACCCCCTCTTCATTTCGTTAATCTAATATTATCATCGTAAAAGATTGGCTTCCCGATTTTTTAGGCTTTCTTTTGTCCTATAATTATTATACTAAAAAAGTTATAGCAAAAAGCGATAAGCTATGATTTTCTTACATAACTTATCGCCTTTTTTATAATTTTACTTTTTGTCTTTTTTTCTAAATAAGAATACCCCTGCAACTATTAATAGAAGAGCTATTCCTCCTACTGCTACAGCAGACGTTCCACCTGTATTAGGTAAGTTATTAGAATTATTTTCTGTTGTATTTCCACCTACATTATCAGTTGATCCATTTACAGAGTCATCAACAGATTCATCATCTGCAGCATTACCATTAGAATTTCCATTATTGTTATCTTCAACAACTTCATCTACTACTTCTACTGTTACCTTTATCTCTTTAGTTACAGATGCACCTTGACTATCAGAAACTTTGTATACTACTCTGTATTCTCCAGCTTTTGATGTATCCACTGTATTTTCTACTACTTCGATATTTGATGTTATATTTCCATCTTCTTTATCATTTGCAGTTACATCTTCCATTACATCAAAGTTATCTCCTACCTTAATAGTTATATCTTTTGCTACTATTTCTGGTACACTGTTCATTCCTACTAATATAGGTAGTACTGTTACCTTTATTTCCTTAGTTGCTGATGCTCCTTGGCTATCTGTAACTTTATATACTACTTTGTACTCTCCAGCTTTTGCTGTATCTACTGTATTTTCTACTACTTCGATATTTGATGTTATATCTCCATCTTCTTTATCATTTGCAGTTACAGCTTCCATTGCACCAAAATTGTCTCCAACCTTAATAGTTACATCATCTGCTGTTATTACAGGTACTTTGTTCATAACTGTTAATGAAGGTAATACAGTTACTGAATATTCCTCTGAAATATCTCCTGCTGATACTGTTATAGTTTTTGTTCCAACAGCTACTGCAGTAACTACTCCATTTTCATCAACAATTGCTACATTTTCATCATTTGTTTTAAATGTTATAGTCTTTTCTGAAGCATTTTCCGGTCCTACTAAAGCATTAATAGTAGATGTTTCTCCAACCTTTAACGTAGCTTCTTTTTCCTCTAATGCTATTGAAGTTACTGGAATAAAAATTCCATATAATGTTTCAATATTAACCTTTGCTTCAACAGAAGTTGGTATCCAATCAAAAGTAAATGCATCATTGCCATTAGTCGTTGCTGAATTTTTAGCAAATACATTATTCATTTCATAATTTTTAACTTCTTCAACAGTTAATTGATTTCTTGTTTCACTTAATTTTGCTCCTAGTCCAAAGTTTCCAAATTCAAAGAAACGTGAGTCTACAGCTAAAGAGTCTGCTCCCATGTCTTCCCATCCTTTAGCAGTTATATGACTTCCCATATAATTATTAACATAAGTTACTGCTGGAGTCATTTTTTGAGTTTGGCTACTTGGTCTCCATGGTCTACCTAAAGAAACTGTATTATCTGCAATTCCTTCTTCCCCTAATAATCTTGAATTTATTATTAAGTATCCATACGCATCTTTATCCCATGTATCTGCTGCTGTAACATATCCATTATTACTTGTTGAATTTCTGTTTAAAGAAACTATTTCACAATCATTAAATACTGCCTGTGCACGTCCAAAAATAAAATCAACATCACCTTCAATATAACTTTTGTAGTAATATTGTCTTGCTGGCACTGAACTACTTGCATCAGCTAATAATGTGTCTTGGTTACCAATAAGTCTAACATTTATAAAAATACTTTGATCTGCTTGGTTATTTAAAGCAACTGCTTGCTCATTATTATTACCTTGTTCTTTAAATTCATTTGCTATAGTAATATTTTCTGCAGTAAATCCAATAGCTTTTGATTTTACTGTCACACTTGCACTTCCACTTGTTCCATATGCTTTACCTGTTTCAGGATTGATAGTCCCATTAGCAACATCATATGTCCATACAGTATTTTCACTATCTTCACCTATTATACTTATATATTGTGATTGAACTATTGTTTTTTCTTTATAAATACCATTCTTAACAAATATAACAACACGCTCTTCATTTTTAGTGCTTACAGCATTAACTGCAGCTGAAATTGTCTTATATGTTTTTATACCTTCAACAGTATCTCCATCATTTCCGCTGTAATTACTGTCTACTATCATATTAACATTTTCTTTACTTAATCTTACTATATTAAAGCTTTTTAATGTTTTCTTACAATCTTCTGTTGTTTGATATATATTAATAGTATTTCTTCCAAGCTTCAAGTTTAGCACTTGTTCAAAGCTTTCATTAGCAGCTTTAACTTCTGAATCTACTAATACTTTACCATTTTGCTCTATTGTTATAGTTCCATCTTTATCTGTATAACCAGCTATTTTTATAACAGAATCAAATACTGTATCATTTGGTTTTTCTGTAATAGTAAATTTAGCAGCATCTTTTCCATATTGAAGATTTAGTGGATTACTATTATTAGGCATCGCACTTGCTACTTGTGAATTATGACTTATTCCTTTTTCGTTTGTAGCAACTATTACATAGTAGTAATTATAATAATTACTTACATTATTATCTATATACATATTCTCTGAAGCTATTGCAATCTCTTCATAGTTTCCATCTACTGATGTTGCTCTTTTTACTATATAGCTTGTAGCATCTTCAACATTATCCCATGATAAAGTAACCTTTGAGTCACCTGCTACAGCTTTTACATTTTCTACTGTATCAACAGGCATAATATCTATCGTTGAATCATAATAAACCTTATCTGCAGTTTCTATTCTTACATTATCAAATGTAGCTGTGGCTGGAGATTCACTTCCACCATTACTTACTACAAATCCTACATTCCAAGTATTATTATCAGATGTAACGCCTTGATTTATAGGCTTAACATTAGAGAAGTCACTTGTATCAGAAATATATAAACTAAAGTTATTTCCTTGTTTAACTATTTTTATGTACTTACCTTTATCTGAAGCTGTTAAACCACTAATAGCTGCTGCACCTGTTTTGCCTTGAGCATTATCTCTATAAGCATATCTATATTGATCTTTGCTTGGTTCTACATATACTCCAAAATAATCCGCATTATTAGTTGTATTATTACCACGAATAAATACTCCAGCTTGTCCTTTAGGTGCATTGCTCATATCAAAATCTACAAGTCTTGCAGTAATTGTTGCATCACCTTCAACTTCATAATTAACAAATTGGTAATTATCAGTTACTCCATTATCTTTACCTATTAAATTTCCTGAACCTTCTATTGTAAAATTCTTATTTTCTTTATCAAAATTAGCATATGAAGTATTGTTTTCATTTCCAATGCTACTATTTACAAAACCTTCTGGTAAAATACCTCTATCTACAGGTGTCGTAAATGTATTACTATCAAAAACTAATCCTGTAGCATCGGTTATTGAGATATTATCAAAATTAGCTATGGTATTTGAATCTGATTCTCCGTTGCTTACTGCAAATCCAACATACCATTCATCATTATCACTTATAATTTCCTGACCTTTCATCAAAGTCTTATCAGCCGGGAAAGTTACATCATCTGAGATGAAATATTTAAAATCATTTCTCTTTTTAACTAACTTGATATATAAGTTCTTATCATTTGAAGTTATTCCTTCAATAGTTTCTGCTCCTGTACCACCCTTTTCTGAGTTGGCATCAGAGACATCTCTATAAGCATATCTATATCCATCTAAACTTGGTTCTACGTACACACCAAAATAATCTGCATTATCAGTATTATTAGTGCTACGAATAAATACACCAGCTTGCCCACTAGTTGCACTACTCATATCAAAATCTGCAAGTCTTGCAACAATAGTTGCATCTCCTTCAACTTTATAACTTACAAATTGATAGCTATCAGTTGCACCTTTGTCTTTACCTACGTATCCCCCTGTTCCTTCTATATTAAATTGTTTTGTATTATTATCATAATAAGCATTTCCTTCTGCATTGCTACCTATAGCAATACTTGAAAATCCTTCTGGCAAATATGTAAGCATATTTGCATATACTGTTTTCATATCTGGAATAATAAATCCAAATGTAAACATAACCATCAAAATACTACTTAGTATTTGATTTTTTAATCTTTTGTTCATAGCTTTCTCCCTTTCTATTTATGGTAAAATAAAAAACCGGCTAAGATCTAAAACTTATTAGATCTTAGCCGGTTGCACTGCTGACTTTATATATTCTAAGTGCCCATATTACAAATTGTAATTCTCTGTTTCTAATATATTACCATAATTATTAAATACTAAACTATCTTACTATTATTACAGATATTTAGTCTACATCCTATAACTGGCAACTACTGGTCTATATTGAAATATTTGTATTTTAATGAAGCTTAATCATAGATTTTCAAGGTGTTTTTGGATAATATTCATATATTTCCTTTAAAAATATCCTTATTAGATAGAATATATGTTGGATTTAATTTGTTTCTATTTGCTTACCACTTTCATTATCTCCACTCTATTACTGACTATTTCCAACTTCACCTTCAATATTCTGTTGCATATCATTAGTATTTATATTGGGCTGCTGTTCCATATTAACCCCATTCATATTTGGTGGCATCTGCTGAATATTTGCACCGTTCATATCCGTCGGCATCTGTGGTAGATTTTCTCCATTCATATCAGTTGGCATTTGTGGGATATTTTGTCCATCAATATTTCCTGGGATATTATTCATATCGAACATTCCACCTTTATTTCCACCCATACCCATTTGTTGTTGACCACCTAATACTGATAAATCAACAGTAGTTTCGATAGTACCATATTCTGTTGAAGGCTGTTCACCATTAAGTTGAGCAATTACACTTGATGATCTATCTTGCATAAATGTTCTTAACTCTGAAACTGCACTTTCATATTCATCGTAATTATAAAAAGCTGTCACATCTTCTTTAACATAATCTTTAATCATATTATCAATTTTAGTTACTAAATTATTAAAGCCATCATTGCTTATATAATTTTCTATAATTTGATTTAGATAGCTATGATATAATTCTTTATACTCATCAACTTCCAATAACTTCCCTATTAAAGGAGCATCTTCTAATGTACCTGTTACTGGTGAATCAATTGGGAAATTTACTGCACTACTAGCATTATTAACACCAAATCCTGCAAAGGACATATTTAAGTCCCAAGGCAGCATTTCAAATACTCCATCTCTTTCATAAAGATAATAATTATGATACATTCCACCGGAATAACTATCTAAATTAACTAAAAACGTATTTACTGCAAAGTATTTTAATATTTCTTCTACATTTAGATACTCTTCAAGATTTTCCCCCTTATTTAAGTTTTTTATCATATCTACAATCTTTTGATAATCAGCTTCTGTTGTAGTTTTAAATTCAGCGCTTTCAGTTATTGTTGAATAACTTACTATATCATCATCTATATATTTAAGATCTGCACCCCCATTATTTCCTTTATTAAATCCGCCCATCATTCCTTGCTTATTACCCTGCATATCATTTGGAATTCCTTCTGGAAGATTTTCTGGCATTCCTTGCATCATATTACCTTCAGCATTTTCTGTTGTTCCATTAAACATAACTCCTTCCATATTAGCAGGCATATCAGTAGGAACGTTGCCTTCCACTCCTTCAGGTATATTTTCTGGAATATTTGGCATATTTCCTTCCATTCCTTCAGGTATGTTTCCAGGCATACTTTGCATATTGCCATCCATTCCTTGTGAATTACTATTTGATGCTGCTGACTCTCCACCTATATCTTCATTCATTTGGAAATCAGGCTTTATCATTTCTTCACCTTTTTGCCCCATATCATTATTATTCAAATCCATAGTTTCAGGTTTATAAAGATTTCCCTCTACTGAACCATAATATTTTTCTATATATCTTTCATCAATATCTTCTATAGCAAGATAAAATCCCCATGGCTCTCCATTTATACTTATACTTGCATAAGAATACTCTGGAGTTGGAACCCCTAAAGATTCATATATCTCATATGATAAATATTCCTTCATGTATGTAGGGTCTTGATAATTATTATTTAAAGCTAATTTTTCTATTCCATTGTATGTTTGACCATCAACATATTTATCAAATTTAATCTTTAAACTATATCTATCTGTAGTATCATCCTTAGCTATATTACTAAGACTTGAATTTCCTTTAGCTCTTACCCCTACACTATAAAAAGTCTCTCCATTTATTGTTACATTTGCCTCATAGTATTCTTCTGCTGTTGCATTTTCTTTTAAATCCTCCCAGTCACTATCAGCAATTTCAATATTAATATTTGTAATATTATCTTTATCTAAGACAGTATCAACATTTTGTATATTTCCATAACCATTTTCAGTATTTGGATTAAATTTAACTAAATATACTCCAATTAAAGCTAAGCATATAATAATTAATGTAATTAAAATATACTTTGTCTTTTTATCATTCATTATTAACCCACCTCCATATATTTCTATTTCATTCTAATAGATGAATCTTAACATTAACTTAACATAAATAAAAAACTCTACGCAGAATTTATCTGTACCGTATACAGCATCAATTCTCTTTTGCATAGAGTTTATATTTTTACTTAATCTAAGTTATCATTACTTTATTGATTTAGGAATTAATAAAGTAAATTCTGTTCCAACCAATTCTTTTGAAGTTAATTTAACCTTAATATCTAAAGTTTTAGAAATAGATTTTAAAAGACTTAATCCTATTCCACTACCACTTATATTCTTAACTCTCACATCAGCACTTCTAAAGAATCTATCAAAAATACGCTTTTGATCTTCTTCCTTTATACCAATCCCATTATCTTTAACAGTTACTTTTATATTCTTTCCTGCATCTTCAAAACTAAGTTGAATTTTACCATTATCACCAGTATATTTAAAAGCATTCTCGATTAAGATAATTATCATTCTCTTAATTTTATTGTAATCCCAGCTCACTTTCAAATCAGAATCTACTGTTTTTACTTCAAAGGTCTTCTCTTGAATTTCAGCTAAATCAATATAGAATTCACTTAAATCTGTAATAAAATCATTTAAAGAAAATTCTGTTATATTAATACTTCCATCAACATCTTCCTTTGATAGTAATAGTAAATCACTATTAAGCTTTTCTAAACCTCTTACCTCACTCATCATTTTTGATATATGTTCAAAATTATTATCAATAGTATCTCCCCACTTATTAGCAAGAAGTTCTAGCTTCCCTCTTATTACTGCAAGAGGTGTTCTCATCTCATGGGATGCATCTTGAACAAAAAATACCTGCTTATCATAAGCCTCCTTAACAGGCTTCATTATCTTTGAAGAAAGATAATAAGATAATACAAGTGCTATTATAATTAGTATAACAAAACTTAATATTATTGAACTCATAAGCTGATTTACAGACTGTATCTCTGAATCTACATTTATTAATAATGATACAACTAAATCATTAAATTTAAATTTTATTCCTCTAAATGTATATTCCCCAAAGGTTAAAGTCACTATTTCATCTTCAGAGTTATCAGGAAAAACTGGTAGATTATCAGAGTCAAAATAGTAATTTTGATTCATTAATGCAACTCCATTACCAGTCTGTATTATCATAATAATATTAGGTGGTAGCTTAGGTATACCTCTCCACTCTCTTACATCTCTCCCTGTATTCATTGCATTGCTATAAGTATTTCTCTCATTCATAAGCTGTTGATCTATATGACTAAATACTATAGAAGTATATAAAGTTTTAGTGATTATCGCAAATATTAACAAGCAAATAAATACTATAGATAAACTCAAAATTATTACTTTCCTCTTGGTCTTTAAAAATATATCTTTCTTCATCATAGTTAGTCCTCAATGCTTTCGTCCATTAAATACCCCATACCTCTCTTTGTAACAATATATTTATCATATCCGTATTTACTTAAATTTTTTCTAAGTCTACTCATATAAACTTCTATTATTTCAGTTGATGCATCACTATTGTATCCACAAATATTATCAAATATCTGTTCCTTAAATAATAGTACACCCTTGTTCATTATTAAATATTCTAATAAACTATACAGCTTCTCATTTAAATCAATTTCATTGCCTTTAATATAAACCCTCTTAGTCTTCATATTAACTTCCATGTCTTTAAACTGAAGCATATTTGAACTTTTTATTTTTCCTACACTCTTTAATATTGCAATTATCCTTGCTTTAAGCTCTTCCATATAAAATGGCTTTGTTAGATAATCATTTGCCCCTAAATTGAAAGCTTTAAGCTTATCTCCAAGCTCTTCCTTTGCTGTAAGAACTATAACTGCTGTGTCTATACCTTTTTTAGACATATACTTTAATACTCCCATTCCATCTATTTCAGGAAGCATTAAATCTAAAATAATTATATCAAAATCATATAGCTCTAAATAATCAATAGCATCTCTTCCGTTATATACATTTTTAATATCCATTTCATCTTTAAAATACTCTAATATATTCTCACTAATCTTCTCATTATCTTCAACTAACAATACCTTTATCATCACTATTCCTCCATAATAAGCTACATTATTTCTTATTATTTTTATAATCCTAATTATAGCTTACATTTCTGTACATTACCTTAACTAATATGTACAGAAATTTTTCGTAAAATTTATATAGATTTTAACTGAATATTTTTCTATATTCATCCTCAAGTATAGACATTATGTATATACCTCTATACTGATTATCTATAAATATTCCATCTCTTTTTAATCCTTCAACCTTAAATCCTACTTTTTCATACATTTTCTTTGCTCTTAGATTATAGTCAAAAACTTCTAACTCTACTCTATGTAATTTTAACTTTTCAAATGCAATTCTTAATATTTCTACTGTTGCCTTATATCCAATTCCTTTTCCAAATGATTCTTTATTAAATATAGCTATTCTAAAATGACAGCTCTTATTATCATCATCTATTTCCATTAACACAGCTTCACCTAAAATATTATTATTTAAATCACAAATAACATAATCCTCCCTTGAATCATCTTTTACTACTCTGTCTATATAATTACATATTTGTTCCTCAGTTGGATTATTTGTTGTCCCAGTATAATACATCACTTCTTCATCTTGATTTTTAAACCCACTATTCCAATATTCCTTTTTATCTTCTAATGATAATTTTCTTAAGTTTATATCCATGTTAACCCCCATCTTCCTTATAACTAAATATTTGTGCACATTATTTTCATCTTTATTCACTCAACTATATTGAATATCAATACTACATATATCCCTATATACATTTAATTACGTAGTTAATCTTAATTATACATTTTTTATATCATTATTCCAATAAATGTATAATCAATATATAGTTTAACATATATTTTTTATATTACTAAAAATATTTGGAGGTATTACATGAATAAAAAAACTATTAATACTATTTTCAAAGTAGTTGGTTTATCTATGGGAGTAGCAACTTTAGCTTTATCAATTATAACAACTATTGATATAAACACATCTATAACTCTATTATCAATTGGTCTTACATCATTAGGAATAGCTCAACTTAGTTCAGAAAATTAAACTAGTTGCTCGTGCAAACATATTAATATGAAAAACTTATTTCTATTACGCATATAAAGGATGTCCAAATTGGACATCCTTTAATCCTATTTAACAAGATATTTATGAACATTATAAGCTACATCTATTCCTTCTCTTATAGCCCATACCACTAAAGATTGACCTCTTCTAGCATCTCCACAAACAAATATATTATCTTTATTTGTTTTATAGCTTTTATCATCAGCTTTTATATTTCCTCTATTATTTAATTCTATTTCTAATGCTTGAGCTAAATAATCTTCAGACCCTAAAAATCCCATAGCAATTAAAACTAAATCTACACCTATTAATTTTTCACTATTTTCTACTGGTATAGGTACAACTCTATTATCTTCAGTTTTTTCCCATTTTACGTTTGTTATTACAGCTTTTTTAACATTGCCGTTTTCATCACCAATTAACTCTTTTACTGAAGTTAAATATTTTCTTGGATCTTTCCCAAACTTAGCTACATACTCTTCTTGACCATAATCTTCTTTAAAAATATTTGCCCATTGTGGCCAAGGATTATTATCACTCCTAGCTTTTGGTGGCTTATCTGTTATTTCTAGTTGTATTATAGATTTAGCTCCTTGTCTTAAAGCTGTCGCAACACAATCTGTTCCTGTATCTCCTCCACCAATAATTAATACATTTTTATTCTTTGCATCTATATAATTATTATTATCTATTTTCGGTGATAATAAAGTTCTTGTATTTTCTTTTAGATAATCTACAGCAAACTCTATACCTCTTAACTCTCTGCCTTTAACATTTAAATCTCTAGGTTTTGGTGCTCCTGTTGCTAAGATAACTGAGTCATAATTATTGAGTATCATAGAAGTTACCTTGCTCTCTTTTCCAACATCTACCCCAGTTAAAAAGGTTACTCCTTCTTCTTTCATTAACATAACCCTACGATTTACAACGGATTTATCTAGCTTCATATTAGGTATACCATACATAAGTAGTCCCCCAACTCTATCTTCCCTTTCATAAACAGTAACTGTATGTCCTAACTTATTTAAAATATAAGCTGCTGAAAGTCCTGCTGGACCTGAACCTACTATAGCAATAGTTTTTCCCGTTCTACATATGGGGGGTTTTGCCTGCATTGTTCCATTGCTAAAAGCTTTATCTATTATAAATCTTTCATTTTCCTTTATGCTAACTGATACACCATTAAGTCCAACTGTACATCCATGTTCACAAGGCGCTGGACATACTCTTCCAGTAAACTCTGGAAATGGATTTGTCATTAATAATCTTTGTAATGCCAACTTATAATTACCTTTATATAATAAGTGATTAAATTCAGGGATTAAGTTGTTTAGAGGACAACCAGATACTCTATTATTTATTAAAATACCACTTTGACAATATGGAATTCCACAATCCATACATCTAGTCCCTTGTTCTTTTTGCTTATCTTCACTTAAGCTCTTATGAAATTCATCATAATTATTAATTCTATCTAGTGGAGCTATATTTTCTCCTGTTTCTCTTTCATATACTAAAAATCCATCAGGCCTTCCCATATTAAACTCCACTCCTTTCATAAAAAGCTTCTAAAGCTGCATCAGCTTTACTTAATCCACTCTTAACTTTTTCATTTATTAATTTTATAATCTTCGCATAATCCTTTGGCATTACTTTCTTAAAGTATCCTGATTCAAAGTCAAAATTATCTAAAATATTTTTAGCAATCTTAGAGTTTGTCTCTTTATAATGTTCTCTTATAAGATTTCTAACTTCCATTACTTCATCATAATTTAGACCTTCTATAGATACCATATCTTTATTTACTCTATTTTCTAAAATAAGTTTACTATCATAAACATAAGCAACTCCACCGCTCATACCTGCAGCAAAGTTAATTCCCATTTCACCTAAAATAACTACTGTCCCACCGGTCATATACTCTAAACCATGGTCTCCAACACCTTCAACTACTGCTATTGCTCCTGAATTTCTAACTGCAAATCTTTCTCCTGCTACACCATTAATGAAAGCTTTACCACTAGTTGCTCCATAAAGTGCTACATTTCCAATTATTATATTATCTTCACCTTCTAATGTACATTCCTTAGGCTTAGACACTATAAGCTTTCCCCCAGATAATCCTTTTCCAAAGTAGTCATTGGCATCACCTATAACTTCTAAAGTAATTCCTTTAGGTACAAATGCACCAAAGCTTTGCCCTGCAGAACCATTACATTTAATTCTTACAGTTTCATCTTGCATAGCATCTTTTCCGTATCTTCTAGTTAGTTCTGAACCTAGTATTGTCCCTAAAGTTCTGTGGATATTTCTAATATCTATATTTAAAACTAAATTTTCTTTTTTCTCTATAGCTTCACTTACCATAGGTAGTAATAAAGTTGTATCTATAACTTTGTCTAGGTTATAACTCTTTCTATTCTTATCTCTCACTACTGATTTACCTTTAAATCTTTCATCAACATATAAAACTGAAGATAAATCAACCTTGCTACCTTTAAACCCTTTTATATCATCTCTTTGCCTAAGCTTATCTACTCTACCAATCATATCTTCAACATTTCTGAAACCTAGTTTGGCCATATATTCTCTTAATTCTTGAGCTATGAAATACATAAAATTAACTACGTACTCTGGTTTTCCTTTAAACCTTTTTCTAAGCTCTTCATTTTGAGTAGCTATTCCTACTGGACAAGTATCTAAGTTACAAACTCTCATCATTACACAACCTAATGTTACTAACGGTGCTGTTGCAAACCCAAACTCCTCTGCCCCAAGAAGAGCTGCTATAGCAACATCCCTACCAGTCATAAGCTTTCCATCCACTTCAATAGTAACTCTATCTCTTAACCCATTTAATAATAACGTTTGATTTGCTTCTGCTACTCCTAACTCCCACGGTATCCCAGCATGTTGTATTGATGTTCTTGGTGCTGCCCCTGTACCACCATCATATCCTGAAATTAAAATTACATCAGCTCCACCTTTAGCTACCCCTGAAGCTATAGTTCCTACTCCTGATTCTGCTACAAGTTTTACTGATATTCTAGCTTTTCTATTAGCATTTTTTAAATCATATATAAGTTGAGCCAAATCTTCTATTGAGTAAATATCGTGATGTGGTGGCGGTGAGATTAATTCAACTGCTGGTGTAGATCCCCTAGTTTTAGCTATCCATGGATATACTTTCTTTGAAGGAAGATGTCCTCCCTCACCTGGCTTTGCACCTTGAACCATTTTAATTTGAATCTCATCAGCATTTACTAAATATTCTGTGGTTATCCCAAACCTACCAGAAGCTATTTGCTTAATTGCTGATCTTCTAGAATCTCCATTTTTGTCTAATATATATCGAGAACTATCTTCTCCACCTTCGCCTGTATTTGATTTGCCCCCAATTCTATTCATTGCTATTGCTAAAGCTTCATGAGCCTCTTTTGATATAGACCCATATGACATTGCCCCTGTTTTAAATCTTTTTACTATAGACTCTATAGATTCAACTTCATCAATAGGTATAGGATTTTCTTCAAAGTTAAAATCTAATAAGCTTCTTAAAGTTATTTCATTATTCTCTTTATTTAATAAAGCTGAATACTCTTTAAATAAATTATAATCATTCTTTTTAGTAGATTCTTGTAACTTATGAATAGTTAACGGATTATATAAATGCTCTTCTTTTCCACTTCTCTCTTTATACATTCCATTACTTTCTAATGAGAAATCAAAATTATTATAGTACTTATCAAAAGCTTTCTTATGCTTAATTAAAGTTTCTTTATGGATTTCTTCTAACCCTATTCCACCTATTCTACTTACTGTCTTTGTAAAATACTTGTTTATAACATCTTCTTTTATACCTAAAGCTTCAAATATCTGCGCTCCTTGGTAAGATTGAATAGTTGATATTCCCATCTTAGAGCATATCTTGATTATTCCTTTAACTAATGCTTTATTTATATTTTTAACAGCCTTCTTATACTCTATATTTGTTAATCCTATCTCTTTACATTCTTGTACTGATTCGTAAAGCAAATATGGATTTATTGCTGAAGCACCAAATCCTAAAAGAGTAGCGAAATGATGTACCTCTCTTGGCTCCCCACTTTCAACAATTATATCTACAGCAGTTCGTATTCCTTTATTTATAAAAAATCTATGCAATCCTGAAACTGCTAATAAAGATGGTATTGGAATCTGAGTTTCATTTACCTTCTTATCACTCAAAATAAACAAATTGTATCCTTCTTTATATGAACTATAAGCATTTTCAAACAGATTATCTAAAGCTTTTTCTAAATCTTTATCAGAACTTGTCTTTTCATATACTATCTCTAATACCTTAGCCTTAAAATTATCATCATACATTGCCTTTATCTTTGCTAAATCTTCATCAGATAATATAGGATCATTTAACTTAATTAAATTACAATTATCCTTTTTATCTTCTAATATATTTCCACCTGTACCTAAATAAACATTAGTAGATGTCACAACTTCTTCTCTTATAGCATCAATAGGTGGATTTGTTACTTGAGCAAATAATTGCTTGAAGTAATTAAATAAAAGTTGCTCCCTCTTCGAAAGAACTGCCAGTGGAGTATCTATCCCCATTGAACCTAAAGGTTCTTCTCCACTTTCCATCATTGGTAAAATTGTACCTGTTAAATCCTCATAGCTATAACCAAAAGCTTTAAAGAGTTTCCCTCTTCTTTCTCTTTCAATCTCTTCAACTCTACTTTCATATAAAGAATCTAATGTAACTAATCCTTCACTTAACCATTCATCATATGGATGTTGCATATAATATCTTTCTTTTAGCTCTTTATCTTCAATAAGTTTTCCCTTCTTAGTATCTACCAGTAACATCTTACCTGGAGTTAATCTACCTTTATATCTTATATCTTCATTTTTTATATCTAATGCCCCAACTTCTGAAGAAAGAATTAAGGTATCATTTTTAGTAATATAATATCTTGCTGGTCTTAAACCATTTCTATCTAAAACAGCCCCCATTTTATCTCCATCAGAAAAAACAATAGCAGCAGGTCCATCCCAAGGTTCCATTAAAGTTCCATTATATTCATAAAAAGCTTTTTTCTTTTCTGTAACTCTAGTATTCTTAACCCAAGGCTCTGGAATTAACATCATAACAGCTCTTGCCATATCTCTACCATTCATAGTTAAAAACTCTAAAGTATTATCTAAAATAGCTGAGTCAGAACTTTCTTTATTTATAATTGGTAATACTTTTTTAATTTCATCTCCTAAAACTCTTGAGGTTATAGTCTCTTCTCTTGAATATAATTTATTTACATTACCTCTTAGTGTGTTAATTTCACCATTATGAATTATATACCTATTAGGATGAGCTCTCTCCCAGTTTGGAACTGTATTTGTACTATATCTAGAGTGAACCATGGCTATAGCTGATTCAATTTTTTGATTTGTTAAATCCTTATAAAAGTTTTTAAGTTGTCCAGCTAACAACATCCCTTTATAAACAATAGTTTTTGAAGATAGAGATACTACATATGTCTTCTCATCCTTAACTCTTTTTTCAAAACTTCTTCTTAAAACATATAATCTTCTTTCAAAATCCATTCCTGAAAATATATTTTTAGGCTTCTCAATTATAACTTGCTTAAAATACGGCATAGTTTTTAAAGCCTCTACCCCTAAGCCATTTGTATCATATGGTACTTCTCTCCAAGCTAAAATCTTTAAACCTTCTTCAGTAGCAACATTTTCAAACAATCTTATAGTTTCATTTCTTTCAACTTCATCATTTGAAAAAAAGAACATACCAACAGCATATTCTCCCTCTTTAGGTAAGATGAATCCTAAATTTTGAGCTTCTTCTTTAAAAAATCTATGTGGTATCTGCAACAGTATTCCAGCACCATCACCAGAGTTTTCATCAGATCCACCTCTATGCTCTAAATTTATTAATATATTAAGAGCATCCTCTATGGTCTTATGAGTTTTTTCACCATTTATATTGGCTATAGCTCCTATTCCACACGCATCATGCTCAAATACCCCTTTGTATAAACCACAATCCTTATGCATACACCCCTCCATTTAGCTTGGACAAAATCCAATTATATCTCATCTAATATTTCATCAGCTATTTCTCTTATAGTTTTCCTTCTATCCATAGCTTGTTTTTGAATATATCTAAAAGCCTCTTCCTCACTAATAGCTTCTATTTTCATTAATTTACCTTTTGCTTTATCAATAAATTTTCTATCTTCAATCTTCTGCTCTAAAGAATGAATTTTCTTCTTATAAATTCCAAATCTTCTTTGACTTTGTATCACCATATCTATGGAATTTAGAAGTACTGCATTATTTATAGGACTTGTTATGCAAAAAATATCTACTTCTTCCTGTATATAAGCCTTATGTTGTTCATTAACTATTGCTAAAAAACTAGTTAATTCTCCAATATTATCATACACATCCATGATAGTCATATCACTTAGCTTATACCCAATTAAAACAATACTTATATCATTGCTTCTAACTATTCTAGTAAGTTCATTTCCTGACTTTGTAGTAGCAACTATGTAATATCCTGCGTTAGATAATACCATTCTTAATTTGTCTGCAACATCAAGATTATTTATAGCTATTACAATTCTTTCTTGCATATTTTCCCTCCAATCAAACAGATGCTTAAAATCGTATTAAGCAAAAATTCTTTCAGCTTAAGTATATGTTATATATTTAGCTGATAGAATTTCTACTTTAATACTATTAATCTAACAATATCTTAATATTGCTCTAAATAATTATCAATTTCCCATGGAGTTACCTTAGTTCTGTACTCATCCCATTCTATTTTTTTAGCTTTAATATAATTATAGAAAGTATGGTCACCTAAAGTTTTTCTTATTAATTCACTTTCTTCCATATACTTAATAGATTCTTCTAAGCTTCCTGGTAAACTTTCTATACCTTCTTTCTTTCTTTCTTCAACACTCATTCCGAATATATTCTTTTCAATTGACGCTGGTGGTGTTAAATTATTTTTAATTCCATCTAATCCCGCTGCTAAAAGACAAGCTAGAGCTAAATATGGGTTTGCACTTGGATCTGGGCATCTTAATTCTATTCTTGTACCTGCTCCTCTAGTTGCTGGAACTCTTATAAGTGGACTTCTATTTTTTGCTGACCATGCAATATAAACTGGTGCTTCGTAATCAGGCACTAATCTCTTATAAGAATTAACTAATGGATTTGTTATAGCAGTTAATTCTTTTACATGCTTCATAAGTCCTGCTATAAAGCTATATGCATCTTTGCTTAAAGCTAATTTATCACTTTCATCATAAAATGCATTCTTACCATCTTTCATAAGAGACATATTTACGTGCATTCCTGATCCATTTATTCCGAAGAAAGGCTTAGGCATAAATGTTGCATATACTCCATGTCTTTGAGCTACTGATTTAACTACTAACTTAAATGTCATAATACTATCTGCTGTAGTTAATGCATCAGCATATTTAAAATCTATTTCATTTTGACCATATGCTACTTCATGATGAGAAGCTTCTATTTCAAATCCCATATCTTCTAACATCATGCACATATCTCTTCTTGCATTTTCAGCACCTTCTAATGGGCTTAAATCAAAATATCCTGATTTATCTTGAGTTTCTAACTTTGGTCTTCCCTTCTCATCAGTTTCTAATAAGAAAAATTCACATTCTGGCCCTACATTAAAGCTATATCCCATATCCTCTGCTTCTTTTAATACTTTCTTTAATATATTTCTTGGATCTCCTTCAAAAGCATGTCCTTCAGGAGTATAAACATCACAAATTAATCTAGCAACTCTTCCATGTTGTGGTCTCCATGGTAATATAGAAAATGTATCTAAATCTGGTCTTAAATACATATCTGATTCTTCAATTCTTACAAATCCTGAAATAGATGAACCATCAAACATTATATTATTGTCCAAGGCCTTCTCTAATTGTCTATCAGTAATAGCTACATTTTTTAAGAATCCAAATATATCTGTGAATTGCAATCTTATAAACTTAATGTCATTCTCCTCTACTAATCTTAAAATATCTTCCCTTGTATACTTTGACATAATATATTCCCCCTTTATAATAAAAAAAAAGACGACAATAGAATAGGGATTATCCCTCTATTGAACGCCTTTGTTCACTCAAAATATTAATTTAATATATTCATATTATACAACCATTTTATTGAAAATGGAACAAATATTTATAAATTTTATAAATATTTTTTCAATTCTTTATGAAAACATTTAAATAATGTTAATATTGTAATTGATTTAATAAATTAATTATATTACTAAATATAAAAATAAATCACACAGAAATTTACTTAAATAAAATCTCTATGTGATTTTATTAATTTATTTTCCTCTTGCTATAAACTCTTCTATTTTTTTCTTAGGATTGAAACCTATCATCCTATGGATAAATTGTCCATCCTTCAATAAAACTAAAGTTGGTATTGATTGTATTTGATAATATGATGCTATATTTCTTGAATTATCAATATTAACCTTAACAACTTTAATATCCTTATTTTCTTTATTTATTTGTTCTAAAACTGGTGAAAGCATCTTACATGGGCCACACCATTCTGCATAAAAATCTACTAAAACTAATCCATCTTTAACTTCATTTACAAATTCTGATTCATTAATGACTTTCATCTTCTTACTCTCCTATAATTCATTTAAGTTGATAAATTAATTATCACTTAATAAATTATATTCCTCACACCAGCAATTGTTATCATTTTACATCACCTTGTGTAACTTTATCACATATAATATTCATCACTTATCTATAAATTAAACTTTGGCGTATATAATCTCTATGTAGTAAAAAAACTTCTAAAGAAAATATCTTTCTTTAGAAGTTTTTATACATTCTTACTGTAATCCTAGTATTATAAATATATATAATACTAACTATTTAAATATTCTTCTAAGGTTATGCCTTTACTCATTATCTCTTCTGCAACATCAACTCCAACATACCTCAAATGCCATGGTTCATAATCATATCCTGTTATATCTTCTTTTCCTTTAGGATATCTAAGTATAAATCCATAATTACTCATATTCTCCTTAAGCCACTGAAAAGCTCTTGTATTCTCAAACCCCTCATCTAAACTTAAATATTCATCTGATAATAAATCCATTACTAATCCAGTTTGATGCTCACTTGTTCCTGGTACAGCAACATAGTTATTTGTATACTCCTGACCTTCTATTGCAACGCTTCTATCATAAACTTCTTGTTGATACTCATATGATCTATATCCTGAAATTGCAATTAAGTTTATTCCTTCTTTCATTGCATCATTAAACATATTTTCTAAAGCTTTTGCAGCATCTACTCTCATTTCTCTGCACATATCATCAGCTACTCTAAATTTAACATTTGGAATTACTAAATCCGGAGGTATATAGTTTTGGTTTATACCACTTACCTTATTAATCAACATTAAGTATTCATTAGACGCTGATCTACTATTTTTAATAGTTGCTTCTTCATTCTCTATATATTTATTTTCTTCAATAATTACACTTGCCACTTCCTTTTGTTTGCAATAATAATTAATTTTATATATTCCAAAAGTAGTTATAATAATAACTCCTGCTACTATATACTTTCTGCGTTTTCTTTTTCTATTTCTTGTAACTCTATTATTAACTTCCTCTCTCATACTTATAGGCATATCACTTTATCTCTCCTCCATCCATTTTCCATGATTCCTAAAATATAAATTATCATATTAATTTTATAATATAAACATTACAAATAGATGTCAAAGCTAAAAAATTCCTTATACCTTTTACTAATCCTCTAACTTACTTGCAACTTCAGGTATAATACTCCATAATTCTAAAATTGTAATACATAAGATAATCCAAAGAGTAGCAAATAAATAAGCTACAATTACACCACTAGCATATTGAATTTTTAAATATATATCACTTATTCCTACAAAAGCACAAATAGATATAAGTATAATCATCGATATAGTTTTTATAATTTTACTATAACTTTGCCTTAATATATAATATGTAATAATCCCAAATAAAATAGAAACTATAAAAACATCTTTACTTGGAAAGCTATTATAAATACTTCCTATATCTATAGCTGAATTACTCTTCTTAAATATATAGTTAGAAATGTCAACAAATATCTCTCCACCTAGAATTGTAAAAATTATAAATAATATATTTTTTACTTTCTGACTTTGCTTTACTGTTATCCACCCAACCATTAAAATACTTACCAAGATTACAATATATACAGATGATAAATTTTTAAATCCACTTATAACCTCTATAAAACTCTTTGAAAAAACACCTCTAAAAATTCTATAGGTTATACTATCAAATAAGCTCATTTCATTTGATAAATGCTCATCTATTAATTTAAAAGTAACTATTATTAAAGCTATATACACTATCCCTGCAATAACTATGCCTAATTCAACTTTCTTAATTGAATTATAAACCGAAATTATATTTTTCATATATAAGTAAATATATTTCTTTATCTCTTTTTCATATCTCTTATAACCATATATAGCTACTATGATAATCCCTAATAATATTGCTCCTATAATTAAGTACTTTGTAGCATACTTATGTAAATAATTCCAATCTTCACCTAATGCTTTACCAATAGTAATAAATGTTATAGCCCAAATAAATGCACCTATATAGGCATGAATGGCAAATTTACTAAAAGATATATTGGTTATTCCTGATACATATCCAGTAATATGTCTTACTCCAGGTATAAAGTAAGCTATAGTCAATAATTTATTTCCAAATCTATCAAACCATCCTGATATTTTATCTAACTTTTCTGGAGTGAGATGAACATATTTACCATACTTATGAAAAAACGGAACTCCTAATAATTTACCAATAAAATATGATAATGTTATACCACATATAGCTCCTAGTGCTGCTGTTATAATACTTAATGTGTAATTCAAACTTCCATTATAAATAAGAAATCCACAGTATCCCATTAAGATTTCTCCTGGTAGTGGTAATGCTATCAATTCTAAAAATAATGATAAAAAAATAATAATATATCCATAATTATTTATTAATTCTGCTAATCTTTCCATTAATAATCTCCTAAGTATATATTTATTTCTTTATTATCTTTTCTTTATTTAATTAATTAATTCTTATATTTAATAAAAAATTAGCATATATATCTCCATAAATATACATGCTAATTTATTTTAATTATTAAGTTGTAAAGTTACCTTCTAGAATTAAACTAAAGGTAAAGTTATTGTAAATTTACTTCCCTGATTTTCTTCACTTTCTAATGAAACATTACCATTATGAAGCTCTACTATATATTTAACTAATGTTAAACCTATCCCACTACTACTTACTTTAGTTGAATCAGAACCTTTTCCTTGCTCAAATCTGTTAAAAATGAACTCTTGGTCATCTTTTGATATACCAAGTCCAGTATCTTCAACAGAAATGCTTACAAAATTCTCATTTTCTTTAATTACAATACTAATTCTTCCACCACTTTCAGTGAATTTAACCGCATTTCCAATAAGATTTATAATACATCTTTCTATTTCTTTTGGGTCGCAACATATTGTTTTTTCTTCTATCTCTGGGTCAATTATTAGTTCAAGTCCTTTTTCTTTTATATAATCGCTCATATTAAGAGCTGTTTCTTCTACTAAATAAACTATATCTACATTATCTTGTTTATTTATTTTATAAGCTCCAGACTCTATCTTTGAACTATCTATAATATCATTTATAATCTTTAATAAATTATTAGAGCTTTTCTTTATTACATCCATATAATGTTTTGCTTTTTCTTTAGTAACATTTCCACTATCCTCTAAAGAATTTAACAATTGTAAAACAGATAATATTATATTTATAGGAGTTCTTAACTCGTGAGAAAGATTTACAAAATAATCATTTTTAAATTTCTCATTTTTTAAACTTCTTTCATATAATTTTTTATTTTCATCCATCTGACGATTTATTTCTTTAGTCTGTTTTTCAACTATAGCTTTTAATAATTTAACTCTGTTCCATATAAAGTAGATTATAGCTAAAAAAATAAAAATATAAAAACAATATGCTGCTTTAGTTTTCCAAATAGGACTATTTATCGTAAAATTTAAACTTGTTTCTTCTGTAATGTCTCCAGTATTATTCATAGCCTTTACTTTAAAAGTGTAGTTACCTGGTGATAATAATGTATAGTTTGAAAATAACCCTCTATTAATATATTTCCACTCATCATCTACTCCTTCAAGCTTGTATAAATAATTTATCTCTCCTAATCTTCCATACTCAGGAAGGAAATATTGAAACATTATGTTGTTCTCATTGTACTTTAAATTTAGGTTCTTATCTCCCAAAGTAATTAACTCACCATTTATTCTTACTTTTCCTATTACAACATTTTCATTTCTATATGTATCTTCATTAATCTCCATTGGATTAAAAGATACTACTCCAGTAGATGTTCCAAATAGTACCTGACCACACTCCATATTTAAGCTTACCCCTCTATTGAAGTGGCTTCCTTGAATTCCATCTATTTCAGAAAAATTTATAAATTTATTTTCTTCAATATTAAATTTACTTAATCCATTATTTGTTCCTAGCCATAAGTTTCCACAACTATCTATTTCAATTGAATTTATATAATCACTAACTAGTCCATCTTTTTGAGAATATCTTATAAATGTTTCAGTTTCTATATCAAATTTATTTAATCCTGAATTTGTTCCTATCCACAAAACTCCATTTCCATCACCTTCTATACAATTTACAAAGTCATAGCTAATAGAAGTGATGTCTTTACTTGTTACATAGTTTTTTATAATACCATCAGTTTTATGAAATTTTATAAGTCCGCTATATCGTTCTCCCGCTAGCCATAATATATCTTTATCTCTTTCATCTTGAAAGATATCTACAACTCTATAATTATCTATTCCTTTCTCTTGAAAATTCTCATTGTAGTTTACTAATTCATATGTTCCATTTTCACTTTTAAAAAAACCATTATTAGTACCTATCCACAAATCATATCCATCATTAAAAATAGTTAATATTTCATTAGTATACTCTTCTCTTAAGTCTCTAGTTACGTTACATTCTATCTTTCTTGTATCTTTATATAAAACATCTACCCCTCTATCTGTAGATATTACAAATCTATTTTTTTCAATCTCGAAAATATTATTTATTTTATTACTAGATAATGAGTTATTATTATTCTCATCATATATATATCTAACAGTCTCTTTAGTTTCTACAATAAAGTTTATTATTCCATTACTCTCTGTACCTATCCATAAATCGTTATTACTATCCTCGATTATAGATGTTATACTACTATATGGTATATCCATTTTCCTTAAAGCGTCATTTATGCTATTACTAAACTGTTGAGCTGTATTTAATATGCTCACTCCATTATCAGTTCCTATCCATAAAACTCCATTTCTATCTTGAAATAAACAGGTGATAGAATTACTAATTAGACTAGTATTAAATGCTATGTCTTTTTTGTAAGTTTCAATTGTATTATTTTGTTCATTATATTTTACTAGTCCATCTGAGGTTCCAAGCCATACATTGCCTTCAATATCACATAGTACTGTAACGATACTGTTTTCTATACTATCATCAAATCTAACTTTATAAATATTAGTTTTTTTATCAAATACATTATGTTTATATATCCCACTTTTACTAGCAACCCACATATATCCATCTATACTTCTACCAATTGCGTATATTTGCTTAGAATTTTCTTCCCCAAAATTCTTAGCATAATAATCTAATTCATTTATATTTATTCCACCTATACCACATTTAGTAGCTATCCATAAAAATCCATTTTCATCTTCACTTATATCAGTAATATAATTATTAGCAATTTCATTATCCCTATCATTCCAATAATATTTAACAAATTTATCACTTTCGGAATCATACCTATTTAACCCTGAAGCTGTTCCTACCCACATAGTATTATTACTATCTTTATAAATATCTGTTATATATGGGCTGCTCAAGTTATTTTTATCACCATAGCAAACTATATTTTCTGTTTCACCATCAATGATATTTAAACCGCCATAAGTTCCAACCCATATATACCCCTGCTCATCCTCCGCAATACTTGTTATATATGTAGAACTCAAACCATCTTCTGTGCTGTTTTCATAATTATAAACTTTTACCCCATTTCCATCATATTGATTTAACCCATCTTCAGTTCCTATCCATATATACCCCTTAGAATCTTGAAAAATACAAGTTATAGCATTACTAGATAAACCATCTTTCATAGATATATTTTGAAAGTTAACTTTGCCATTATCTAAATTTTTTTTATTGGAAAGATTAATTTCATCAGCTAGTACTACTGTATTATAAAAAATGCTTATAAAAAATACTATTAAGATTATTGCTGTATATCTTACACGTTTAGTCATTTTTTGCCCCCATCGCTATAATATAGTATTATCCCCTCCATAATTTTAACATTATTTACTATTTTCATCAATATTTCCCGATAGTTTTTCGCTAATATCTTTAATTTCTAGTGTCTAAGTTTATCTAAATCCGAAAATAGGTTGTAAGTTATCCCTATCATATAATCCATTGGCAGCTTTTATATAGTATATTGCTGCTGTTACATTTAGAACATTTGCAGTAATTAAGTCTATATTAGGTTGAATCGAATAATCAGCTCCATTATTTATATCTTCATATGCTAGGTTATAATTAATCATTGCAAGCTGAGCTGATAATAATCCAGTTATTAAAAATATATAGACTGCCTGCTTTACCAAAGTATCTGCTTCTATTTGAAGTTCATTATTTGTAAAATGTGTCTCAACTAGTTCAACTCCTAATAATGCAGCTTTATATAGTAATACTTGTCCATATATATTTAGTATTATTACTGATTGTTGTACAGCAAGAAGTTGTAACTTTTCACTTTCTTTATCATTATAATAAGTAGATTTCTCTTGCTTATCTCTTTTTCTTTTTTTATATTTAAAAGATTTTTTTCCCATAATAACAACCCTTTGTCTGTACTCATACTCTATATTATTTAATATATTTTTTATTTGCTCCAACCTTGAAGTAATAATCGAAAAAGACCATATTAAAATCATTTCAATTTCTTAAAATGGATTTTAACATAGCCTTTATTTATCTATTTTGAATTTTTAATTATAATCTTATATCCTGTATATGTTGTATAAAAATATCCTCCATAAACGACAATAAGTATTCCTAAAGTCATTAATGCTGTTGGTACAATATTAGGTTTTCCATATAAAGCTATAAATTTATTAACTACCGATATTCCAACTATTGAGCTTACTATTGCAAGTGTTAATGGCATTGCAAAATAAATTACTGTTTGAGTAAATATAGTTTTATTTATCATCTTTTCTGTTGCACCAATTTTCTTTAATGCCTTGTATCTATCACTACTATCACTAGCTTCTGATAATTGTTGAAGAGCTAAAACCGCTGCACTAGAAATTAAAAATACAATTCCTAAATATAATCCCATATAAAGTATCATTGTAGTCAGCCCTTTACTTTGTTCATAAAGCTGCTTCTTTGTATATCTTAACATTGGTAGATTATGAATTTCATCTTTCTCTCCTCTAGTATAACTACTACTAAGTGCTCCTTCACTCTTATATCCACTTAAAGAATCAAATAAACTAATCATTTCCTCTTCTTCTGTAGGATTATTAGGATTCTTATAATTCATATTCATATATGCTGAATCTAAAGTCATATCTTTAAAATCATCTGGCACTATAATAGTTAACACATTATCTGCTATTTCAGAGTTATATACTGCTTCGCTTAAATATTCTTTATTAGCTACCTTATACTCTTTTCCAGCTATGCTAATCTGTGGATTACTTTCAATAAAGTTTTTTACTGAATCTTTCGCTGATGTAAAATTAGATGTAACTAATATTTCATTATCACTTATATTTAATGGCTCTTCACCATATAAACTTCTTATTTTATTATAATCTGAAATCTTAATAGCATCTATATATTCCCATCTGTGCTTTCCATCATCTAAGCTCCTTTTAAACTCTCCTACTGCATAATCCTTTAGTATAGTGTTAGCATCTATCCCATTAATTACATATCCATTAATAAATATAGGTTCACTATAAGAAAATTCATAATTAATTTCTTTTAATACATCCTCCATACTTTTATAAGTGCTATCTTCATCTGTAAATAACTTTATTGAAGCATCATATGGAGCAACTATACCTTTTTCTAAAGCACTTTTGAAGCTTAACCCTGTTGATAAAAGTACTATAGTTATAAATAACATAAGTGAAATTACTGTCATTGATACAAAATTAGTATTTACTTTACTACTTATTTGCCTTGTAACAAAAATATTTAACTTTTTAAGATATATATTCTTACTTCTTTGAATTATTGATAATAAAAATCCTGAAATTCCATAGAAAAATCCTGCTGTTCCTATTACACCTAATACTATTGAAAGCTTAAATCCTAGCTTTTCCATATTTAGTCCACTTTTACTTACTAAATAATATGCTGTAAATAAAATTATCATAGATATGATAAATATAATTGATGAAACTATCGGATTTTTTATTTTAATATCTTCACTTTTTCTTGCTGCAGTTAACATATCAATTAATTTATATTTTGATATAATTCTCGTATTAAATATCATTAAAACACCAAATATTAAAGCAAAATATAATACTGTTTTTAAAATAGCACTACCTGATACTACAAATTTAAATTCAGACATTCCAACTTCAAATAATTTAGCTGTAAACAATGATAGACCTTGTGATACACCTAATCCTAATAATAAACCTGATAAAAGAGATAATACTCCTACTATTAAAGTTTCACTTAATAATATCTTTGATATTTTTCTCTTACTCATTCCAAGTGTCATATAAATTCCAAGTTCTTTTTTTCTTTTCTTTATTAAGAAATTATTTGCATATAGAATTAATCCACCTAAAACAAATGATACAAATACTGAAACATATGATATTAAAGTCGTTATAAGTGCTATATATTCTGCTTGATTTTTATTAATATCTAATAATGCTTTTTGTGATTCTATAGAGTTAAAGCTATAAAATATACATACAGCAAAAGATATTGTTAAAAAGTATATTGCATAATCCTTAAAACTTCTTTTTACATTATTTATAGCTATCTTAGAATACATTCTCAACATCACCTCCAAGCAGAGTTACAACTTCAATTATTCTATTAAAGAATTCTTTTCTTGAATCGTTTCCTCTTACTAACTCATTAAAAACTTTTCCATCTTTTATAAATAGAATTCTATGAGCATAACTTGCTGTAAAAGCATCATGAGTAACCATAAGTATTGTAGCATCTAAATCTTTATTTAATTTTTCGAAAGAATCTAATAATAATCTTGATGACTTAGAATCTAGTGCTCCTGTTGGTTCATCTGCTAAGATTAATGATGGGTCAGTTACAATTGCTCTAGCAGATGCAACTCTTTGCTTTTGTCCTCCTGACATTTGATATGGATATTTATTTAATACTTCCTCTATTCCAAGATTTTTTGAAACATTTTTTATTTTTTCATCTATTAAACTCGGCTTAACTCCTTGTATAGTCAATGCTAAAGCTATATTTTCATATGCAGTTAATGTATCTAAAAGATTAAAGTCTTGAAATATAAACCCTAATTCATCTTTTCTAAAATTTTCTAATTGCTTTGATTTCATCTTAGTTATATCTTTATCATTTATTATTATATTACCTGTAGTTACTGTATCTATAGTTGAAATACAATTAAGCAGTGTTGTCTTTCCAGATCCTGATGGACCCATTATTCCAACAAATTCCCCTTTATCAACTCTAAAGCTAATATTATCTATAGCCTTTGTTATATTATCTTTATTTCCATAATACTTTTCTACTTTCTCTACTTTTAATATGTTCCTCACTCTTCCTACCTCCAAAATTTATAATAAATTTAACTTCTTGCATTTTTCTTTTTATATTTAAATTCTTTAATATTGCTTTCAACATAATTTATTCTATACTAAAATATCATAGCCACATATTGATTAAGCTTTCATATAAGTTACAAATTTGTAAGATAAAATCCTTAATCAATATTGCACATACTTGTATATGAGATATATGAAAATATATCTATGTGGTTATTTTCAAATATAAAAATAACCACAGCATATAGTATTAGTAATTATTTTTCTAATATCATATACTATGGTTATCATATTTTTAGTTTTTATAATCTTATTTACTACAATATATAAATACTCTTAACTAATCTTAAAAATCAGTAAATCTTCCTTTTGGAAATACTATATTAACCTTTGTTCCTTCATTTACTTTAGAAGTTATAGTTATTCCAAGTCCTAATTTTCTACAAAGATTTTTACAAAGATAAAGACCTATACCTGTAGATTTACCAAATCGCCTTCCATTCTCTCCAGTAAATCCTTTTTCAAAAACTCTATCTATATCTTTATCACTTATACCTACACCATTATCTTTTATAGTTAGTACTATATTATTTTCATATTCTTCAGAATAGATTTCTACTACTCCTTTATTAGCTTCAGAAAATTTAATAGCATTTACTATTACCTGATTTATTATAAATTCAATCCATTTTGCATCACTAAATATCTTTCCACTTACTTCTTTTAGCTCTAATTTAATCTTTTTATTTATAAAATCTCTAGAATTTGATTTAATAGATTTCATTACTACTGCTCTTAAATCAAATTCTTTAATTATGTAATCTTTGCTTACATCACTACTTCGAGCATAATATAAAACTTGATCAATATAATTTTCTACTTTTCTAATTTCATAATTAACTCTTTCGCTTAATTTACTATCATCATTCTCTAGAATTAACTTAGTTGATGATATAGGTGTCTTTATTTCATGAACCCATGTTTCAATATACTCTCTATATTCTAACTGTTCATCTTTAAAATATTTTACTCGTTCATTCATATCCTTACTAAGAGTTTTTAAAATATTATTTAATATCTTTCCTTCGATAAAATTAGCTTCATCTATAACCTCTGGTAATAAATACTTTTTATCTAAATTCTCTAATACATTATTTATACTATCAAAATACCTTTTACTCTTAATTAATTCTATTACTATATAAGATACTAATGGTAAAAACCAAATTGAAAATACTATTATTATTATACTTTTAGGCACATTAGCTATATACATAAAAATTGCAACAATAAAAAATAAAACTAAATTTATTATTAGAAAAGGTATCCTTTCTTTTATATATTCTACAATATTCATACCATTATATAACCTAACCCTCTTCTTGTTTCAATTATGTTAGATAATCCAATCTCCTCTAGCTTCTTTCTAATTCGTGTAACATTTACTGATAAAGTATTATCATCAATAAACATCTCACAATTCCAAAGATAATTTATAAGAGATTCCCTTGATACAATTTTTCCTCTATTCTTTATTAAATATGATAGAATTTTCAATTCATTTTTAGTTAATTCAATAACTTTATCATTATAAACTATAGTTCCATTAGATAAGTTCAACTTCATATCTCCATACTCCAATACATCTTGAACCGTGGAATTTCTGTATACTCTCTTTAATATAGATTCAATTCTTGCCAATAATATTTGTGTATTATAAGGTTTAGTTATAAAATCATCAGCCCCTAAGTTCATACTCATAAGCTCATCAACATCACTATCTCTACTAGTGACTATAATTATAGGAACCTCTGAAAATTTTCGTATCTCTCTACATATATAATACCCATCAAATATAGGTAAGTTTATATCTAATAATATTAAGTTTGGATTTTTACTTTTTACGTAATCAATAATATTAGAAAAGTCATCTGGAACTAATACCTCATACCCATACCTAGTTAAAAATACTTTCAACTCTTCCCTAATAGTTACTTCATCTTCTATAATCATAATTTTGGACATTTCGTTACTCCTTTAATGAAACACTTTCAGTTAAGTTCGCCATCAAAATCATAGATTTTGGGTCACTTAATGAAACACTCTACTCACTGACGTTCGTAGGTGTATACTCTGTATAACTTCAAGTTACCAAATTACAAATTTGGACTTTCAGTTGACTTCGACCATCAAAATCATAGATTTTGGGTCTTACTTATATTTTACAACAAAATCTTATAAAATATCTTAAGTTAATCTTAATATTAATTTAAAGTATTTTAATATTCTATATTTAATACAAATTAAAACACCTACTTATATAGCAGGTGTTTACTTGTCTATCTATATTAAATTATATAATAGCATATATATCTGAAAATTCTATCATACATTTTTCAAAAATTGTTTGGTTACAAATATTAAATTTAAGTTGCTCACTCTTAACTACTCTTTTTGCTGGTAGTGTAATTATAAAATTTGAACCTTTTCCTAGTTCACTTTGTACATTAATAGTTCCATTGTGCATTTCTACTACTGACTTTACTAATGCCAGACCTAATCCACTTCCCTCTTGTTTCCTTGATAAGCTTTTATCCTCTTGTCCAAATCTCTCAAAAATATTATTAATATTCTCTGGTGATATTCCAATTCCATTATCTTTTACAGAAATCTCAACACTATCTTCATAAGAGTTTATATTAACAAAGATTTCACCATTATCATTACCATATTTCACTGCATTAGATAGTAAATTAAGTATAACTTTTTCTATTTTTTCTTGATCACAGGCAACTATTCTTTCTTCTACGTTTGTATCAAAAATAATTTCACCACTGAAATTCCCCATGCAATCACAAGCTGTTAATACTACATCTTCAACTATAGATACAATATCTTTATTTTCTAAATTTATTTTATATTCTCCAGTATCTATTTTAGTCATATCAATAAGATTATCAGTTAATCTCAATAACCTATAAGAATTATTCTCAATCATTTCGATATAATTTTTAATCTTCTCTCCACTTATCTCTTTAATATCTCGCTCTTTTATATGGCTTCCTATTAATTGAGTAGTAGATAAAAGAACATTTAGTGGAGTTTTAAATTCATGAGAAATATTATTAAAAAATTCATTTCTAATCTTTTCTACTTCAATCTCTTTCTCAAGTTCTCTTCTTTTTTCTTCTATCTTCTTAATATCTGTAATATCATGTGCCACTCCAAAAACATATTTAACATCCCCATCTTTATCTACTGCCACATCCTTAGCTACAAAAAACAGGGCTAATTTATTTTTTATTCTAAGCTCCTCTTGCTCAATAATATTACACTTTTCTTTTATTAGTCTTCTATCTTCCTCTTCTATAACAGATGAGTCTTCTTTACAAAGAAAATCTCTATCTCTCTTTCCTATTATTTCATCTTTACTTAGTTTCATAAAATCACAATATGCTCTATTCACATAAATATATTTACCTTCTAAATCTCTCATCCATACCAATAGCGGAATATTTTCTAATATCTTTTCTAAATCAGCCTTGGTATATAATTCTTTTTCTTTTAAAACTAAAATTTTTGCACTATTTCCTTTCCATATTGCATTGTTTACTTTATATGTAAATTGAACTGGAGTATTTTCTTTGTTATAAATAATTACTTCTCCATCACTATCGAAATTATTAATCCCTTGTATAATATTAATCAAATTCTTTTTTTGTATATCATTCAAATTATAGCCCAATATATTTAACAAACTCTTATTACAGAATTTTATTATATTTTTTTCATCTAGAACCATTATGCATTCATCAATACAATTAAAAACAGATTCCATCTTTCATCCCCCGTATCCCATAAATACTACTCATTTATTTTATCATAAGCAAATTTTTTATACAAATATTATATTTAGAGTATTTTTTTCCATTTTCGACATTCTATTCTTTTTTCATTTCGACATTAATTTACAAATATTAATTTAAACATAAACCCCTTCTGCATTTACAGAAGGGGCTTACATATTAAAATTTCCTATAAATAATCTTATTTACATTTTTTCTTTATTTGATAATTTTATTATAGTATCATTAATTCTTTTCTCAAATGTTTCTTTTTTCTTAGCAGAATTTATCCACGTAACATATTTTTTCTTTTGAGAATATGATAAATCATTATAAAAATCATATGCCTCTTTATTATCATTAAATCTCAATTTTAACTCTTCTGGAATTTCTATAATACGCTCTTCAACATCTCTTTCTACTATTACTTTAACAGTATCTCCATAAGTTTTTCCTATTTTATTGCGTATATCCTTAGTAAGTCCTATCATATAACAAGGTAATCCCATCTTAACAATAGAACCTCTATACTCAATTCCATCAAATGAAGCTTTAACTTTTATTCTTTTTGCTCCAAACTCCTTTTCCACATCAAATGGTATCTCTATATATGATGCATCTTTTCCATCTACCTTCTTTATCTCTGCTTCAAACTTATACTCTTTCACAACTTTAACTCTTCTCCTGTACTCTGATTGATATTTACGTTAATTAACCTTTTAACATGTATTTTATCTAAATCTACCTTTGGTTGAACACTTGGATTGAGTGGATATCTACCTTCTTGATTTTTTAATGCTGTATAAAATCCATTCTTAACCCCACCACCGGTAACATACACAATTATATCATTAAATCCATTAGTTTTTGAATTACTTATTATTATTGGCATATTAACACTCGTAGTCTTAGATATAAAACTATAATTTCCATTCTCTTCAGTAAATACTAATAAAGTATCTCCACAGCTATTGCTAAAGTCTGGTCCCCATATATAAACTAATACTTCATTATTAGTTCCTCCATTTATATCTTCATAAAATGTCATATATCTATTACCTTCAGTTGTTACCTTAACATTACTAATTATTGCTTTTTCAAGTTCAATATTATTCTTAACATTTTCAGCACTTGTATATGAAGTAATTATAAAAGTTAAAATTAAAACAAAAATTGTACTAATAAGTATCTTTTTCATAAAAAAAACTCCTTATAACTATAATAATTATTCTTATTATTTGTTATAAAAAGATTTTTAATACATATTTTTTACCTTTTTTTAGAGTTTTTATAAAAACTATCCATAATTTTTATGTATGTTTTTATATCTTCTTTATCAATACCATCAGTAATAATATCAATAAATTCTCTTTGCATCTTTAATAATATATCAAGTAATGGTTCTGATTTTTCTGTAAGAAGAAGATGTTGACATCTTCTATCTTCTTTATCTATCTCGATTGTTATTAATTCTTTATCTAATAAAGGTTCCACAGCCTTAGATACATATGCTTTTGAAAATCCTCTAAGTTTAACTATATCCTTTGCAGTATTAAATTCTGGGTTATTTTTTATAAAAAGTAAAATATCTGCTTCTGGTTTTGTTAAATTACATTCCTTTGCAGCTTTAGAAGAAAGGTCATAATATAAATCACCAATATGTTTCATATTATATAAAATATTAGAAATTTTAAAATTTGTATCCATTTTTCCTCCAAGATAGTTGAATTATAAACTGTTTCCTTGTAAACTATATTATAATTAATATAAATCATTGTCAATTTTATTTTAAAATAAAGAAGGAGACTGATATTATGCAACATAATCAAACAGAAGAACTAGGAACCTGTAGTGTTGGAAAATTACTTTTTAAATTAGCAGTACCTGCAATTGCAGCACAAATTATTAACTTACTTTATAACTTAGTTGACCGTATGTATATTGGTCATATTGCTAATGTGGGCAAGCTAGCTTTAACAGGTGTTGGTGTTTGCTTACCTTTAATAATGATTATTTCTGCTTTTGCAGCACTTGTTAGTATGGGTGGCGCTCCAAGAGCATCTATATTTCTTGGAAAAGGTGAAAAAGACACTGCTGAGAAGACTTTAGGTAACTCTTTTACCTTACTTGTAATTATATCTATTACACTTACAATAATATTTTTATTCTTCGCTGAAGATTTACTTTTATTATTTGGTGCAAGTGAGAATACAATAACTTATGCAACAAGCTATATGAGAATATATAGTTTAGGTACTATATTTGTTCAATTAACGCTTGGTCTTAATGCCTTTATAAGTGCACAAGGCTTTGCAAAAACAAGTATGCTTACTGTTTTAATTGGTGCAATAACAAATATTATCCTAGATCCTATTTTTATTTTCGGATTTAATATGGGGGTAGCTGGTGCCGCTCTTGCAACTATAATTTCACAATCTTTATCAATGATTTGGATTTTATTCTTCTTAACAGGAAAGAAGACTACCTTAAAGATACGTAAAAAACATTTACGTCTATCAAAAGAAATTATTCTTCCATCAATAGCACTTGGACTTGCTCCATTTATTATGCAAGCTACTGAAAGTTTAATCGCAGTTTGTTTTAATTCTTCACTATTAAAATATGGTGGTGATATCGCTGTTGGTGCAATGACAATACTTACAAGTGTTATGCAATTTTCTATGCTTCCACTAACAGGATTAACTCAAGGTGGACAACCAATTATTAGTTATAATTTTGGTGCTAAGAATGCTGATCGTGTAAAGAAGGCCTTTAAGCTTTTACTTATTTCATGTTTAACTTACTCTACTGTGCTTTGGGCTTCTGCAATGATTTTCCCTCAAGCATTTATATTAATATTTAATAACGACCCTGAGCTTGTAGATTTTGCAAGTCGAGCACTTAGAATATATATGGCTGTATCTTGTATTTTCGGTATTCAGATTGCATGCCAACAAACATTTATTGCTCTAGGTAATGCAAAAGCATCTTTATTCTTAGCATTGCTTAGAAAAATAATTTTATTAATACCTTTAATTTATATTATGCCAATGTTTATGGAAGATAAAACAACAGCTGTATTTACTGCTGAACCTGTTGCAGATATCTTAGCAGTTACAACTACAGCAATATTATTTATAATTCAATTTAAGAAAGCAATGAAAGAAATTTCTACACCTTTAGATGATAAAAATTCTATAAATGCTTAAGAATTCGTAAAATTTATAATAAATATTTCTAAATCTAAGACATATATTTAATATTAATAATCTTAGTTTAGGAGTCTTAATTATGAATATTTCAAATAAAATAAGTAATTTAGAAAAACTTATAGGAAACACTCCATTAGTTGAAATTTCTTTTACTTATAAAGGAAAACCTCTTAAGGTATATTCTAAAATTGAACACTACAACTTAACTGGAAGCATTAAAGATAGAATCGCAATATATATGATAAAAAAAGCATATTCAGATAAGAGATTAAAAGAAAATGATATTATTGTAGAAGCTACTAGTGGGAATACTGGTATATCTTTTGCAGCTATAGGTGCTTATTTAGGACATGAAGTGCATATTTATATGCCTGACTGGCTTAGTACAGAAAGGATGAAGCTATTAGAAAGCTATAATGCAAAACTTCACTTAGTATCAAAAGAAGATGGTGGATTCCTAAAATGTGTATCCTTAGCAGAGGAATGTTCTAAAAATTGTTCTGATATATTTTTACCTGGACAATTTTCTAACGTAGATAATACTTATGCTCATTATTACTCTACAGGTCCTGAAATATATCATGCATTAAAAAAGCATGGTCTAAAAGCTGATTTATTTATTGCTGGTGTAGGAACTGGTGGAACAGTAATGGGTATAGGTAAATATTTAAAAGAAAGAAATCGGAATTTAAAAATTTATCCTCTTGAACCATCTAACTCTCCAACTTTATCAAAAGGAAAACATACATCTAGCAAGCATCGTATCCAAGGAATTTCAGATGAGTTTATACCTGCGATTTTAGATTTATCGAAATTAAATGATGTAATTAGCGTAGATGATGGTGATTCAATAATCATGTCTCAAATGATATGTAAAAAATTCGGTTTAGGTGTTGGAATATCTTCTGGTGCTAACTTTATAGGTGCAATAAAAGCCCTTGAATTAAATAATTTCAAAGGCAATATAGTTACTGTATTTGCAGATGATAATAAAAAATATTTATCGACAGACCTTATGAATGTTGAGCCTATAAAAGAAGGTTTTATATCTTCTGATGTAGAACTTCTAGACCTAAAAGTTCTATAACACAAACATATAAATTTCAACTTTTTTATATCCTTACTTAGCTATAAAAAAGTTGAAATTTATTTTCTCCATAAAAGCATGCTTTACGCTTTCAAATAATCATCTTTTTGCATATACTATCATGAAATTCTTTTATGGAGGCATCTTTTGAAAAAAAGTAAAGACAATAAAAATTCAAATAAAAGCACTTCCTCAACAGATGCTTTTGAATTATACCTAAAAGATTTAGAATTAGCCTTAGCTAACTTAGAAAAAATAGGAGCATTATTTGCATCTTTCGGATATCTAACATTTTTCTCTGCTGCCAATTTAGATACATTAGATATATTAAATATAAATAACACTGGTCGTACACCTGAAGAAACCTTTGTTTATGGTCAAATATTAATTTCTATTGGATATACCTTATTATGGATAGTATCAATGAATAGATATTCAGAGGCTTTACTTAAACTTAATAATACCGAAGAAAATCCTGATTTAGCAACATTACAACAACTTAAGGATTCTTATCTAATAAGCTTATTTGCGAACTTCTACAGACTAGATGCATTTATTAAACTATATAAAGATAGTCTAGAAGAAGACTCTAGTTCTAATAGTACTACTGAAAGTAATACTCAAGAAACAGAATCAAACAACTTCTTTTATTAGATTACTTCAACTTTGAAATTTCTATCTCGTAATATTATATATAATATAAAAATAAGCCGTATTACTAAACTAGTAATACGGCTTCTCTACAACTTGTAGGTATAAGTTTCATATCAAGGAATTTAAGACTTTAAGATGATAGATTCATAACACATATATTACCTATAACTCCTTGTATGTTTATTATTAAATCTAGTACTGAACATGAAAATAAATCTATCTAACGAACCCCGTCTTTTCCCCTACAATATATAATATAATAATTCATTATTTTTGTTACTTCTTTATGATATATTTAAACTTTATAGAGTAACTTTGTATTGTGAAAATTTCATCTAAATAGTTTTATGTCATATTATTAAATATTTTATAAAAATTAATTATTCCATATCCAAGATGCGAATTAGGATATTTATCTCCTCTTCTTCTTTCAGCCCCTCTCCTAAAAAATGTCTTCATACTCTGTGTATACATATATGGATAATTGCCATTTACTATCCCCCACTGAAATAATAATACACAAGCTCCTGCTCCAATAGCAGCTGCAAGACTTGTACCATTAATAATCCTTGTAGTATTATTAAGTCCTACCGTTAACGTATTTACTCCTCCTGCGGCAAAGTCTATCTTATCATCCTTATCATCTCTAAATGCTGTACCTGAGTAGCCCAAAAGATTATTATTATTTTGATTATATGCAGCTACAATTATAACAAAAGATGAGTCTCCTGGAATAGTTATAGTTCCATATGGATCGCTAGGGCTAAATCTTGTACCTTTCTCCAAAAGCTCTCTCTGCATTGTCCACATATTATATCTTGCATTTGAACCAAGCTTTAATTTTAATACTATACTCCAAATTCCCGGAGTAATATTAGAAAAATTAATCATTATAAACTCATCACCACTATATTTTTCTGGAACAAAATAATTTATCATCACTTTTGTATTTTCTATAGTAAATTCATATTTTTCCTGAAGGTTAAATGATAGCTGAATAATTCCAGTGGCCTCTCCTGATGGAGATATAAGACCAACCTCCATTATATTAGGCAAATCTACCCACACTTCTACAAAACAGTCTTTCTGATTTTCATCCATTATCAAATCCACTACCTCTTCACCTGATACTTCCTGTATTATCCCTGAAACATGTTCATCTTCAATTCCTTCATTACCAGTTCCACTAACTACAGCTATTCCTATGTTTCTAGTTATACTTTCTATATAAGAATCCAAAAGATTTATTCCTTTATGACTTCCAGCATTACTTCCCAATGGAAGAAGGATTACGACAGGTTTTTGCTGTATTAATAAATATTGATTTAAAAATTCTATTGCTGCGAAAATAACTGATGCATCAAATACTGTTACACTTTCATCATACCCATTTCTATATTTAAATCCTATGGATTCAACTAATTTTATTACTACAAATTCACATTCTGGTGCAATACCTTTTATATCTGGATTTTTCCCTGCTGCACCAACTATTCCCGCCATACTTGTTCCATGTCCATTCATATCTCTGCTTGGAACTATACTATATGGATTTTCTCCATTCCTTTTTGCCTGTATTGCTCTATTTATATCATCTTTTGTATACACTTCTCCAAAAGGAATCTCTCTATTCTCTTCCTTAATAGAATCAATAGTTTGATCCCATATAAGATTAATTCTGGTATTTCCTTCACTATCCATAAACTCTTCATTTAAATAGTCTATACCTGTATCTATTATCCCAACAACTACCCCTTTACCTGTTAAATTCAATTGCATCTGGTCCTGTAAAAGATTTACTCCTACTGCTTCAATAGCTGATATTTGTTGTAATGAAAACAGTGTTAACGGTTCAAGATATACTATATAAAATTTATTACTTACTTCACTTTCATTAATTTTATTTACAATTTCCGTTGCATCAAAGGTATACTCTATATTACTCTGTTCAACAGAAAGTATCGCAAAACTATCATTTATTACAGTTATGTGTGTTCCTGAAATCTCTTTTATATTACTTATTTCTCCTTCATATTGAATTACGTAATGTAAATAATTCCTATTGATAAAAATATTCTCTTTATATTTAGGATTATAATTATTAATTTTTAAATATTCCACTTAAGGTCCTCCAATTCAATACTATTGTTTTGGAATTCTTACAAATAAATTATTAATATGATACTCGTCGTATTCATTATCACTAATTCTATAATTTCCAGCTATTATATTAAATACCTCATCTAAATCCATATCACCATATCCATTTTCCTCATTTGGGTAAATAAAATTACCTTTTCTTTTTGCTGCATATATTAATAAACTCCTAATTTTAGTAGAATTAATAGCTAAATCATTTTTATCAGTTACTGCCCATTGAAGTAAAAGCGCACATACTCCAGCTACGATTGCTGTTGCAGCAGAACTTCCAGTTGTTGAAATGACATTGTTCCCATCTAAATCTATTGTTAATATATTTGTCCCAACCGTTGCTATATCTGGATTGATAAGATAATTTGCATTAAATCCTTTTCCTGATTCTGCTTGAATTCCACCGGTTATATTACTGTAATACGCTACTGTTACCACTCTCATAGCAGTAGATGGTATTGTTAATGTATTATATGGACTAGGTTCTAAAAATTTAGTTCCCTCCGGCATCAACATTTTATCATTTAACCATATATCATATCTTCCATTGATTATATACTCTCCTTTTAATTTCAGCTTCCATATACCAGCTTTTATACTTTTAAATTTTAGATGATAAACCTGATGTCCTGTATAGTTTTCTGGATCATATTCTTCAACCTGAATATTTGTATCTGTTAAATAAAACTTTCTATCATACTTTGCTTGTACTTTTTGTATAAAAAAGCCTATCTCCTCCCCTGCTGGAGAAATTATGCTTAAAGACATTCTATTTGGCTTCTGAACCCATATATAGAAATTGAAGACTTCGATAGTTCTAGGTATATTTATTTCAACGGTATCAATATCTCCTACATTTTTAATATACCTTGTAACATGGCCTTCACTATTCCCCAAATTTCCAGTACCTGCAACAAATATAATTCCACTTTTATCAGCTATTGAAGTAATAAATCTTGCTGTAATATTATATCCATCATGACTTCCCTGTGTACTACCAACTCCTAAGTATATAACTATCGGCCTCTCTAGTTCTTGTGCTCGTTTTTCTAGATAGGCAATAGCTGCTAATACTTCTGAATTATTATAAACAGGAACTATATGAAGATTGTTCCTCTTTAAAATTGTCTTATAATTAGGTGATTCAAAAAGTTTTACAACTAAAAAATCACAATCATTGGCTATTCCAACCATTTTTCCGTTATATCCTCTAGCACCAATTATCCCTGCCATTTTTGTGCCATGCCCTACTTCATCTTTACTATTTACAAGTGCATATGGATCTTGTCCATTTTTTTGTGCTTTAATTGCATTATTAATTTCTGCATTGGTAAATTCTCTTCCTATATATACATTCTCTTTTCTATCTGATTGTATACTTTGGTCCCATAAACTAATTATCCTCGAAGTATCATCTTCTCTAATAAACTCCTTATTCAAGTAATTAATCCCTGTATCTATTATTCCAACCAAAACTCCTCTTCCATTTAAACCTATATAAGGATTACTTTTAACTTGATATATATTATCAACATCACTTGGTGATATATCTTGAAGTGTATATACGCTTCTAGCCTCAATAAATATTATTGCCGGTACATCTTTTCTTAATCTATCAAGATTTTCTTCACTTACAGCTACTACTGCTAATGTATCTGTAATAGTATCACCACATGCATAATCTACCTTATCAATTTGTTCCTTAAAATTCCCTCTATATTCCACTACATATCCTGGAGCATTTTCATCTAAATAATAGTTACATGTACTATTACTCATCATTTCTCTCCCTACTATTACTTACACTATAAGTTTATGATTTAATAAAAAATAATACCCCAACAATTATAAAATCACCTCTATAACTTATAGCTTACTAATAATATGCATATTTTTAGATGCTCCGCTTAAAGAGCATACTATAATATTAATAAAAAATTATGGAGTTTCATTTACATAAAAAAATAAAAAGTGGATTCTAATTGAATCCACTTTTTTTTACTTCTTATTTACTTAACTTATCTAATTTATTAACTTACTACTTTTGAGTCAGGAATTTGTTTTTCTGATTTAATTTCTCCAGCCATCTTAAATGCTTGCTTTGCTAAAAATACTGCAATAATTTCATTTATTACTGCCGCTGCTGCAATTGTTCCTTGAATCATAGTTGCATACTCAGGTGCTATTGGTAATAAAGTTGTTACTGCTATTCCTGTAAATAAAAGTGATACTCCTGAATGAGGAAGTAATGAAAGCCCTAAATACTTACATACATTCTTGTCAGCCTTTGATATTTTACCACCAAGGTATGCACCTAATATTTTACCTATAGCACGAGCTATTATATATACAGCAGTAAGTGCTCCAGCTCCTAATATTAGATGATAATCTAGTGGTGCTCCTAATGCTACTATCATAAGCATTAATGCCACAGCAATAATAGGATTCATAGCTCCCATTATTTCTTTTAATCTCTCTTCTGAAACCATATTTGCAATAACAGCTGAAAATGCTATACCTACTAATAATAAATTAATTTCTAATATATTTTGGCTTACAAATCTACCAATCATAGCTGTAACAATTATAAGCAGCATATTCTTTATAATAGTTTCTTTCTTATCACAGCTCTTACGTAGAATTTTACCACTTATATATCCAGTTATTCCACCTACTACCATTGGTAAAATTACCATCATTAATATAGGAAGTATTTGGATTCTTCCACCAGTATACATACTTGAAACTCCACCAATAACTAAAAAGAATACTATTACTGCTAATATGTCATCTAACGCTGCAAGTGGTATTAAAGTTTTTGCAACTGGTCCATTTGCCTTGTACTCTCTAACTATCGATAAAGATGGTGCCGGAGCTGTTGCTAATGCAATTCCTCCAAATATTAATGCAATTGACATTGGAATATCTTCAACAAAGAAAAATGCAATTGCTACTATTATAAATGTAATCAACCCTTCAAATATAGTAATAGTTACTATCTGTTTTCCTGACTTTTTAATTTCTCTCAATATTAATTCCGTACCAATTAACATACCTGCAGTTACTTCTCCAACGTTACTTAAAATATGAAACCAATTTGAGTCTAGCAATCCTTGTGTCATCCAATTTAATGCGTGAGGTCCTATAATCATACCTGTTAATAACCATCCAAGAATAGATGGTAGTTTAACTTTAGTAACTAGCTTCCCTACAAAAAATGCTATTACAACAAATACTGTTAATAAAATAATTCCTTTTATCATTTTTACTCCTCCATTTATTTATCTATACCTTCAAAGACCATTTCTATCATTATTTTATGGTCTTTTCTAAACTCTTCTATTACTGTATCTTTATCTTTATCCCCAATATTTCTCATATGCTTTTCTTCTAACTTTTCACCTATAATCATTATTAACTCAAAGGCTTTTTCTCTATCAAATTTAGGATTTATATCTATATTTTTAATGATTTTGTATATAAGATTATTATTATACTCTTGAAATTCTTCACTTAATTTAATAGCTTCCTCAATGTTATAATAAAGTACAGAATTTACTATAAGCATTGAATAAAGGGGGTTCTCCCTAAAGAATTTGAATTTAATATCAAAATATCTGCTTATATAATCTATCCCACACTTATCTTTATCATCTATTTCAATATTTACATTTTCTTTAAATCTATCTATAGCAAACTTAAGTGCATGTAAGTAAATTTCTTCTTTTGATTTAAAATAATAATAAATTAACCCTTTTGATACTTTAGCCTTTTTACAAATACTATTTGTAGATGCTGCCTTATATCCATTTTCAGCAAATTCTTCTATAGCTGCTTTTATTATTTTATCTTTAACCTCTGCATTTTGAAGTTCTTTATCACTCATATCTAAACCCCTTTATATTATTACTTTCATCATTTTAAATAGTACCACCAACTGACCACTTGGTCAATAATCATCTTGTACCATATTACACTTTATAATTTCAATATGTCCCACATTTAATAGAATTTTCTCAAAAAAATAAAAGATGTATCAAAATAATACATCTTTAAAATATTACTACTATAATATTTAACAGTTTTTTTAATATTATAATCCAATTATTTAATTTTATATGGCTTCTTGTTAAAACTTGTTATATATACCTTGTTTTTAAATCCTGAACTTATCCATCCAAAGTTTCCTGCTTGCATATAAAGTACCTTATTCATATTCGCTTCTGCGTACAAATCCTTACCCATAGATTCTCCACTATTTATAACATCAATAAGCTTGTCTAAAACTTCCTTTATCGATGATTTAATCTTAGCCTGCCATGGAATACTAGAACTATTTCCAATAAACGGACCTGTTCCAATGCCTATTCCCCCACCATATCTTAATTTTTCTATGTGATTTGTAAAGTTTCTAAGTATCTTAAGTGCTTGCCTATTCTGTTTACCTTCATAAAAGCCGCAATTAACAATACCGTATATCCTAGAATCACATTTTATATTATTTTCTTTTGTGTATTTTTCAAATCCCTCTAAAAATTTAATTACTGTAGATGGAAGACAATCTACATAAAGAGGAAAAGCAATTACTATATTATCGCAATTAGTTAATACATGAAATTTATCTACATCTTTTATTCTTTTATCTGCTATAGAAATTTCATAAACATTATTTTCTTTATCAAAGTAACTTTTAACTACTTCCAGTAAGTATTTACTACAAGATTTTTCTCCTTTAGGACTTCCATTAATCAATACGATATTCATCTTAATTCACCCCACACAAATTATCTAATCTAGTAGTAATTTTATTTTGTATGTTATTACTATCTTCAAGGATTAAAAATTCATTTTCTTTACAATGAAAATTAATCATATTTCTATTAAACAATTCTTTAAAAGTACTAGCTTCTCCAGTATATAATTTAGTAGAATATCCTATTACAAACATCTTAAAATCCTTTTTATATCTTTTTTTATGATGCATCTCTCCATTAGCTAATTGAAAAAACGGTGAAATATTAGGTATCATTCTATCAAGAATAACTTTAAATGATGGAGAATACATTCCATACAATATTCTTGAAACTAAAACTATGTAATCACATTCTATAAACAATCTATTCTTAAGCTCATTATCATCATTTATAATACATTTACCAGGAGTTTTTACCCAACAATTAAAACATCCTACACATGGATTTAAATTCATATCGTCTAAATATAAAAAATACTTTTCAACCTTACCCTCTACATGATTATCAATTTTTTTTACTATTTCATCTCTCAATTCTTTATCTCTATCATCAGTATCTACTATTATTAAAATACTTCTCATAAACATCCTCCAAAACCTATTCTATGTTATTTTTTAACATAACTATAAGTAATTTAGGCTTTACCCCTCCTTTTAACCAAATTATTTAATACCCCATCATTTAAATAAGTATAAATTTTGCGCATTATAATAATTATATTTAATATCTACCCTATATAATTCCTATTTTAATAATATTTTTAAATACTTATTATGATTAAATTAATATTAGATTAACACTTATATAATAAAAAAGCCAGCAAAGCTGACTTTTTATTATAATAAATTTTTAATTCTTAATTATTCTAAATCTTCACCATTTGATGCTATAACCTTCTTATACCAATCAAAGCTCTTCTTTTTACTACGTTTTAATGTTCCGTTACCTTCATTATCTCTATCTACATATATAAATCCGTAACGTTTTTTCATTTCACCTGTTCCAGCACTTACTAAGTCAATTGGTCCCCATGTTGTATATCCTAGTAAATCAACACCATCTTCTACAACTGCATCTCTCATTGCTTTTATGTGTGCTCTTAAGTAATCTATTCTATAATCATCTTCTACATATCCATTTTCATCTGGAGTATCTACTGCGCCTAATCCATTTTCAACTATGAATAATGGCTTTTGGTAACGATCATATAATGTATTCATTGTTATTCTTAATCCTAGTGGATCTATTTGCCATCCCCATTCACTTGCATCTAAGTATGGGTTCTTTAATGAAGCGAAAATATTTCCTTCAGTTGTTTTATTAACTTCTGGGTCTGCACTTGCACATCTGCTTGAATAGTATGAGAATGAAATAAAGTCTACAGTATGGTTCTTAAGTAACTCTAAATCTCCTTCTTCCATTACTGGCATTGTACCCTTTCTTTCCATTTCCTTTAATGCATATGCAGGATATTGTCCTCTTGATTGAACATCTATAAAGAAATAATTTTCTCTATCTGCATTCATTCCCTTCCAAACATCATTTGGATTACAAGAATATGGATAAGTTTGTCCAGCTGCAAGCATACAACCAACCTTGTTGTTAGGGTCTACTTCATGAGCAATCTTAGTTGCAATAGCACTTGCTACTAATTCATGGTGAGCTGCTTGATACTTAATCTTTTCTTCGTCTTCTCCTTCTTCAAAGTAAAGACCAGCACCCATAAATGGAGCATGTAAAATCATATTAATTTCATTAAATGTTAACCAGTATTTTACTAGTCCTTTATATCTTCTAAAGATTACATTACATAAGTTTTCGTAGAAGCCTACTAACTTTCTGTTTCTCCATGCACCGTATTCTGTAATTAAGTGCATTGGACAATCAAAGTGAGTTATAGTAACTAATGGTTCTATTCCATACTTATGACACTCTTTAAATAATTCTTCATAGAATTTTAAACCTTCTTCATTTGGCTCAGTTTCATCTCCATTTGGGAATATTCTTGACCAAGCTATTGAACAACGATATGTTTTAAATCCCATTTCTCCAAATAATTTTATATCTTCTCTAAAACGGTGATACATGTCTATTGCTTCTTTTGCAGGATAGAAATGTTCATCATCAAAATCAAACATCTTCATTTTACCTGCTATTACCGCAAATCTATCTTTTCCTACTGGAGAAACGTCTACATTTGCAAGTCCTCTTCCACCTTCATTATATCCACCTTCACATTGGTTTGCAGCTGTTGCTCCACCCCATAAAAAATCTTTTCTAAAACCCATTTTTTCTCCTCCTAAAAGCTCCACATTCTAATATAATAAACATTTCATACCTTTACTTACTTTTTATTATATTTCTATAACAGAAAAAATAATTTCAAATTTTGAAAATATTTAAACTATTTTGCTATTATTTGTTCACTTTACGAAAACTATAGTTCATAAAAAGAAAATAAAAAATTCACTACCTAACAAGTATAAACTTACTAGGTAGTGTTCCATAAGCTTATTTATTTTACTGTAGCCTTTCTAATCATCTTAAACGAACCAAAAATACATACACCAAATACTAATATATAAATCAACAACACCAAAAATACCCTATTATCTGTAGATGGTCTAATCTTATCCAAAATAAGAAACCTATCATCTATATTAAACCATACTATCCACAATCCTACTGAAAGTACTGACCATATAAGCTGAGTCCTTTCACTAGTTTTTAAATTAATAACACCTATTATTAACCCTATAACAGAAGCTAAACTATAAATCATAAATGAAAACAACACTGATCCTATAATTGCATTCAAGCCACCATCCTGCATCCAAATAATTCTTCCTTCTACATCTGTAAACTTTTCAAAGGTTGTAAAGTAAAGATCATAAAATGTAGGTGCTTTGATAAATAAATTCATTGTTCTATTTATAGCAAAATCTATTACTGCCATAAGCGCTGATATAGGAAATATAGAAATTATAGTTCCTTTTATAAAAGTACTTCTTGATATATTATTAGCTTGTGCAAACTTAAATTTATTTTTTAATGTATCTGATGCACAAGAAAGTAAAAATATAAAAGTTAATACGTCCATTATTACCGGTAAAAGAATCTCTCCATATTGCCCTATATTTATAAAAAACATTAGTACTATTGATATTATAAGATAAAAATATATAATTCTTTTTCTCATGTCTATTATATTAAACTTTGCTACCCTTAAACTTTTATCCATAGACTATTTCCCCTTAACTTCAGCTTTTTTAATTAATAAAAATGATATTCCTGTTAATACCATTACAATTAATATTAAACTTAAAAAAGCTAGATAAACATTATTTGTTGCTATTCCAAAAACTTTTCTTATACCTTCATATACTGAAGGGAAAAAATATCTATTATTTAACTCTATAACTCCAGCTATATTTAACAATGCTATTGGAATTATTGATACTACAACCTTCATAATTGTGTTACATCTAAAATATATCATATTTATCACTACACCTAATACATAAGCAAAGCAGTATAACGCTAGCAATAAAAGAAATGTATTTATTATTGTTAAAAAACTATTACCTTGAATCCATTCATTATATATCCCTACTCTATCAGCTCCAGTTGAAGTATATAATATATCATAAATAGTAGGCATTTGAACAAAGATATTGGTAATCCTATTTATCATCACATCAATTACAGCCATCACCACAGCTATTGGAAATATTGATTCTATAACACCAATAATAAATGATTTTCTTGATATATTATTACTTTGTGCAAAATAAAAATTTTCTTTAAAAGAATTTAATCCACATACAAAAAGAAATATTACAGTTGCTAGCTCCAATCCTGAATTTACTATATGAAAGTTATCATTAAAATTAGTAATATTTTGTATTGTTGTAAAAGTTACTACAGCTATTATAATTAAATAAAATATTATTATAGGCTTTACCATATCATTTATATTCATTTTAGCTATTTTAAAGCTCTTATTCACCATGACTCTCCCCCTTATTAGTCAAGTATATGAATAACTTTTGAAGCTCTACCTTTGAAAATTCTAAACCTAGATTTTCTGCTAACTCCTTATCTTTGTTATTAATCTCACCTAAAACTGTAACTGATTTATAATTGCTTAATGATTCAATATTTACAATCTCCTTAGCTTCAATATATTTATCAACATTTTGACCTAACCCTGATACTGTATAAACCTTGTTTAATAATTCTTCTGATTCTTCTGTATTAACTATCTTTCTATCATTTAATATAACTACATTTTCTAAAAGGCTAGAAACCTCCTCAATAATGTGAGTTGATAATATTATAGTCTTCGGATTTTCAATATAATCCTTCATTAGCTCCTTATAAAATAATTCTCTATGATTTGCATCTAACCCAAGGACCGGCTCATCGTAAATTACAATCTCTGCATTTGATGCCATAGCAGTTATAATCTTAGCTATCGAACTATAACCTGTTGAAAGATTCTTTATTTTTTTACTTATATCAAGGTCAAACTTTTTAGAAAGCTCTAAGGCATATGACATATTAAAGTTTGGATAAAACTCTTTTGTATATTTAAATATATCCTTTACCTTATAGCCTTCTGGAAAAAGGTTTCTCTCTGTCATAAAGTATATTTTTTCTAAAGCTTTATCATTTTCACGAATATTTTCACCATCAACTTCTACAGTTCCATCATCTTGAAAAACTCTATTTGTAATTATATTTAAAAGAGTAGTTTTCCCAGCTCCATTTCTGCCTAACACCCCATAAATTTTATTTTCTTCAAAAGTAAGCGAAATATCATCTAGCACTAAATTATCATCATATTTTTTTCTTAAATTTTTTATTTCTATCTTTGCCATATCTTATTCCTCTCTCTCAATCATCTTTATAATATCTTCTTTAGAGATATTAAGTTTTTTTGCCTCTTCAATTAAAGCTACAATGTAATCCTTAAAAAATCTCTCTTTTCTTTTATTCATAAGTAAGTCTTTGCTACCCTCTGCTACAAACATACCTATACCTCTCTTTTTATAAATAATTCCTTCATCAACAAGAATATTAAATCCTTTTCCAACAGTTGCTGGATTAATTTTATACTTTACAGATATCTCTGTAGTTGATGGAATCATCTCATTTTCTTTAAAAATATCTTTTAATATATTATCTTCAATAGCCTGTGCAATCTGGATATATATAGGTACATCATTAGTAAACTCTAAATTCATACGTCGCCTCCTATACCTTTATAATTTAATATATTCAACTATAGTTAATTAGTTCATTGCTTATATAATTAACTATAGTACTAACTTACTTTATTGTAAATATTTTACTTATATTTCTTTTAATAAATCATATTTCATTTTTAGACATTCTTCTTAGTTCACTTTATAAAATTTAGATATTTAGTGAAGCTCTTTACACCTTGTAATAAATTCAATTATTTCTTTATTAATAACGTAGAATAAATATATAAAGTTTTTAAACAAAAAAAGACCTAGAGCTTTTTTTAGGGGATTAAGCTCTAGGTTATTTTCAATATTAAAATTTTACAAAAGGTTATTTATTTAGGGGACATAATAATTTATTAATTACTACAAGATTTATAATACTCTTTATTTATGTCAATTATGTGACGTAAATTTAAATTATTTTTTTATATAACTTCTGCATTTAATTTTATTTCATTTATAATCTTCATAATTCTTCTTGCATCATCCATGTTATCCTTAAATAACGTAGTTATACTTCCTACTGTTCTAAATGGGTCTTCCTGAAGGATTCTATTATCTTCTATAAATCCGTTAGCAACTACATAATCAACTATAAGCTTAACAAAGTGGATTTGCTTAGTATTAAGATTCTCATTATTTAAAAACTCTGAAAATGCTTCATTAGCTGCTTGCCTGTCTAATCCTAATACTTTTCTCACAAGCTTACTTACAGGCATATTACCAAATTCTTTTTCATAATCAGCATTTGAGCCTAACTCATTCCACATAATAGCTTCTAAACTTTCTAAATCTTGCTTAGTAAGCTTTTTATTATTTCTAAGATTAAATATAGCTAAATCATCTTTATGCTGATTTAAATAATGCTCAACTTTTTTTCTATAATTTTTAAGGTCATTAGCATTATACATTGCATCATTTGATTCTTCATGAACTATAAAGTCTTCAAACTTAGTATAATAAATGGTTTGACCTGTTCTTTGAATATACTTTAGTAATTCCCTTAAAGCATCTCTAACTTCTTCAATCTCGAATATGTCTGTACTTTCCCAGAATTCCTCTGTCTTTACTTTCTCGATAATATACTTCTTTTCCTGAACCTGAGGAATAGTTCCAAGCTTAGAAAGGTCTTCTGCTGTATTTATAACCATTCTAATAGGCTTAGTTGCATTACCTCCCTGTAAATAAGCAAGTTCTATTAGATACATTACTAAGTCAAATCTTTTTGCTAACTCATCATCTTTTAATGATGTTATTAAAGGAGAGATATTCTGCTTTATCTCATTTATATCCATACTTCCAAGAGCATTCCATCTTTCTCTATTCTTATATTTATGGACTGAACTTAAATTCATTCTTACCCTGAAGTTATCTTCATTTAAGCTTTCTACTGATTTTAAAACAGCATCTAATAATTCTTTTCTATAACTTTGATATTCTTCATCAGAATATCTTATATCTTGTAACTCTTTTATTATTTCAACTTTTTTATTAAAAATCTTTTCCGTTAGAGATTCGCCTAAAGCTCCATCAAAGCCTTTTGGATTAGCTCTAAAGAATTCAAAGTTATTACAGAAATCAAAGATTAAGAATTCCTCTTTATCTAGACCTACACCTAATAAATCTTCACAAAGCCTTGTACCTCTACCTATCATCTGCCAGAACTTTGATTTACTTCTTACTTTTTTAAAAAATACAAGATTTAATATTTCAGGTATATCGATTCCTGTATCAAGCATATCAACAGATACAGCTACCTGTGGTTCCTTATTCTTATCTGAAAAATCATCAATAATAGTATCAACATATTTAATGCTATAATCCACAACCTTCATAAAGTTTGCACCATACTCAGGATATATTTTATTAAATCTATCAACTATAGCCTGTGCATGTCTATGGCTCTTTGCAAAGATAATAGTCTTCCCTAACTTATCTCCACCTTCAACTCTTAAACCATTATCAATAAGCTTATTTAATACTATATCAATAGTTTTTTCATTGAATAACCAGTTATTTATAGCTGAATTTGATATCTCTTTATCTACATTATCATCATCATCAAAAGTATCTTCAAACTGTGCTTTATCTTCTTCAGATAACTCATCATATTTAATACCATCTTCCATAACCTTAGACTTAACTTCTAAAGTTTTATAATCAACAAGATATTTATCTTGAACTGCTTTCTCTAATTCATAAGCAAAGGTAGGCACACCACTTTCAAGGTCAAAAATTGAATAAGTATTTTTATCTATTTCATCCTTAGGGGTAGCCGTTAACCCTAAAAGCATAGAATCAAAGTAATCGAATATAGCTCTATACTTTTTATAAATACTTCTATGTGATTCGTCTACTATTATTAAATCAAAATGACCAGGAGTGAATAACTTCTTACCGTCCTTAGTCTTTGTATCATCTATAGCATTCATCATTGTAGGATAAGTTGAAAATATCATTCTTGATTCTTCTGGATTATCCTTATTATCTAAAAGATTACATAATGAAAGGTCTGGCAATAACTTTGAAAAGTTGTTCTTAGCCTGTTTAACTAATGCAGTTCTATCAGCTAAGAATAAAACATTCTTAATCCAGTTATGCTTTGCAAGTACATCTACTATAGAGATAGCAGTTCTTGTCTTTCCTGAACCTGTAGCCATAACTAAAAGCATTTTTCTTTGATTTGTGCTTAAAGATTCGCATACAGAAATTATTGCTTCCTTCTGATAATATCTGTTTGAAATATTGTCATTTATCTTAACATCATTAAAAGGCTTTCTAGAAACTCTTCTATCCACCATAAGCTGAAGCTCATCTTTAGTAAAGAATCCGTAAACTCTTCTTTCAGAATACTTGTTATAATCATCCCATATATAAGTTTCAAATCCATTTGTAAAGAATATTACAGGTCTTTGCCCATACTGTTTTTCTAAACAGTCAGCATAAAGTTTTGCCTGTTGTTGTCCATCTTTAGGGTCTTTACTACTTCTCTTAGCTTCAACAACAGCTATAGGCTTGCCATTAGCTCCATAAAGTACATAATCAACAAATCCCACACCAGTTTCATTTGGCATTCCATGAACTTCTAACTCTTCTTCAATATCCTTATTAAACTCCCAGCCTGCAAGCTTAAGCTCAATATCAATATATCTCTTTCTAGTTTCAAATTCACTTATTTCATCTATATTAAAATCATAATTCTTAGCTTTAGCTTCTCTCTTCTTTGAAAGCTCTTTTCTTAAATCTTCATTCTGCTTTACAATCTCTTCTAATTTTTTATCCTTAGCACTTAGCTTTTCATAAAGATCCTTAAGCTCTTCAGGTCTAGTTCTCTTCTCTTCACCTTCTAATAAAATATCCTCGTCAAATGGTTCTGCCTTATAATCTCCATAACAATAATCTATCCAAGAAACAAATTGATGAAGATTATGAAGTGCTAAAACAGCCTCTCCTCTTTTAATATTAGAATTAGTATGAACTGCAACATTTCCAAGCTTAACTATGTACTTAATAAGCGGTAGAAGTTTTGAATCTATAGTCTCAATAAAATTATTATCATAAATAAGACTTGATAAATTATCTTGATATGGAACATTTAAACTCTCATCAAAGCTATATACCCATTTAACAGCTAACTCCAAAGCTCTTCTAGTAAGAATTGCACAAGTAGCTGGACTTACTAAAATACTCTTTTCAGCTTCTACACATGCAGTATAAAAGCTCTTAAATATATCATTATCCTTTAAAAACTTAAAATTTCCGCCCATGATTATCCCCTTAATTTTTTTAACATTATCCTAAGATAAGTATTTAATTAAATTATATCATAGATTGTACTTTTTAATCGTCAAAAAAACAAAAAGGCACATTATACTGGCGCCTAATCATCAATTGGGATTTCTTTTATTTTACTTGGTGATATCCTCTCACCAAATCTTATTTACAGTTATCTTCTCTTAATTTTTTTACTTCATCAATATCTAACCCTATCTTTTCTGATATAGTTTCATCATCAAGTATATCTAATAAAGAAATAGCATTTTTTATTTTCTCTTTCATGCTACCTCTTGCTTCTGCAGTATTAATCATATTGGCTCTTTCATGAAGCGACCTCTCTCTTTCCCAATAAATACTCATAGTATCCTCATCACTACTTAAGTACTCAATTCTCTTTTCAGCCTTTTCTATAGCAGGTTCCAAATTCATCAACTCCCTCAAAGTTGTTTCTGGTATATCCTTCTCTAAAAATGCTAACCATCTTTCAATAGCATTATCTTTATAGTTCTTATTTTGCTTACGCCTAAACTTAGGTAACTCTAAAAAATGTATTTCAACCATATCAGTTAGCATATAATCTTTTTCAATATCCTCCCAAAGGTGAAATGATGATTGATAACCTTCCGTATTTAAGTAATCAAAATCTAATATGTTTATTGTAATTACTTTTTCAAGCTTAGTATAGTCATCACCTTGTTTAATATTCTCAAGATACATCTTTCCCCAATAGAATAAAGTTCTTTTATCCATATTCCCTTGGTCAGTCAACTGCACCTCTATATCAATATTTTCACCTTTAGCAGTTCGTGCTCTTACATCTATTATACCAGTTTTATCATTTATGACTTCTTTAGTTAATTGCTTATTATCTATAATTTCAATTTCTATTATCGGTTCTTTATTAGTTCTTTTTAATACTGCATTAATGAATGATATTAAGATATCTTCATTACCTTTTTCACCAAACACTTTTTTAAAAATGAAGTCATTTAGTGGTTTAATTTTTCTCATTATATTCACCTCATAGGTTTTATCTTTAGTTTAAATTGTTGACTTATCTTAAAGTTTATAAACATCACTTTTTTCTATGATAAATTATATTCTAATAAGTCATTATTTATCTTTATATTTCCATATTTTAAATTTTTATTTAGAAATTCTCTAGCATATGGTTGTAAATTATACGCAAAACTTGAACCACTCCTACTAATAGTTGATGCTAAATATATTATTTTCTTATTCTCTAAAGCAGCCTTTCTTCCATCCGAATAACTTATATATCCTGATGATTTAAATATCTTATTTGTATCATCATAAAATGTTTTAATAATTAGTTGCATCTCATCGGGGCTAATTTGATTTTTCATATATTTAATAGCTATTTTCTTTGAATTTATTAATTTACTAACCATCATCTCACTTATAAATACTATTATACTTAATATATAATATGCAGATGCTATAATAAGTCCTAAACTAATATATACTTGATACTTTTCTTTAAACTCTCCTAGATACATCAATTCTATTATATTTTTAGGTAATATAGTTATTAATAATGTTGTAAAAAATACTACTCCAACAAGCTCTTTAATTTTAAACTTATCTACTATCGTTTTTATTAATTCCATTTATCCCCCTATATATTTTTATTAAGTTAATATCTTATCAATTAAAATAACTCTCCTTTGAATGCTTTTTGCATTAATGAATTAAAGTTATCTTCTAATTCATTTAAACTCTTTTCCATTTCAAGTTTTAATTTATCGACTTGTTCAACGAAATCAGCAAATTGATTTTGAAGCTCTATTGGTGGTACAATAACTTTTTGTTCACTCAATATTTTAAGGTTTATATTCTTTTGTGCTGACTCTGGTGCTGAATCTTCCAATATTTTTTGCAAGAATGACATCCAAAATTGAATAAACATATTATTAGTTTTTTCATTTGGAATGAAAGCAACTACACTATCTGGGAAACAAGCGTCAAAAGTTAATATACTTGTTTTTGCAATGTTAGCAGCAATAGTAATACATAACGTTCCTTTATCCCACATTTTACTCTGCTTAAGTCCAAATTCTGAATAAGTCTGTGTATATTCTTTCAAATATATACCTGCATTTGCAATATCTCCTGTTTGAACTAAAGGATATGGACCACCTAATAATTCTGGAGCATTTCTTGGTCTATGTTTAGATTTCCCTCTTGCTAACTCACCTAACTCATTTAGCTTCTCTTTTTCCCATCCCTTTGAATTAGTAACTGGATCACCAAACATCTCGATAAATTGTGATTTAACTAATTCGTCTAAAGCTTCTATTTGTTCTTTTCTTTTATCTATTAATTCTTGTGCTTTATTTATAATATTTTTAATTTTTTTTTGAATTTCTAACGGTAACTTAGGTATCTCTAATTCTTCTAAAGACTCTCTCTGTATATGTGGTATAGTAGCACCTGTGCATTTCTCTCTTAAATACGCTGATTTACTTCTAAGAAATAACCCGCAAAATTCTGTATCCATTTCATTATTATCTTTAGTTAACTTAGCTAGTGTACTTCCTATAGCTCCTTCTAAACCAAATCCTATAGTCCCAGCATTAGCTCCATCCCAAGCTATAATAATATCCTCTTTATTCACTATTACATACTTTTTATCATTTTCACAATATTTTAAGTTAATATCATTTCTTAAATCATCTATTTGAATAAATCTTATGGAAGAATCCGTTCTTTCTTCTACTTGTTCTACCTTCTTTCCTTTTGTTATTTTAAAAAGGTCCTTTATTTTAATATACTCCATACCTCTACTCCCCAATCATCTCTGCTAACTCTTCAATTCCAGCAGTGATTTCCATTTCTAGTTCTCTTATTCTTAGCATTATTTCTTGTGGTGAGTCGTAGTGAACTTCTTCGTATTCTATTTCTTTGTATTTATTTATTGATAAATCATATCCGTTATCTCTTATTTCTTCTACTGGTACAAAGAAGCTTTGCTCTGTTCTTTTTCTATCTACTTCTTTATCTAGGTTGCTGAATCTTTCTACTATATCATTAATGTCATTATCTTCTATTGGATTTCTCTTATCATCTAATGAATATCCGTCAGCTTTCATATCATAGAACCATACTTTATCTGTTCCGCCTGTACCTGTCTTTGTGAATATCATAATTGCTGTAGATACTCCTGCATATGGTTTAAATACTCCTGATGGCATTGAGATAATAGCTTCTAGCTTATGGTTTTCTACTATTTCTTTTCTTATAGATTTATGTCCTCCTGTTGAACCAAATAAAACTCCATCTGGAACTATTGAAGCACATCTTCCACCTGTCTTTAAAATTCTTAAGAATAACGCTAAGAATAAAAGCTCAGTTTTCTTTGTTTTAGTTGTCTTAAGTAAATCTGCTGATACTGCTTCATAGTCTAAACTTCCCTTAAATGGAGGATTTGCAAGAACTAAAGTAAACTTATCTTTATCTGTATTTACTTCTGATAATGAATCCTTATATTCAATATTAGGATTATCAACACCATGAAGCATCATATTCATAGCACCGATTCTAAGCATAGTTCTATCCATATCAAAACCATAGAACATTCCATTATTAAAATGCTCCTTTAAACCTTGAACTAAGAAAAGTTCAGGATGATTTTCTCTTAAGTAAGCCTGAGAAGATACTAAGAACCCTGCTGAACCTGCTGCTGGATCAACTATTATATCTTCAGGAGTTGGCTTCATAAGCTTAACTATCATATCGATAATATGTCTTGGAGTTCTAAACTGCCCATTAGTACCTGCTGTGGCAACCTTTGAAAGTAAATATTCATAAAGGTCACCTTTAGTATCTTTATCATCCTCCATATCTATATTATCAATACCATCAACTATCTTACTTAGCATAAGTGGAGTTGGAATCTTAAATATTGCATCTCCCATATACTTTGCATAAGCTGAATCTGCATTATTGTGAAGATTTTTTATAAAAGGAAATACCTCTTCAGATACTACCTTATACATTTCTCCTGCTTCAAAATTCTTAAACTTGCTCCATCTTAATTGTTGTTTATCTTCTGGAAAAGTCCTATCAAAATCTATACCTAAAAGTACAGCATCATTTTCCTTAACAATTTCCTTATCATCAAGACCTTTAATAAATAAAAGATATGTAAATTGTTCTATTACCTCTAATGGGTTAGTTATACCTCCAGTCCAAAATGTTTCCCATATTTTATCAACTTTACTTCTTAATTCGCCTGTAATCATATTTTCCTCCAAATTTCTACTTTAATATTTAAATTATATCATAGGTTAAGTGAATCTAATTTATTTTATTAAAATATAGACCATCTTATATCTTTTTGAAAAATTATCTTTTCAAAGACATCATTAAGTCTTTCTCCATCACCTCTATTTGTTGTTTACTGTAAAACCAATATAAAATTGAGTAACTAATTACTCCCTATTAGCAAGTATTAATATTCGTCCCTTTATTTTAATATTTGTAAAGATAACTCTTTTATAAAATTCTCATAGCTATAACCTAGTTTTTATATCTTGACTTACATTTTTCTTACCTTTGACTTACGTAAGAAGCTGGTCTTAGCCCTTGAAATCACTAGTGACTTACATGACTTACGTAAATCCTATATACATTATCTATATATTTTTCAATAAATAAAAAAATTTTCCATAAAAATATATATCTCTAATTAGGTAAGTCATGTAAGTCATTAATAACTTTTTCTTTGTAAACCTAGTGATGATAAGTGTTTAGCTATGACTTACATACCTAAGAAGTCATGTAAGTCAACGTAAGTCAATGTAAGTCAAAAGCTATTAATGCAGATTTATTAGAAACTTCTCTCTCTTTAAAATCTCTTTTTATTTCCTCTTCATCCTCTATTGCTATATTTAATTTGATACAGTTTGTCATAGCTCCAAATATTCTTGTTTGATGTACATATCTTCCCTGTGAATTCTTGGTTATAAGCCCTACCTTGTACAACTTATCTTTAACTGCATTAAAATTAATCCTATGTGAATTTAGCATTTTCATTAATACTGTTTTATTTATAAAACATTCTTTCTTTATATTGTCTAATTTACCCCATATTTCACCACTTTCATTTTCTTTAAATTTATTAATATTCTGCCCAATCCAATCTAGTATTAGGTCATATATGTTTTTAGTAACATCTTTCTCGCTATTTTTAGGAATAAATTCTGTTATGTCACTAATTTCTAGTTTTTCATCTCCAAATATAAAGTTGCTAAGCTCATCCCCTAAAAGAATTGCTGCTGTGCTTAATACTTGTTTATCTGTAATATCTGAACTTTCTTGCACCATCTTAATAAATTCAGAGTATATTATGTTAACCTCTTTATTAGTAATTAAGTTATCTATAAAGTCTTTTCCAGCAAAACCGTAATTTTCTCTTACAAAGTTTGCCGTATAATTCCCATCTTCTATTACACTTTCTTTTGCTTCTATTTCGATAACTCTATTTTTAACACCTCCACCAGAGTTTTCTTGAACTATTGGCTCTTCACCAGAAAACATAAATATATTTTGCCAAGTCCCCTGAACATCAACGCCACCATAAGACTTACCTCTACTTCTATCTATACCTTCAGTAAGTTGCATTATTAAAGAATCAAAGCTTTCATATTTATCTTTTATAATCTGAAGCTCATCAAAGGCTATTGGTAAGCTATTCATAAAAGAAGCGTATCTTCCCATAGCTACTGCTGTGGAATTTAATGTCTTAACAAGCTTGCCTAACGAGGGGTCACCCCATATACTCATAGCTACCATTAATCCAACAGTTTTCCCTGCTCCAGTACCTCCCCAAAGATGTATAATAAAAGGTAACGTTCCTGTTATTTTAAGTAAACAGCTAGCAAAAGAAGCCGCCATAAGTATTTTTACGATTTTACTTTCACTTCGTAGCTTTATACAAAAGCTTTTCCAAGCTTCATAATCTCCTTTTTCTTTTATACTATCGTAAACTTCTTTAAAAGCAATATCTCCATCATATTTTAAATTTTCTGCATATGGTGAAAACTCTTTATCTATCCATCCTACTTTGCTTATACTTCTTGATACAGGTATCTTATCCACATTTGTATCTAATACATCTGTTATATATGTGACTAAATTGCCTGCATTGTTTGAATTTACGCCTATTCCTCTATCAGCAATGTTTATTATAATAGATTTATTTGCAATTACACTTCTTTCGATAACAACCTCCTTCCAAATATTATCCTTATAAAAAGCAATCTTAACCTTCTCCATACCAGTTTCTATATTTACAAGCCTCTCTACTGGTAATATAGGGTGGGGACAAGCTACTTCTTTTACTTGTTGAATATTCTTCAATTCTGTTTTCCATACACCACTATCATCTGCAATCCACTCTCCACATTGTAAGTCCTCTAATGGTGGATTAGAAAAATCTATAAAATTATTACTTTCCTTAGGCTTAATATCTTTCATCTGTTGCTTCTTATAAGCCTTTTCCACAGCCTTAAACTGTTTAGTAATATTTAAATCAGAAGCTCTATTAAAAAGCTTAGCTAAAATAATCTCTCGCTCAACTTCATCATCTATTGAATAAATATACTCAAAATTCTTTTTATCAATAATCTCATTTTTACCCATATTCAAGATTAAACTTTCCATAAAACCTAAATTAATTAATTCATCAGCAAAATTATTATTCAATATAATTTCCTCCCATTCTAAGCTTGTTTATTATTTTCTTATTATTTATTAAAAATTGTAGCTTGTCTCTTTCATCTCCTTCTATAAAAATATCTAGGTAATAATCTATTTGTTCTAACATCATTGCTGTCTCATCATCATTCTTTTCTGCTAGGTATCTTCTATAATCGCTTAGCAAAATAAATATTTCATTTTCTACTCTTTTGAATTCTTCTAATATAAGCATTTTTTGCTTGTACTTATTTGGGAATTTAAATTCAGATTTGCATTTATTCTTACTTAAATTAAGACCTAATGCTAAAGAATCATTTATATATTGTGCTGCTTTATATGGCTTTATATTAAGTATCTTAGATACAAGAGTTATTGAATCTCCCGTTTCTCCACATCCAAAGCATTTAAATATTTGTTTCTTTTCAGATATGCTGAAAGATGGTGTGTTTTCAGAATGAAATGGACATAAACATTTATTAGCTCTATTAAGATTTATACCTACTAATTTTGCAACATCAATTATGTTGCTTCTTGTTTTAATTTCCTTTATAAGCTCATTGACCATATTGCTCCTATGAAATTTCTAGAAATTTAAATATAAATTATTAAAGTACTCATTTAGTAAATATGATTGAATTTTTTAATTTTGCTTATATAAAATAAAAAATTTAATATTTTATAAAATTAATCTTTAAAGCATTACAGCTCTAAACATAGTATTTTACACTGTTTAGAGCTGTTTTTATCTATTATTTTTGTATATAACAAATAATTTGTATAATAAAATTTTCAAATAATCTTCTTACTAATCTTCTACATCAATTAAATTACTTTCATATTCTATTTTTCCAGTAAGTACACCGTCATAGAAAGCTTGTTTATTATCAATAAAATTAATACACTCATTAATTTCTTTAATTTGATTTAATAACGCTTCTTTTGATTTATTAAGCATCTCTTTTCTTTCTGGAATTGTAGACGGTCCTTGTAAGCAATAATTCATATATAATTTCATATCTTTAATACTCATACCACATTTCTTTAAACATTGTAGTCCCTTTAACCATGCAACATTTTTTTCATCAAAAATACGATAATTATTTTTATCTCTTTTTACATTAGGCACTAAGCCTTCTTTACAATAATACTTTAATGTTTCATATGATATCCCAACTTGCTTACTAACCTCTTTCATTGTGTACATAAAATTTTCCTCCAAAACTATAAAATATTTACAAAAAACTATTGCACGGTAGTTGCTACCGGGTGCTACACTATTAAATTGTAAGGCAAATATTGTTAAAATTCAAGGAGTGATAAATAATGAACTATGTAACTTTAAATAATGAAATTAAAATGCCATCAGTTGGTTTTGGGGTTTTTCAAATTCCTGAAAAAGAAGAATGTGTAAGAGTGGTAAAAGATGCTATTGATGTGGGCTATCGTTTAATTGATACTGCTCAAGCTTATGGTAATGAGGAAGCAGTAGGAGAAGCTATTATGGAATCATCTATACCTAGAGAAGATTTGTTTATAACAACTAAAGTATGGATTAGTAATGCTGGATATGAAAAAGCAAAGAAATCTATTGAAGAATCTTTAAATAAAATGAAATTAGACTATTTAGATTTAGTACTTATTCATCAACCCTTAAATGACTATTATGGAACATATAGAGCTATGCAAGATCTATACAAAGAAGGAAAAATAAAAGCTATAGGAGTATCGAACTTTTATCCTGACCGTTTAGTTGACTTATCCTTATTTAACGAAATAGTACCAGCCGTTAATCAAATTGAGGTCAACCCATTTCATCAACAAATAGAAGCACAAAAAGTTAATGAAAAGTATGGAGTTCAGTTGCAGGCATGGGCACCATTTGCTGAAGGAAGAAATGGAATGTTTACTAATCCAGAATTGAAAGCTATTGGAGATAAATACAATAAATCTGTAGCTCAAGTTATTCTAAGATGGTTACTTCAAAGAGGAATTGTTCCACTATCTAAAACAGTTAATAAAGAAAGAATGTTACAAAATATTGATATTTTCAATTTCGAATTAAATGAAGATGATATGAATAAAATATCTTGTTTAGATAAAAAAGAAAGCTCTTTCTTTAATCATCAAGAAGCATCATCTGTAGAAATGTTAGCAAGTCTAGTTAGATAGGAGGATATATAAATGAAAGTATTACTGATAAATGGAAGTCCAAATGCTAAAGGATGTACTTATACAGCATTAGAAGAAGTCTCTAAAACCTTAAATCAAGAAGGTATTGAAACAGATATCGTCCATGTAGGAAATAAAGATATTAGAGGTTGTATCGCATGTCGTCAATGTAGGACAAAAGGTAAATGTGTATTTAATGACATAGTTAATGAAGTCGCTCCAAAATTAAATGAATGTGATGGTATAGTAATAGGTTCGCCTGTATATTATGCTTCAGCAAATGGAACGCTTATTTCTTTTATTGACCGCCTGTTTTATAGTAGCATGTCCATTGATAAAAGAATGAAAGTAGGAGCTGCTGTAGTAAGTTGCCGTAGAGGTGGAAGTACTGCTACATTTGATGAAATTAATAAATATTTTACGATCTCAGGTATGCCAATTGCATCAAGTCAGTATTGGAATATGGTACATGGTAATTCTGCTGAAGAAGTAAAAAAAGACTTAGAAGGAATGCAAACAATGCGTACATTAGGTAAAAATATGGCATTTTTAATGAAAAGTATTCAATTAGGCAAAGAACAATTTGGATTACCAGAAAAAGAAGCTCACATATTTACAAATTTTATTAGATAGAGAATCTAGACAATTATCTAAAATTAAATGAATTACCTTATTCATTAGTATTGAATAAGGTAATTCATTTAATGGTCTTTCTAAATATAAATTAAACTATAATATATTAAAATGGGGATGAATTTATGAAAAAAATATTATACTTAATGAGACATGGGCAAACACTTTTTAATGTTAGACGAAAAGTCCAGGGATGGTGTGATTCTCCATTAACTAACCTTGGAATTAGACAAGCTACCATAGCCGGAGAATATTTCAAAGCAAATAATATAACTTTTGATCATGCCTACTCATCTACATCTGAAAGAGCTTGCGACACCTTGGAATACGTTTCTAACACTCCATATAAAAGAGTAAAAGGTCTTAAAGAATGGAATTTTGGTACATTTGAAGGAGAAAGTGAAGACTTAAATCCACCATTACCTTATGGAGATTTTTTTGTTAAATACGGTGGTGAGGATGAATTTGAATTAAGAAATAGAGTTGCTGAAACACTCTACTCTATTATGAAAAATGATGACCATAATACTGTTTTAGCTGTTTCTCACGGAGCTGCTTGCCGTCAATTTATGAGATACTGGGCTCATACTAGCGATGTTGACCAAAAAGAAAGGCTTGGCAACTGTTGTATACTAAAATTTGAATTTGAAAATGATAAATTTAAATTATTAGAAATAATTAATCATGACTTTAGCAAATTAAAATAATGCTAATTAAAAAGCCGGCAAATTGAACTATACTCTATCAAATAGACTTTGTTAGTTCATTTTTTCCGGCTTTTATTATATCATTTTTACTGTAAATACCTTTATATTATTTATAGATTATTATTTTTAATTCTTTCTGCTAAGTCTTTAACTTTAGCTTCAATAGTTTTTGCTATCTTTATAAACTCTTCATCTGATTTTCCTGTTGGGTCTTCTAATCCCCAATCTTCAGTATGTTTTGCTTTTAAGTATGGACAAACTACGTTACATCCCATTTTTATAGCTATATCAATTTCAGGAATATCACTTAATAACTTTGATTTTTGTGTTTTATTCATATTAACATTATATAAATCTTCTATTATTCTCACAGCATCTTGATTTATTTGTGGTTTTATTTCTGTTCCTGCTGAGTAGCTTTCAAAAACTTCACTTCCAAATAGCTTACCTAAAGCTTCTGCCATTTGTGATCTACAAGAATTATGTACACATATAAATGCTACCTTTGGCTTACTCATATTATCCCCCTAAGTTCTAATTACTATAAAGTCTAATATATTTTTAATATTAAACTTTACAATATCATTATTAATTATATAAGACTGTCTCAAAGCTAATTTTATCATATAATTAACCTTAAGGCAGTCTAAAGTTTTATAAGAAATTCATTAATTTATATGTCTACTAATCTGTAACTTTTACTTCTTTCTTTTTAACTACAAAAAATGCTATTATAAGTCCTAATAATGTTAATGCTGCTATTAATGTAAAAGATACATTCATACCATGAACCTGTGCTTCTAGAGGATTTGTTAATCCTGATGATGCAGCAGATTTACTCATTAATGTAACTATTATTGATGTTCCTATTGATCCTGCTACTTGTCTTAATGTATTATTGGCTGCGTTACCATGAGCATAAAGCTCTCTATTTAATGAATTTAATCCTGACGTTGTAAGCGGCATCAAAAGCATAGCTATTCCTAACATTCTTATAGCATAAACAATAATTACATAAGTTATTGATGTATCTACTTTTAAAAATGAAAATCCGAATGTTCCAAGTGTAAGTATTGCTAGACCTCCTAATGCAAGGTATCTAGCACCATATTTATCAAAAAGAGTACCTGTTACAGGATTCATTATAACCATTACTATAGCTCCGGGCATAAGTGTTAAACCGCTTCTAAGAGCACTTTCTGCTTTAACATTTTCTAAGAACATAGGAATTATAAGTTCTGATGAAATCATTGCTGCATAAACAATCATTACTATTATTGTTGAGAATGTAAATATACTACTTTTAAATACACTTAAATCTAGCATAGGTTCTTTCATTGTTAATTGTCTCCAAACAAATATTATAAGAAAAACTATCCCTATAATAAGTGGAATATATACATTTTTATCGCTCCAAGCATAATTTCCAGCATTACTAAATCCAAATAACAATGCTCCAAAACCTACAGCAGCCCCTATAAATGAAATAATATCAAATGATACCTTTCTAGTTGGCGTTACATTCTTAAGAAGGAAAATTCCAATCACTAAATCTATTACTGCAAAAGGTAATGTTACATAAAATAAGTATCTCCAAGGATAGCTATTTATTATCCATCCTGATAACGTTGGCCCTATAGCAGGTGCAAATCCTATTACAACTCCTACTATTCCCATTGCAAATCCTCTTTTTTCTATTGGAAACATATTCAAAAATACCGTTTGCATTAATGGAACTATTATTCCACTAGCTACACCTTGTATAAGCCTTGCTGTAAGAAGCATTGGAAAGTTAGTCGCAAAAGCTCCTACAACAGTTCCTACAGTAAATAAACCTATAGATACAAAAAATAAAGTTCTATTTGTAAATCTATCTATAAGGAATGCTGTAAAAGGAATTATGATACCAGTTGCAAGCATATAACCTGTACTTAACCACTGTGCTGTAGATACACTTATATTTAAATCTTTCATAATATCAGAAAGAGCAACATTCATAAATGTACTATTTAAGAAACATACAAATGCACCTAAAAGGAATACGCTCGCAATCGCAACTACATTGTACTTTTTATCATTAGTTGATTTTTCATTCATAAGCTCTTACCTCTCTATAATTTTTATACTTCAAGATTATATTTCCATTCTCTAAGGTAACTTATTCAAAAAAATACATATTTAAATATATCAATAAAAAAAGCCTTAGGATAATATTTTTCCTAAGACCTTTTTTAATTTATTTTAAATTAGCTAAGTTTATACAACTTCTAAATTTTCTATTCCTTCTCCACTTAAAACTAGAATATCTCCTTCTTTTATAATGCTAGCTCCCTTTGGAATTATAATCTCATCATTTCTTTTAATCATTACTATAAGTATTTCATTTGGTATATCGGCATCCATAATAATTTTATTAACCCACTTACTTTCCTTAGTTATATTCAATTCTATTAACTTACTACTCATCTCTCCTGTATAATCATTAAATGTTTTTAAAACTGGACTACTGTTATCTACTAAATCAAGTTTTTTTGCTAACTTAGGTATTAATGTTCCTTGAATTGCTACTGAAAATAGTGCAACGAAAAATATTATATGAAATATGTCATTTTCTATTTTTACACCATAAGTCATTGCATATATAGCGAAAACTAATGACGCTGCTCCTCTTAGTCCTACCCATGATACAAATAATTTTTCCCTTGTTGAATATCCAAACGGCTTCAATATTAAAAATGTAGCTGCAGGTCTTGCAATAAATATTAAAAATATTGATATAGCTATAGAAATACCTATAACTTGTGGAAATTTTGATGGAAATGCCAATAAACCTAGCAAGAAAAATAATGCTATTTGCATTATCCATGATACTCCATCAAAATAATAAAATAGATTCTTTTTATGTGGAATCTTACTATTACCAATTATTACTCCTGCTAAATATACACTTAAATATCCATTACCACCTAACCATTCACTCACCGCATATGCAAGTATAGCTATAGCTGTTATAAATATGCTATCAAATCCCCTTATTTCAAAGTCAACATTTCTAAGTACAAAAACTGCAATTTTAGCTAATATAACTCCAATTAAAACTCCAAATATTATTTGTTTAATTATAATTAAAATTATTCCATTTACTGCTCCACTACTCATTATAGTTAGAATTGATATAGTAATCATATATGCTGTAGGGTCATTACTTCCACTTTCAACTTCTAACAACGATGCTAAAGACCCTTCTAAATTTAACTTTTGTGATCTCAATATTGCAAAAACAGATGCTGCATCTGTAGATGATACTACTGCTCCAATAAGCAATCCTTCCAATATACTAACCTTTAAAATAAAGTATGCAAATGTACCTGTAAGTAGTGTGGTTATTATTACTCCTCCTGTAGACATCAAAAGAGCAGGCTTTAATGACGGTTTAGCAACCTTCCAATTAGTTCCAAACCCTCCATAGAACATTATCAATACAAGAGCTATTGAACAAATCTCATTTGTTAAATTGTAATTTGCAAAATATATTCCTACAATGCCATCAGAGCCAAATAACATACCTAGCACTATAAAAATTAATAATATAGGCACACCAAATTTATATAAAACCTTACTAGTTGTTATAGAAATAAGTAAAACCAATCCACATATCATCAAGGTGTTCATCATAAGCATTCCCCCTATCCCTTTAATTTTTGCTTTTATAATATATAACTTCTATAACACATAATATGTGTAGAAACTTTTTCAAGTTACAATTCTATCTTCTATATCACTTTTTTGATAATAAATTTTAAAATTCTTTAGTGTATTTTCAAAAATAAAAATAACCTCCTAGAACTTCTCATATTAAAATAAGATAATCCTAAGAGGTGACTTACTACTTAAGTTACTTTTTTTGCAATCAATTTTTTGAATAATAATTTATCTATAAATTACCCAAAATATATAATAACTAGTATCATCTGTGATTATATCACAGAAAATACTCTCAATTCTGTATATACTTTTAAACAGTTATTAAATAAATGTCTAGTAGGAAAAAATATGAGTAAAAATAATTGGATAAAAGGCGCTTTAATATTAGGCTTTTCATTTTTCATAGCAATATTTTTAGTTAAACCAATAGGTGTATCTACTCAATTCTCAGTATTATCTGGAATCATTCATAGTTCAATTGATAAAAATGTTATAGTAGAAGACCCATTAAGAGAATCTGGTTATAGTAGTGCAAATGCCTATTACGATAAAAACGATGGGAAACTGGCAAAAGCTATAAAACATCCTTTAAATTATGACTTTATATTTGTTTTAGCTATTCCAGTTGGCGGTTATATAGGATATGAGTTATTAAAAAGAAGAAAGAAATCTGAAGCACTTGATACAAGCTCTAATTTGAAAGTATGCGAATTGGGAGATGATACAAGTTTTATTAAAAATTATGCTCCAAGCTTTATTGGAGGATTCTTATTACTATATGGAGCTAGAATGGCAGATGGATGCACAAGTGGTCATATGATGAGTGGAATGATGCAAGGAAGTGTTAGTGGTTATGTGTTCGCTGCTTCTGTTTTTGCCACAGCAATACCATCCTCACTAATAGTAAAACATCTTAAGAATAAATCTAAGTAGGGAGGTTATTTAAAATGAAAATATTATTAGCAATATTACTTGGTGGTTTCTTTGGTTTTGCACTTGCATATGTAGGAGCTACTGGTTTTAAAAATATATTAAAAATGTTAAGACTTGAAGATTTATCTTTAGCCAAAATAATTTTATTTGCTATAGGTTTTTCTAGTGCTTTACTTTCACTGACAGCAATGTTAGGAATATTTGATGTATCACATTTATCTATTAAAACTATGAATTTAGGAGTTATTATAGGTGGATTAATATTTGGTATTGCCTTTGGCTCTATAGGTACTTGTCCTGGTACATGTATTGGTTCTATAGGTAGCAAAGGAGTTAAAAAAGCAATTTCTGCTGTTATCGGAGGATTAGTTGGTGCATTTGCATTTACTATGTCCTATGGTCCACTAAAAAATATAGGATTATTTGATATGTTAAATCTAGGAAAGCTAACTCTATTTAATATATCTGATAAATATCCTTCAGTTTTTAATACTGGATATTTAGGTTTACTATTAGTAGGTATAATTTTTATGATTGGAGCTTACTTACTACCAAAACATATTTTAAAATAAACTATATAAAAAGAAAAGCATCTTGAATTATACATTTGTATATTTAAGCATGCTTTTTCTTTAATTACTTATATATCGCTCTATCTTATTCTTTCTAAGATCTCTTTACATACTCTCTCTCCGCTTTCAACTGCTCCATTCATATATCCTTGATAATATATAGAGGTTTGATCACCTGCAAAAAAGCAATTACCTTCACTTTCACCTTCTACTCCTGCAAATTTTGTATATTGTCCTAACTTATAATACGGATATGACCCTAATGTCCAACGATTACCAGTCCAATAATCTAATATGGCTTTTCCATTCCATTTAGCATTACGCCTTGGTATAACTCTATCTAATCTATTAATAAACGTTTCTACATATTGTTTTATATACTCTTGATTATTATAAGAAGCACCAATTTTTCCTCCTGTATTATTAACAAGTATCCCCTTAGTTCCTAACTGTCCACAACTTCCCTCCCTTGTAACTTGATATCCAATATTACAATAAGTAGTACCGTTATTATTAACTCTTCTCCAATATCTGCTTGTAAACTGTACATTTAATTTTGTATTAGTTCCCATGGCCAGTTCATCTATAGCCTGTTTTTTCAATTCACTAAAACCAGCTTTATCATAGTTAACGCTGAGCTTAAGAACACTAAAAGGAATAGCTAAAACCACTATATCTGCAAGCACACTTGCTACCTTACACGCACTTTGAAATACTAATTTGTATTTATCATATTTCACCTTCGATATAGATAAAAGTTGCGTCTTAAATTTAACAGTTCCTTTCGGGAGTGCCCTATATAATCTTCCTGGGAGCTGATCATTTCCCCCTTTAATATGATACATTCTATCAGAACTACCAAATATATTAAAAGCATTTTCTTCTCCTGAACCAAGTAATCTTACTATATTAAGAGCACTTTGAGTATTAGTTTCTGCTCCATACTCCACTGAATATGCTACATCTAATAGCCTTCCTAAATTAGAATTAACACCCTCTGGAATGATTTGATTAATCCACTGCCTAACAGATATATTATCTAATTCATATCCTCTATTTGTATATTTATTATAAAGTGTTGGAAATTTTACATCTTCATAATCTTTTCTAACTCTGGGATAAACACTTAGCCAATCTTTACTTGCTTCATCATAAGAATATGGTTGTCCATTAAAAAAATAAAAAGGCTTGTTTTCTTTCTTATCGATATCAATAAGATTTTCCAACTTTAAGCCTATCTCTTTAGCCAACTCTTTAATTTCATTATGTTCAGAATCTATTAGTTCTCCTCCATGCTCAGCAATTTGATTATCTAAAAAGTAGTTCCTTATACTAAAACATCTTCCTCCTACTCTTTCAGATGCTTCAAATACCTTGCACTTTATTCCAGATTTAAATAACCTATATGCACAGGTCAATCCGGCAAGTCCTGCCCCTACAATAACAATTTTAGGTTTCTCTTTCTTATGATCTCCCTCCATCTATTCACCACCAATAAAATCCTTATCCTAATATTATATGAAATAAAGTTTATTTTGTTTATCGTTATTAAAAAAATAATAGACGTAAGTTTATAAAACTTATGTCTATTATCCAATTCTTAATTATTATAAACACATACCAAAAATCTTATAAACATCTTCTTGGTCTAAAGGTACATAAGCATATTGTAAATTTCCATGCTTAACTGCTGCAGCAGCCATTTCTTTAAATTTTGAATCATCAATTCCAACTTCTCTTAAAGTCATTGGAATACCACATTCCTTAAAGAAATTTTCTGTTGCATCTATTGCTTCATTAGCAAGAGCAAATTTATCTTCATTGTAAGGTAAATGCCATACATTTATTGCATAATCTACAAACTTATCAACAGTTTCATCATTTAATATATATCTCATCCAACTTGGTGTTAATATTGCAAGTCCTACACCGTGAGTTATATCATAATGAGCACTTAATTCATGCTCCATTGGATGACAACTCCATGCTCCAACTTTCCCGCTTCCAGTAAGTCCATTTAATGCCATAGAACTAGCCCACATTAAGTTTGCTCTAGCTTCGTAATTTGTTGGGTCTTTTAAAGCAATAGGACAATATTTTATGCAAGTCTCTAGTAATCCTTCTGACATCTTATCTTGAACATAAGCATCTTTAGTCTTCTTAAAATAATTTTCAAATACATGAGACATAATATCTGCTGTACCTGCTGCTGTTTGAATTGCAGGTAAAGTATATAAATATTCTGGGTCTAATATTGAAGTTTTAGGAGCCATACAGATTGCACCTGTTCCTAATTTCTCATTAGTATCCATCTTTGAAATAACTGCTCCCTTATTCATTTCTGAACCAGTTGCTGCTAATGTTAAAACTGTTACTATAGGTAGTGCATTTGTTATCTTTGATGAATCAAGAACTATGTCCCAAGTATCTCCTTCATAGTAATATCCAGCAGCTACTACCTTTGAACAATCTATAGTGCTACCTCCCCCTACAGCTAAAATAACATCTATATTATTTTCTCTACAAAGGTCTATACCTCTTCTTACAGTTTCAATTCTTGGATTTGGTTCGATACCACTTAATTCAACTATGTTAAAATCCTTTAATAATTCTTGAACCTTATCATATATACCATTCTTCTTTATGCTTCCTCCACCATAAGCAAGTAATACATTTCTACCATATCTTTTTAAAACTTCCGGTAGATTAGATATTTGTCCTTTCCCAAATAGCATCTCTGTTGGAGCGCCAAATCTAAAATTATCCATTTTTATTCCTCCTGTAATATTCACTAAACTTATTATTTTGCTTTGTCTAAGTTTTTACTCATATTTAATTAAATACGTATTTATATTCCTTGCTTAAACAACATCATGATATCTAATTTTTCTATTTTAATTCCATTATAAGGGTTATACTTAACTATAAGTCAATACTTTTATAAATTTTCCTAAATTTACTCAATAAAAAATAATGCAATTATCTTTTATTAAAATAATTGCATTATCTAATCTACTTACTATATTTTATTAACTCTCATACATTAAAGTTAATTTTCTATTTGATTTTCTTATATACCTAAATGCTACAACTACTGTAAATACCTCACTAAAAGGTACTGTTAGCCATATTCCAACATCTCCAAAAATCATAGGAAGTAATACTATAAATATTACTATTAATATAGCGCCTCTTAAAGCTGATATAATAGCAGAAGTTTTTGCATCTTCTATAGCAGTAAAATATGCTGACGATAAAATATTTAATCCATTTACTATAAACGCTATAGAGTAAACTCTAGTTGCTTCTACCGTTAAGCTAACTAAAGAATCATCACCTTCTGTAAACATAGCAATAAGTGTTTCTCCTCCAAATGCCATAAGTATAGTACTTAATACACCTATTATAGAAATAGTTATAACTGAAATCTTCATTAATTTTTGTATACGGTCTTTGTTTTTAGCACCATGGTTAAAACTTATAATAGGACTTATCCCATTACATATACCTGAAAATACAGCTGTTACTAATGAAGATATATAAAGTATTATCGAGAAAGCTGAAACTCCCATTTCTCCTATTTTTATCATTAACACAATATTAAAAATATAATTTGAAAAAGCTACAGCAAACTGAGTTATTCCCTCGGAAGAACCGTTATAAAATATCTTTATTACCTTCTTTATATCAAAGCTAGTTTTAACAAACTTAAGTATTGAATCTTTCCTTAAATATTGAACTAAAGAAAATATAAATCCTATTGTAAAAGCAAGTCCTGATGCAACTCCGGCACCTGCTAATCCCCATCCAAATTTCACTATAAATATATAATCTAATACTATATTAAGAGCCGCTCCAATTATATCTGCTACCATAGCATGATTTGGCTTTCCCATTACCCTTAAGTTTGCACTTAAATAAGAACTCCCTACAAACGTTGCTAGAAATAAGCATAGAGCTCTTAAATACTCAATAACTAATGGCATAAGCTCCTCACTTGAACCTAATATTCTAGCAATAGTAGGTGTAAATGCCAAAGTAAACACAGATAAAGCTAAAGTTATAGCTGTAAGTATATAAAATGCTAAACTAAAACTCCTTCTTGCTTCTTCTTTATCTCCTCTTCCTAAATCTATACTTGTTATAGTTCCTCCACCTATTGCGACCATAGTTCCAAGTGCCATTGCAACTCCAAAGAAAGGCATAGCTAAATTTACTGCCGAAAGTCCAGCAGCTCCAACTACATTACCTACAAATATCCCATCTATCACTATATAAAGTGAAAACACTATCATCGCAATTACTGAAGGAATTGAATACTTAACAAACAATTTTCCTATTGACTCTTTTCCTAATGTTAAATCCATACAACCACTCCTCCATAAAAGATAATAAGGTATAGTGTAACACTATAGTCAACTTATTTTTATCTTTAATTTATAGGATATGACTATATAGAAATTTAGTTGTTTTTATATCTTTACTTTTATTGATATCTTAATTAAATATTCATCATATCCCGAAACCGACAATTCATCTAAAAGTACATCTTCATAAAAATAACCTTCAAGCTCTAAATTGTTATCCTTAACGAATTTAAGTATTCTCTCATAGCTTTGATCTATGGTATAAAAACCTTTATTATGATATGCAATTAAATATAATCCTGCTTCTTTCTTATATAGCTTTATATTTTCATTTCCTTCATAAATTCGTGTATAGAAATAATCATAATTTTCATACATACCTTTTTTTATATTTTCTAAATGTATCATTTCTCCCATACTATGTGGACTATATATTTCATTTTTATCACAATATTTAACATGATTAGCTATCGCCTTTGCAAGACTCTTTTCATTTGTTACATTACAACATTCCGTTAAAACTAATAATTCTTCTTCACATCTTTCAATAGAAATTTTATTTGTATCTATATTAAAGATATCTTTTGTTATAGAAAGCTTTCCCTCTATTACTTTCTTCATTTTAATCAAAGAATTAATTTTTTCATCTATTATATTCTTCTCCTTTTCAAGAAGAGAAATAAGTTCCTTTGGACTTCTTTTATCCAAATATGATTTTATATCTTTTAACGACATATCAAGTTCTTTTAAAGTAGATATAACATAAAATACTTCGATTTGAAAAACAGAATAATATCTATAATCATTATCTAGTTTTATTTCTGGAGAAAATATTCCTATCTTATCATAATAAAATAACGTATGCTTAGTAACACCTACAAGCTTTGCAAACTCACCGGTAGTAAAATAATTTTGTTTATTTTTATTCATATTTAAAGCACCTCAATAAATAAATTATACTTTTACACATTTAATTACACAATAAATCTCACATTCTACATATTATATATTATCTTAATTTCCTTATAGAAGTTATTTTACATATGCACAAAAATTATATTATTTATAAAAAAAGAAGAGTAATTTCTTTATGGTTTTTACCATTTAGAAATTACTCTTTACATTTACTCTATACTATTTTGCAGCTTTTGCAGCTTCGATTACAGCAGTAATATATCCTGTTGTATCAGCTAAAGTACATCCACTTACAGCATCAATAACTTCTTCTGCAGTCTTTCCAGTTACTTCTTCTAATTCAGATATTTTCTTTCCTTCAACGAATTCTTGAATAGCATCAAAATTAGCATCTATAGCAACAGTTGAACCTGCTTTTTCTGCCATATTCTTTGAATAGCTTTCTGCATTAGCACGTTTTGAACCTAACACTTTTCCTTCAGCATAGTTTTCAGCTAAATCAGCATCACTGTTTGCTACTCCTGTAGTAGTATCAGCAGCCATATATTGTAACTCATCAATATATGCTAAAACTACTTCATCACCATTAACTAATACAGAAGTTATAGTAAAGCTCTTTGTTCCGTGAGCAGCAGAATAAGTTTGTGCTAAAGTTAAATCTTCAACATTACCATCAAATTCTACTCCTGTAGTTGAATCTGCTTGTTTTGCAGCTTCTAAAACAGCTTGAATATATCCTGTAGTATCAGCTAAAGTTGCACCTGTTACAGCATCTACAACTTCTTCTGCGCTCTTTCCTACTAGCTCTTCTAATTCAGATATTTTCTTACCTTTTACAAAGTCTTGTATAACATCAAAGTTTGTAGCAATTTCTACAGTTGAACCTGCTTTTTCTGCCATATTCTTTGAATATGTTTCATTATTTTCTCTCTTAGAACCTAATACCTTACCTTCAATTACATTATCAGCCATTCCTTCACTATTTGGAACACCTGTTGAAGTATCAGCGCTCATGTATTGGAATTCATCAATATATGCTGAAACTATTTCATCACCACTAACTACAGTAGTTACAACAGCAAAAGCTTTTGTACCATGTGCAGCAAAGTTAGCTTGACCAATTTTTAAAGTTACTTTCTCAGCTGGTGTTTCTGCTGGAGTTTCAGTTTGAGTATCATTTCCGCTTTGAGCAGTTTCATCGTTTCCTTTACTTTGACAACCAACCATTCCTATAATTACAGCAGCTGCTAAACATAAGCTTAAAATTTTTTTTGCTTTCATTTTTTCTCCCCCTAAAATATAATACATTTTTGCTTAAATATAGTTGTATTTACTTATATTTCTATTTAATTATATTTGCCATTTACTATTAAGTCAATATTTTTTGTTATATTTTTAACTCTATATTTTTCAGTTATTATTTTAGTAAACTTTTTCTTTTTATATTTATAGTGGTTTATTTTTTTATATAACTATTTTTTTAAATTCTATTTTGACATTTTTTTATCATTTATTTCGATAAAAAAACTCCTCATTTTACAAAAAACACAATTACTTTTAAGTTAAAATGAGGAGCAATAATAAATATTTATTATCTAAAAACTTTAAATATATTAACCGAAGAGCAATATAATTATTTACATTTAAGTAAAAACTCATCTTCATTCATAATTATTATATTTTGTCCTTTAGCCCTTAAATCAACTGCTTTTCTAAGCTTGATACTCATTTCTTCTCTCTGCAGACTTTCTATATCTTTAGTATTAGTTATTAATATTGTTGTTTTTTTAGTTACTGAACTACCAATAGAGCCCCCAAGCTTTCTAACTAATCTACTTGCTTCTTCTCTACTCATTGATCCAAGTCCTCCAGTAAACACAATTACTTCATCCTTGAAAGCATCAAAATTGTAGTTATCATTTTTTATTTCTCTAGAAAATATTTTACCTGATGTTCTAAGCACTCTTCCCTTTGTAAATGATGGTGTATATCCATCTTTATTTACTGTACCTAAAGTAACTCCTATGAACTTTGATATTTCCATTATATCTTTTGTCTCTAACTCCTCTGATATATTAAGTAGTATATTACTACAAGCAAGAGCATCAGCTAAAGCATCATGGTGATTAAACTCATATCCTAAAAACTTATTTACTGTATTAAGTTTTGCATTATCTAGTTGTTTATAAAAGTTTCTTGCAAGCTTCATAGTGCATATATAATTAAATTTTGGTGCTTCTATATTATAAAGTTCTAATGTATTTCTTAATACCGACACATCAAAAGATGCATTATGTGCGATTATTAAATTGTCTTCATTAAAATAATGCTTAATTTTATCCCATATCTCATTAAACTCAGGCTCATCTTTTACCATAGCTGGCCTTATCCCATGAATCCCTATATTTATTGGCATAAATCTCATTTCTTTTGGTTTAATAAGATAGTGTATTTTTTCTACTACCTGTCCACCTTTAACAATAACAATCCCTATAGAACAAGGACTATTTCTTTTCTCATTAGCTGTTTCAAAATCTATAGCTACAAAATCCATCTATTTTCTCCTATAATAACTCAATAATTTAACATGTTTATTATACTAGTTTAATCATTATAAAAATATAGTCTTCTAAAAAATAAAAAACTGCCAAGCTGGCAGTTTTTCTTCAAATTCTAATTATTAACTCTTAACTATTTTAAGCTTCCACCGTTAGTTGCAATAACTTCTTTATACCAATCAAAGCTTTTCTTTTTATATCTTTCTAATGTACCAGTTCCATCATCATTTCTATCAACGTATATGAAACCATATCTCTTTCTTAATTCAGCTGTTGATGCAGATACTAAATCAATACATCCCCAAGTAGTATATCCCATAAGTTCAACACCATCTTCAATAGCTTCAGCTACTTGAACTAAGTGATCATTTAAATATTGAATTCTGTAATCATCATTAACTGTCTTATTTCCATTTTCATCAGTGATTAATTCATCCTTAGCTCCAAGCCCATTTTCAACGATGAATAATGGTTTTTGATATCTATCATAGTAGTAGTTTAATATATATCTTAACCCTTGAGGATCAATTTGCCATCCCCAATCTGAAGCTTCTAGGTATTGATTTGGTACACCTGCTATTAAGTTTCCTGCACCCTTTTTGTTTAACTCTGGATCTGCAGTAGCACATGAACTCATGTAGTAGCTGAATGAAATAAAGTCTACTGTATTCTTAAGTATTTCTGCATCTCCTTCTTCAAATTTAATTTCTATATTATTTTCTTTGAAGTATCTATTCATATATCTTGGATATTCTCCTCTAGCATGGATATCTCCAAAGAATAATGTTCCTCTATCTTCTTGCATTGCTTTTATTATGTCGCTTGGATTTGGAGTTAATGGATAATTTGGTATTCCAAGAATCATACATCCAATTTTAAATTCTGGATTTATTTCATGACCTATTTTAACAGCTAATGCACTTGCAACAAGTTCATGATGCATTGCTTGGTAAAGGTCTTGCTTACTTAATTCCTCTTTTGGTGTTAAAATTCCAGCACTCATGATTGGGAAATGTAATGCTGAGTTAATTTCATTAAACGTTAACCAATATTTTACTTTATCCTTATATCTTGTAAATACTGTTCTTACATATCTTTCAAAGAATCCTATAAGCCTTCTATCTGTCCATCCATTATACTCTCTTGCAAGGTGTAATGGTGTTTCATAATGAGATAAAGTAACAAGTGGCTCTATTCCGTACTTAGCTAATTCATCAAATACATTGTCATAGAATTCTAATCCTTTTTCATTTGGCTCTAAATCATCACCATTAGGGAATATTCTTGACCACGCTATTGACATTCTAAATGTCTTAAATCCCATTTCAGCAAATAATTTTATATCTTCCTTATATCTATGATAAAAATCTATCCCTATAAGTTTCATATTATCTTCTGTTGGCTCTTCTGTCATTGGTCCTGTTATACCCTTTGGCAGTAAATCCTGGATTGATAATCCTTTACCATCTTCATTATATGCACCTTCAAATTGGTTTGCAGCAGTAGCTCCACCCCATAAAAAACCTTCTGGAAATCTATACATTTTAAAATCCTCCATCTATTACTTTTATATAAAACTATCATTTTTAAAGGTCTAAGAATTTTTTCTTAGACCTCTAAACTATTATAAATTTACTTTATTTATCCATTAAATCATAACTGTTAATAAGTCTTCTTCTCTATTTATATCTTTCTTATCTGTTCCTATTATATCTAAGTAATTATCAGAGTTAGAAACTATTACCGGTGTAGTTACAGGGTATCCTGCTTCTTTTATTCCCTTTATATCAAACTCTAATAAAACTTGTCCTGCTTTAACTCTTTCTCCTTGTTTTACTTTAGGAGTAAAGCATTTTCCTTCTAACTGAACTGTATCCATACCAACATGTATTAAAATTTCTGCTCCCTTATCACTTGTAATACCTAATGCATGATGTGTTGGGAATAATGTTGTTAATGTACCATCTACTGGAGCAACAACTTTACCTTCTTTTGGTTCTATAGCAACACCTTTTCCTAATAACCCTTGTGAAAATACTTCATCTTTAACTTCGCTTAAAGGTAAAACATCTCCTTTAATCGGACTAACTATAACTTCTTGTTTAACTAATGCATCTTTATTATCCTTATTTTCTACCTTTTCAACTTTACCATCTGTCATATCTTCTGGGCTTAATTTTGTAAAGTACATTAATAGAAATCCTACAATTAAACCTGCTATACTAGCTACAATAATACCTAAGAATGATTTATCTATACCTGATGGTCCTATAAATGTTGGAATTGCAAATATCCCCATTCCACCAACCATGAAAATTTTTGAACCAAATATACCTAATATTCCACCTGTTACCGCACCACCAATACAGCTTAGTATAAATGGTTTCTTTCTTGGTAATGTAATACCGTAAATAGCTGGCTCTGTAACACCAAAGAATCCTGAAATAATTGATGGAATACATAATGATTTTAATTTTTTATTTTTAGTTTTTGCCGCTATTGCCATAACTACACCTGTTTGTGCAAAGCAAACTGCAATTGAAGCTGCTAATATTGGATCGTATCCTAAAACTGCTAAGTTATTCATTGCAAGAGGTACTAATCCCCAATGTAAACCGAACATAACGAATACTTGCCAGAATCCACCAATAAATAAACCTGCTAATACTGGACTAAAGTTATAAACTGCTAAAGTTATATCACCTAACCAATTTGAAGCTATTGTAGCTACTGGCCCAATTACCATAAATGTTACTGGAACTACTAATAATAAAGTAAGGAATGGTACTATAAAAGTTTTAATAACATCTGGAACAATTTTCTTAAATAACTTTTCTACTTTTGATGCAAGGAATATGGCTAATATTATTGGAATAACTGTTGATTGATAGCTACTTGATGGCATTACTACTGGAATTCCAAGGAAGGTTACAGTTGTACCTGCAAGAGCTGTAATTGATGGATAAACCATCGCAGCACCAATTGCCATACCAGTAAATTGATTTAACTTAAACTTCTTAGCTGCTGTAAATCCTAAGAATATTGGGAAAAAGTTAAATAAACAATCACCTATTGAATTTAGTATTATATAAGTAGAATCTGTTTCTGCTAATAATCCTGTTGCAATTAATATGGCATTTAATCCTTTAATCATACCTGTAGCACATAATACCCCAAGTACCGGTTGAAAAACACCTGAAATTATATCTATAAACCTATCGAAAGGCTTCATCTTTTCTTCTGATTCTTCAGAACTTTCTGTTGCAAGTCCTGCTACCTTTACTACATCTGCATAAACGTCTGGTACATGATTACCTATAACCACTTGATATTGTCCACCACTTTTAACTACTGTAACAACACCATCCATAGATTTTAATACATCTGTATTTGCTTTATTTTCATCCTTTAATTTGAATCTTAATCTTGTAACACAATGTGTTAGACTGTTAATGTTACCCTTACCGCCAACATTTTCGATAATATCTTTAGCTAACTTTTCATACTTCATTATTTACATCCCCTTTTCAAAATTATTTTTTTATTTGATTTTCATTAATTTATTTATTAAATTTCCCTAAGTCTAGTAAACGATAACATAATTATTGCTATACTATCTCTTACTTAACTTGATTTTGTATATAAAAAGGCAAGACCAAATAAATAGAATAAATTGATATAAAATCTAACTATTCTACTAAATTTGGTCTCGCCTGCTTTACCAGTAACAATCCGTATTAAATTTTCTTTATTTTATCTTAACTTGTTTTACTTTAGTTAAACTTACATTTAAATATAAAAAAACCTCAATTAATCAAAATAGATCAAATACAAATCTATTCTCATTAATTAAGGTCTCGCCTGGTCGAACCAGTAACAATCACATATTCATCTGTGAACATTTAACTTACCTTTATTTTATATGATTCTGTAAAGCTTGTCAATACTTTTATAAAATATTTTTATTTTACAGTTTATCTTTTATTTAAAACAAACTCCTATAAAACTCTATAAGGAGCTTGTTTTAAACTTTCTTTAGTTACTCTAACTAAAAAACTATTTGCTAGTAATTCTTTGTACATGCAGCGTTAAATATAATTTTTCTTCATCATCTAATTCTACATTCAAGTATTTTTCAATCTTAAGCATACAGTTATATGCATCTTCATATTTCATCTTAACTTGTTTTAATAAAAAATCATCATTTTTAGGTTCAATCTTATCTTTTCGATTTAACCTTTGAAAGAAAAATCTCAAGTGGGTTACAAATCTTTCATAGCTTAATGACTTCTCATCAAGGCTTATATTATACGTATATCTTACTATGTTTAATATATCTTGAACCATCTTAGCCTGTTTTGCAACATCCTGAACCTTGTCACTATTTTTATTAACTTGTGCATTTATTAGATGAAGAGCAATATTCCCTGCTTCATCTTCAGGTAGTTCAACTTCTAGTTCATCTTTTATAAATTCAAGAGCTTTTTGTCCAACAGCATACTCCTTAGGATAAAACTTTTTAATCTCCCATATTATTACGTTAGGTCTATTGAAACCTTCCTTTTGAAGTTTTAAAACATTATATATATGGTCTGTTAATGTAACATATATATAATCATTTAGTGATCCATTTAATATATTTTTAGCATATTCAATAATATCATAGCAAAGTGATACTACATCTGGTTCAACATCCTCTAGTAAAAGCTTAAATCTTTCAGATGCTTCCTTTTCTTTTAATATAAATGTCTTTTCTACTTTAGATTGGTCTAAAATCTCACCAACACTCATTTTAAATGCAATTCCACATCCCATAGCAACAACTTCGCGGTTAGCCGAATCCTTAGCTACTACAGCGTTGTTATTAAATATTTTCTTTATTATCATGCTAATCCTCTCCATCTTACTTGCCGAATTTAAATTACCATTAACTTACTCTTCTGTTATATATAATATTATCATGTTTTAAGCTTATATTTCAATCCAACTTCCATTAAATAACATATATATTATTGTAAAATTAAAAAAAGACCTCAACTAATCAATAGAGAAAGACTAATTCTCTACTCATTAACTAAGGTCTCGCCTGATCGAACCAGTAACAATCACATATTGACTTATAAACTTTTAATTCGTTTACATTGTAATATTTTTTCTTACAGCTTGTCAATACTTTTTTAACTAGTTTTAGTTATATTTTAACCAAAATATTTCCTTTAAAAATTTATATAATATACGGTATTTACTAAGGTACATTATATATAGAATCTATTATTTCTAATAAACCTGTACCTATGTAAATACCTCTTAAAAGAATATTATTCTAAATCATCTCCATTAGAAGCTATAACCTTTTTAAACCAATCAAACGAGTCCTTTTTACTTCTTTCTAAAGTCCCTTTGCCTTCATTATCTCTATCTACGTATATAAATCCGTAACGTTTCTTCATTTCTCCTGTAGTAAATGATACACAGTCAATACATCCCCATGGAGTATATCCCATTAAATCTACACCATCTTCTTCTACTGCAATTTTCATTTGCTCAATATGAGCTTTTAAATAATCTATTCTATATTGATCATGACATGAACCATCTTCTTCCTTCACATCAATAGCTCCAAATCCATTTTCAACTATAAATAATGGTAACTCATATCTTTCATAGAACATATTTAAAGCATAACGTAATCCTTCTGGATCAATTGCCCATCCCCAATCAGATACTTTTATAAATGGATTATCTACAGAGTGCTCTCTTGAACCATCTGTAATAGTAGAAGTATCTCTATGAGCAGTTGAATCAACAGTATTACTCATATAATAACTAAAACCAATATAATCAACAGTTCCTTCTTTTAATGCCTTCTTATCATCTTCAGTTATCTCTACATTGAATCCTTTTCTTTCAAACATCTTTAATGCATAAGCTGGATAATGTCCTCTTACTTGTACATCACAGAAGAAAAATCTATCATGCATAGCTTGCTGAGCTAAAACCATATCAGCTGGTCTGCAGCTAAATGGATATATTGGAACCATAGCTATCATATTTCCTATTTTAAATTCAGGGTTAATTTCATGTCCAACTTTTACAGCTAAGGCACTTGCTACTAATGTATGATGTCCACATATATACATTGCTTCTTCTGGGTTTTCATAATTTCCAAAATGTGCTCCTGAGTTAGTCCATCCAAATATATCATTTTTATAGTTCATTTGGTTATTTATCTCATTAAAAGTCATCCAATACTTAACTTTATCTTTATATCTTTCAAAACAAACCTTTGCAAATTTAACAAATAAGTCAATTGTTTCACGACTCATAAATCCGCCATATTCCTTAGCAATATGATATGGCATTTCAAAATGACTTAATGTAATAACTGGTTCTATACCGTACTTTAATAATTCATCGAAAACATTATCATAGAACTTTAATCCTTCTTCATTTGGCTCATTTTCAATCCCTAATGGAAATATACGAGTCCAAGCTATAGAAGTTCTAAAACATTTAAATCCAAGCTCTGCAAATAATGCTATATCCTCTTTATATCTTCCATAAAAATCTATTCCAACATGATTAGGATAGTAATTTCCTTCAACTACACCATCAGTAATTACTCTTGGTACTCCATGAGCTCCTGCTGTCATAACATCAGCTACTGATAAACCTTTAGATGTATTTAATACTCCACCTTCAAATTGATGTGCAGCTAAAGCTCCACCCCATAAAAAATCTTTACCTAATGACATATACTCTCCTCCAAATCTATAAAAACATCTCTAAATAAAACCTTAGAAATATTTTATCGCCTCTTGTAGTTTCATTATATAAAATATCTACATACTATCAATAATTCTGATTATTATTGAAATATCGTTCGAAATTTTTTCAATAAATCCTTAAAAATCTTCAAACATCATTTTTAAATTTATCTAATACCAATTATTTATTTACATATTTCCAATAATATTCAAGCACTAAATATCTTTTCATAATACTAAATATCGTGAATTAGGGTATAGTATCATATTATAAAATATGTTACTTATATCTTTTATTTTATTAGTTTATATATTAGACTTAATTAATACACTGGATTAAAATATCTAATTTTATAAGGAGCATAATTATGTTAATTATCGAAAGACTTGAACAATGTGATTTTTCAGCTTCTGAAAAAACATTAATAGATTATATACTTAAAGCTAAGGAGTCTATTAAAGATAAAACCACTAAAGAAATAGCAAAAGAAACCTTTACTTCTGCTTCTACTCTAGTGCGAATAGCTCAAAAACTTGGTTTTTCTGGTTGGAATGAACTTAAAGAAAGTTATTTAAAAGAATTAGAATATTTAAATAGCCACTTTGATTCTATAGATGCCAATATTCCTTTTAATAAAAATGATAGTATTCTTTCGATTGCAAATAAAATAGCAAATTTACAAAAGGAAGCTATACAGGATACACTTTCCTTAATCACCTATAAAGATTTAGAAAAAGCTATTAAAATAATAACAAATTCAAGCTATATAAACTTATTTGCTGTTAGTAATAATGCATTGATAAGCCAAGAATTTAAGCATAATATGTCTAGAATAGGTAAAAGAGTAGAAATGTGTACATTACAAGGAGAACAGACCTTTGCTGCTTATCTTGCAGAAAAATCCTCCTGTGCCATGATTATTTCTTATTCTGGTGAAACACCTTCTTTAAAAAATGTTGTCAGTGCCCTAAAGCATAAAAATATACCTATTATAGCTATTACAAGTATAGGTGGTAATTCATTATCTGAAGATGCTGACTGCGTTCTTAGAATATGTACTCGAGAAAAACTATACTCAAAAATAGCTACATTTACTACAAGTACTTCTATTGAGTATGTTTTAAATGTAATATATTCCTGTATTTTTTCTTTAAATTATGACCAAAACTTAAATTCACGTATTAAAGCTTCTCATTATATAGAATCAGGTAGATATTCTACAGTCGATATAATAAAAGAAGATTTTAAGGATAAATAGCCTTAAAATCTTCTTTTTATATATCAGAAATGCAATAAGTATTTTTAGTTAATCAAAATACACTTACATCCTGATACTATTACTTTATAAAATAAATGCTTTAATTTATTATAATTTATATTTTATCTATTTCTATTAACTAAACAAGTTCCACAACTTTGTTTTCTCTTTCCATTATTTCCATAACAACAGGGTCGTTGCTTCTAATACCTTGTTCTTTTAACTCAGCAATCTTTTCTGCAAATTGTGGCAAATATTTAGCATGAGCTACTAGCATTTCATCTAGAACTGTTTTAGCAATTGCTCCGCCTTTAACTTGTGGATTTAGTAAGAATGCTTGTAAAGCTAGTCCGTAATCACCGTTTATAGCAGCTTCTATAACACATTCTTCCATAGCCTTCATAACTTGAATCCATCCTTTTTCTGCTGAATTTAATTTACCCCAAGCAACTGGCATAGCTCCTGCAGCAGTAATATATGAAGTAACTTCAACTATGCTGTCTGGTGCTAAATCAGGAATTGCACCATTATTTTGTGTACTTACTACCATAGGTATTTTCTTATCATTATAAATAGCATTTATACATTCACAAGCTGCATCACTATAGTGTGTTCCACCTCTCTTTGTTAATTGCTCTGGCTTATAGTTAAGGTTTGGATCTTTATATAGTTCAAATAATTCAGCTTCAGTTTTCTTAACTTGCTCTCCTCTTGTACCTTCTCCATTAAACTCTTCAAGTCCATGTTCTAACATCTCATCTTGTAAGTAGTAATATCTATGATATCCACAAGGAATAATATTCATTTGTTCTAATTGTTCTCTTAAGAATTTAATATTATGAATATTAGCAGGAGTTCCATCATCCTCTTTTCTATCATACATATTCTTAATTATTTCAGCAGTTACATCATTTCCTTGTTTATCAGACACTTTATGCCAATGGAAGTGATTTAATCCAGCAAATTGGAATATTAACTCATCTTCTTTTTTATCTATTAACTTAGGTTCTCCCATCATTGCACCTACTGGTACATTACAAAGACCTATACATTTCTTCCATCCACCATGCTTAATAACAGCTTCAGTAACCATTCCTGATGGGTTAGTAAAGTTTATTAACCATGCGTTTGGACATAATTCTTTCATGTCTTCCACTATATCTAATATCACTGGAATAGTTCTAAAAGCTTTAAACATTCCTCCAGCACCATTTGTTTCTTGTCCTAACATACCATGACTAAATGGAATTCTTTCATCCTTTATTCTTGCATCTAAAAGACCAACTCTAAATTGAGTAGTAACAAAATCGGCATCCTTTAAAGCTTCTCTTCTATCTAATGTCAAATGTACTTTTACATCATGTCCTGAAGCATCCCACATACGTTGAGCCATCGCTCCAACTATTTCTAACTTTTCTCTTCCAGCTTCAACGTCTACTAACCAAAATTCTCTTATTGGTAGTTCGTGATATCTATTTATAAATCCTTCCATTAATTCTGGAGTGTAACTACTTCCTCCACCTATTGTAACTATCTTTATTGGTCTTTTTTCCATAATTAATTTTCCTCCCATTCCCTTTTTAAAAAATATTTTCAACTTGTCGTTAAAACCTTTTCTTTACACTTATTATAGAATTAATTATCCAGTAACTATTTTCATTTTTTGAAATTATTGTTTCATTATATACATTTTCATTTTTTGAAAATAATACCTTTCTGTAGTAATCATATATAAAAATTCAACTATTAAACTAAAGCTAACTATGTATCTCCATAAATCACTACCTTTAATCTAACTCTCTTACTTTTTAATCTCTTAGTTCTTAATTTGCATTATCCACTATTAACTCACCATATGCTTTATCATTACTTTTGCTTGAAGTAGGCAGTTTTACTTTAATAAACCTTCTAAAATACATCCCATTAGTTACTGTTGTTAATAAATCTGAAATTGGCTCTGCAAGTACAACTGCCATAAGCTTATTTGGTAACAACATAGGTAAAACATAAATTAAAGGTATTAATAATATTATTTTTCTATAAAATGCAAAGAAAAATGATCTCTTGCCTTCACCTAGCGAATTATACGTTTGCTGGAATGTTGAGTTTGCACCCATTATCATACAACCAAAAATATATATTCTAAGCATACTCGCAGCTTGATTTAGCAATATCTCATCATTAGTAAATATTGATATAAACATCTTTGGAAATAATTCCATTAACATCGTTCCTAAGAACGAATATATTAAACATACTACAATAGCTAATTTTATTGTTTTTCTAACCCTATCATAATTCTTAGCTCCATAGTTAAAGCTTATAATCGGCTGAGAACCTTGTGCTATACCTTCTATAGGCAATAATATAAATTGGAACATAGATATCATTATTGTCATTGAACTAACTGCTATATCTCCTCCATATTTTAATAACTGACTGTTAAAACATATTATCAAAAGCCCTTCTGTTGAGCTCATAAAAAATGGAGCTGAACCTAAAGTAACTATTTGCTTCATTATATTTCTGTTAAACATTAAGTATTTTCTACGTATTCTAAGTAATGTTCTCTTACCAAACAAAAAGCTTAATACCCATAAAAATGATACAAATTGAGATATTACTGTAGCTAATGCTGCTCCTTTAGTTCCCATATTGAATCCAAAGATGAAAATTGGGTCTAATATTATATTTAATATTCCACCAATTATTATTGTCATCATTCCAAACTTAGCAAATCCCTGAGTATTTATATAAAAGTTCATACCAACTGTTAATTGAACAAAAGCTGTTCCTAAAGCATATATTTCCATATACTCTAAGGCATAAGGTAAACTATTTTGACTAGCTCCAAAAAGTATTAATATTTCTTTGTTAAATAATAAAATTAATATTGTTATTATTACTGATGAAATAATTAATGCCATAAAACTATTAGATATTATATTATCTGCCTCATCTGTATTATTTTCTCCCATCTTTATAGCTGCTAATGGTGCTCCCCCTCTCCCAAATAACCCTGTAAATGCAGTAATTATAGATATAATTGGTACACATACACCTATTCCAGCAATAGCCATTATTCCATTATCCATTCTTCCTATATACATTCTATCTATCATGTTATAAAGCAAAGTTACCACCTGTGCGCAAATAGCTGGTATTGCTAAAGATGTTAAAAGTTTTGGTATTTTTTCATGTTCTAATTTATTCCCCATATATACTCACTTCCTAAAACGTATTTTAAAATCTAAATATATGGTATTATAATGTCTTCATAAAATAAACGTATTACACCAATCTTTGAACGACATTTTAAAATTTTGCTAATTTTTATTTACTAATTCTAAACGCCATTTTAATAAAACAAAAAAACTTTAAGCCAAAATATCAGCTTAAAGCTTTTTTAAATATAATATTTAATTTATTAATTTTAGTGGAATAGATTTTTTATTCTTGAAATTATTCCATCTTTTTTAGTTTCATTTTCTGTTGTTTCAGTAGTTTTATCATTATTTTTTTCGTCAGTTACTTCCTTATCATTACATTTTACCGAATTACTTCTCATAATGAACTTAACTGCCCCATCCATATGCTCAGATAAACCTGAGTATACTCCATACTCTTTTGACATTTGAACTAATTCATCTTTAACTTCTACAAATCCATCTATAGAATCAAGAACTGTACTTCCTTTATCAGTTATTTTATCTAAACCTTCCTCTTTAAGCTTAGAAACACCATCATAAAGCTCAGATGTACCATTTTCTAATTGGCTAGTTCCTTCTAATATTTGAGAAGATGCTGTTCTTAAATCATTAGCTCCTGTAGCTAAACTATTTCCTCCATCAGCTAATTGTGAAACACCTTCACTTAAGCTTGTTCCACCTTTAGCTAATGCGGTAGTTCCATTATATAAAGTTCCTACTGCATCATTAATCTTCTTAGAATTGTCATTTAGCTCTTTAGCTCCATTTACAAGCTGATTACTACCAGCTTGTAACGCTGTTGTTCCCTCTTGCAACTGAGTTGTTCCTGCTGATAGCTGAGTACTTCCTGCATATAATTGACCTACTGCATCATTTATCTTACTTGAGTTTGAATTTAATTCATTAGTTCCAGCTAATAAATCACCACTACCTTTTGTCAATTTTGAAATACCAGTTTCCAAGGCATCAGTAGCATTTGCTAATTGTTGGCTTCCTGCATAAGCTAGACCTACACCATCTGACATATTTGCCGCTCCTGATTTCAAATTTTCTCCATTACTAATTAACTCTTCAAAATTTCCATTTAAATATTGAGAAGTTTGTAAAGCTGTATTTAATCCTTCAGCTAATTCATTAGCTGAAGTAGCTGCTGTACTCAAACTACTACCTAAAGTAGCTAATCCACTCTTTTGACCTTCTGATACCTGTGATATTCCTCCACTAATTTGTTGAAGTGATTCAGTTAATTCTGGGTTAGTGTCTCCTAGCGCTTCTATTATTTGATTTAAGTTACCTGCAAGTCCATCTAAAGTCTCTGTACTTCTAACTAATTCTCCCAATCCTTCACTACCGCCTGAAAGTCCATTACTTAGAGCCGCTGCCCCTTCTGAAGCTGTGGTTATTCCATCATTTAGTTTAGAATATCCACTTTGAAGTTTTACAGAGTTATCTACATAATCAGTTACCCCATTTGCAAGAGTTTCTCTACTTTGGTCTAGCTGAGCAAGTCCACTATTTAAATCTGTTATTCCTTTAATTAATGTTGGTGCTTGTTCTCCTAAACTACTTATTCCATCATTTAAATCACTTGCACCTTTTGCTATACTAGATACACCTTCATTAAATGTCTCATAATTACTTTTAACTTGACTCAATCCATCTTCTAATTGTTTTGAGCCATCTACTAAAGCTGGGACACTATTGTTCAATGCATTTACTCCACTATCTAAAGCAGTTGCTCCATTTGATAATGTTGCTACACCTTCATTAAATAATGCATAATTATCTTTTATTTGTCCAGCACCATTCATTAATGCATTTGCTCCTGTAATCAATTCTGGGACCTTACCATTTAATTCAGCTATTCCACTATTTAATTGAGTAGCTCCATCTGCTAAAGTGCTTACTCCATTATCAAAAGTTTTATAATTACTAGCTAGTTCTTTTTGTCCTTCTAATAACTCTTTACTTCCAGCTAAAAGTTCTTCACCTCCATCCTTAAGATCATTCAATGAATTTCTTAAATCATTTATAGTTTCTGAACCCTTAATTTCCTCTAACTCCTCACTTGAAGTAGTTACAAGCATCATAACTGCTGGAATTTCAAAATTCGTTGTCTCACCTGTTATTTCTATTGAATCTTTTAAGTCTAAATCCATATTAATATCTTCATTATCATCAAATAAATTATCTAAATCTAGAGATTCTTTAAGACCTGGTAGAGAAATAAATGTTATAAATGAATTATTACCATCATTTAATATTTTCCCTGTATTTACTTTAACATTTGAAAAATTATCATTAGATAAAGTTAATTCTGTGGCACTTAAAAATGGTGTATATAAAGTCCTAGTTTTTCCACTTATCACCTTTGTTTTACTTTCATTATTTGTTAGAGTTAAAGTAATCTTAAATTTTCCTGACTCCCCTAATACATCCTTAGGATTTACTTCTTTTCCATTCAACTCATATTTAATTGATAATGATACCGGTAATTTATTATTTGTTTCTCCCTGGTAATAAAGATCTGTTGTATCAATATCCCACTTTAAAGTATCTCCATTTAAAACTGGTTCTTCATCACCTTTAACATTTTTAACATTTTTCAAGTTTGATTTATCTGTAAAATTTCCTAAAGTTTCATCACTACTTATCCAATCACTCACTATTTGCTTTGTTGGATTTCCGTTTTCATCCAATAATACATAAACAGTTTCATCTTTTTTAATATCTTGTGCAAATGCCATTGTTGATGTTGTAGTTGCTATCAAAGTTGCTAAACATATAATCTTTTTTGATAATCCTTTATTCATTACTCTTCTCCTCCTTCAACACATTCAACAAAGTTTTTACTTGTTTTAACTATTATTTTTTCACAAAGTAATAAGATGCCTGGAAGTATGAACAATATAACAAACATACTTATTATTGCTCCTCTTGCCATCAATGTGCATAATGAGCTAATCATCTCCATATCTGATATAATTCCAACTCCTGCTGTTGCCCCAAAAAATGTTAAAGCGCTAGTTACAATTGATCTTGTTGAGCCTTGAAGCGCTATTCTCATAGCCTCTTTCTTATCTTTATTCTTTGCAAGTTCTTCTTTAAATCTTGATGTTAACAATATTGCATAGTCAACAGTTGCACCTAACTGGATAGTTCCAATTACTATGGATGCTATAAAAGGAATGCTTGTATTCATGTAATATGGAATACCAAGGTTTATATATATTGCAAGTTCTATTGCTAAAACTAAAATTATAGGTATTATTGGTGATTTAAATATAATTAATATAATTATGAATATTGCTATTATTGATACAAAGCTAACCATCTTAAAATCAGTATCTGCTATATCTATCAAGTCATTTGTCAATGGAGCTTCTCCACCTACTAACCCCTCTGGGTCATATTTTTTAACAATATTATTTATTTCTTCAAGTTGAGCTGTTACTTCTTCTGATGCTGCTTTATATTCTGAGTTAAGCATTATTTCTTCATATCCACCATTTTTTATCTGATCCAATAACTCTTCTGGAATAAAGCTTTCAGGAATTCTTGGCCCTAATATATCTTCAAGTCCAATTACTGAAGTAACCCCATCAACAGATTTCAACTCCTTAATCATTTGATTAACTTTATAACCATCTAAATCTTCGTCTACAAGAATAATATTAGTAGACATCATATTGTACTCTGTTTTTAACTTGCTATTAGCAACTATTGATGGTAAATCTTTTGGAAGAGATTCATCTAAATTATAATATACCTTTGTATTTCTATACCCTATTAATGCTGGTATTAAAATTAAAGCCCCAATCAATACTAAAACCTTATTATGATTTATAACCCAAGCTGATGATTTTTCAAACTTAGGTAAAACTGTTTTATGTTTAAATTTATGAATAGCTTTATCAAATACCAGTATAAGTGATGGTAGTACTGTAACCGTACATATTAATCCAAATACTACACCTTTAACCATTACTAGCCCTATATCTTTACCTAGAGCTAACTTCATAACACATAAAGCTAAGAATCCAGCAATAGTAGTAAGTGAACTTCCTGCTATTGATCCTATGGTTTTTTCTATAGCTGATGCCATAGCACTTGTATTATCTTTTTGAATCAATCGTTCTTCATCATATCTGTGTAATAAGAATATTGAATAATCCATTGTCACACCTAGTTGTAATACAGCTGATAAAGCTTTTGTAATATATGAAATTTCTCCAAACCATATATTAGTTCCCATATTATATATAATTGCAATTCCTATACTAAGTAAAAATATTATAGGTGTTAGAAAAGATTCCATAGTTAACGCTAAAATTACTAGTGAAATAATAACTGCTATTAATATATATATTGGTGCTTCCTTATCAGCTAAATCCTTAGTATCTTTAATAACTCCAGCTACCCCACTTAAAAAAGCTTGTTTACCTGTAATATCTCTTATCTCTTGAACTGCCTCTTGTGTATCTATATCTGCATCTGTTTCACTTAATTTAACAATCATAAGAGTTGAATTATCCGAGAAAAGCATGTCCTTAACACTAGAAGGTAAAATCTCTATTGGTACTGAAATATCTAAAGCATCATTTATCCATATAACTTCATTTACTCCCTTTACCTCTTCAACCTTTTCCTTTAATTTCTCAACATCTTTATTCTCCATGCCTTCTACTATCAGCATGGCTAAGGAACCACAGCCAAATTGTTCTTTTAGAATCGATTGCGCTTGCCTTGTTTCTAAATCACTTGGCAAATAGCTTAAGATATCATAATTTACTTTCGTACTAAAATAACCAAAAGCTGATGGTATTATCAAAATAAATGCTAATACTAGTATAACTACTCTATTTTTAGCTATTATCTGTGATAGTTTTCTCATAAAAGTTTACCCCTTTCTTTTACTTCCAACTGATTTTATAACAATTGTTATTTTTTTACAATTTTAATTTCCAACTTTCTCACTTTCACTTTTGGTTTATTTTTTCATTTAATCCTTTATATAATGCTCATCCTTTACTTTGCTCTTTTTTTCTCTTCTTTTCTTCTGCTAAATTTCTAAGTTAGCTATTTTGCTATATTCTGCATTTCAACATTTCTGTCTATACATTCAAAGTTAATAATTTATTCAATCATTATGTTGTAAAAATTAATTATCGCAAATTAAAAGAGCCGTTATAAAACGACTCTATCATATTTTACCCACTCTAAAGAACTCTATCATTTCTTTTGTTAAGCTAATATTTAATTCTGGTTTAGGTATATCCTCTCTCTTAATCCATATTGCTTCAGCTAACTCATTTTTATCTAACGTTATTGTGGAATCTCCATCTAAATCCACAAAAAATCCTGATAAAACTGATCCAGAAAGTCCCCAAGGCTGACTTTTATAGTATCTAATATTTTTAACCTTAAGACCTACTTCTTCCATAACTTCTCTTCTTACAGTTTCCTCTAAAGATTCTCCTATCTCATTATATCCCGCTACTAAAGCATAGTTTTTATAAGGCCCTTTAGCATATCTAGTTAAAAGCATCTTATCACCATCTATTATCCCTACTATTACACCTGGTGATATTCTTGGATATCTAATATTATTGCAATTATTACATACTAATGACCTTTCCTTATCACTATGTGCCATTATACTTCCACATCTTCCACAATATCTATTAGTATCGTACCACATATAAAGATGATATGAAGTAAATCCAGCAAAAGCCATCCATTGAGGCTTCATAGTTCTAAATACTTGTATACTCTCCCTTACAAAAATTTCATTTTCTTTAACATCTGCCTTTAGCGCCAAGAAAAACCTTTTTTCATCTATAGTAAACATATATATTAAATGCTCTAAACCATCTAATACTCCCATTACTTCTTTATACTTAGGTATTCTTTTTTCATTACCATCTTTTATTAATATAGCCTTGTTTTCTTTAAAAGCTACTATATAATCATTACTTCTAACTTCAAACTTTCCATAAGTACTATTATACTTATGTGGTTCTATATCCTGTATCATAAGCTTCCCACCCTTTCCTCAGTGTTATTTCTGCTACTAAAAAAATAGCCCTATTATACTTAATAGTATAACAGAGCTTCTTTTATTTTTAATCTATACTTTTTTCTAAGATAAACTTTTCAATAAGTTCTGCAACTACGCCTTCATTATTAGTAGCCTTTGTTACATAATCACAGGTCTTCTTTACATCATCTACTGCATTTTGAGCAGCTACTGAAAGTCCAGCAACCTTAAGCATAGCCATATCATTATAGTTATCTCCTACTGCAATAGTATCCTTAATATCTATATTTAATAGATTTGCTAAATCTATCAATCCTTGTCCCTTATCAACACCTAGAGTATTAAATTCCATATATCTATTAGATGAATAACTTACTGAGCATTGTCCTTCTATTATACTCTTCATATCTTCTTCTAGTGACATTAAATAATCAACATCAACATTTTGATAAATAACTTTAGAAATTTCTTCATTTTCTAAAAAATCTACTGTATTACTGTCCATTCTAATATGATTTATTCTACTTAATCTTTCCTCTTCACTATCAGAAATATTAAAAACATATAAATCTCTTTGAGTATAAATATGAATACATAAATCTTTTTTTAAACCATACTCAAAAAGTTCTTTCATCTTACTAAAGCTTAATCCTTTAAACTGTAATATTCTATTGCCAATATTCTCTGTTAAAGCACCACCATTAAATGAAAGTACATATTCACCCTCCTTATTATGAAGTTCTAATGTTTTAAGCTCCTTTTGAATTAATTCATATCCCCGCCCTGTAGCAGGTACAAACTTAACTCCATACTCTTCTCTTGCTTTTTTTATTAAATCAATATTTCTTTGACATATTTCATGATTGTCATTTAATAATGTTTCATCCATATCACATGCTATTAGTTTATAACCCATAATTCATCCCCTAATTTTATTATTATAAGTTTCACTTTAAAACTTAATTACTTTAATTATAATTCCCACCTGCTATAATTCATTTTCATATTTTGAAATTATATAAGTTAATGTGATAATAACTTACTTATTAAAAATTAAAGGATACCTACATCAGGTATCCTTCTATTAATATACAAATCTAATTTTCTCTAGTATTCAAAAGTTAGAGCTACTTCCCCTTCTCCTATAATACAAATAATTCTATTTGGCTCTATATTTCTCAATGTAAACTTTTCTTTTACTGGCAATATTGAAAAATATTGCAATCCTAAATTCTCGTCAAAAATCATCATTTTAGTCAGTGTATCAGTTGTTAATGTTACATTAATATTCACAGTTTTTGTATTATCAAATCTATAAAATCCCTCTGTATAAGTGTTAGAAATAGCAGGTATTAAATCTTCAGAACAATATACCTTAGTGCTAAACATACTTAATACAATTATAAGTGCTATTAAAAGCTTTTTTAACATATATAATCTCCTTATCCTTTAAAAATTTATATTTTTTTCACTTTAAATTCTAAACCTTCCTATTATTTATTATGGATTATTTTATTTTATATATTCTTTCAAAAACTATATAAAATAATCTAAAACTAACAAAAGTTTAGGCTTTAGATAAAAAGACTTTTATACGAAATAGCTTTCTCCTTTACGCAGTAAATTCTAAGTATTTCTCATTATTACACTTTCGATTCCATCAGCTACATGTTCACAAGCATCACAACACTTCTCAAAATACTCAAAAGTTTCCTTCCAGGTTATAAATTTAATAGGTTCCATTATAGATGAATAAAAACCTCTTATACTTCTAGTATAAATCCTATCACCTTCTTCTTCTAAATCACTAATATTAATTATTAGCTTTCTTATTTCAGATGATTTTTTAAAGTTTCGGAACTCTTTAATCAAAGCACTAGTTTCATTACATATCTTCACTATTAACTTGCTAAATTCAACTGCTTCTTCCCTCATAACACTAATATTAAACATATAAATTCTAACTAAAACATCTTCTATAGCATCAGTTACATTATCTATCTCATTGGCAAGTTCTATAATATCGCCTCTCTCAATAGGAGTTATAAATTCTTTTGATAGCTTATTAATCATCTCATGTTTTTTTATATCTGCATTATGTTCAATTTTATGCATATCTTTTATCCTACTATCTATTTGGCTCATTCTAAAATTACTTATGGTATTATCTAATAACGAAGCAGCTTCACATGAATATCCTATCAAATCTACCAGCATTTCAAAATAGTCGTTATTTTTCTTAACTGCCATTTAATCAATACTCCCTTCAACCTTTTTAAGTTTCAAATTATACATTGTTAGAAAATCTGAATAAATAACTTAGCCATTAAAAATCCTATAACTCCGCAACCTGGAAATGTAAGAACCCATGTTAATACCATTTCTTTAACTACACCCCAATTTACAGAACTTAATCTCTTAGCTGCACCAACACCCATTATTGCTGTAGTCTTAGTATGAGTAGTACTTACAGGCATACCTACTACTGAAGAAATCAAAAGACATCCTGCACCAGCTAAATCTGCTGAAAAACCTTGATACTTTTCAAGTTTAACCATGTCCATACCAACAGCTTTTATAATCTTATATCCACCAATAGAAGTTCCAAGAGCCATAACAGCTGAACTTAATACCATAAGCCATACCGGAATGACGAAATTACTAACATCAGATTTCCCTTTTGCTAAAAACATTCCTAGCATAAATACCCCCATAAATTTTTGTCCATCTTGAGCTCCATGCATAAACGCCATAGCTGCTCCCCCTACTACCTGAGCATCTTGGAAAAACTCACTAGTTTTTCGTCTATCAAAGCCCTTAAATAGAAACTCTACTATCTTTACTGTAATCCACCCTAAGAGAAAACCTAATATTGTAGATAATATCAAGCCATAAATAACCTTAATCCACTCGCCTCCATTAATCCCTTTAAGTCCACCTTGAAGTGCTATCGCTGCTCCTGATATCCCAGCTATTAAAGCATGACTTTCACTTGTAGGAATTCCAAAATACCATGCAGCTGTAGCCCATAACACAATTGCAAATAAAGCAGCACATAATGCAACTAATGATTCTGCTGGATCCCCACCAAAATCAACCATATTATATATAGTTTCAGCTACATTTGCATTTATAATGGTCATTATAAATACCCCTAAGAAGTTAAATACAGCAGCCATCATTATAGCTGCTCTCGGTGTAATAGCCCTTGTTGATACACATGTTGCAATAGCATTAGGTGCATCTGTCCACCCATTTACCATTATAACTCCTAAGGTTAAAATTACCGTTATTAATAAAGGTAGATTATGTGTTAACTCATATATAAACTCTGCCAAAGAAATAGTCATTAAGTACACTCCTCATAAATAATATAATTTACTAGTTTATAAAAACTTTTCGATACTTAATTCTATTTTTTAACTTTACCTTTAATACATTTTTATTAGTATATTTTTTATTAAATCTTATTCTTTCATTATTTTTAAAAATTCTATTGCTCCTAATGATAATGGTACTTTCTTCAAATAACATGCACCTATGCTTCTTTTAGGAATCTTCTCTATAGTATCAATTTCGTATAAATAATTTTTTTCTAAATATTCCTCAGAAAACTCTTTAATTACGCAAGCAATTCCTAAATTTATTTTTGCAAACTCTAAAAGTAAATCATACGACCCTAATTCAAAATCCGGTGATAAATTTACACCTTTTGAATTCATAAAACTCTCTACATATTTTCTTGAGTTTGATGACTTTTCTAAGAATATTAAAGGTAATTTTGTTAATTCTTCATAAGAAACTTTATCACTTATCAACTTTTTATACTTTTCTCCACAAACAAATATATCTTGTATTTCAGCACAAGGTATTAATTCTAATGAAGAATCATCTATAGGAAAGTTACAAATTGCAATATCTATATCACCAGACTTTATATATGAACAAAGCTCGGTTGTTGTGCTATTAATAATCCTTAATTTTATATTTGGATATTTATTATGAAACTTTTCTAAGAAAGATATTAAGTAATGCTTTGATATTGTATCACCTACTCCTATCTTTAATTCTCCTGTAGAAAGATTTTTAAATTCAAATATCTTCTCTTCCCCTGCTTCAATAAGAGTTATTGCTGAATTTACATAATCAAAAAGATTCTCTCCTTCAGTAGTAAAAGTTACTCCTTTACGAGTTCTATTAAAAAGACGAATATTCAATTCACTTTCTAATTGCATTATTGATTGACTAACAGCTGGTTGAGTCATATATAGTTCTTCTGCCGCCTTTGAAAAACTACCACTCTTCCCCACCTGTCTAAAAACTCTATATAAGTCTAATTTACCTATCATATAAGTACTCCTTATATCAAATATACAAACTATTTATTTTACTTATATTATATCTAATAGTATATTACAGGTATAGAAAATTTTTTTAAATTTTACATAAGGGAGAGATTATTTTGGAAAGAATTATAGGAACAGTTGTTAGAGGTCTTAGATGTCCAATTGTCAAAGAAGGAGATAATATTGAACAAATAGTTGTTGATTCAGTTTTAAAAGCAGTTGAAACAGAAAACTTAACTTTAAATGATAAAGATATAGTAACAGTAACAGAATCAATAGTTGCACGTGCTCAAGGAAACTACGCTACAATCGATCAAATAGGACAAGATGTTAGTTCTAAATTCGGTGAAGATACAATAGGTGTTATATTCCCTATCTTAAGTCGTAATAGATTTGCCATATGTTTAAGAGGTATTGCTAAAGGCGCTGCTAAAAAAATAGTTCTAATGTTAAGCTATCCTTCAGATGAGGTTGGTAATCACTTAGTCGATTTAGATCTTTTAGATGAAAAAGGAATTAACCCTTGGACTGATGTTTTAACAGAAGCTGAATTCCGTAACCTTTTCGGATATAATAAACATACTTTTACTGGTGTTGATTACATAGAATACTACAAATCACTTATAGAAGAATACGGAATAGAGTGTGAAGTTATTTTCTCGAATGACTGTAGAACTATATTAAATTACACTAAGAGCGTTCTTACTTGTGATATTCACTCAAGATTTAGAACTAAGAGATTATTAAGAGCTAATGGTGCTGAAAAAGTTTATGGACTAGATGATATAATGACTGAATCTATAGACGGCAGTGGTTGTAATAAAACTTATGGTTTACTTGGCTCTAATAAATCAACAGAAGAAACAGTTAAACTTTTCCCAACTAACTGTCAATTAGTAGTAGATAATATACAAGCTATTTTATATGAAAAGACTGGTAAAAATATTGAAGTTATGATTTACGGAGATGGTGCATTCAAAGACCCAGTAGGTAAGATTTGGGAACTAGCTGACCCTGTTGTTTCTCCTGCTTATACTTCTGGATTAGAAGGAACACCAAACGAAGTAAAAATTAAATATCTTGCAGATAATAACTTTGCTAACCTAGAAGGTGAAGAATTAAAGAAAGCTATCTCTGAATATATTGAAAATAAAGATGCTGATTTAACTGGTAACATGGTTTCTCAAGGAACTACTCCTAGAAGACTTACTGACCTTATAGGCTCATTATCAGATTTAACTTCTGGTAGTGGAGATAAGGGAACACCAATCATCTTCATCCAAGGTTACTTTGATAATTATACTAAATAGTTTCCATTAAATAATATACAAATATATAAAATAAAGACTGTGTATAGCCGGTCTTTATTTTTTATTAAATTTATTCTACAAATAAAGATACAAATTCAAACTTTAGAATTTACACAGACTTACTAATGAAAAAAGCCAGCTAAAGCTGACTTTAAATCATTATATTTTCAGAAACACCATCAGTTTCCTCTTAACTATTAACTTTTATATCTTAACTATTTGCTAAGTTTCTTCCCATCATAACTCCCATAGCTGAAGCCATCATTAGACCTCTTGTCCAACCTGAAGAATCCCCTAAACAATATAATCCTTTTATATTAGTTTCAAAATTCTTATCAAGTTCTATTTTATTACTATAAAATTTAATCTCTGGTCCGTAAAGAAGAGTTTCTCTACTTGCAAATCCAGGAACTACAACATCCATAGATTCTATAAAGTTTAAAATATTAGTCATTGTTCTATATGGTATAGCTGAAGTTAAATCTCCTGCTTCAGCATCTGGAAGAGTATGTTTTATATTTGATTGATATAACTCATGCTCCCATGTTCTCTTACCGTCTAAAATATCACCATATCTTTGAACGATAATACTTCCATTTCCAAGCATATTTACAAGTTCAGCAACCTTCTTACCATATTCTATAGGTTTATTGAATGGCTCACAGAAATTGTGAGAACTTAATATTGCTAAGTTAGTATTTTCTGACTTTTTATTTTTATATGAATGTCCATTTACTATAGCTAAATCATTATCGTAGTTTTCTTGGCTAACAAATCCACCTGGGTTTTGACAGAAAGTTCTTACCTTATCGTGGAATGGAGCTGGGTAACCAATAAGCTTTGATTCGTATAAAACATCATTTACACTTTCCATAACTTCATTTCTAAGCTCAACTCTAACTCCGATATCAACAGTTCCTGCTCTATGATCAATATTATGTTCTAAACACATATCCTTTAACCAATCAGCACCTTTTCTACCTGTAGCCACTACTACTTTATCTGCATAAACTTTTTCTTCTATCTTTTTAGTTCTTGAATCAGCTATTAATACACCTTTAATAGCATTGTCTTCTACTATTAAATTCTTAGCAACTGTATCAAATTTTATTTCAACACCTAATTCTAAAAGGTGATTTTGAATCTTTAAATATATTTGTTGTGCCATTTCAGTACCTAAATGTCTTATAGGACAATCTACAAGCTTTAAGTTACCTTTAATAGCTTTTCTTCTTATTTCTTTTACTGCTTCGTTATTCCCTACACCTTCAACTTTAGTATCTGCACCAAAATCTAAATATATTTTATCAGTATAATCAATAAACTCTTGAACTAGGCTTGGTCCCATAAGCTCTGGCAAATCTCCACCTACCTCATAGTTTAATGAAAGCTTTCCATCAGAGAAAGCACCTGCTCCTGAAAAACCAGTAGTTATATGACAGTAAGGCTTACATGACACACATACATTAGTTTTTTCTTTAGGACAAGATCTTTTATCTATTCTTCTTCCCGCCTCAATAAGTAAAATATTCTTTTCTGGGTTTAATGTTTTCGCTTCTAATGCTGTGAAAATTCCAGATGGACCTGCTCCTACAATTATTACATCATAATTCATCATAAAATACCTCCAACTAGCTTATAGTTCAGCTTTTTACGGTAGCTGAGTAGAAACATCTAGACCTTATTACCAGAAATATATAAGCGAATATTTTTAATCTTTATTTAAATTTTGTTCGGTTTTATTATATTACATTTTACGAACGAAATCAATATGTTTTTAAATAATATTTGTATTTTTTACAATATCAATTTATATATTCCTTTTATTAAATTATATTGAATTACACTTTAAATTTTTTCTATATATTATATAATATTAAGATAATGATTTTTATTTTGAGAGGTATTTTTTATGAATAATATATTGACTGAAGAAAATATTAAAAAATTAAGAGAAGAGTTAGATTATAGAATGACTGTAAAGAGAGCTGAAATAGCTAAAGATAAACTTATTGCTGCAGCTCATGGTGACCGTTCAGAAAACGCTGAATATAAAGCTGCTTGTGAAAACTATAGAGAAAATGACAACAGAATACAATACTTATTAACTATGATTTCTACAGCAACAGTAGTTGATGATTCTTCATTAGACAAATCAGTATTAGGTATAAACAGTAAAGCAAGAATTAGATTTATCGAATTTGACGACGAAGATACAATAACTCTTACTACTACTCTTGATGCTAATCCTGAAGATATGCTTATAAGTATAGAATCTGATTTAGGAAAAGCACTAGCTGGAAAAAAAGTTGGAGATATTGTTGAAGTAAACGCTCCTGCTGAAAACTATTCAGTTGAAATATTAGAAATACTATAAGTGTAAAGCTACGAACGTATGCGAGTAGTGTGTTTCAAATAAAAAATAATAAATGAGGTTTTACTATGGTTGAAATGAATATTAGAGAATTATATGAGGTTGGCACTACTTTTGAATCAGCAGTTGGTCAAGGTACAAAAAGTGAAAGAGCTAGAATACCTAAAAATTATTCGAGAATTAATTTTACAGAAGATATGGTTAATTTTTTAGCTAGCTTTGATAAAGAAATTAACTTTCTAATTGCAGGTGAGATTTGGTGTCCAGATTTCCAATTAAATGCCACAGTTTTAAAGAAGTTTACAGAGATTAATAGTAATTTTGATATGTCTGTAATATCGATGGGCAGAGGTAAAAAGTTCTTATTTCCTATTTTAAATGTTGAAAACATGAAATTTCCTGTAATAGTAGTTTTAGATAAAGAATTTAACATTTTAGGTACTTTTGAAGAAAGACCTAATGTAGTTCATGAATCATCTAATTTTGAAGATATAAAACTAGATTATTATAAAGGCAGATACTTAATAGATTCTGCTAATGAATTTATAGATATTATGAATAAAGCAAAATAAATACTTACTTTCTAGCTATAAAAAGAAGCCAAAAGTTTATATATCTTTTAGCTTCTTTTATTCTTATACTATTTCTTAGGAACGTCTTCCCAATCTTTTAAAAATTTTTCTATTCCTATATCAGTTAATGGATGTTTAGTCATTTGAATTATTACTTTATAAGGAACTGTTGCTATATGAGCTCCACATCTCGCTGCTTTAGTAACATGAATTGGACTTCTTATACTTGCAGCAATTATTTCTGTTTTTATATCATGTATCTCAAATATCTCAACAATTTCTTTTATTAATTCAATTCCATCCATGCCTATATCATCTAATCTTCCTAGGAAAGGGCTCACATAAGTAGCTCCTGCCCTTGCAGCAAGTAATGCTTGTGCTGCAGAAAAAATAAGAGTTACATTTGTTTTTACCCCTTTAGATGATAATATTTTTGTAGCCTTTAACCCCTCTTCAGTCATTGGAATCTTAATTACTATATTTTTATGAATTTTTACAAGTTCATCTGCTTCTTTAACCATTCCTTCTGCTTCTGTACTTACAACTTCAGCACTAATAGGTCCATCAACTATATTTGTTATTTCTGTAATAACCTCTTTAAAATCTCTTCCTGATTTTGCAATTAAGGATGGATTTGTAGTTACTCCACATATAACTCCCATATCATTAGCTTTTTTAATCTCTTCAACTATAGCCGTATCTATAAATAGCTTCATTCTAACTCCTCCCTTGAATTAACTTTAATAATTCAATTACAATATATGCAAATACAATAACTTTATACTGAATTCTTGACTTTATAATCCATTATATATTTTATGCATATAGTATACTTACATATATATCTCATTAACTAATCTCTAAAACTTTAACCCATATCATATGATTTTATTTCATTTCTAATCCTATCTATGAATCCATCTAATTCTACAGAACCTTCATCTCCATTTTTTCTGCTTCTTAAAGCTATATTTTGATTTTCCACTTCTTTTTCTCCAACTATAACTATATATGGTACTCTTTCATTTCTTGCTTCTCTTATCTTATAACCTATTTTTTCAGCACGTAAATCTTCTTCAACCCTTATGCCATTATCTAATAATTTATTTTTTACTTCACTTGCATAATCATTAAACTTATCCGATATAGGTAAAATCTTAACTTGCACCGGAGCAAGCCATGTTGGGAATTTACCTGCAAAATGCTCAATTAATATTCCAATAAATCTTTCTATACTTCCAAAGATTACTCTATGGATAACTATAGGTCTATGCTTCTCCCCATCACTACCTATATAATCAAGTTCAAATCTTTGTGGTAACTGGAAATCTAATTGTATTGTTCCACATTGCCATGTTCTACCTAAGCTATCTTGAAGATGAAAATCTATCTTTGGTCCATAAAAGGCTCCATCACCTTCATTTATTTTATATGGTAAATTTAATTCATCTAGAGCTCCTTTTAATGACCCCTCAGCCATATTCCAATCTTCATCACTTCCCATCGAGTCTTCTGGCCTTGTAGAAAGCTCAACATTATATTTAAATCCAAATTTTGAATATACTTCATCAATAAGCTCTACGACACCTTTTATTTCAGATTTTATTTGTTCAGGTAACATAAAAATATGCGCATCATCTTGAGTAAAAGCTCTAACTCTCATAAGTCCATGTAAAGCACCTGAAAGTTCATGTCTATGAACTCTTCCCAGTTCACCTAACCTCATTGGAAAATCTCTATATGAATGGACTTCTGATTTATAAACAAGCATTCCACCTGGACAATTCATTGGCTTTAATGCAAATTCCTCTTCATCAATAATTGAAGTATACATATTTTCTTTATAGTGATACCAATGTCCTGATGTTTCCCAAAGCTTCTTGTTCAACATTATTGGAGTTTCAATTTCTACATATCCAGCTTTCTGATGAACTTCTCTCCAATAATTTATTAAAGTATTTTTTAAAACAACTCCTTTAGGTAAGAAAAATGGGAATCCTGGCCCCTCTTCTACAAAAGTAAACAGTTTTAAATCTTTCCCTAACTTTCTATGATCTCTCTTCTTTGCTTCCTCTAAATTATGAAGATAAGTTTTTAGCTCATCTTTGCTTGCAAAGGCCACACCATAAACCCTTTGAAGCATTTTATTTTTTTCATTTCCTCTCCAATAAGCACCTGCTACGGAAGTTAATTTAAATGCTTTTATATACTTAGTTGAATAAATATGAGGCCCTCTACAAAGGTCAATAAATTCACCTTGCTTATATAAAGATATTTTTTCTCCCTCTGGTAAATCACTTATAAGTTCTACCTTATAATCTTCACCTCTGTCTTTCATAAGCTTTAAAGCTTCTTCTCTTGATATATCCACTCTTTCAAAACTTAGGTTTTCAGAAATAATATTATTAATTTCTTTTTCAATTTTATTTAAATCTTCTGCTGTTAACGGTTCTTCTATATCAAAATCATAATAAAACCCATTATCTATTGATGGCCCTATTGCTAATTTTACATTCTTAAATACTCTCTTAACTGCTTGAGCCATAACATGTGAAGTAGAATGTCTCATAACTTCAACTGCTTTCTCATCTTCAAATGTTAAAATGTTTACCTCATCATTATTTTTCAACTTATAACTTAAATCAACTAAGGTTCCATTTACTTCACCTACCACTGCTGATTTAGCTAGATTCTTGCTTAGTGATTTTGCAAGTTCATAAATATTAGAACCTTCTTGGACTTCTCTTACTGATCCATCTTTTAATTTTACGTTAATCATACCTCTACCTCCTTAAGTGAGATTAAAAATTTCGCCCACAGGGCGCACATGTAATTTGTTTAATCGAACTTACACCTTCGATTCTAGGAGAAGGTGATTCCTATATTAATTTAAAATAAAAAAACATCCATCCCTAACCTTGGGACGAATGTTTACATACGTGGTTCCACCCAAATTGAATTACTACAATTCAATTCATCTCTTAAAATTTAACGATTTTCACCGATGATATTTCACCTTTAGACTACTAAACCATAGCTCCAGGGTAGTTTTCTTATAGTCATATTTAAGAATGCTTACAGCCGGCGACATTCTCTCTCTTCAAACTGTGCTCTATAGTACTCTTCCCTTTCCTTGCCTATAAATATTAAAACTAATATTATCACTTTTACAATATTTTGTAAATATATATTTTTAAATATTTTATGTTTTAACACCTAATTTTATTCAAAAAAGAAGTCGCACCTTTAATACGACTTCTCTATTAAAACTCTGCTATCTCTATTGTTCCATCTTGTAAAACTGTAAATGTTATTCCTCTATCATAATCTTCAGTTATATAAATCTCTGAATTACTTAATGCTTTTCTAACCCTTTTACTAGCAGAATTAGTATCTACTGTAGTATCTGTTGTAATAACTGAATACTTTGGAGAAACAGCTATTGCAAATTCATCTGATGTAGCATCCTTATTTCCATGATTTCCAACCTTTAATATATCACTAGAAAGATCTACCCCAGCATCCATAAGTGTCTTTTCCTCTGCAAACTGCATATCTCCAGTAAACAAGAAAGTCTTCCCATTTACTACAAGCTTCATTACAAGTGAATTATCGTTATCGTCATCTTCATTTAACACCAAAGGTCCAATTACATCAAAATAAATATCATCTGTAATCTTAACCTTATCTCCAGCATTTAATTTTGTTATTGGTAGATAAAGATCCTCTGATAAATTATCTATTTTATTTTCACCATTCTTTTTATTTTCAGATATTTCTGCTCTGTACATCATCTCTATATCATAAGCTGCTGCAACTGCTTCCATACCACCAATATGATCTTTATGTGTATGAGTTAAAAATACTCCATCTAAAGTATCTACATCTTTTGCTTTAAGGCCCTCTAGAAGCATTTCTGAATTTTCCTCTAGTCCAGTATCTATAAGATAATTCTTATCATCAATTTGAACTAAAATAGCATCTCCTTTACCTACGTTTATGTATGAAACATTAACATTTTCTGCTTTACTAGATATATTGGATAAACTATTCTCTTTATTTTTCCCACACCCAACTAATACAAATATCATAAAAAAACTACTTAATATTTTAAAAATGCTTTTCTTATTATTCATCAAAATTCTCCTCTCTTAAATTACTTCAACTTATTTTTCATAAGCTAATTTATAATGCTTTCGATATTGAAGTGGAGTCATCTTATATTGTTTTTTAAATACTCTATAAAAATAACTTTTTTCTTTAAAACCAATCATTTCAACGATATTTTGTACAGTCAAATTTGTAGTAACTAACAACCATCTAGCTTTTTCCAACTTTATTTCTAATAGCTTTTCAGAAAATTGGCAATTAGCTAATACTTTAAATCTTACCGAAAAATATGTGGGATTAAAATTAAAATGTTCTGCCATAGACCTAAGAGTTACTGTTGAATAATTATCTACCATATACTTAAGCCACTTTCCAATATCATAATCCTTCATCATACTAGACTCACTTATTATTAGTGCCTCTTGATGGACCTTATGTAAATTAGTTAAAAATAAAATCAAAGAAGCTTTTACTAATTTATAATTTTCTTCATCGTTACTACTTAGCTCATATAATAATATATTTAAATATGTCTTAACTACCTCTTGCATAGTTATATCAAATAGCAAATATTCCATTTGAGATGTATCTAATCTTAAAAAATCATATAATATTGGACAATCTGCCATTTGCGCTATTAATTGAGTAGTTATAAACTCTTTCTTTAACTTTACAAAGCAAATCTCATTCTTATCTTTAATATTATATTTTATTTCCCCTACTTGCTTCAGTAATATAATATTACCACTAAACAAGTTAATAACTTTAGAATCTATAGTTATACTTCCTTGTCCAAAAGCTACTATCAAAATTATATCTCCTTTTTCATTTGATAATATACCTTCTTCACCTTCAATTAATCTTATATTATAAATTCCATTTTTATTTTCTTTTTTATTTCTTATTTTATTTAAAACACTTTTAACTTCCATAGTTTTCATTACCGCTTTCTATATAAAAGTTTTATTCTTAGCTATATAAAATCTATTATATTTTTATTAACTTAATATTACCTTAATCATTTTATTACCATAACATAATTAGAATATTATTAAAATATCACATCTTTCAATTCTTAAAATAAACCACTTTTTCTGCAAAATGCATCATCTTCTTTTAACTTTTTTATACTGTTATACTTTTTCTTGTTAGTTAAAGATATAACAATGAATGGGGGAAACACTAAAATGATAAGAAAAAAATTAAGTATGCTATTAGCAACAGCTTTAGTTTTTGCTATGAGTACAAGCCTTTTTGTTGGTTGTAGCTCAAATAATACTGGTTCTAAATCAACTGCAAAAGCTGGTACTTATACAGCAACTGAAAAAGGATTTGGTGGAGATGTTACAGTTAATGTAACTATTGCTGAAGATGGAAGCATCGAAAGTATTGATGTTACTGCTGACTCTGAAACTCCTGATATCGGTGGTAAAGCTGCTCCTCAATTAGCAGAAACTATAGTAAATAATCAAAGCTTAGCTGTTGATACAGTAAGTGGTGCAACTGTTACAAGCACAGCTGTAATTACAGCAATAACTAACGCTTTAACTGAAGCTGGTGCTGATATAGATGCATTAAAAAATGCTGAAACTGCTAAGAAAGGTGAAAATGAAGAAGCTACTGTTGACGTTGTTGTAGTTGGTGCTGGTGGTTCTGGTACTGCTGCTGCTTTAGCTGCTGCCGAAGCTGGACTTAACGTAATGGTTATAGAGAAAACTGCTTCAGCTGGTGGTAATACAAAAATTTCTTCTGGATTCTTCGCTGTTGATACAGAGCTTTTAAAAGAAGATGGATATGATCTTTCTGTAGATAAAGCAGTTCAAGATTTAATGGAATTTAACCAATACTTATCAAACGGTACAATCGTAAGAAAGATTGTTGAAAACGCTGGTGATACAGTTGAATGGTTACAAGGATATGGGGTTGATTTCTATATTCCAGAAACTACAACTCAATTAGCTCACGAAGATGACGTTTATAAGTGGAAAACTTATCACAAATATAAAGATAATGCCGTAGCATATGAAAATATGTATGCTAATTTAGATAACATGGGTGCTGATGTACGTTACAATACTTCTCTTGAAACTATAATCAAGAATGACGAAGGTGTTGTTACAGGTATAACAGCTACTAAAGCTGATGGTGGTACTTTAACAGTTAACGCTAAAGCAACTATCATCTGTACTGGTGGATATGGTGCTGATGCTGAAAAAACTGCTGAAGCTTTAAAATCTGATTTATTTAACTCTCTTGGTATGCCAAATGCTGGAGAAGGTATAGAAGCTATCGAAGCTGTTGGTGGATACGACCTAGATGCAACTCCACTTTTACATGCTTGTCAATTTGCAGAATCAGAAGTTAAACAAGATTCAGCTGGTGAAAACCTTGCTGGTTTCTCTGATACAAGCTTAACTCAAGTATTAAATACTCCATTATTATGGGTAGACCAAACTGGTAGCCGTTTCACTAACGAAGATGTTGTTTATGATACAGCATTCTGGGCAAACGCTGCTTACACTGTTGGTGGAAAATACTACATCATAGTAGATGAAGCTACATTAAAATCTTTCTCTGAAGGAACTAAATTAACAGTTTCTCAAGCTGGTCCTGGTGCAAAAATGGATCTTGATGATTTCGTTGCATTAGCAGATGCATCTGTTGAAGCTGGTACTGCATTTAAAGGTGCTACTTTAGAAGAATTAGCTGAAAAAGCTGGTATGGATGCTGAAGATTTAAAAGCTACTGTTGAAAGATATAACACTATGGTTAAAAACGGTAAAGATACTGATTTCGGTAAAGCAAGTGAATCATTAGCTTACTCTGTAGAATCAGGTAACTTCTATGCTTTTGATGTAAGAGGTGTATTCCTTGGAACTATCGGTGGAGTTAAAGTTGATGAAAACATGCAAGTTATGAACACTAACTACGAGTTCATCCCTGGATTATATGCAGCTGGAGCAACTGCTGGTGGATACTACACTGGTGTTGGATACCCTCCATATGAAGGATTAGCATCTGGATTTGCTTATACTTCTGGTAGAATAGCTGGTATGAGCGCTGTAGATTATGTTAACTCTTTAAAATAGTTAAAAGCTATAATTTTAACCCCTAAAATATAGTTTTAAATATCTATCCCCAAATCATTTATTTTAATGATTTGGGGATTTCTTTCATTATGCAGTATTATACATCTAAGTATGTTGTATTAGCAGGAACACCTGATATATCTTCATTAACATTTAATTCATCAATCTTTTTAATATCTTCACTTGATATATCAAAATCAAATATATCTATATTAGCTTTTATTCTTTCTTCATTTGATGATTTTGGTATTGGAATTACTCCATTTTGTATGTGCCACCTTAAAGTAATCTGAGCTATACTTTTATTATATTTTTCTGATAACTCTAACATTAATGGTAAAGATAATATTTTCCCTCTCATTATAGGTCCCCATGCAACTACCTGAATATTATTTTCATTACAGTACTCAATTGTTTCCTTCTGAGTTTTGCAAGGATGTATCTCTATTTGATTTACCATAGGCATAATTTTAGCTGTCTTCTTTAATTCTTCTAAATGACCTATCTTAAAATTACATACTCCTATTGCTCTTACTTTTCCTTCTTTATAAAGATCTTCAAAAGCTCTCCAAGTTTCACTATTTAATTTATTAGGCCAATGAATTAAATATAAATCTAAGTAATCTACACCAAGTTTTTTTATAGACTTATTGAATGCATTAATTGTTTCCTCATAACCATGGTCATCATTCCAAAGCTTAGTCACAAGAAATATATCTTTTCTATCAATGCCACTTTCAGCTATTCCTTTACCAACACCTTCTTCATTTCCATAAAAAGAAGCTGTATCAATCTGTCTATATCCAAGATTAAGTGCTAGCTTGACTTTATCTATTACCTCTTGTTCTTCTCCAAGCTTATATGTCCCAAAACCAATTGAAGGTATATCAACTCCATTAGATAATTTTCTAACCATACTTTCCATATTAATTTACCTCTCTTTCAATTATTTTTATTTCTGTATCACTGACTACTATTACTTTAGTAGCAATCTTATAAAATAATGACGTATCTACAACACCTACAATTGAATTTAAATCTTCATTTAATTTTTCTATACTGCTAATTTTATATTTATCAAAAAAAGCATCAATTAAGAATAATCCATTATCTGATATTGTGATTCCATCCTTTGCTACACTACTTCTCATTTTAGGTATTCCGCCTAAATTTCTTATTACCGATTCTACATAACTCTTACTTTCAGGGATTATTTCTAAGACTACAGGATGATTAAATTCTAATCTCTTTACAACCTTACTTTCATCTACAAGGAGAACATACTCTTTAGCCATACTTGCAATAATCTTTTCTTTAGTATGAATTCCGCCTCCACTTTTTAACGCATTTAATTCTTCATCTACTTCATCACATCCATCAAATGCAATGTCTACACTACTAATTGACCAAGTTGGTAGAACTTGAATACTATTTTCTATACAAAGACTTGCTGTCTTAAAAGATGGGGTAACTACTTTTACATTTAATCCAGATTCCTTTATATAAGAAATCAAATATCCTATAGTACTTCCCCCTCCAAGTCCTATTGTCATATTATCTTTTATATAATTTAAAGCTTCCTTTGCACATCTTCTTTTCACTTTTCATCTCTCCTATTTATAGCTTATCATCAGCAATTGATTGTTCATGCCTACTTAAGTTATCATAGACATCCTCTTTTCCTACAGTCAGGAATAAGTATAGTATTTCTATTACTGTCATAGCTGATATTCTTGAAAAATAATATTCATCTAAAAACAATTTTTCTCTAGTAGCCGTTGTGATATGATAATCACTTATTTTAGCTAATGGTGAATTAGCACTATTAGTAATCGATATTACTTTAGCTTCTTTTTTATGAGCTACTTCTGCTACATTTAATAATCTTTTAGATGCTCCTGAATTAGAAATTACTATCACAACATCTTCTTTTGTTAAATTATAAGTATATGCAATTTGTGTTTCCCAAATTGTATTAGCTACTGCTGGTATGCCAATTTGATTAAATTTATAACTTCCATCCATTGCAACTGGTATTGTATTACCTACCGCTGCAAATTGAATACTTCTAGCTCCACTTATCAACTTTATAATTCTGAGTAAATTCTCTTCATCTATCATAGATACAGTTTGGCTTAATTCCTCTACTTTATTAGCTAAAATGTTCTGTAATGATTTCTTGATATTATTTTGGTTAACATCTCCAGAAGCAGTTACTTCTGATTCACAACCTTTAACTAATTCTTTTGCAAGAGTAATCTTTAGATGATGAAACCCCTTCACATTACACTTTTTACAAAACCTAGAAACAGTTGCCTCACTAGTACCTGCTGCTTCAGCTAATTCTGCAATTGTTAATTCAACTACTTTAGAAGAATTATTTAAAATATAATTTGCAATTTTCTTTTCTGCATCAAAGAAATTATTATACTCAGCAAAAATTCTATCCCTAATTGTTTTATTTTCCATATGAAATTTCCTTTCATCATTTAGTATATTTTTAGTATATCAAAGAAATTAAATTTCGTAAATAATTATACCAAGAAATTAAATTTCTTGGTATTGCATAATATCTTATACCTATGTTAATTCTTTTTTATATACAAACTTATAATATTTAATATGAAAAGTAGGTATAGATAAAATTCTATTTTTATCTATACCTACTTACATTAAAACACACAATTAATCTATTTTTAGAATGCTAAACATCTTATATATACATAAATTACTTTATAAAAGTGTTTTAGCAAACTCTATATTATCAAATTCTTTTTCTTTTATATACCTTATAGATTTAGTTAAATAACTTCTATGATGCTCAATAGTTTTAGAGAATACTTGAATAAACCTAACTATTTCCTCTTTAGAATCATTTCTTTCCTTTATATATTTTCCAACTAGATAAAACCTAATAAATGAATATCTCATTAATAACATAATATATCCATCAAAAATAGACTCTTTTTCATTAAACGGAAACATATTATTATAAATAAAATTAACTAAATAATTTTCAAAAATATATGTATACTTATCAAGAAATTCTTTATTATATTCTTCAAAAACCTCTATATATGTTCTATTATCAGCATCTTCTCTATTCAAATTAAACGAATCTATAATTTGCTTTGTATATTCCTTAAACAAATCACTATCTACTTCTTTATCTATATTTAATAAAGATACCATCTTCTTAAAGAAATCTATTTGAAGCATAAAATATAAACTATTTTTTTCATAAAAACCTTGAGTTCTGTTTATATCATAGTTATTAATAAACTTTTCTATGTTATTAAAATTACTTTCACTTTCATCTTCTAAATTATTGATAAATTCACCTAATACGAAAAGTCTTTCAGTTAATTCTAATTTTCTATTTTGAATTATTTTAATACAGACTTTCCTTATCTCTTTAAAGTACTTTGCAAGTGAATTGCTTAATTCTTTAGATTTAGTATCAACTTGGTTTGATAATATATGTTTACCTATCTCCTCTTCGCTTTCTTTAAACTTAATTCCCTCTTCATTCAATAATAAAATTCTTGCAGCTTCAGGACAAGCAACATCAAGGGATCTTTCATAACATCCATCAACTAAGTTTGTTATCCTTGGAAAACATGTACAAACATTTGAAAGATAATCTTCCCCAAGTTTTGAATGTATTACACAATAATTATTACAATCTAAAAAAGGACATCTTTTATCATCCTTTAATTTTACCTTTCCATAATCTACATCATCACTAAAACTTTCTTCATTATTATGTACATTTTTTTGAAACATTCTTTTCATCTCTAAATCTTGTACTTTATAATATTTTCTAAATGTAACCTTATCGATATCTATATCCCATCCAATACAACAGCTATCCTCACAAGAACCACCTATACATTTAAACTCATTATAATATTCTGGATATATACTTTTAACTTTCTTCCCCATAGTTCATTCCTCTTCTAACAATTAAGTATAGGCTCATTTTACTATAATTAAAAATTAAAATCTATATTTAATAAGTATACTTAATTTAATGACTATACCTTGTCAAAATTTAATTTCATATTATTAAGTAATTCGTACTCAAAGATTTTCTAAATATATACTAAAGAGATTACCTATAAAGTTTTTAGGTAATCTCTTTTAATTAATATATATTTATATAATCTAAATTGTATATGAAACATTATACTGGTAATATTATTGTAAATTTACTTCCTTTATTTAATTCACTTTCTAACGTAACCTTTCCGTTATGTAGCTCCACTATATATTTAACTAATGTTAATCCTATACCACTACTACTTACCTGAGTTGAATTCATATTTTCTCCTTGCTCAAATCTATTAAATATGAACTTCTGGTCTTCTAATGATATTCCTAGTCCTGTATCCTCTACTGAAATACTTACTAACTCACCATAGTCTTTAATAAATACTCTGATTTCTCCACCTTCTTCAGTAAATTTAACAGCATTTCCTATAAGATTAATAATACATCTCTCTATTTCATTAGGATCACAACATATTATTTTCTCCTCAATCTCTGGGTCTATAATTAGTTCAATTCCTTTTTCACTTATTAAACTACTCATTCCTAGTGCAGTTTCTTCAACTAAATATACAATATCAATACCTTCTTGTTTTTTTATCTTATATGCACCTGATTCTATCTTTGAACTGTCTATAATATCATTTATAATTCCCAATAAATTATTAGAACTCTTCGTAATAATATTCAGATATTTTTCTCTATTTTCATTATATAAATTATCTTTTCCAACTAATGTCCGTACTAGCTGTACTGTTGCTATAATAATATTAATTGGTGTTCTTAACTCATGAGAAAGATTTACAAAGTAATCATTTTTAAACTTCTCATTTTTAATGTTTCTTTCATATAACTCCCTATTCGTTTCCATCTGAGCATTTATTTCCTTAGTCTGCCTATCAACTATCGCTTTTAATATTTTAACATGATTTCTAACATAAATAACTATAGCAGCTATTATAATAAAATAAAGTATAAATGCAGTTTTAGTTCTCCATATAGGACTTTTTACAATAAAGTTAAGAGAAGTTTCTTCAGTTATATCTCCATTACTCTTTATGCCCCTAACCTTAAATGTATAATTCCCTGGCGATAACAAAGTATAAATAGCATTATTTCTATTTTCAGGATATTGCCAGTCACTATCAACCCCTTCAAGCATGTAGGTATATGAAACTCCACCTATTCTACCATAGTCAGGTAAAAAATATTTAATCTCTATATTATTCTCATTATGATTAAGTTTGATAATCTCATTATCATCATAATCTATTAATTGATTATTTACTCTAATATTACCTAATACAACCTTATCTTCATTATATATTTCTTCTTTTATTTCACTTGGATTAAATGAAATAATACCTTTATTTGTACCAAAAAACATTTTACCACTCTTTGTCTTATAGGCTGCTCCCCTATTAAAAAGAGTTCCTTGTAAACCATCTGCTTCAGAGTAATTCGTAAACTTTTGTTTTTTTATGTTAAACTTACTTAAACCATTATTAGTTCCAATCCATAAGTTTCCTTCATCATCAATTAATAAAGAGTTTATATAATCATTTGCAAGTCCATCTTTTTTAGAATAATTAGTAAATGTTTCTGTTTCTATATTAAATTTATTTAAACCGGCATTGGTACCTATCCACAAGTTACCATTACCATCACCTTGAATACAGTTTATAGTATCATAAGTTAAGTCATTATTATTATCATCACTTGTATAATTCTTAATTATCCCTTCTTCTTTATGAAACTTGATTAACCCTGTATATCTACCACCAGCTAACCATAATATATTTTCATCTTCTTCATCCTGAAAGATATCAATTACCCTATAATTAGATAAGCCATATTCCTCAAAGTGACTATTATAACTTTTTGCAAGATTTCCACCATTTTTATGTATATAAAAACCTTCATTGCTTCCAACCCATGTAGATTGTCCATCATAATAGAATTTCAAATAATTTTTATTAGCCGCTTCTCCTAAGCGATTTTTATTAATGTTTTGTATAGTCCCATCTTCTTTTAATATCACATCCACAGACTCATCTGTAGAAAGCATAATTTTACCGGGTTCTACCTCATGTAAATGGTTTATAGAATTACTGCTTAAAGATTGCTCCATTGTATCATCATGAACATATCTTATGGTCTCATTTGTTTCTTCGTTAAAACAAAATACTCCATTATATTTAGTTCCTACCCATATATCTCCATGACTATCTTCTAATATTGATGTAACACTGCTTTCAGAAATACCTAGGTTATGTAATAAATAATTATATTTTTTATTAAATTGTTGAGTATTATTTAATATACTCACTCCGTTATCTGTCCCTATCCAAATAACTCCATTCCTATCCTCATATACATAAGTTATATAATTACTTAATAAACTATTGGATACTTCTTTATCGGTTTTATAAACTTTAGTTATATCATCTTTTTGTTCATACTTTATTAATCCATTTGAGCTTGCAAACCATATATTTTCCTGTGAATCACATAATATATAGCTGATATCTGTATTAATTCTTTCTCCTATATCTACATCAAAATAAACGCTCTGTATCTTATTATCATTAATATAATAAATCCCACTTTTTGTTGAATACCAAGTTTTATAATCGTTATCAAAATCTATACTATATATATATTTATTATTTTCATGAATATCTTTCATTTTATTAATTTCAAATGTATTAATATCTATGTATGTTGCTCCACTTTTAGTAGCTACTACTATATTACCATCTTTAAACTCCTTAATATCTGTAATATAGCTATTAGTTAAAGAGTTACTATTACCCTCTTCTGCATAATACTTTCTAAATTTCCCTGTTTGCTCATCATACATATTAAGCCCATCAGAAGTTCCAACCCACATTGTATTATTATTATCCTTAAATATAGCGGTCACGTGATAGTTTGATATCGAATAATCACTATTATAATTATTTCCTATTCTGGTGACTTCGTTAGTTTTCATATTTATTATACTTAAACCACCACCAGTTCCAACCCACATATTACCATTAGAATCTTCAGCTAAAGCTGTTATATATGTTGAATTTAAGCTCTTTTCATCTTCATAGGAATAATTATAGATTCGGACTCCACTTCCATCATATCTATTTAATCCATCTGCCGTCCCAATCCACATATATCCTCTAGAATCTTGTAAAATTTTTGTTATATAATCATTGGAAATCCCATCTTTTACTGTTAACGATTGAAAATTAACAGCATCATTTTTTACTATTTCATTATCATATATAACTTTATCATCGGAGTATACGATTTGATTACCTCCGAGTACTATAATAAATAAAAATAGTAAAAATATTATATATTTTCTCTTTTTACTCATTTTCCCCCCGAATAATTAAATCAATATTTTTAACACCAATATTTTAGCAAAAACTTCCTTTTTTCGTCAATATTATAGTGGTAATTTTCAAATAAATTCATAGTATTATTATATTAATATATAATATGATTCTGTTATCAAGTTCCATTTTTAACTATTTTAATATTGAATAAGCTTTTTATGTAAGCTTATTCACTTTAATTTTAAGAATAAATAAAGAACTATATTTAAATCTCCTTATATAATAAGTAGTTTTTATATAGTTCTTTCTATTCATCTATAATACAATCACTATCTTCTAATGTTTTATTTATATCAAGTATTTACCCTACCAATGTTTTCCTCACATTTTATATCCTCTTTTTTAATATATCTGCTTTCCAAAATAGCAAATATTATTAAAGTTATTGTTACTCCCATTGTAACATCTGATGCAAAATGAGCTCCTACCATTATTCTACTTATTGGAACTACTAATATCCATAATAAAGAAAAACCTATAAACCAATTTTTCTTTTCTCTTAAAGATGTAATAAATGTTGGAATTAATGTAATCCAAATCATAATAGCTGCATTTGCACTATGTCCTGATGGAAATGACATAAATTCATTATCTGTTGTTAACTTCTGTGGAATAAACCAAAGAGAGAAACCTTCAAAAGAGCCTGTTGCAATCATATGCCTATATCGTTCTCTTCCCCATCCCATTTTAACTAAATTAAAAGTTATAACAACAAATACAAAAGTCAATACGCCTACAATTGCTGCGTTACGTAATTCCTCTCTATTAGTAGAGGAATACTTTTTAGCAATTATATAAGAAATAACTATATATAAAGTAGCAATTATAGGAATAAGCACTGTAGGTCCATTAAAATATTTTACTGGTAGCATAGCTGCCATCAGTGCAAATAGGAGCAATAATATAATATATCCACCTGTTCTTAAATTATATTTTACTGACTTTTCTTCATTTCTAGTTAGCATTAAACTAACTGTGCAAAATGTTGCTATAACCGCAGCTGGAAATTCTCCAATAGCTTCAAATATCATCCCAAAACTACTATTAGAATTATAGATTGCATTTGAAATCTGTAAATCAGTAAAAGCAAATATCACCAATAAAATACCAATAACTAATAACGTATATTTATAAGTTTTTCTCATATATTCATACCCTCATATATTTATTTTGAATACTTTAAAATAAATTTCCCCATTTCTATAGCACAATCTTCACTTTGTGGATATACCCCTATGTTATCTCCATAAGCATGTCCAAAGCCTTTGTATAATACAGTTGTTGTATCAACTCCAGCTTTAGTAAGCTTTGCTGCATAAGCTAAACATTCAACCTTTAAATAATCATGTTCTCCAACAGTAATAAAGGTAGGTGGTAGCCCCTTTGCTTCTCTTATATATGGAGTCAAATATTCATTCTTAACATCATTTGTACCTAATATATCTTCTAATCCTCCAGTCATACCCCCAAACATACCTAACATCATTTCAAGTCCTGCTCTGTGCTTTGGAGCCATTTCATATTCATCCATACTCCATTTAAAATACTCATCTTCAATACCTGCCATATTTACTGTAGGATAAAGTAATAGCTGACCTTTTACCATTCCTAAGTTATCTTCCATATCTCTTGTTGTACAGTATTGAGTCAGATTTCCTCCAGCACTATCTCCTGCTACAAATATATTATTTTTATCTCCGCCAAATCCTTCTGCATTTTCATAAATCCATTTTAGTACAGAGTAACAGTCAGTATGCCCTATTGGATATGGATTTTCTGGAGCTAATCTGTAATCTACTGAAAAAGCCAATATGTCTGTTTTTCTCAACTATTAGTTTTACAAGTTCTTCAACAACATCTGGTGATCCTCCAAAGAATCCGCCTCCATGAATATAATATAAAATAGGTGCATTTTCTTTAATAGTCTCAGACTTATAAATACGTACTGGTACCTCATATCCATCATCAGCTTTAACAGTTTTATTTATAATATCTATCTCTTTTTCAACTATTGGAATACTCTTAATTTCTCCAAACATCTTTCTTAACTTTTCAATCCCTTTTGCTGATGTATCCATCTTTGTCATGCTTTTAGGCATAAATCTCATTATTGTCATTTGCTTTTTCATATCTTTATAAAGACGTGGATCCATAGCACCTTTTTCATCACTATCTGGTAAATTCTTAACTAAAACTTCTACTCCTTTTATATTTACCAATTCTTGCCTTTCAACTATCTTATTTAATAAATCTTGTGAATATTTTCTACTCATTTTTCCTCTCCTTCCCCATTACCAACTTTTATAAAACCTTTACATAACTAATAAAATTTAAACGCACATTTTGCTTATATTCAAATCTGTGCGTTTAATTTATTAATTAGATATTATCATTTTTAATTAATTTATTGTTGTAATTTCTTGTCCACTTTTCAGCTGTTTCTTGACAATTTATTAATTGACGATATTTTGATGGAGTCATATTGTATTTTTCTTTAAATATGTTTATAAATGATTTTACATTTAAAAAGCCATGTGTAAGTGCTATATCCTGAATATTATCATCGCTATTAATTAAATCTTCATAAGCTTTTGAAAGCCTATAATTGGCTAAATACATTTTATATGTAACTCCAAACCACTCATGAAATTTCCTTGAAAAATACTCACTACTCATATAGAATTGTTTAGAAATTTTATCTAACGATAATTCTTCTCTGTAATTTTCACCTATATACATTAAAATTTCCTTTTGTTTATCTCTATATTTAAAATAATTTTCTAAGTTAGAATTATCATCTTCAACTGTAAAATTAGATAATAAAATATATAATATTTCATAAAGATATGAATTAATCTTAATATAATCTAATTCCTCTGGATTCAAATATATATCTTTAATAGTCAAAAAAATATCTACTAATCTTTTTTTGCTATTACTTTTCTTATAAATATCAAATCTAATATTATCAATATTAGGATATACGCTTTTTATAAAGTCATAAGATAAAACTAAAATGATTCCACCACATAATTTTCCTTGCTTTTTTTCTATCTCATGTACATCTCCGCTATTTACAAAAATAAAATCTCCACAATTAACTTTAATACTTCTACCGTTAATAACCCCTTCTACTTGCCCTTCTGTTAAAAATGTAATCTCTATACTCCTATGCCAATGGGGCCCTATATAAAAAGCACTTTTCGCATCAATATTTTCCTTTCCCCAATATCCTAACATAGCCGGTATATTAGGGTTTAAATTAACCTTTTCATATGTAACACCATTCATAATATTCTCCCCTTTTTGACTAATACCTTCTAATATTGATACTATTTATTTAATTCGTTAAAGGAATCACCTTATCAGGTTCATCATATCCTCTCTCTAATAAAGATATTCCTTTTAAATTATTATCTTCTAAATATTTATTACTTTCCTCATTATTTATTGGATTAAACATAAGCCCTATAGCTACAGTAATTAATGCTATTACCGATACTAAAACTACCCCAAAGCTTGGTTTCTTATAGTTAAGAACATTTTTCACTCTGCTCTTAACCTCACCTTCTCCAAATGCTATAGGGGCTATACCTACTTTATTCTTGTCAGTTGCAAATAATAATAGAGACATAGAATACTCTTTTTTTATTTTACTTCCCAATTCTTTTACTACCGTCTCATCACATGACATTTCCATATCCTTTGACATTAATATAAACGAAAGCCATACAAATAAGATTACATAGGAAGAGGTTATACTCATTTTTAGAACTGTTAAGAACAATTTATCCATAATTATTCCTCCTCATATTTATCAATCAACTCTTTTAATTCATCAGCTTGTTTCTTACTTAACTTTTTATTTCCCATAAATGCAGCTAAAAACTTAGGTAAAGATCCACCAAATGTATCCTCAACAAATTCCTCACTTTTATATTTAAAATATTCATCTTTTGATACAAGTGAAGTAACTATTGAATTATTATTTTCTAATATCCCTCTTAAACATAGTTTTTTAAGTACAGTATATGTAGTGGATTTTTTCCAATTAAATTTCTCTTCACATAAAGCTACAAGATCACCGGATTTTATAGGCTCACTATCCCATATAATCTCTGTAAACTTCATTTCTCCTTCTGCTAACTTATACTCTTTCATCCCATTCCCCTCCTTAGTCTATCGATAATAGACCTTATATGGTTTACTCTATCACTGATAGACCTAATTGTAAATATATTCCTTTTACATTTTTTATTATTTCAAATTTAAACCATTAAAACTTAATTATACTTGATATAAACAAGTTCAGCTAAAATTGCAAAATAAATATACCTGTAGCAGATATTTTAATATCTTTATGCCACAGGTATATACTTACTCACCATATTTCTTGTGATATTTAACTTTTACATTTATATTAGGATGCATTTCACAAAACTGACTAATTACATAGTAACAGCTTGGACACGGTTCCCATTTACTATACAATATAAGTTCACCATTATCCTTTAATTCTCCACCTGAAATTTGCTTATGTATTTCTTCAAATATCTTTTTTTCACTATCATTAACTCTTTTATATCCTACTCCTAGTTTACCTAATTTATTAACCTTACAAGCTTCAAAAGCAGCTTTTCCTAAATAAGGTGCATTACAATAACCCCTTATATTATTTTTACCACTTATAGCCTTAAACTCTTTGCCATTAAATGAAGCTATAGCAATATTTATAGTATCTTGAAGTGCTTCACTTTGGTCTATCTTAAAAGATTTTATTTCACTTTCATGGGATTTCATATATTTATTTAAATTTTTTATTAGCCTTTCCATTCTAGGTATATTATTATTTAAATGTTGATGATATTCTACTGTTCCTTTTGTTGCTTTAATATAATCTTTATTAAGTTCTTTTGGAATATCTATGGATAATGTTTTAACTCTTTTTTGTACATTATAATTTTCAAATATTTTATCATTTTTATTTGATATCATTCTTTTTAATAACTCAATATCTTTAGCATAAACATAATATTTACTTAGTTCTTTTTCGATGTTATATATTTTATCTATTCCACTCTTATCAATAACACTAGATATTTTAGGTTTTAAAGTTTCAATAATATTTATAATTTCATCTACATCATCTTGAATAGATGGCTCTCTTTCATATTCTTCCCTATCTATATGTAATCTCTTTATTCCTTTTATTTGTCTACATAATTTTTTATGATTATCTTCAAATAATACTATTTTCTCAATATAATCAATAAAACTATTTATGTTATCAGCTCTAAAAGTATGTTCTTCATCTTTAATAAAACTATGTAATTTATCAGCTACTTTTTCATCTACATTAAATACCTCTATAATTTCTTTTTTTAAGTTATTATCTTCTATTTCCTTAAGTCTATAACCTTCTTTTAGAGAAGCTTCTTTAAAATCTCTTATTGTACATATATCTATTCTTACTTTTTTTCTTTTATTTAAAGTTATATTATCTTCTCTCATATTTACCTCTTATCTTTTGATTAGTTAACTACAAACTTTTAATCAAACAACTTTTCTTCTAACTTGTTATAATTTAAAATAGTTATACTTTTTCTATCAAAATCAATAATAGCTTCATCCCTTAAGTTTATCAACTCTCTAGATAGTGAAGGTCTAGGTATACCTAAATAAGCAGCTATATCTTCCTTACTTTCATTCAACATAATAATATTAGAATTTGCTATACTACTCTTTTCTAAAATATAATCAACCACTTTATGGTTAATAGACTTTAATGAAGTGCTTTTTACCTTTTTATTTAACATAATTACTTTATCGCTTAAAAGAGTAATAAAATTTTCTAAAATTTTTTCACTTTTAGAACATAATTTTAATATTTCTTTTCTATTTATAAAAATAATCTTACAATCACTTTTTGCAATAACTGTAGCTGGATATAAAGATTTGCTCGATATAACAAGTGCTTCCCCAAAAACATCTCCTTCTGATAATTTAGCTAAAACTATACTTTTTCCACTTGAATAAATTCTTTCTAATTGAATTAGGCCTTCCTCTATTATTCCAATATTTTCACAAATATCACCCTCTTGAAATAATATTTGTCCCTTATTATAGCTAGTTTCTGAGTATTTTATATACGAGAAAATACTTTCTATCTCCTCATCACTTACTCCTTTAAAAAGAAAGTTATTACTTAATTTATTCTTCATAATAAACTCCAAATATATTTTATTTTAAATAATCCAATATCTTATCTATATTAATTGCTTCTCTATATTTTAATCATAAATTTCTAATCATGCAATGTAATAATCTATATTTAATTATTTCCAATATTACAATGATTGTTAAAAATAATAAAGCTCCATTAAACAACTTAGTCTAATAGAGCTTTATTATTATTTTAATCTATACATTATAGCTTCATATGGTCTTAAAGTTAAATTTTCAAGAAGTGTACTAGAATCATCATAGTTACTTAATAAAATTTCTGCAAAATTAAAATCATCATTAAGTCTAAAATTAACTGTATCGCAATAGAAATTACAAACTACTAATATTTTATCTCCATTTAACTCTCTTATATAAGCAAAAATATTTTTATCTTCTGGACATACTAATTTATAATCTCCATAGATAATAGTATCATTATTCTTTCTTATTTCTATCAGTTTTTTATAATGATAGAATATTGAATTTTCATCTTCTAATGCTTTTTTCACATTTATTTCTTTATAATTTTTATTAACTGCAAGCCATGGTTTTCCTGTTGTAAATCCTGCATTTTCTGAATCATCCCATTGCATTGGAGTTCTAGCATTATCTCTTCCTTTAATGTATATAGAATTCATTATTTCTTCGTGACTATATCCCTTTGAAATTCTATCCTTATACATATTTAATGTTTCTATATCATTATATTCATCAATATTTTCAAGTCTTATATTTGTCATTCCAATCTCTTCACCTTGATAAATATATGGTGTTCCCTTCATTCCATGAAGAAGAGTTGCAAGCATCTTAGCACTTTCTACTCTATACTCTTTATCATTTCCCCATCTTGAAACTATTCTTGGAAGGTCATGGTTATTCCAGAATAAACTATTCCATCCTTCACCTTCAAGTTCTGTTTGCCACTTAGATAATACCTTTTTAAGCTCTAATAAATCTAAAGGCTTAACATCCCATTTATCCTTACCTTCAATTTGATCTAATCCTATATGTTCAAATTGGAATACCATACTTAATTCTTTTCTTTCAGGGTTTGAGTAAAGCTTGGCTACTTCTGGAGTTGCTCCCCAAGTCTCTCCAACAGTTAATAAATCATTTCCCTCTAAAGCTGCCTTATTCATCTCTTGTAAGTATTCATGAAGCTTGGGACCGTTACCGGTAATCATATCATCAGGCACTTTACCGATAAGGTCAATAACGTCCATTCTAAATCCACCGATACCTTTATCAATCCAGAAATTCATCATATCATAAACTTCTTTTCTAACCTTTTCATTTTCCCAATTTAAATCAGGTTGCTTTTTACTAAATAAATGTAAGTAATATTGCCCTGACTCTTCATCATATTGCCATGCACTACCGCTGAAAGTTGAGCCTAAATCATTTGGTTCTTTACCATTAACAGGATCTCTCCAAATATAATAATCTCTATATTCATTATCTTTAGATTTTTTAGCTTCTATAAACCATTTATGTTCATCAGATGTATGGTTAACAACTAAATCCATCACAATCTTAATATTTCTTTCCTTAGCTTCATTTAAAAGCCTGTCCATATCTTCCATAGTTCCAAATTCATCCATGATATCACAATAATCACTTATATCATATCCATTATCATCATTTGGAGATTTATATACTGGACTAAGCCATATTACATCTATGCCTAATTCCTTAAGATAATCTAGCTTTTCTATTATTCCATTTATATCTCCTATCCCATCACCATTGCTATCATTAAAGCTTCTTGGATATATTTGATATACCACTGAACTATGCCACCATTTTCTCTCCATAACTTCCACCTCTCATTAATTAACATCCTTAATTTATTAAATATAGAAAATATTAATATTTATCTACAATAAAATTATATTATGTTTTTTTAATAAAGTCTATTTTTTATATATTTTCTAATACTACTAATCAAAAATTCTGTAGCCTATGCTTGAACAGATATATCTTATGCACATGTTGCTATTATTATATCTATATTATTATCGTCAATATAAATACCTTCTTCCTTATAAGAATAATCTAAAGTTTCTATTATTCCATCATATATATCCTGTTATTATTAATACCTATTCTTATATTTTATTAATCCTTTTCTTTACCCACTAATCATTAAAGATATGATATAATTTATATGCTTATAAATTATAAATTTACTTTAAAAGAGGTACTTATGATAAAAGAATTAAAGATTTATTTTACATCTGACCTTCACGGTTATATTTATCCAACAGATTACATTGAAAAATCTAAAAAAAACATTGGATTATTAAATATTATTAATCAGTTCGATAAAGATGGGAACACTCTAATAATTGATGGTGGAGATACTATACAAGGCTCACCATTTACAAATTATTTAAGTAACACAGAGTTTGAAGTACATCCAATAGCTTCTATTATGAATGAAGGTGGATATGACTTTATAACTTTAGGTAACCACGATTTTAATTATGGTTTAGATTACTTAAAAAACTATTTAAGCAATTTAAATGCTACATGTCTTTGTGCCAATGTAGTAGATGAAACAGGAAACCTACCTATACTTCCATACAAAATTAAAACTATGGAAAATGGATTAAAAGTAGGTATAATTGGATTTACTACTGACTTTATAAATAGATGGGAGCGTCCTGAAAATATAAAAGGCATAAATATTACAGATACTTTTGACTCAGTAAAAGAATATTTTGATGTTGTGAAAAAACAGTGTGATTTAACTATAGGTATTTATCATGGTGGTTTTGAAAATGATTTAGACTCTCATAAAAAATTAAGTAATACAAAAGAAAACATTGCTTACAAAATTTGTGCTGAGTTTGATTTTGATATCCTTCTTACTGGACATCAACATATGTCTATAGCTAATATGAATCTTCATGGTACTCATATAGCTCAAACTCCTCATAATGGAAGTAAATTCTTAAAGTTAAATCTTACTATAGATGATAATAATATAACTAAAATTACATCATCATTAGAAGCTGTAACTCTTAATCCAAATAAAGATATGTACGAAAAATTCTTATCTTTAGAAAATAAAGTTCAAGAGTGGCTAGATACACCTGTAGGTTTCTTAGATACAGAACTACAACCTACGGATCATTTACATATGGCTTTAAACGGATGTGCCTTAGCTAACTTTATAAATCAAATTCAACTTGAAACTAGTAATGCAGATATATCATGTACATCTTTTGCAAATGTGATAAAAGGTTTTGATAAAAATGTTACCGTAAGAGATATTATGTCAACTTATCCTTACCCAAATACATTAGTTATTCTTGAAGTAAATAGAGATATTCTAAAATCAGCATTAGAGAGATCTGCTAGTTATTTTGATAATAATAATGGTTGTGTAACAATATCAGAAAGCTTCCTTAAGCCAAAAGTTGAGCATTATAACTATGATTACTTTGCAAATATTGAGTATACTTTTGATTTAAATAAAGAAATAAATAATAGAGTTACTTCTATTAAATATAAAGGACAAGAATTATCAGATGGACAAGTACTTAGCTTAGTTATGAATAACTATAGAGCAAGTGGTGCTGGTGGATATGATTTCTATCAAAACTGTACTGTACTTAAAGAAATCTTAGTTGAAATGCCTGAAGTAATTATTAACTACTTCAAAAGTAATTCAAACGTAAAGGTACATAAATCTACATATTTAAAAACTATTATTTAGTTAAAAGTAAAAAGAGTTAAAAATTGTATAAATAACAAATATTAAATTTATTATTTCGTACTAATTTTTAACTCTCTATCTTTAATTTTTAACTTACTTATCCTCTAGTAAGCTTAGTTCTTATCTTAGTTGAAAGTATCTCTACTATTAATACTAAAATTACTAATCCACAAAGAATAGCTCCAACTTCATCCCAGTTAAATGCATTCATTGCAAATATTAATGGTGCACCTATACCTCCAGCTCCAACTAATCCTAATACAGAGGCATCTTTTATATTTATTTCAAATCTATATATAGCTGTAGATATGAAATCAGTGAATAATTGTGGAAGTATACCATATCTGATTTTATCAAAAGTATTACATCCTGCAGCATCTAAAGATTCTAAAATTTTTATATCTAAATCTTCAATTGATTCAATAAATAGCTTAGATATCATTCCAATAGATATAACTGATACTGTAAGAACACCTGCAAATGCACCAGGCCCAGTTACACGAATAAACATTAATCCATAAACAAATGCTGGGAATGTTCTAAGTGCTGCTATAGTAAATAATCCTATTTTACTTATCCACTTAGGCATTAAATTACTAGCTGATATAAAAGCTAATGGTATTGCTAATATTGTTCCTATTAATGTACCAATTAGCGCTATACAAACAGTTTCTAATAATAAAGCTGGAACCCCTGCCTTAAAATCAAGTAACATCTCCATATCAGGGTGTAATATACCTGAAACTACATTTTTAGCAATTTCAATACCATTTCCCTTTATTCCACTAAAAGCTATTCCCTTAGAAGCCCATACTATTACAAGTACAACAAATAATACAGTTAGGGCTTTGTGTATCCACATATTTGGTTGTTTTTCTAATTGTTTTTTAACTGTTAACTCCATATTACCCTAACCTTTCTCTTATGTATTTACTTCCATTTTCTATAATTACAACTGTAATGAATAACATAACAAGGATCATCCCTACCTTATCATATTCTCTCCATCCAATCTTTTCATTTAAAATAAGACCAATACCACCAGCACCTACATATCCAAGTATTGCAGCTGCTCTAACGTTTATTTCTAAACTATAAAGGCAAATTGATAAGTATGATGGCATTATTTGAGGCATTATTGAACCAACAAAAGCTTTAACTCTTGTTGCTCCCACTGCTTCCATAGCTTCAAAAGGTCCCATATCAACAGTTTCTATTTTTTCATATAACATTTTAGTAACAATACCAAATGTAAAAATTGATATAGCTACAGTACCAGCAAAAGTACCTAAACCAAATATATAAGTTGATATTAAAGCAATAATTAATGTTGGTAATGTTCTTGTAATACTCATTATAACTCTGATTAAATTTAAAACTATCTTAGATTTATTAATGTTTACAGAACACATCATCGCAAATGGGATTGCTATAAAACTACCAATCATCGATCCTAAAACAGAAATTTTAACAGTTTCCACTAAAGGAGGAATAACTGACTTTATATAACTAAAATCTGGTGGGAACATATCTTTTAAGATTACAAAAAATTCATTTCCCCTCTTAACTATAGTTTCAAACTTAAATCCAGTTACATCACCTGCAATAATTAAAGCTATTACTAGTCCAATTATCACAAAAGGTGCTATTGGTGTTGGAGGTTGCATTTCTTTCCCATTATTTAAAACTATTTTTTTAGGCTTAAATATACTTTTAATCTTTTCTAACATGCTTTTAAGCCCCCATTACTTCATCTTCAGCTAACTCACGGCCGTATATTTGTTTTAAGATTTCACTATCAACATCTTTCGCTGGTCCATCATATACTATTTCCCCTGCTTTTATTCCAATAACTCTGTCTGCATATTTTAATGCTAAATCTACATGATGGATATTAATTAATACTGACATATTTAATTCTTTATTAATCTTTTTAAAATCATCCATAACTTGTGTTGCAGTTATAGGGTCTAGAGCTGCAACTGGTTCATCTGCAAGAATTATTTCAGGTTTTTGCGCTAATGTTCTAGCTAAAGCTACTCTTTGTTGCTGTCCCCCAGAAAGTTGATCTGCTCTAACATAAGATTTATCTAGTATACCAACTTTGTCTAAAGCTTCTAATGCTATAACCTTATCCTCCTTAGAGTATAATCCTATAATAGATTTCCATAATGGCATATCTGGCACTCTTGAAGTTAATACGTTATTTATTACTGTAGTTCTAGTTACCAAGTTAAATGATTGGAAAACCATTCCAACCTTACGTCTAAATTTTCTTAATTCTTTTCCTTTTAAATCATTTACTTCTTGTCCATTTACAGTTAATGATCCTTCACTAATATCATGCATTCTATTAATTGTTCTTAATAATGTTGACTTACCAGCTCCTGATAAACCTATTATTGCCACAAATTCACCTTGATTTATTTCAAGCGATATATTTTTTAATGCATGTAATCCATTTGGATAAAATTTATTTACCTTATCAAACTTAATCACTAGTTTCCCTCTTTCCCATTTTCATGATATTTATGAATATTTTTCTTGTTTGCTCTTTATACACAAAATGAGTTCATGCTAGCATGAACTCATTTTTATTAATTATTACTGCATAGATTTAATTAATTCTTGCGCAGCTCTTTCTCCATCATAGTTAGCATCATCAGCTATTTGATAACCTTTATGACTATAAATAGAAATAATTTCTTGACCTTCTTCTGTGTTACCGATATTAATGAAAGCTTGTTGTATAGCTTCCTTTAATTCAGGAGTCATTGAAGCATCTTTAGTTACTGATATAGTATCGTTATATATCCCATCAGTTACACCTATTATGTTTGTTTCTTCCCAGATTGAAGCTGTTCTTCCAAAATCAGAAGTCCATTTTTCAACATTGTCTAAACGAGCATCTGCGTATGTTACCATTACGTCAATTTGTCCGCTTGCTAATTGAGTGAATGCTGTAGTGTAATTATCTAATGCTACCTTACTTTGTAAATCAGTTATTGATATACCAAAGTTATCTTGTAGCCATAAGCTTGGATATATGTATCCTGCTGGTGAAGTTGTATTTGATGAAACTCCCCATGTAGCACTTTGAATATCTTCTAAAGTTAACTCTTCACCATTATTTATTTTAGCAGCTAATTCTTGACCTTTTTCACTTGGTCCAGCAATTACTAGTGCTCTATAATAAGTTACTTGCTCATCTGTATTTTCTGTTGGAGCTGTATTCCAATCTGCAGCGTTCTCTGAATCATGGCTTAAACCAAATCTAGTTGCTGTTAATGCAACATCTACACCATCATCATATAATACATAAGTCCCACCTGGGATAAATCCAACTTGAGCTGTTCCTGATGATAAAGCTTCTCCAACTGCCTCAAAGCTTGTCCCAACTACAATTTTAACATTATTAAATTCATATCCTAATCCAGCTAATTCTGTCTTTAACATTTCTGATAAAGGTGCTGTAGCTGTTTGGATTTCTTCAGGATTTCTTGATGGTACAAAGTATACAACTAATTCGTCATTAGATGCTTCACTTGAACCACACCCAATTAACATTGACATACTTAATACTAATACTGTAAGTAATGCAAATAATTTTTTCATTTTGCTTCTCCTCATACTGTCTAATTTTTTCAGCATTATTATAGCATAATTCGATGAATTTTCCACTATTTTATTGTTTTTTTACAAAATTTTAACCTTTATGTTATACTATTTCTAGTAAAGATAAAATAAATACTTAATAATTCATACAAAAAGAAGCCATCCTTAAGATGACTTCTTTTTTTACAATATAATTAAATATCCTTAAATCTGATATGAAAATTTTCCTACCAAAACGTAAAATTCGAAGTATAATTTATTCTAAAAACATTTTTAAATCATCTTCAACATTTGTTATTCCACCGATTCCAAAGTTTTCAACAAGTACTTTAGCTACATTTGGTGAAAGGAACGCTGGTAAAGTTGGTCCTAAGTGAATATTCTTTACTCCTAAGTATAATAGTGATAATAATACTATTACAGCTTTTTGTTCATACCATGCAATATTAAATGCTATTGGTAATTCATTTATATCTTGTAATTCAAATACTTCTTTTAATTTTAACGCAATTAAAGCTAATGAGTATGAATCGTTACATTGTCCTGCATCTAATACTCTTGGAATTCCGTTTATATCTCCTAAATCTAATTTATTATACTTATATTTTGCACATCCTGCAGTTAAGATTACTGTATCTTTTGGTAATGCTTTTGCAAAATCAGTATAGTAGTTTCTTGACTTAGCTCTTCCGTCACATCCAGCCATAACGAAGAATTTCTTTATAGCTCCAGTTTTAACAGCTTCAACAACTTGGTCTGCTAATGCAAATACTTGGTTGTGAGCGAATCCACCGATTATTTCTCCTCTTTCAATTTCTGTTGGAGCTTTACACTTCTTAGCTTGTTCAATTATTTCTGAGAAATCTTTATTATCTTCACTTTCTCCCTTAATATGCTTAACACCTGCAAATCCTGCTGCTCCAGTTGTATATAATCTATCCTTATAGCTATCCTTTGGTGGTACTATACAGTTAGTAGTCATAAGGATTGGTCCGTTAAAGCTTTCAAACTCTTCTTTTTGTTTCCACCATGCATTTCCATAGTTTCCTGCAAAGTGTGAATACTTCTTAAATGCTGGATAGTAGTGAGCTGGTAACATTTCTGAGTGAGTATATACATCAACTCCTGTACCTTCAGTTTGCTTTAATAATAATTCTAAATCTTTTAAATCATGTCCTGATACAAGTATTCCTGGATTATTTCTTACACCGATATTAACCTTAGTTATTTCTGGATGTCCATAAGTTCCAGTATTAGCCGAATCTAATAGAGCCATACCGTCTACTCCAACCTTACCAGTTTCTAAAGTTAAAGCTATAAGCTCGTCTATGCTTAATGAATCATCTAAAGTTTTAGCTAAAGTTGACTGCATAAATGCATTTATATCTTCACTATCATATCCTAAAGCATTCGCATGTTTCATATATGCAGACATACCTTTTAGTCCATATATGATAAGTTCTCTTAAGCTTCTTATATCTTCATCTTTAGTTGCAAGTACACCTACAGTAATTGATTTCTCATCAAATATCTTATCTATATTTACTTCTTCTGTTCCACTTCCTAATACAGCATTTTTAATCTTAGAAAGTATTCCTACCTTGTTATCAATTTCTTTGTTTGAAGTTGCATTCCATAATGCAGCTTCTGATAAATTAGTTTTATTTTCTAAAGTAGCTAATAACTCTTCTTTAGTTCTTAAAGTTTCTTTAACTCTCTCATAGAAAACTTCATCATCAAAGTTTGCATTAGTTATAGTTGTAAATAAATTTATAGTTATTAAATGGTTAACTTGTCCATCTATTTTCTTACCTTCAGCTCTTAATCTCGTAGTTACCTCTGATAATCCTTTAGTTGTATATATCAATAAATCTTGCATTCTAGCTAAATCAGGTGATTTACCACACACTCCAAATTGAGTACATCCAGTACATCCTGCTGTTTCTTGACATTGAAAGCAAAACATCTTATTTTCCATCTTTATTCCTCCAAAGTTTAAATATTTATTTTACATGCACATTTTACATTTTATTTTGATAATTTTCAGTAACATTTGTTACGCATTTTAAATTTTATAAATTATTTAATTTTTCTAATACTTCTTCTAAATTTAATCCATGAATGCTACAAGCTTGTTCTAATGATTCAACTCTTGCTGATGGGCATCCTAAGCACCCCATACCAAATCCCATTAAAACATCTGCTGCCTTAAAATTTATATCTAAAATTTCACCTATTGTCATATCTTTATTTATCATTATCAATTCACTCCTTATCTTTTTAAATTCTTAATCATTGGTGCTTTTGCTATTGTTACTAATACTTTACTTACTTCTTTAGCTACAACATTGTGTTCTATTCTTGCATCAAAAGGTAAAAAATCACCAACTTTTAATTCAATTCTCTCACCATTAGCAAACTCCATATCAACTTCTCCACTAATAACTTGTATTGTTGCAAATCCGTTATGCTTATGGTTCGGCAATCCCTTTCCTTCATCAAACTTAAAATATACAGTTTTAAATCTATCATTTTCTGTTACTATTTCTCTATTAGCTTCTATTCTATTAAGATTTAATTTTTTCATATCTTAGCCCTCCATAATATACCTTTTTTCTAACTCTTCTAATATAGATAAGCATTTTTCTTTAACATAATTATTTTTATCTTCAAAATCATTACATTCTTTATTAACTAATTCTAAAATATTTATGTCTAATTCTCTTTCAGCATATTTATAAATAACTCTGTCCTCTTTATCAATATGTCTCTCTAAAAGATGAGTATATGAAATAGCATTTGCAATAAGGTCTAGCTTTGCATCTTCATCTCCGTCTTTAACCTTTTCTAATGCTCTATTTAAATCCTTGATATAAAGCCTTCCTAAATCATGCTCTACAAGCATCCCAGTCTTAACTACTTTTTCTGCAGTTCCTCCTAAATGCTTAACCATCTTATCAAAAAGTATATCTTCCTCTTTCTTATGATGGTGCTTATCTGCATACTCTACTATAAATTCTAATATTTTATCAAAATCATCATAATTAATATCTTCACCTTTTAAAACTCTAGAACAACATGCTCTTACTACCTTAAGCATACGGCTAATATTCTTATGCTCTTCATTCATTATTAATATAGCTTTCATATTAATTCTTCACCTTCTCTATTTTTAATATTTATATTAACTGCTAAATAACTTTTTATCTTAACTTGAAAATCATTTTTTAATTTACTAGCGACTACATTTCATATGATATATCAATTTGTATTTAAGTTCTGTAACAACTGTTACTAAAATTAAAAATATTTATTTTATTTATACATTTTAATTTTATTATATCTAAATAAAATAAGATACATCCAATTGTAATCAGATGTATCTTATTTATCTCTTTATTATTAGAATAAACTAAAACTTATTTAATTTTAACTAACTGCAAGAAACATTCTCGCTCCCATACTGCTATAATTATTTTCCTCAAATCAATTTAACTTATTGCTTAAATTAAACTTCTTGTTTTAAACAAGTTTTCAAGTCATCATCAGGAGTACTTATCAATCTTAAATCAAAGGTATCTACTAAATATTGAAGTACATTTGGACTTAAGAATGCTGGAAGTGTTGGACCTAAGTACATTCCCTTTATTCCAAGTGATAATAAAGCTAATAAATCTGCTACTGCTTTTTGTTCATACCAAGATAATATTATTGATAATGGTAACCCATTAACATCAGTACCAAATGCATCAGCAAGAGCTGTTGCAATTCTAACTGCTGAATATGCATCATTACATTGACCTACATCTAAAAGTCTTGGAAGTCCTGCAACTTCTCCAAAGTCTAACTTATTGAATCTGTATTTTCCACAAGCTAAAGTAAGTATAATGCAGTCATATGGAACCTTCTTTGCGAATTCTGTATAATAATTTCTTCCTGGTCTTGCTCCATCACATCCACCAATTAAGAAGAAATGTCTTACCTTACCATCCTTAACTGCATTAACTATAGTTTCTGCATTACTCAATGTTGCATGATGTCCAAAACCTACTAATATTTCGTGTGGTTCTTGATCTTCTTTAAATCCCCCAAGCTCTAGGGCTTTATTTATGATTTCAGTAAAGTCTTTCTTACCATCTTTATTTTTTCCTATATGTTTAACTCCGTCCCAACCTACTACGCTTGTAGTAAAAATTCTATCCTTATATGTTTCTCTTGGTCTCATAAGACAATTTGTAGTCATAAGTATACATCCTGGTATATCATCAAATTCTTTTTGTTGATCTTGCCAAGCACCACCAAAATTTCCTACAAGATGAGAATATTTCTTAAGTCCTGGATATCCATGACTAGGTATCATTTCTCCATGAGTATAAATATTAATTCCTTTTCCTTCAGTTTGCTCTAATAACATTTCAAGGTCTTTTAAATCATGTCCTGATACTATAATAAAAGGTCCTTTTTTAATATGTACATTTACTTTATGAGGTGATGGATTCTCATAAACTGTTGTATTTGCTTCATCTAATTTTTTCATTACTGCTACACTCATATCTCCAGTTCTCATAGTCCATCTTATTAATTCTTCTACATCTAAAGTATCATCTGTTGTAGCTTCAAGTGCTCTTATATAAAAATTATCAACTTGATCATCATAATATCCAAGCTCTCTTGCTTGATGTCCATAAGCGCTTATTCCTTTTAATCCATAAACTATAGTTTGTCTTAATGAACGAATATCAGGGTCTAAATCTTGATCATACATTATACCAGCTTTTTTTGCATCATCCAGCATTTCTGCTTTAGTATTGCTTAAATTATATGTAGCATGCTCTGTATCATTCTTTATTTTCCCTACTTGTTTTCTTAATCTTTCTTTTATTTTTTGAGATTCCTTCAACATTTCAACATGAACATCTGCATCAAAGTTTACATTTGTTAAAGTTGTAAATAATGCATTTTCAACAAAGCTCACTATATCCTTATCTACATTCTCACCTTTTTCAACTATTTCTTTTGCATAACAGCTTATCCCTTTTATTTGATATATAAGCAAGTCTTGTAGTGCTGCAACTTCTGGTGTCTTACCACATACACCTAATTTGGTGCAACCCTTTCCCCCTGCAGTTTGCTCACATTGATAACAAAACATTGGATATTCTAATGCCATATTATTTTCCATAGCTTATACCTCCGATTAATATTTTCTATAAATATAATTCCCTAAACTTCTTAAAATATTATTGCTAAAATAATATGCTTCAAACTTTTTATGAAATATCGAAAGGTATTCTATCTTCAATAATATATAAGTATAAAAAAGTCGATAATAATTATTCTTTTTTATATAAAAATAATTATTATCGACTATCATTTTACTCTTTAATGTATATTATTTTTTTATTTAATTACATAGTTGCTTTCATCAATAACTTTAATTTTTTTATTTCCTTGGAAATAATTTATTATTATTTCACTTATATCGACATTTATTTCCTTAACTACTTTTGCATTTTCATATGCTGGATATATCGAAGTATTAGTTGCACGATAATTATTTAAAACTACAGTATAGTCTTTATCTAAATCAATCTCTTCATTATCTTTCTTCATAGATACAACTCTATCACCAAATTCTCTAGATAAATCTATTTCATATGTCAATCCACCAAAAGTATCATAATTATAGTTTTGTACCTTAGGAACCAAGAATCCATTGTTTATTTTTACTTCTCCATCTTCTACAACAAAATATGTAGCAGCCTTTTCTATGGCTTCCTTTAATTTATGTCCATTTATTTTTAAGACCATTAATGTATTTGGATATGGATAATTAATTAATACATCTCTAATTGAAACATTCTTTTTAAATCCAATAGCTGAATCAAATAATGATAATGCTGAGAAATCAGCTCCTGAAACATCTAGCTGTACTTGGTGTAAGAAGTTTATAAATGGATGTCCCTTTAATCTTGCTATAAAAATATCATCCATTAATATATCTTTATCAAATTCACCAATCTCATTATTTAAATAATCTTGCAGCTCTGCTTGAACATTATTAAATATCTTTTCCATATCTTGATTAATTTCATCATTTAACTTAGATACATCTATTAATTCATAAGATGCTTCTTTACTTTCAGTATCTAATACAATCTTAGTAAAGTTTTGTCCATTATGTAATGGTTGTGCGCATACTATTCCATTTATCTTTGTTATAAATGATCTATGTTGATGTCCACTTAATACCATATCTATTGAATCATATTTTTCTAGTAATTCACTAGCTTGATTTTCTTTAGTTAATTTTTCTGTAGGAGTATTGTTTCCATCTAAACTCTTTTCAAATCCTCCATGATAGCAAACAACTATAAAATCAGTCTTTTCCTTTAACTCATCTTCATATATACCATATGTTTCTACTGGATCTAAAAAATTTAACCCATCTATATTTTTTTCATGTTCCCAATTTGGTATAAATGATGTTGTAAATCCAATACACCCTATCTTAAAGCCATTAAAGTCAAATATCTTATATGGCTTAGTTTCAAGTGATAAACCTTCAATATTAGAATTTATTATTTTATCTTCTACTTCTTTATAAGAATTAATTAAATAATCTTTCCCATAATTAAACTCATGGTTACCTATAACATAAGCATTATATCCAATAAACTCTAACCCTTGAATTAGAGGATTTCTTTCTATTTTTTCCTTAGATAAATAGTGAGCTAATGCTGACCCTTGAATTAAATCTCCACAGTCTATTTTTAAAGATGCATCATAATTCTTCTCATCTTTTAATATGTAACTTCCTATCTTAAGAATCCCAAGTGGCATATCCTTTACATAATTAGTAGGATAAACATATCCATGTAAATCACTAGTTTGATATATTGCTACTTTCATTTTTATTCTCCCTTATTATATCGTTTGACCTTTTTCCACTAAAATCATATCTCCATTTTCGTTATAAAGTTTTTCTGGATGATATGAGTGAATAGGTGCTAATAACTTAGGTTTTATTAAGTTAATTATTTCTATTAAATCGTATGGACGAGCATGTCCACTACAAACAACTCTATTAAATTCAATTTTTCTATCTGCAAAAGATTTTACAAAAGGCGCAAAAGCTGGATCAAATTCTCCTAATGGTTGTGCATCGCAATGGATATAAACTCCGCCTTCTTTTAGCTTATCAAAATATTTAAGTGCATTAGCATCTAACTGCCATAAATATTTTTCATTATCCTCTAATAATTCGTTAAAGTTTACTTCTAATTCTTTCTTTAATCCATATTCTTTATTATCTAAATTGTAGTACTGTACTTCATATCCTGTTGCTTCTTTTAATACATATGCATTGTATGAATCTAAAACTACAGTTCTCTTCACATTTTTTATTATATTTAATATTCTTTCAATATTTGAAATATAGTAATTAAATGTAATCTGCTTTCCTTCATTATCATTAACTATTTTATTAATTTTATCTATTAATTCTGATTCTGTCTTTGGCTCTCCTTCTCTTATAGGGTCTCCAAAGTCTTGGAACGATACACTTACACCTTCAATTAATAATACATCGCAATTTTCACTTTCTTTACAGAAATTTAAAGTATCGCTTTTTCTATATCCGTGAAGTCTTATATCTCCAGTATAAGCTATAGTTAAATCAGGAGTTTCAATAAATAATCCACATGCTCCGTAAGCATCGTGATCTACAGGCATTACTTTAACTTTAATTTTACCTACCTGTACTATTTCATTTTCCTTAACTCCAATAATATCTCTTGTATTCTTAGTACCATCATTGTTATATAATGGGAATATAAAATCATTATTTATATTTAAAGTATTTAATAAAGATTTTGTACCCTCTAATGTATATAGAGGTACTTCTGGATTTAAGTAGTTTATAATCTTAGAATGGTCTAAATGCATATGTGATAAAAATACTGCTGTATTATCAAACTTATTTTCTTTAGACTCATATCCCTTTAAAGGAATTTTAGGATCAAACATATTATCTAAAAATGGAACTAAATTCTCATCTAATAATCCCTGTAAATCTGTTGGCTGAACCTTTGCCGCTGGATTATATTCTGAACCAAAATCAAAGAATATATGACTATCTTCATAGGCTATCTCGATAATAGTTCCTCCAATTGTTAAAACTCCACTATGGAAAGTAATCTTTGTTTTCTTATCTTTTAAAACCATTCTATAAACAACTCCTCTTATGAATATTTTTTATTTTTTCTTATGTTTTAATATATACCATATACAATTCAATAAATGGTATATAACGTTTAATTATACATTATATTTATAATTTTGTATCACTTATATAATAATTTTTTAATCCCTTATATTTATAATTAATATATAGTATGTTCAGCACTTAAAATTTAAATCCACTTTCTCATACCATATCCTTTACTCTAAATCATTATCATCATAGGATGAATAAGTATACGTGTAATAAAAAAAATCAAGGAAATATACAGCTTAAGCATATATTCCCTTGAAAATATAATTTACTTCTATATAATTAACTATTTCTACATTCGCTAGTTGAAAATCCTTCAAGCTTTCTTAATAACCAAGCTGACACATCATTCATAACTTCTAATTTATTATCTTCGTTTAATATTTCATGTCTCTTATCTTTATACAGCTTATAGTTAACATCTTTTATTCCAATAGATTGTAATTTATTATATAAATTCACTATTCCTTTTCCAAAGAAGCCTACTGGATCCATATCTCCAGCTATTATATATATAGGTAAATCTTTCGGTATGGAATTAAAGTTTTCTTTCTTATGAATTGCTTTTAATCCTCTTAAAAGGTCATAATAAAATGATGCTGAACATACAAAACCACAGTATTCATTATCAATATATTTATCAACTTCTTCTTCTACACTACATAACCAGTCATATGGAGTTCTATTTGGTCTAAACTTTCTATTAAAATCACCAAAAGATAACTTGTCCATCATTTTACTTGTATGTTTTCTTCCAAATAATTTTATTTCTATATTTGATAGTAATATTCCTAGTGGTGTTAATTTTGTTGGTTCACCATTACTTCCTGAAAGAATTACTCCATCTATTTCATTTCCATGCAATTCTATAAACCTTTGACTAACAAAAGACCCCATACTATGTCCAAATAAATAAATTGGAAGCCCCTTATTCTCTTCTTTTATCATCATCATTAATTCATATAAATCTCTAACTAACCAATCAAAGCCTTCATTATCTGCTATATATCCAAGCTCCTCTTTAGATTTTGCAGTTAATCCGTGACCTCTATGATCATGTCCATATACTATAAATCCCTCATTATTTAAATAATTTGCAAATTCATCATATCTTAAAACATTCTCCGTCATTCCATGTGAAATTTGTACTATCCCTCTAATTTCTCCATCTGGAATCCACTTATATACATTTAGTTCTACCCCATCACTATCTTTAAATTTAAAATTTTCTCTCATTTTACACCTCTAAAAGCATAATCTTAGTTTATTACAATAATTATATCAAATTTTAACTTTAATTTTCAATTTTAAATTTCACATATTATTAATTATTTTTTAATTCCTGTAGATATGACTAAGGACTTGTCATATTCAGACAAGTCCTTATATCTTAAACTATTTATTATTATACATATAATTATTTAACATATTTACTTAAGAAACTAAATACTTTTTCATAATAAGTTTCTGGATCAACATCCGGTGCTGAACCATGTCCTGCTCCCTCAATTACGAGCATGTCCTTTTCACATGTAGCAGCATCATATAACCTATAAATCATTTCTGTAGGTACATAAGTATCCTCTCCACCATGAGTAAATAACATTGGAGTCTTAGACTTTTTAATCTGTTCTAAAGCTGAAGCCTCTTCAAAATCATATCCCGCTCTTATTTCAGTAACTATATTGGCTACATTTATTATAGGGAATGATGGAAGATTAAATCTTTCATATAATTGAGCTTCAAACATCTCCTTAACTGAAGTATACCCACAATCCTCTACTATAGCTTTAACGTTAGATGGAAGCTCTTCACCTGATGTCATCATAACAGTAGCTCCCCCCATAGATTCTCCATATAGAACTATTTGAGAATCTGCATCTATACTTAGCACATAATCTATCCATTTTAAAATGTCTTTTCTATCCAGCCATCCCATACCAATGTACTTACCTTCACTATTTCCATGGGCTCTCATATCTGGAGTTAAAACATTATATCCTTGATTGTAGAAATTTAGAGCTATTGGTTGTATATCTTCATGGCTTGAAGTATAACCATGAGCAATTATTACCCACTTATCAGTTTGCTCTTCTTGGAAATACATCTTACCCCAAAGCTTTAATCCATCCTCTGACTCTATAGTTGTCTCTTCCGTTTTTACATCTTCTAACCACTTGTCCACTTCTTCTCTAGCTTTTTCTTTATTAGCTACTTCAGCCATAGTTTCTATTGATTGAGGTGCATTTGGGTCTACATTTGCTGCAGTTACTATTCCTTCTTGTCTAAGAAGAGCATATTCAAAGAAGTAATTACCTACAAATCCTAATCCACCAATTAATACTACTAATATAAATGAAATAATACATATAACTATCTTTTTCTTCTTACTCATAAACATCCTCCTAAATGTATGCCTCTTTACATAGTATCTGATATTTATTTTAATAAGATTTATTTTGATAGTCAATATATTTGATTTAAATAGTTTTAGTAGTCATCAACATCAAATTCTTTATCTTTGTAATAATACTTTCTATGCTCTTCTGTTATTTCTCTTATTACTATACAAGGGTTACCTACAGCTATAACATTATCAGGTATATCTTTTGTAACAACACTACCTGCTCCAATAACAACATTATTACCTATTGTAACTCCTGGAGTAATTATAACGTTACCTCCTACCCATACATTGTCACCAATAGTAACAGGAATTCCATATTCATATCCTGAGTTTCTTGATTCAGGATGTATTGGGTGACCTGCTGTATAAATTGATACATTAGGAGCGAACATAACATTTTCTCCAATCGTTACTTTAGCAACATCTAATATTACACAGTTGTAATTAGCAAAGAAATTATTACCTACCTCAATATTTTTACCATAATCACAACGGAAAGGTTGCTCTATAAACACCTCTTCTCCTGTTTTTCCAAGTATATTTTTTATCATTTCTTTCATCTTTTTCTTATTATCTGGACGAGTTAAATTATAATCATGTATCTTTAACTTATTTTCCATTCTTTCTTCTTTTAGTCCATCTAACCATGCCTTATATGGTAATCCTGCTAACATTCTTTCTTTTTGATTCATTCTATACTCCTTTTATCTAAATATAATTTATATAACTTAAAGATATTAATCTATTTACATAATAAATTCTTATGTAATAGTTCTGCTACTTTTTATTTTATTACATATATCACTTTATTATTTTCATAAAATGAAAGTATTATTTTTTATAATAAAATAAAGATAGAGAGTATTATACAACTCTCTACCTTTATTCTTAGCATTAAGGATTTATGAAATTATACGCTGCTCCTATTAAACCAGCATCATTTTCATGCTTACATTTTTCTATAGTGCATGATACATGCTTCCACCATGGAATTTCATTTAGTGCATTTTGCAATTCTGAAATCAGCTCTTCCCTTGCACTAACCCCTCCACCTATTAATATTTTTTCAGGGTTTAACATTGATGAAACATTATATATCATCCTTGCTATATTTCCATACCATTCATTAATAATAGCTTTAATATTTTCATCTTTTTCTGCTTCTTTAAAAATATCTGAACCTAAAACTTTTTCCGTATCACTTATCTTTTTATATTCCTTATACATTTTTATAAGAGCCGTCATTGATGAATTTTCATTAAGTTTCTGATAACCCGCTTTATCTTTAGTTATCATATAACAAAACTCTCCACCCTTAAACTGTTTACCTCTTATTAATTTATTATTTAAATAAATTCCTCCACCTATACCAGTTCCAATAGTTATACAAATGAAGTCTTCACACTCTTTTGCATTTCCACTAAACTTTTCAGCCAAGGCCACACAGTTTGCATCATTTTCTATCCTAACTTTTAAATTAGTTCTTAATGATAGTTCCTCTTGTAATTTATAACCTTCTATAAATCTTAAAACACTACAAACTAATGGAATACCTTCTATATTATTTATAAATCCAGGCATGCTAATTGCTATACCTAAAATATCTTTATGTTCTTTATATAGATTAGCTATTTCACAAAGTTCATTTACAAATCCCTCTGCTGTTTTTTGAATAGTCTCCATCTTATTTTTACATAAAACATTACCAGCTTCATCAACTAACCCATACTTTATAAAAGTTCCACCTACATCTATAGAAATTATTTTTCTCATTTTTATTACTTCCCTTTAATAATTTATCTCCACCATTTGGTGACCATCTACCTTATTTACTGTAAATTCTAAAGTTCCATCTACAATATTAAACTTAACCTCTTCATTTTGTGGAACTAACGTAACGCTCTTAGGTGATTTTTCTAAATTCATTTTCACCTCTAAATTGTATAGAGGTATTACATCTTCGATTACATCAATTCTTTGACATCTTCTTTCAGGTATATAATGAAGTAAGTGTAGTACATATCTATTTTCATTTTCTTGCTCATTTAAAGTACTTATTATAGTGCTAGGTCCATTATGATTAACTAATCTATTTTCTAATAATGTATCTATAGAATTAATAAATAACTTTTTGCACCAAACTGATCCATAGTTATGATATTGAGAGAATATTTTATGAGCAATATATATTGCATTATCTCCCTTTATAATAGCTGGTCCATATATTTTCCCACTACTTGGTGCATGTTGATGCGAACAAAAATGTTCTGGTGTTCTATTAAAGTAAGGTTCTATTGAGTTGCATAGTACTTCTCCACCTTCTTCAACAGAGACTTTAGATGAATCTTCATACATAACATATTCTGTGTTATATAAATCTTTAGCTAATTTACCTTCTGGTATTATAAATGTTGGAGTAAATTCCCCTTTACCTTCATATTTTACTTTTAAAGATGGGATATTAAACTCTGTTTTTTCTTCATTTAATCCACCTTCATACACAGCTATTATTTTACCACCATTTTGAATAAATTTCTCTATTTTACAACTAAATTCATCATTTACAATAACTCTTTCTTCTGGCAATACTAAAAGTTTGTATTTATTAAAATCCATTGAACTATCAATAATATCAAATTGAAGCGAAGCTTCTTGTAACATTCTAGTTACTCCAGTTATTGAAGGTTTTAATCCAAACGGTCTCTCTGATTTATAGTCTATAAATTCTTCCGGAGTAAATACTCCTATTTCACAAACTGCTTTTGCATCTTCGCACCAAGGCTCCTTCTTTTCAACTTCACTATAAACCTTACCAATTAAATCATAAACTTCTTTAGATATTTTTCCATTAGGATCTAATTGATCTCCAATAGAGCACTTTGTATTTTGTGCTAACATGTGGAAACATTCATATTGAAGTGCGGCTAAATTCTTAAATGAGTGAAAATCTCCCCAATAAGTATGGAATTTTCCTGTCATACCTAAGCAATCTTTACCTAAATTTCTAGCATATCTAACAGTTGTAGGAAAGTGCATGTATCCCCATCCACCACTTGGTAATGACTCAATTTCAATATGACTATAATTATCTAGTCCATCTTTAAGTTGAGGGCTTATATGGGAGCCATTATAGAATATAGTTACATTTTGATTTATCTCTTTAACAAACTGACTCATTTCTCTCTTAAATTCAGTAAGCATCTTTTCAGAGAATTTTAATCTTTCTCCTTTTATTGTATAGTCAATCCCTAAATCTTCCATACTCTTCTTACAATTTTCACAAGCACATGGCACTACCATAACTATATCGAAGAATAACCCATCACACTCTGGGAATATTTCTAATATTTCTCTTACATGATTCTTTAAAAATGTTCTGTATTCATTGTTTACACATAAGAACTCATAAAATCCAGGCTTTCCACCTTCACCTTTTATGATATTACCATCTATATCTTTAGATACCCATTCTGGATGTTCATCATAAGTGAACTTGTCCCACTGAACTGGTAAATATATTGGCGCCTTAATTCCTCTCTCATGACAAGCTTCTATTTGTTCTTTCAACAAATTCTTATTAGCAAGATGTGGATGAACTCTTTCTTTATTAATCTTTGAATCATAATATAAGTATCCATGATGACATCTAGCAAAGCATGTTATAGAATTAACTCTCGCCTTTTCTAACACTTCACCAAATTCTTCTTTATTAAAATCTTTTCCTATACCCTCTATTAATGGACTTGTATGAAAATCTAAATGTATTTGTCTGCTTCTTGTCTTATACCCCATATTAATTCTCCTCTAATCTTAAACATATAATAATTTATCCTTTTACTGCTCCTGATGTAATACCTTTTTCCACATGCTTTTGACATAATACATATATAATTATTATCGGTATTATAAACATACTTATAGCTGCAAATATTGCTCCTTTATCAGATGAATATCTTCCGTTCAAACTCATAAGCGCAACTGAAATGGTATATTTAGTTTTATCAGTTAAGAACATAAGTCCAAATATAAATTCATTATAAACTGACATAAAAGTAAATATTGATATTGTTGCTGCAGCTGGTTTAGCAAGCGGAAGTAATATTCCAAATACTAATCTTAATCGTCCACATCCATCTATTATTGCTGCTTCATCTATTTCTTTACTTATTCCTCTCATATATCCTGACATCATAAATATAGCAAATGGTAATTGAAACGTTGCATATAAAAAGATAAGTGGTATAAGTTGATTTTTAAATCCATATCTATTTATAATATCTGCAATAGGAATTAATGTTGTATGCATTGGAATAGTTAATCCAATTACGAAGTATGTTAAAAGTAAATTTCTAAGCTTAAATCCTGTTCTTGTTATTACATAAGCAACTAAAGTAGTAAGTATCACTACCAAAATTGTCGTTGAAATAGCTAAGAAAAATGAATTAAATATAGCTGATACTATATCAGCTTTGCCAAGAGCGGTTTCATAGTTAAAGAAACTTATAGTTTCAGGAAGAGCAAAAGAATTACTATATATGTCATTAGTATCTTTAAATGATGACATCAATGTGAATATTAATGGAGCAACACTAAATATAGCCCATAATATAGCACAAGCATACATGCAAATTTTTATTATTTTATTCTCTTTATTTTGTAGCATTTTATTACTCCTTTCTATTCATCGCTGCCTTTAAATACTTTATTTACTATTAATGTACAAATTACTGCTGCTATTAATATTAACATCCCTATAGAGCTACCATATCCAAAGTTATTATATTTAAACGCTTGATCATATAATAATGTTACTGGAACATCTGTAGCTCCCCCTGGTCCTCCACCAGTCATAATAAAGATAATATCAAATACTTTGAAAGAACCTACTATCGCTAATACTGAGAATATCTTAAAGCTTTCTTTCATTAATGGTAAAACTATGTGTATTTGCTCTTTAAAGCCATTAGCTCCATCGATTTTAGCAGCTTCTATTAATTCTTCTGGAATATTAGTTAATCCAGCCACAAAAATAAGCATATTATATCCTATAAATATCCATGCATTAACTAAAGCAACTGTTAAAATTGCAAGTTTTGGATTACCTAACCAGTCTTGCTGTGCTGCTCCCATTCCTATTTTCATTAAAAGTGTATTTAGAGCTCCACCAGATTTATATAATATTAATGTCCACATTAACCCTGTAGCTGCTGTTGGTAATATTGATGGCAAGAAATATACTGTCTTAAAAAATCTCTTTCCATTTATATATTTACTACTAACTAGCAATGCTAAAAGATACGCAAATGGCATTATTACTAAAAAGCTTACCAGCATAAATACCCCTACGTTTTTTAATGCACTATAAAACGCTGGATCTTTGAATATATTTATAAAGTTATCTAAACCTACAAATTTCTTTTCAATAAGTGGAATACCATTCCATTTTACAAAAGATAAGTATAATGACTTAACTACTGATGATATATAAAAAAATGTATATATAGCAACCGCCGGTAGCACAAATAGTGTGCATACTATATTTTCTTTTATCATTTTCTTAATCTTAGATTTTTTTCGTATATTATTAGGTACTGGATTAAGGCTTTTTTTACTTCTTATTTCAATTTCATCTATTTCAACTTCTGCTGTAGCTGAATTTTTCATTTTATTTTAACCTCCTTTAATTCCCGTATTAATTAAAGTGAGCCGCAAAATTCTGCGGCTCTTATATTAAATACCACAACTTCTATTTAATATTTTTATTCCATATCAGTTACTTTCTGAATTCTAGCTAAAGTATCATCTACACTAGTTCCTGCAAACATACCTTGAATAGCATCTCTTATTTCTTCCCTTAATTGTGCTTTAGCAGCATAATCACCTGGCTCTAATTTAGCTTCATTAACATCTGTAAATGCAGCTTGGAATTCTTTAGCTATTGGAGTTATATCATCAATTTCTTTCATTGTTGTTACTGGATAAATTCCACCTTTAGATAAAGCTTGAGACTCATTGTACGCTTCTTCATCAGTTAAATACTTTAATAACTTTATTGAAGCTTGTAATCTTTCTTCCCCGTTAGTAGCAGATAAACTAAATCCTTCTGAAGTACCTGAGTGCCAATTATTCTTATTTTCTGGATATTTTTCAAAGTAAGGGAATGCTATAAATCCAACTCTTTCTGGATTATCAGAATCATTTACTTGATTCATGAACCAAGAACCATTTAAATGCATTGGAGTATCTCCATTTAAAAATAAAGATTGTTCTCCACTTGAATCTAGAGTAGTTATATTTTCTCCTAAATACCCTTTTTCTCTCCATGAATTCATTAATTCAAATACTTCCTTCATAGCTGTATCATTCCATTTAGTTTCACCATCTATAATTGATTTTGTATAATCAAATCCATCTCTCTTTAAAACTAAATTAGCTAAAAGGTGAGCTCCTCTAAAATTATCTTTATCACCTAAAGCAAATGGTGTAATTCCCTTTGCTAAGAATTCATCACATACTTTTTCAAATTCTTCTATAGTTGTAGGTGGTTCTAATCCATTTTCTTCAAATAATTCTTTATTATAATAAAGTCCTGTAGCAAAACATGAAAATGGAACCCCATAATATCCTTCTACGCCTTCATACTTCAAAGCATCCAACATACTTTCTATATACTTGTCTCCCCATACAGTATCTTCTTCAGCAACTTTACTTAAATCATAAAATAATCCACTTTCAACATATTCTTTAAATTGTGTTCCTCCATAATTTACAAATACATCTGGTGCATCCCCTGTTGCTATTGATGTCTTAAACATATTATTGTATGTTGATTCATCACCTATAGCTTCATGCTCAACAATGATATTAGTATTTTCAGCCATAAATTCTTCAATTCTTTTGTTAATAGTTATATCATCTGGCCCTTGGTCACTACTATATCTAGATAGCATCTTTATAGTTATTGTTCCTCCCTCTTCAGTTGTACTGTTTGCACTGCTACTTCCACAACCAACTAATGAAGTCATAGTCATTGTTGCTAGAAGTAATCCTATAATTTTTTTTCTCATAAAATCCTCTCCCCCATCTTTCATTTTTTCTAATTCTATGTTAACATTTACATTATTGGTATAAAATGTATTTTCTTTAGAATTTATTTGGAGTATATTTTATGGATATTAATTTTTTTAACTTTAAATCTATTAAAGATAAAGTGTTCTATTTCTCATTCTTAGTAACTTTATCAATTATCTTACTACTTATTTTTATTGCATATTTCATTACTTACAATAATATAAAAAATACCTCTATCTCTAGAGAGTTAGATACATTAGAACTTATAGCGAATCAAACTGACTTGGTCTTAAATTCTGCTGAATCAAGTTCAACTGGAATTATTATTGATTCAGATGTTCAAAATATACTAACTAATTCCAGTGTAAACAACATTTATCCTACCCCTAAAGATGTGTTAAAAGTTCAAAGAGCTATAGATAATAGTATGTATAAAGAATCTGTTATATCTGGAGTCATACTACACTCTACAAATAACTTTACTTTTCAGACAAACAGTAAACTTATTAGCTTTGCTAATTATAATATGGAGTTTAATAAATGGTATGGTGGAATTTCAAACATAGCAGGAAATCCTTATCTATATACAATAAAACAGATATTTAATATGAATACCGGAAAACTAATTGGTTACTTAGAAGTCTTTGTTGATGAAAGTACTTTGTCAGCAAATTATACTAACACTAAATATAATAAATTCATTAATTTTTTTCTCATTAATAACGATGGAGTAATTACTTCATCTTCTAATCAAAATGAAGTTTCTGATAACATTTTTAAACTTAGAAAAAATTTAGAATTTGCTACTTCAAATGATCCTATAAAAATAATAGAAAATAGAAAAGAGGATAAATTAACTCTTATGCTATATCATAGTAACTTAGATTGGAACATAGTTGCTGATATATACTTAAAAGATTTAATTAAAAATAAAGAAGCACTTATTTTATCTCTAATTATTTTATCCTTAATAGCTTTATTATTATCTTATGTTCTTTCTAAGACTATTGCTAAATCAATTATACAGCCAATTAACAACTTATCTTTAGCTATAAATCAAGTTGAAAAAGGCAATTGGTCAACAGAGATAGATATTTTATCTGATGATGAAATAGGATTACTTTCAAAAAAATTTAACAATCTAATCTTTTACATAAAAAACCTGCTAGATACAATAACCCTTGAACAAATAAAAAAGAAAGAATTTGAATTTGAATTAATTCAATTACAAATAAAACCACACTTTTTATATAATTCACTAGAAAATATTTCAGCTTTAGTTGAACTTGAAAGGAATGATGAAGCTGTAGATATGATCTTAAACCTCTCTACTTTCTATCGAGGGGCATTAAGCAAAGGGAATAACATTATTTCAATAAAGGACGAGCTTTCTCTAACAGAAAGTTACTTAAAAATCATGAAGTTACGATACTATGATGTTTTTGATTATGAAATATTTAGTGATTATAATTTAGAACAGTTCTCTTGTCCAAAGCTTTTAATTCAACCTTTAGTAGAAAATGCTATATATCACGGCCTAAAAAATTATGATGATACAGGCAAAGTAATTATTTGTATTGAATCTTTTAATAAGGAACTTAAAATTACCATCGAGGATACTGGTATAGGAATGACAGAAGATGAATTGCAAAAAGTAATTACTGGTAACATCTCCTCTTCGGCAAAAGGTGGATTTGCCGTAAAAAATACCATAGAGCGTTTAAAGTTGTTTTATCATAATAACTGTATTTTTAATATAAAAAGTCAAAAAAACATTGGAACTACTATTACTATAGTAATACCAGCAATAAAAAAGGAGGTATACAGCGATGAATATACTTTTAGTTGATGATGAATATCTTATTAGAGCAAAGCTTTTAAAATACTTAAAAGATAGTACATTTAAATTTAACAATATTTATGAGGCTTCTGACGGATTAGAAGCACTAGAAATTATTAGAACCAATTCTATTGATATTGCAATAATTGATATACATATGCCTAAGATTACAGGTATTGAACTTCTTCAAACTTTAAGATCTGAATTATATAAAACTAACATAATATTTCTTTCCGGTTTTGAAAAGTTCGAATATGCTAGACAAGCTATTAAATATAACACCGTCGAGTATTTACTTAAACCTGTAAAAAAATCTGATCTATATAATGCTATAGAAAAGTGTATATCATTAATAGAAAAGTCAGATCAGAATTTAGTGGCTATCCATGAATTAGAGGAAAAATCCAAATATCAATATATAGTAGATTCTATTTATAATGATCTAGACATAAAAAATTCTCCACTTACTATCACTGATAATAACTATATTTTTATATCAGTAGAATTATTTCATGAATCTTATCTAAACAAACTATATAGCTTTTTAGAAAATAATTTTGAAACTTTTGATGTTATATATGGTCTTTCTAAAAAAAATAAAATATTACTTGTTAACTGCATATATTCGGATAATATAAAAGCTAGATTTAACTCTCTTATTGAAAACAAAATATTATCATATTGCTATTTTAATAAAGACTCCAAAGATATAAAAAAATTAAAAGATTCTTTCTTTGAATGTATTACACTATTTCCTGCTAAGATTTTTTTTGATAAATTTTCAATATTTACTTTTAATGATATCAAATACAAAGCTTGTACACTTCCAAATACCCTTAAGCTTGACTTTGAGCTATTAGCTCGTTCTAACACATCAAATAATTTAGTAAATACTTTTGAATTTTATATAGATAAAGTCAGTGATATTAAAGACATATATGCTCTTAAATTATTAGTGAATTGCTTTTTATCATCTATCGAAGATGTCTTTTTAGAAGGTAATGGTGAATATTTATCTCTAATAAATCTTGACCATCTTATAACTAATTTACTATATACTAGTAAAGATTTAAATTCTATTAAAAGCTATTGTTATAATTGTTATGACAGATTATCAAAAGAAAAGTCTACAACTAGGAATAATAAAAATTCAATATCATCAAAAACTATAATAAAAGTTAAAGAATATATAGACCAAAATTATTATTCTGATAATATAAACTTAGATTACTTATCATCTCATTTTTATATTAATAGCTGTCATTTGAGTTCTACATTTAAGAAAATTATTGGTGAAAGCCTAGTAGAATATATAACTAAAAAACGTATAACAGAAGCTAAATCTCTCCTTAAAAATGATGATATAAAGCTTTCGGAAGTAGCTGAAAAAGTAGGATATAAAGATTACTACTACTTTAGTAAGTTATTTAAAAAGCATGTTGGAGTATCACCACTTAAATATAAACAAACATAAATATCTAAATACTAAAATAGGGGCTGTCTCTGAAATGATTTTTAAAATCATTTCAGTAGACGGTCTTTTTATTTTTTATTCATATATTTATATGAAATTATTTCTAAATGAACAAGTTTTTTGACACGACAAATAGGAGGTTATAA
>NZ_CYZX01000004.1 GCF_001405015.1 Clostridium disporicum
TTATAACCTCCTATTTGTCGTGTCAAAAAACTTGTTCATTTAGAAATAATTTCATATAAATATATGAATAAAAAATAAAAAGACCGTCTACTGAAATGATTTTAAAAATCATTTCAGAGACAGCCCCTTTTTTTATCCTGCCATTGAAAAAATAATTCCAATAACTGCTGAAGCTGCAATAAATACTACTGGATGTAGTTTTTTTGTAGCTTTTATTTTATTAGTAAGTATAAAAAGTATTATAGCTAGTAAAATTGCTCCAAAATTAAATAGGTCTAATATTGAGCCAGTAGCTTTAAATTTATCAGAATTTGTTAATGATAGCATTATTACAGGTACACCAGCAGCAGCTATTAATGCTGTAGAAGTTGGTCTTAAAGAGTAAAATATTGATTTAACTATATGGCTATCTTTAAACTTAGATAAGAACTTAGCTATAATAAGAATTACTATTATAGATGGAGCTATAAGTCCTAAAGTAGCTATTACAGAACCAAGAGGTCCTGCAGAAGTAAAACCAACATATGTAGCCATATTTACACCGATTGGTCCAGGAGTTGATTCAGATACTGCTATCATATCTACAAGTTGAGCTTGCGTAAACCAACCAGTCTTTAAAGCCATAGCATCTAAAAATGGAAGAGTAGCCATACCACCACCAACGGCAAAAAGGCCCGTCTTAAAGAATTCATAAAAAAGCATTAAATAAATCATTTATTTTCCCTCCATTTAAGTATTACTCCAGCTATACCAGCGAAAAGGACAAATACTATAGGTGATAAATTTGTAAAAATAGCTGCAATAAAAATTATAAAGAAAATTATTGTTGTAGCTATATCTATAACAGAACTTTTCCAAAGCTTGATTACAGCATTGATAATAAGTACACTTACACATATACGTATTCCGGCAAAAGCATTTTTAACAATGGCTAAATCAGCGAAGTTTTGAAGAAATGCTGCGATTAGAGTGATTATTATTAAAGAAGGAAAAACAACTCCAAGTGTAGCTACAATACCTCCGATATTACCAGCACATTTTTGTCCTATAAAGGTAGCTGTATTAACTGCAATTATTCCAGGAGTGCATTGGCCAATAGCATAATAATCCATTATTTCTTCATTAGTTACCCATTTTCTTTTTTCTACTACCTCACGTTGCAAAATTGGTAGCATTGCATAACCACCACCAAAGGTAAGCCCACCAATCCTAGCAAATGTGAAGAATAAATCTAATAATTGTTTCATTATTTATAATTCTCCTTATTTAAAAATACTTGATTATATTACCAAGTTTTTATACTTAGATGGTATAATAAAGATATACTAAATTATAATAGCACTTTTTTTTATATATTTAAATATTAATAAATTATGAATTATTTAAGGGGGGGACATCATGTTTGAAATGGGAATGTTTAATATAATGTCATTTATATTTCCAATATTTTTTATAGTATTTTTTGCAATGTTTATTTTTATAATAGTTAGCAATATAAAAGAATGGAGTAATAATAATAAACAACCAATTATACCAGTAGCTTCAACTATTATCTCAAAGAGGATTAATGTATCTCATCACCATCATGGAGAGACACATACTACCTCAAGAAGTACAACATATTATACAACTTTTCAATTTGATAATGGTGAAAGACTTGAGCTAAAAGTATCAGGTAAGGAATATGGATTAATGGCTGAAGGAGATAAGGGGATTTTATCTTTTCAAGGAACAAGATTTATTAGTTTTGAAAGAGAGAATAGATATTAAAAAAGAAGCTACATAACGTAGTTTCTTTTTTAATTATCATATATACTTAATGATAATTATTATCATAGTAAAAATGAGAACTTTGTTTGAAAATATCAATATAATATTAAAGAAGTACTAAAAAGGGGATATTACTATGGTGGAAGGAAAAGAAAATAAGTATCATATGATAAAAAAAGTACTAATAATAATATTGATAGCAAATTTTGCAGTATCGGTAGCAAAGATAATTATTGGTTATATAACTAAGAGCTTAAGTTTATCGGCAGATGGTTTTCACTCCTTTTCTGATGGGGCATCAAATATTGTTGGATTAATAAGTATAACTTTAGCTTCAAAACCAATAGATAATGAGCACCCATATGGTCACAAAAAAATAGAAACAATGGCTAGTTTAATAATTGGAGGAATGCTAGTATTTCTTACTTATAATATAGTGGTACAGTCAATACAGAAGTTTTTTAATCAGACAGAAATTACAGTTAGTTTAGAAAGCATTTTAATATTATTATCAACTTTGTGTATTAATATTTTTGTGGCTTATTATGAAAACAAGCAAGGTAAAAAATATAATAGCTCTTTCTTAATAGCAGATTCAATTCACACTAAAAGCGATATTTTTGTATCTATTGGAGTTTTAACTACTTTGATATGTATAAAAATGGGGGTACCTCCAATAATAGATGTTTTTGTATCAATTATTGTTGCTTGCTTTATTTTATATGCTGCCTACGAGATATTTAAGGATGCTTATAATGTGCTTATAGATAGTAAAATTTTGGATGAAGAGAAAGTTAGAGATGTGGTTATGAAGAGCTTCAACAATGTTAAAGATGTTCATAATATAAGATCAAGAGGTGGAAAAGATTATATTTTTCTGGATATGCACATAAAGGTAAATCCTGATTTACAAGTAAGTGAAGTTCACTCTCTTGTTCATAATATCGATAAAGTAATAAAGAAAAAAGATGAGAGGGTTATTGAAACAATAATTCATGTAGAACCATTTAAATGATTTACTAGATAAGTTTACAAGATTATAGTCAGTTTACGCTGAGGTTATGGTTTGACTTCGTCAAAGGTTATTGGGAAGCTTTGGACCCAGGTTATGGATTTGGCGAAGCAACCATCACCATTACATAATGAATCTATCACTTCTACGTGGTTTGTGCATTACTTTCATGAGATGAACCATAACTGTTGAGCTTTAGTAAACAATAGTTTATTATGTTAAATCTTTTTAATATATTTTTAACATTTAATGATAGATAGAAGAGATAAAAAATCTGTAAAATGAAAAGTTTACATAAAAAAGCATTGTTTAACTAGTGTATATAATGGTATTATATACTTGTAAAAAATTATTAATTATCGAGAGGAATAATAATTAAATATGAGTAATTTTGAAATTTTTACAGGAATTTTTGGAGGTTTAGGTTTATTTCTATATGGAATGAAGCTAATGGGAGATGGTCTTGAGAATATGGCTGGGGACAAGCTAAAAAGCATCCTAGAAAAAATAACAAGCAATAGACTTATGGGGGTTTTTGTAGGGACTGTTGTTACAGCTATAATTCAAAGCTCAAGCGCAACTACAGTTATGGTTGTAAGTTTCGTTAATGCTGGTTTAATGTCATTAATGCAAGCTACAGGTGTAATTTTAGGAGCAAATGTTGGGACAACTATCACTGCTCAAATGGTAAGCTTTAAGTTAGATGCTATAGCACCAATATTTATAGGTGTTGGAGCAGTAATAATGCTTGCAGCTAAGAAGAAGAAAACTAAAGATTTAGCGTACATACTTTTAGGGTTTGGTATATTATTCATGGGTATGGGGATGATGTCAGGAGCTATGAAACCTGTATCTAAGCTACCTATATTTGAAGAGTTCATAGTTATAATGGGAAGTAATCCGTTATTAGGAGTACTTGTCGGAGTAATAATGACGGCGATATTACAAAGTTCATCTGCTACAACAGGTATATTAGTTGCTTTAGCAGCAGCTGGAACTATCGATATGAAATTAGCTTTCCCAGTTGTGTTAGGTTGTAATATAGGGACTTGTGTAACTTCTATGATGGCAGCGATAACAGCTAATAGAACAGCTAAGAAGGCAGCTCTATTACATTTAACATTTAAGATTTTAGGAACTATAATATTCCTACCTTTTGCATCACAAGTAGTAAAACTAGTTGGTTATATGACACCAGACAATGTTGGTAGACAAGTAGCTAATGCACATACTATATTTAATTTATCTATAACGATTATAATGTTACCTATTGCAGGGTATGTAGTTAAATTTGTAAATCGTATATTACCTGATAAAGAAGATGAAGAAAAAGAAGGAGCTATTTACCTAGACAAAAAGTTATTAGAGACTCCGGTTGTTGCTAGTGGACAAGTTGTTAAAGAAACTGTAAGAATGGCTGATATAGCAAAAGATAACTTTAAATTAGCTATGAAGGCGTTCTTTGAAGGTAACGAAGAAGATATAAACAAAGTTTATGAAAATGAGAATTTAATTAATATATTAGAAAAAGAGATTACTGAGTATTTAGTAGAGTTATCTCAACATAATTTACCAGAGGAAAATGCTAAATTATTAAGTGAAGCTTATCACTCTATTAATGATATAGAGAGAATAGGGGATCACTGTGAAAATATTGTTGAGCTTGCTTCGGCTAGAGTAAAGAAGAATATTGAAATTACTGATGATGCATTAGAAGAGTTAGAAGAAATCTATAAAGCAACATTAGATGCGTTAGAGATTGCGATAAGTAGTTATGAAAATGAATCAACAGAACATAATTCAATTATCGATAAAGTTGAAGATAGAATAGATTCATTAGAAAAGAAATTTAGAAGCAATAATATTAAGAGATTAAATAGTAAGAGATGTATGGCTGATGCTGGAGTAATGTTATTTGACCTTTTATCTAACCTTGAAAGAATAGGAGATCATGCAAATAATATAGCAACAGCTAAGGAAGTACACAATAATAGATTACACGCTTAATTTAATTAATAGTTAAGAGTTAATGAAGAAACCGCTGTGAGGCGGTTTCTTTTAATTTACTTAGAAATATAAATTTAAAAGTAAGAGAATTTTTTATGAAAAATAGATATTAGCTTTTCTCTTTTAACTCTTAACTAAAGAGTTCTCCACCTATCAGAGTTTTTTTCTCGTCTTATAGTATATTTAATATATTTAGATATTTCTGAATAGCCAGGAATTTTTTTGATACACACTGAGAATTTAGCAGAGAAAGCCTTTAAAGCAGTAGGAATTGCCTTTAAAGCTGTATTAAATAACTCTAATGGATTAAGATACTTATCCTTCTCTCTCATCATATTTAATGTATCAACAGCAGCTTCAGAACATTCGTCAACTATATTATTTATACTTTCTTTTATTGACTCATCAAAATCAGAAGGATAAGATACTTCAAGTACTATTCTATAAGATGTTACCCTTGTTTTTTTACAAGGAATTTTACTTTGAACACTATTGCCCTCAACTACACCAATTGTCTCAACTAAATAATCGTCTTTAGTTTCAGGAATATCAATATATGCTAGAGTCTTACTGTAAATTTCTCGTACATCAGATAAAGAAAATTCTTGCTTGGTTGCTTCATATTCAACTTCTGAGCCTCTAGTTAAATCGGAAGTTTCGTAATTATAATTTTCTTCTGCTCTATAACAAATAAATGAATCTATTCTTCTTAAATCAACACCGAAATATACCCAACTTCGACCTAGCCATCTAAATCCTGATACAGAACGACTATCAACATTTAATAAATAACACCAATAACTTCTACCATTAGTTTCCCAGATATATGTGAATTTATAAAGACAAAAACTTATAGAACCTGGACTGACAGCTTTGGTAGATAATCCGTCTTTTTCCCCTTTTTTATCTCCAGAACCGGATAATTTTTGAACTCCTTTATCATTTTTACTAGGTATATAATTTGGAGGACCACCCTGTGGACCACCAGAATTTACAGGAGAACCAGGTGGAGGGGGTGTATTTCCCGGGAAAAAAGGTATGTTTGGCATTGGGAAAAAAGGAGGACCTTGTCTATATTCCTCTTCATATGGAACAAGAGTAAACTCGAAGTTTATATAATCAGAGTTATCATCTTTGGATTCATAGTATTTTCTATCTTCTTTCATTGCAGACTCCTAATAAATTTATCCATAGTTATTATATTAAATAGAGAGGGTTTTGTGACAAAATTGAACTCTATATATAGGTTAATAAAAATTAAATATTACTATGAAACTGTATATGATAAAATTATATAATAAGATTTTATGAAAGAGGGATTTGAGATGGAAAGAAGTATTAGAGAGTTTATAGGGATTACTATAATTATTGTTATTTTATTTTTTGCTATGTCTGGAATATCGTCTTTAGGAAAAAATGAGATTGATCCTGAGACCATTGGAAAATTTAAAATTTATTCTAAAGATATAAATACTGATAAAGAGATAATAGTTGAAGAGTTTGGCTTTTATAAAGATGTAGATACTATAGAAAAAAGATTGAAGATAATTGCAAGTAAGTTGTCAGATAGTGAGTTTAAAATGTTGCCAATAGAGCTTATAGGTATTGAAGAGATAGATGGTAAAATTATAGCTACATTTAATCTAAAAGAGAATGAAGAAAATTTAAATGAATCAGACTGGACTAAATATTCAGAACCTAGTTGGGCTAAGAATTTCTTTCAAGGGTCAGCAGGTGGAAGTTGGACTTGTTATACATTACAAACAACTATGCTTCAACCAGAGTATGATGGTAAATGGATAGATGGGGTAAGATTTTTATATAACGGAGAAGAAAATAAAAATTTTCAACATATTGAAGGTTTAGATCAAATAAAGTATAGATAGTTTATTTGATAGAAATAAATAAGTCAGCTTTTATATAAATAGTGATTGAAGTATATTAAGTTGATTTTATATTGCAATTAGAGTAAAATTGTTATGACTAAAGTAAACTCCTTCTTTGAAGGAATGCACTCAGTGTAACTTCAAGTTACAAAATCTAAGATTTTGACTTTTAGTTAAGTTTGATATTTATAACTTTACTTAAAAGAGATTACTTTATTTTAAGATAAAATGAAAATATACTTATGAGGTGATTAGATGAGCGGTATTGCTGGAAGTGGTTGTGAAAGAATAATACCTGAGGAAGAAAGAAAATCTCTTGAGGAGATTGAGAGAAGTATTATTAAAAGATATAGAAAAGGAATTTGGTCTAAGTTTATAAAGGCAATAAAAGACTATAATCTTGTAGAAGATGGTGATAAAATAGCTGTTGCTATATCAGGAGGGAAAGACTCTTTACTTATGGCAAAGTTATTCCAAGAGCTTCATAAACATAGTCAAGTTAAATTTGATTTAGAGTTTATAGCTATGGATCCAGGATACCATCCACAAATAAGAGAATTATTAGAGGAAAACTGTAAGCATTTAAATATTCCAGTTAATATTTATGAGACTAAGATATTTGACATAATAGATGAAAAGGCTAAGGAATATCCATGCTACCTTTGTGCAAGAATGAGAAGAGGTTCTTTATATGCAAAGGCTAGAGAAATGGGATGTAATAAGCTTGCTTTAGGACATCATTATAATGATGTAATTGAAACTACTATGTTAAATGTGCTTTATGCTGGAAACTTTAAGACAATGCTACCTAAATTAAAGGCTGATAATTTCCCAGATATGGAACTTATAAGACCTCTTTACTATGTTGAAGAAGAATATATAAAGAGATTTATAAGATATACAGGACTTTGGCCATTAAACTGTGCATGTATGGTTGCAGCTAAAAAGGTTGGAAATAAGAGACATGAAATTAAAGATCTTATAGCTAAGCTAAAAGAAAACTTTAATGATGTAGATAAATCTATATTTAAAGCAGCAGCTAACGTAAATATGAATTCTATCTTAGGATGGGAAAAAGATGGAGAGAAGTATTCGTTTTTAGATATATATGACGGAGAAGAATAAATAAAGTGCGAAGCACTTTGGTGAAAAGTTTGACTTCGTCAAAGGGGAAAAGTCAACTAAAGTTCAGGGGAAAACATTGCCTATGGCAATAGGGGGAAATATCTCTAACGAGATGAAATACTTTTTCTGCTACTACAGTAGCGTTTTCACCTTAACATAGTTAAATTTTCTCTGCTACGTAGTAGCCTTTTCACTTCGACGAAGTCGACTTTTAACTTGCGCACTTAGTGCGCACTTTTTTTATGGTCTTGGGGTACGGTTTCCACCCATACCTCCGCCACCAGGCATTCCACCATTCATGCTTCCTCCTTCTGAAGCACCAGATGAAGTGACACTCATAACAGAGCTAGATAGAGTGAAATTTGTAAGCTTTGAACCACCACTATAATTTCCATTTTCATATAGTCCATCAATATCTTCTAAGCTATAATTTCCACCAGTAGAAACTGTGTAAGTATTTCCAGTTTGAAGTTCAGGAGTAGAGATTATTATAGAACTAAATGTTTTTGATGGTGCAAAGGTGATAATCTCATTGCCAGGTTCATCAGTTACATTAACTAAAGTATTAGCTATTCCATTTGTAAATATATTAATAGAAGCTTGAGTAGAAGATGAACTTGGAGATTGGGCCATACCAGAGCTTCCAGCTGCTATAAATGTTCCACCAGTTATATTAAATGTAGTATCATAATCTAAAGCACCATTTCCACTATTTTCAGGACCATTAACAATAACAGTTCCACCAGACATTTCAATTGAACCGTTAGAGTCAACACCATCTCCAGCAGCATCTACATACAGATATCCACCAGTTATATTTATTACACCAGTAGAAGAACTGAATCCGTTTTGTCCTGGTCTACCATTAGTTGAAGAGCCATCATTTCCACCAGCAGCATTTAAGCCGTCATCGCTAGCTACTAGTCTGATATTACCATCATTTATATTTATAGTAGAACTTTCAATACCTTCATAAGATTTTGATATATCTATATTTCCACCATTAATATCAAGTAATGTATCAGAATGTATACCATCATCACCTGAAGCTAAAATTATATCTCATCCATTTATAGTAATGCTATCATTACTATGGATTGAATCATCAGAAGAATCTATAGTAATATTTCCTCCATCTATAGTAATATTAGTTACTGCTTTGATACCTTTAGCACTTGATGAAGAGTCAGTATCTGAGCTTGAAGTTGTAGCACCCCATTGTCCCCATGGATTCATCCTATCATTATTAGTTTTAGTACTAGCATTAGCACTTCCACCACCTGAAGATATTGTAATATTACCATCTAATACTGTTACATTGCTCTCAGCCTGAATTCCATCACAACCTGCAGTTATATTTAATGTTCCAGACTCTATTGATATATAGCCTTTTGTCGTATCTTCTGTATTAGTAGATTTTAATCCATCGCCTTGAGCGTTGACAATTATATTTCCGCCTTTAATAGTAATAGAATCTTTACCTCTAATCCCATCATCTGCAGAATTAACAGTTATATTTCCACCAGTGATTTTTAAGTCGTCTTTACTAGTTATTCCGTCATTATAATTAGCATTTACAGTTAAAGAACCTTCACCCTTTATTGTTAAGTCATCTTTACTGAATATTGCAGAATTAGGCTCATCTGAAGTCGCATCTTGAAGAACATAATTTTCTCCATCAGTTATAGTATTTGTAGTACCTTCAGGTAAAACGATTATTGCATTTTCAGCAGCCTTTACATATATTGGGGCACTATTGGTACAAGTTAAATCTACATTATTAAGCACAAGATAAACATTATTTAAATCAGGACTGTCAACTATTATTTGTCCATCGCTTAAGCTTCCATTGATAGAATAAGTACCTCCAGCTGTTATTGTAACTTTATTATTAGATACAGTGGCACCAGTTCCATCAACTGAGATACTATTTCCTAAAGTAATAGTTGCATCTACTGGCCCCATTTCATCTGAAGTATCAGTAGTAGCTACTGTTGAAGTTATAGTGTTAGAAGTTTCGGTATTATTAGATGTAGCACTTTGTGAACAGGAAACTATTGTTAAACATAGTGCTGTTACTGTAAGCATTGCAATAAATTTTCTTTTCATAATATTTTCCTCCAAAATAAGTTTAATAAATAATTTCTTTTAAATGAAATTATTTAATTTACATTTAAATAATTGAAGTTATTTCTGAAACTTAAAATAAGCAATATGTTTCAGAGGTAATAATTATTTAATACTTAAATTATAAAAAATTAACCTTAAAGAAACCTTAACAGATAAAATCCTTTTATTAAGTGAAAGTTAAAAAAATATTTTTAAGTTAAGCTTCGGTTAAGGTTTCGTTCTTATAATAAAAGCAAATGAACTATTAAACGAAAGGAGACTACGTGGTATGGCAATAAAATCATTTAAAAGATATGAAAAAAAAATTTTAATAAATAAAGAACAATATGATAATTTGATTCCGATATTACTTAAATATATGGATTATGATGAGTATTGCAAAGATGGAAGGAAATATAGCATTTATAATTTATATTATGATACTGAAAACGATGATGTAATAAGATATTCGATTTATAAGCCTTATTATAAAGAGAAACTTAGGTTAAGAAGTTATAGAACCCCAAAAACTTTAGAAGATAAGGTGTTTTTAGAACTTAAAAAGAAAATAAATGGAATAGTTAATAAAAGAAGAGTAGTAATGACATTAGGAGCAGCATATGAGTTCTTAGAATCAGGAAAGAGACCTCAGACAGAGGATTATATAAATAATCAAGTTTTAAATGAAATAGAATATTATCTAAAAAACAATCCAGTATATCCCAAGGTATATATAGGTTATAGTAGAAAAGCTCTTTTTGGAAAAGAAGATAGGGATTTTAGAGTTACCTTTGATTCAGAGATTATGGCTAGAAGAGATGATTTATCATTAGAAAGTGGAAGTTATGGTAATGAATTATTAGAGGATAATATGTATTTGATGGAAGTGAAAATATTAGGTGCAATGCCATTATGGTTTGCCAATATACTTTCAGAATTAGAGATATATAATACGCATTTTTCAAAATATGGAGATGAGTATGTTAAATATACTTTAGAAAGACAAAATAGTGATCTAAGAAGGAGAGAGAAAATATGTTAGAAAAATTAATGACATCAATCAACAGTGGAACATTTACACTAAACAATGTTCTAATAGTAATAGCCACGGCTATAGTATTAGGGTTAGTTATTAGTCTAACCTATATAAAAACACATAAAAAAGAAGGATATGTACCAAGCTTCACAGTTACATTAATAATGCTTCCAGTAATAATTGCTATTATAATTCTTTTAGTTGGAAACAATGTAGCAAGAGCATTTAGTTTAGCTGGAGCATTTTCAATTATACGTTTTAGAAGTGCACCTGGAGATCCAAAGGATTTATCATATGTATTTTTTACTCTAGCAGTTGGGCTTGCAACTGGAATGGGCTTCATAGGATATGCTGTAATATTCACAATAATTCTTTGTCTATTAATGATTATTATAGAAGTAACAAAATTTGCAGTTCCAAAAAGTAAAGCATTAGAACTAAAAATTACTGTTCCTGAAAATTTAAATTATGAAGGGATTTTTGATGAAATATTAAATAAATATACAATTAGTTAGAATTTATCTAGAGTTAGAACAAGAGATTTTGGAGCTTTATTTGAATTAAGATATAAGCTTAATGTTAAACCAGAATGTGATACTAAAAAGTTTATAGACGAATTAAGATGTCGCAATGGAAATCTTAACATATCTCTTACAAGTGATTTTGCAGATGAGAGAGTATATTCATAAGTAAAGTTTTATATTATAAAGAGCTAGGGCTGCTTATAAACGCAGCACTAGCTTTTTAAATTTTAAGCAATATTTTTTGCATTTTTTTAACTGACTCTTCTAATTCTTTTAAATCATCATCAGACAAAGGTGATATTTTTTTTATTAAGTTAGATTTTACTCTTTGTTCTCGTTCTTTTAAAAAGTTACAAGCTGCCTCAGTAGCCTGAATTCGTATAACTCTTCTATCATTAGGGTCTTGGAATCTATTTATTAAACCTTCACTAACTAACTTATCAATAATAGGTGTCATATTAGGTTTAGATATAGATAAATCATTTCCAATTTGAGATATAGCGCGAGGTCCATTATGAATTAAATAAAATAGAGCTTTTACATGAGATGGTGGTAAGTTACAGTTTTTCAACATTTCTTCATGGTTAAATATCCTTTTATTTAGAGATAATAGTAACATATATAAATCATTTGAAATATTATTTAAATTAGTGTTATCCATTTTTGCCTCCTTAGAGAATTCTTTAGTATTATTATAATTCAATTGATAAAAATATACAAGAAAATAGTTATAGAAATATAACTATTATAAAAATATAATTATATTTCCATAAAAGTTATTGACATATAATAGTTATAAAAATATAATTATTTTATGTTAAAAAATAGTTTGTAAAGGAGATAGAGTAAATGAAGAAGATTATAAAGCACTTAAAGCCTTTTGTTGGAGCAATATTTATTTCTTTTGTATTGCTTTTTGTTCAAGCTATCTGTGATCTTTCTCTTCCAGATTATATGAGTAATATAGTTAATGTTGGTATTCAACAAGGTGGGGTAGACAATGCAGTACCAGAAATAATAAGAGCTTCTGAATTTGATAAATTATTAATTTTCATTAAAGATGAAGATAAAAGTTTATTTAAGGATAGCTATAATTTATTAGATAAAAGTACTTTATCAGTAGATGAATATGATAAGTATGTAAAAAAATATCCTGAGTTAGCAAATGAAAATCTTTATAAGTTAGATACAAAGAATAAAGAGGATATAAAAAATTTAAATACTGTTATGGGAAAAGCTATAATGGTAACTATGATGTTTGAAAACCAAGGAAATGAATCTATGCTTAATAATATGGCAGGAAATAATACAGATTCAAATCAGATTACTGGAGCATTAAGCCAGATGCCTGAAGGAACAGATGTATTTCAAATGTTATCAATGATGCCTAAAGAACAATTAGATAGTATGTTGTCTCAAGTTGATGAAAAGATATCAGCTGTATCAGATAGCATGATTACTCAAGCAGCAACTACATATATAAAATCTGAATATAATGCTATAGGAATAAATACAGATAAATTACAATCAAACTACATTATTATAGCTGGAGCTAAGATGTTAGGAATAGCATTAATCAGTATGATAGCTACAGTTATAGTAGGATTTATAGCAGCTAGAATTGCAGCAGCATTAGGAAAAAATTTAAGAAAAGATGTATTTACAAGTGTTGTTGGATTCTCAAATAATGAATTTGACCATTTCTCAACAGCATCACTTATTACAAGAAGTACTAATGATATTCAACAGATACAAACGCTTGTAGTAATGCTAATAAGAGTTGTATTTTATGCACCTATATTAGGAGCAGGAGGAATTTTAAAGGTTATTGGAACTAGAACTAATATGGGTTGGATTATTGGAATAGCTGTTTTATCACTATTAACAGTAGTTTCAGTTTTATTTGGATTAGCTATGCCTAAGTTTAAGGTTGTTCAAAAACTTGTAGATAAAGTTAACCTTGTAACTAGAGAATCTTTAACTGGTATGCTTGTAATTAGAGCGTTTAGTACTCAAAAGTACGAGGAAAAGAAATTTGATAATGCAAATAGAGACTTAACAAAAACAAATCTTTTTGTTACTAGAATTACATCTATGATGATGCCAATTATGATGTTGATAATGAATTCTATTTCATTATTAATAGTATGGATAGGAGCTCATAGAATAAATGATGGATTGCTTCAAGTTGGAGATATGATGGCATTTATTCAATATACAATGCAAATTATAATGGCATTTTTAATGATTTCTATGATTTCAGTTATCCTACCAAGAGCTGCTGCATCAGTACAACGTATAGCAGAAGTATTATCAGCAGATGTTTCTATTAAGGATATAGAAAATCCTAAGAGCTTTAATGAAGATCAAAAAGGTATAGTAGAATTTAAGAATGTAAGCTTCAGATATCCAGGTGCAGAAGAAAATGTATTAGAAAATATAAGTTTTATTGCAAAGCCAGGAGAAACTACTGCTTTTATAGGAAGTACAGGAAGTGGTAAATCAACTCTTATTAATCTAATACCTCGTTTCTATGATGCAACTGAAGGTGAAATACTTATTGATGGAACAAATATAAAAGAAGTAAGTCAACATGATTTAAGAGACAAAATTGGATATGTCCCTCAAAAAGGAATGCTTTTCTCTGGAACTATAGAAAGCAACTTAAAGTATGGAGATGAAAATTTATCTGAAGAGGGAATGGTTAAAGCTGCAAATATTGCACAAGCTATGGAGTTTATTTCAAGCAAAGAAAAAGGATTTGAAACTGAAATAGCTCAAGGTGGTACTAACGTTTCAGGTGGGCAAAAACAAAGATTATCTATTGCTCGTGCTCTAGCTAAGAGTCCAGAAATATTTATATTTGACGATAGTTTTTCAGCTCTAGACTTTAAAACTGATGCAACTTTAAGAAAAGCTCTTAAGAGTGAGATATCTGGAAGTACAATGCTTATAGTTGCACAAAGAATTAGTACAATTATGAATGCAGAACAAATTATTGTACTTGATGAAGGAAAAGTAGTAGGAAAAGGAACTCATAGCGAGCTTATGAAAAACTGTGAAGTTTACAAGCAAATAGCTTTATCACAACTTTCAAAGGAGGAGCTAGAGAATGAGTAATCATAAAAAAGGTCCAATGGGTGGACATGGAATGAGAAAAGTTGAAAAAGCTAAAGATTTTAAAGGTACAATGAAAAAGCTTTTAAGTTATCTTAAGCCATATTCTTTATCTATAATATTTGTATTTATATTTGCTGTTGCGTCAGCTACATTTTCAATAGTTGGACCTAAAATATTAGGAAATGTTACAACAGAGATTTTTACAGGACTTATGGAAAAGGTTCAGGGAATAACAGGTGGAGGAATTGATTTTACTTCTATAGGTAGAACAATACTTTTACTATTAGGTTTATACTTAATAAGTGCTTTATTCTCATTTATACAAAGCTTTATTATGACAGGTGTATCTCAAAAAGTATCTTATAATATGAGAAAAGATATATCTGAAAAGATTAATAGAATGCCACTTAAGTATTTTGATACAAAGACTCATGGTGAAGTTTTATCAAGAGTTACTAATGATGTTGATACAGTAAGCCAAACTTTAAATCAAAGCTTATCACAAATATTAACTTCTATAACAACTCTTATTGGTGTACTTATAATGATGCTATCAATAAGTGGAACTATGACATTAGTAGCACTTCTTATAATGCCACTATCAGTAGGGCTTATAGTTGGAGTAGTTAAGAAGTCACAAAAATATTTTAAAGACCAACAAAAGTTTTTAGGTAGCGTTAATGGGCAGGTAGAAGAAATATATTCAGGACATAATATAATGAAAGCATTTAATGGAGAAGAACGTGCTATAAGAGAATTTGACGAATTAAATGAAGAATTATATAACAGTGCTTGGAAATCTCAGTTTTTATCAGGAATGATGATGCCTATTATGAGCTTTATTGGTAATTTAGGATATGTAGTAGTTTCTATATTAGGTGGATGGTTGACTATTAAAAATAGAATAGAGGTTGGAGATATTCAAGCTTTTATTCAATATATAAGAAGTTTTAACCAACCAATAGCGCAAACAGCTCAGATAGCAAATGTACTTCAATCAACAGCAGCTGCTGCTGAAAGAGTATTTGAATTCTTAGATGAAGAAGAAGAAACTAAGGATCCTGTATCTCCAGTTTCAACTGAAGAAATAGAAGGAAAAGTTGACTTTGAGCATGTTCATTTTGGATATAATGAAGATAAGATTATAATAAATGACTTTAATGCTAAGATTAAGCCAGGACAAAGAGTAGCTATAGTTGGACCTACAGGTGCTGGTAAGACTACAATAGTTAAATTGTTAATGAGATTCTATGACGTAAATGATGGCGCAATTTTAATAGATGGTCATGATATCAGAGAGTTTAATCGTGGAGAGTTAAGAAGTTTATTTGGTATGGTGCTTCAAGATACTTGGCTATTTAATGGTTCAATAATGGAAAATATCCGTTATAGTAAATTAGATGCTACTGATGAGGAAGTAATAGAAGCAGCTAAGGCTGCTCATGTTCATAGATTTGTTAAGACATTACCAGATGGATATAATATGGTTCTTAATGAAGAAGCAAGTAACGTATCACAGGGTCAAAAGCAATTATTAACTATTGCTAGAGCTATTTTAGCAGATCCGAAGATATTAATACTTGATGAAGCTACAAGCTCAGTTGATACTCGTACAGAAGTATTAATTCAAAAAGCTATGGATAATTTAATGCATGGTAGAACAAGTTTTATAATTGCTCATAGATTATCTACAATTAGAGATGCTGACTTAATCCTTGTTATGAAAGATGGAGACATTGTAGAGCAAGGAAACCACGAGGAGTTATTAGCTAAGAAAGGATTCTACGCAAATCTATACAATAGCCAATTCGAAGAAGTAGAAGCGTAAGTGAGCCTCCAAATCTTAGATTTGGCAAGGCGAACTTACTCATTCAAACGTATTTGAGTAGCGTGTTTCCTTTAGTAACAGTAAAATTATAGAGAAACTCCCTAAAGGGGAGTTTTTTCTTTTAAAGTGATTTGATTAAGAATTAAATTAAAAAGTTAATAATAAGAATATATTAGGCAGTTAATGGATTAATATGTTAACTTGAGGGGGCTGTTAGTATGTATACACTTATTAAATTTATTTTATACTTTTTAATATATAGTTTTTTAGGATGGATATGTGAAACTATATATTGCTCTATACTTGATAGAAAATTTGTTAATAGAGGATTTTTAAATGGACCTGTATGTCCTGTATATGGTTTTGGGGCATTATTAGTTATAGCTTTATTAAATAAATATAGAGGAGATATTTTTGCTATATTTTTCTTAGGGATGATAGTTACATCTGTTGTTGAGTATATAACTGCTGTAATATTGGAGACAGCATTCCAAACAAAATGGTGGGATTATTCTAAACATAAATTTAATATTCATGGTAGAGTATGTCTTTTAAACTCAACACTTTTTGGATTATTGTCAGTAGTGCTTATAGAAGTAATAAATGTTAGAATTACTACAGTAGTAAATAGTATACCAAAGATGGTTAATGTAGTTTTAGCATGTGTAGCAATGATTATATTTTTATTAGATTTTATTACTACATTAATTGCTATGATTAAGTTAAATAAAAAATTGAATGACTTAATCCAAGTTTTAATAGAGCTAAAGAGTATGAATATTAAATTAAAAGAGTTAAATGAGCATGAATTTGAAGAGGTTATAAAAATGCTTAAAGATAAAAATGAATCAACATATGTAATAGATCAATTAACAAAAATTTATGATAGATATAAAAAGTTAAACGTTAGATCAATATTACAAAGAAGGATACTTAAAGCATTTCCCAATATAGAGCATAAAAAGTATAAAGAACAGTTTATTGGACTAAAAGAAATTATTAATAAAAAGATAAAAAAATAAGTAGCAAAATATTTTGTGAAATTAATTATTAGAAAATAAAGAACTCCCATTTGGGAGTTTTTTATTTGCAGAATATATTATTTATTGGAGAAAAGTTCATAATGAATTCTAGTAGTCGGAACTCCTAATTTTAATAAAGAATTTTCTAATGCTTTCATAAATGGAGGAGGACCACAGAAATAAAAATCAGAGTTCAAATCTACATTGTTTTCCAAATAATCTTTGCTAACATATCCTGAATAATCATAATCTATACCTAGTTTATCATTTTCTAAAGGTTTAGAGTAAAAAATAGTATTTTTTATACCTCGTACTTTTGCTATAGAAGCAATATCATCTTTAAAAGGATGAATTGTGGAATTTTGAACTGCTTGAATAAAATGAATATTATTTCTAGCAGAAGATTCTTCATATAGCATTGATAATAGAGGAGTAATACCAATTCCTGCAGATATTAAAACTAGAGGAGTATTTTTTGAAGAATTGCTTATTGTGAATAAGCCAGTTGGCACCATAGCTTCTATTGAATCGCCAACCTTAAGATTTTCATGTAAATAAGTACTTATTAAACCACCGTCAATTTTTTTAACACTAATTCTATATAGTTCATCATTTGGAAACATTGATAAACTATAAGTTCTAATAATATCTTTATATTTAGGGTCATTAGTTTTTATCTTAAAAGGTAAAAATTGACCTGCTTTATGCTTTACAAGTTTACCACCATCTTTTGATTTAAAATAGAAAGAAATTATTTCTGGGCACACTTCAACTTTATCTACTAAGATAAGTTCTCTAAAACCATTCCAAGAACCGTTAATCATATAAAAACCTCCTTTAATTTTATTATTAATTAATAATAATTATCTACTAATAATAAGCAAAAGTCAATATAATGTGAAAAAATATTCCATAAAGTGGATTAAAGGTATCTAGTATTTGTACATTTATATTAATAATATTTAGAAATAAGAATAAAAAGATAACACAAAAGTACAAACTTATTGGACCATAAAGCCTTAATTTTAAGATTGAGTAAGACTATACTATTAACAAATATAAAAGATTAAAAAGAAGGAAGGATAATTTATGAACAACTTAAATTTAAGAGATGCCTCAGAATGTGATGCCCCCATTATAGCCGAGCTAGTTTATGTTACGGAAGATGATCCACATCATGAATGGGGTGAAGGCAGTAAAGAGGAAATTCTAGACAGGATTGGTTATTTAGTAAAGGTAGAAGGATCAAGATACTATTATAAGAATATAAAGGTAGCTGAGTTAGATGGTAAACCTTGTGGAGTTATAATATTATTAAAAAGTGATGATATACCAAGGCTAGACATTACTACAAGTATAAAATTATTTTTGTCTATAAAAGGAGTAATAAGAAAAATTAAATTTATAAAGGATATTATTTTAGCTTCTAGATTAGACGAATGTGGAGAACACGAAATATATGTAGCTAATCTTGCAACTAATGAAGAGGTAAGAGGAAAAGGTATCGGAAAATCCCTTATGATTTTAGCAGAGAAAATGGCTAAGGAACAAGGGTATGAAAGATGTTCATTATTAGCAAAAGATAAGAGTCTTATAAAATTTTATTCTAAGTTAGATTATAAATTAGAAAAAGAAGAAAGATATTTTTCACACAACTTATATCGAATGGTTAAGGTGATTTAATAATAAAATTTATGTTATTTTATAATGTATCATATCAATATAAAGAAATAAAAGAGTTTTTTATTTTTAAATAATATATAGAAAGAAGATGAAATTATAAATATTAATTCATATATATATTAGGTATATTTCTTTGGGAAATTATTGAGAAATATATTTACAAGTTTGTATACCTTGTATTACTATTAGTAATACAAAGTATACAAAGGATAGGTGATGTTTTTGATTTTAAAATTAGATATGACAAGTAGTATTCCTATATATGTTCAGCTTAGAAATCAGATAGTGATGGGAATTGGAAGAGGGGAGTTAGAAATAGGGCAAGGTCTTCCTACTGTAAGACAAATGGCTGATGATATTGGGGTAAATATGATGACAGTAAATAAAGCCTATAATATTTTAAAAGCTGAAGGATATATTGAAATCGATAGAAGACATGGAGCTAAAGTTAATCCAGCTTTAGATACTAGTAAGGAGTTTAAGGAAAAAGTAGAGCAGGAACTTGAACTTATAATTGCTGAATCAGCTATTAAGGGAATTGATTATAAAGAATTTATGAAAATGTGTGAAGATATTTTTAATAATATGAATGGGTTAAAGATAGTGGGTAATGAGGGGTAGAATATGATATTTGATTTAATATTAGGATCAGCTATTTTAGTGGCATTAATAGCATTTTATTTTGAAAACAATACGGCAACGAAAGCTAAAAATGGTGTTTTGCTTGGAGTAACTTTACCTTATTCTGAAATTAAAAATAAAGATGTATTACAGATTGTAGAAGAATATAAAAAGGGTAATAAGATATTTGCTTTAATAGGTATTATAGTATTTTTTCCTATTGTTCTTATAAAGTATCCATCACTTAAAATGATATATTTGTTTATATGGATATTTTTTATGGAACTATTAAGTTATAAATTATTTGATAAGTATAATAAGAGACTAAAAATTTTGAAGATAGAAAATAAATGGTTCATTTCACAAACTAGACTCTTGACTATAGATACGGAAGTTACAAGGCTTAAAGATAAAATGCCGGTTTCAGCATTGTGGTTTATTCCGAGTATAATCATATCTCTTATTCCAATAGCTATTGTTGTTATAAATAAAAATTTTAGTTTTGGACTTTTAATATCAGCATCAACAGGATTTATTGGAACTGTAATATTTATAATAGTTTATAGAGTATATTGTAAGAAACCAACAGAGATTTATAGTGAAGATTCAAAGGTTAATATAGCTTATAACTTAATTTATAAGAGAATGTGGACAATGGGAACTGTTGTTGCTGCTACAGTTCAAAGTATAGGAATGTTATTCATATTTTTACCAATGACTTTAAATAGTAATAGCACTATATTGCTTATATTATCAGCAATAGTGCCTGCTACAATTATATTTGTAGGGATTTATTATATTAATAATAAAGTAACAGAAGAGCAAAATAGATTAATAAATACAAGTAATAATCCTATTTATGTGGATAATGATGAATATTGGTTTAGAGATATATATAACAATCCTAATGATAGAAGATATATAGTAGAACCTAGAGTGGGATATAAAATGACGTATAACTTAGGGACTAAAAAAGGTAGAAGAATATTCTACGGAATGTATATTTTCGTAGCTATATTATTAGTTGGAATATCTATTATGACTTTACGTTTAGATTTTAGCAAGATGAAGATAGTTATTAATAATGAAGTAGTTAAAATTGAAACTCCAAGTTATGGCTTTGATTTTAATATAGATCAAATTGAAGAAGTTAAGATGGTAGATAGCATTAAGGTGAACATAAGAACAAATGGAGCAGCTACAGATAAATACTCTATAGGATATTTTGATGTAGAAGGTTATGGAAATTGTAGACTGTATATATATGATAAAAAGAATCCATATATCATGGTTAAAGTAAAGGATGAAGGATATATTTTTATAGCTGGGACAAGCAAAGAAGAAACAGAGAGATATTATGAAGAATTTATAAAAAATGTTATTCGTTAAAGTTCACAACTTATTTATATATTTTGTAGTATGTAAATCCAAACTTGAATAATATTTATTAAGGGGGAGAGGTGAGGGGGATGAATTATTTATCACTAATAATATGTTTTATTGTAAATATAATTATATCTATTGGAATTCCTTTGGGGATATTAATTTATTTTGCAATAAAGAAAAAACAATTTGTAAAGCCTTTTTTAGTAGGGGCATTGGTATTTTTAGTTTCTCAGGTAGTATTAAGAATACCACTTCTAAATGGAGTGGTAGCTAAAACTGATTGGTTTTATAATATGTCAGTACTAAATCCAATATTGTATGCTGTATTTTTAGGGTTAACGGCAGGAATATTTGAGGAAGTAGGAAGGTTCATCGGTTTTGAAATTGGACTTAAGAAAAATAGGAGATGGTATGATGGAATAGCTTTTGGATTAGGACATGGAGGGATTGAAGCAATTCTATTTGCAGGAATATCAAGTATACAAAATTTATATGTAATATTTAGTTTGAATAACGGAACATTTAATTCATCATTAGTTGGAGCAAGTGAAGAGACTGTAAGAGGAATATTTGATTCAACTAGCAGTATTATGGTTTTATATGGGGGGATAGAGAGAATATCAGCAATTATAATGCATATTGGATTTACAATGCTTGTATTGTATGGAATAAATAAGGGGAAAAAAGCTTTATATTTACTTTGGGCTATATTAGCCCATGGAGTAGTGGACACTACAGTTGTAGTAGTACAACAGGCGGGAGCAAGTATATATATGGTTGAACTAATATGTATTGTATTTGCGATTATACTGTTGTTTGGCACTATTAAGGTTAAAGGTAGATTTGATAATTTTAAAGGGGTTGAAGAGAATGAAAAAGTTTATTAAAGTATTATCAATTATTTTATGCTTATTTATGTTTGTTAGTTGTAGCGCTGGAAAATTAAGTGATGCTTATAATGAAGATGAAGTTAAAGCAGCAGCTGAAGAGGTAATTAATGAATTAAATGATAAAAACTATGATGGGATTTTAGAAGATAGTAGTGATGAATTGAAAATTTCATTACCAGATAATAAGCTACAAGAAACATGGGAAGGGTTTAGTAAAGATATAGGAGAGTTTAATTCTATATTAAATATGACTTTAGCTGAAAAGAACGGATATGCAGTTGCTATAACAAATGTTAAATATGATAATAAAAAGGTTACATTTACATTATCATTTAATAAAGAGATGAAGTTAGCAGGAATATATATGAAATAATAAAGTAGTCCAGTAGATATCTTAAGGTTAATATAAAAGTAACCACCTAGGCAATGGTATAATACCAAAACTAGGTGGTTTTTTTATAATGAAAATATTTTTAGGGCAATTTAATTAGTTTGCTTTAGCTTCGTTAGCTGCATTTTCACCAGCAACTCTTCCGTAGTAAGAACCAGCAGAGATTGCAACACCACATCCTGGGTATTCAGTACCGAATAATCCTTCAAATGCAGTTTCTCCAGCAGCGTATAATCCTTTGATTGGAGTGTTGTTAGCATCTAAAACTCTTGATTCAACGTCTGTAACTATACCACCAAATGTAACTGTAACAGCTGGGTTAAGTTTTATAGCATAGTATTTTTCGCCTTTGATTGGGTACATTTTATCAGCTGGTTTTCCGAAATCTTCGTCAACACCTTTTTCACATAATTCATTGTATCTATCAACAGTTGCTTGTAATGTAGCTGGATCAACTTCGATTAGTTTAGCTAACTCTTCTATAGAATCAGCACTTACAGTTGATTCTAAACTCATTCCGTATTGAACTGTAGGAGTTGGATCATTGCTTGTTGCAATATAGTATCCTAAAGAACTATTTTCTTTACGCATTGCATCACCAACATGATATTGGTAAGTATATTCATTTACAAATCTCTTACCATCTTCAGTAACAATAAGACCTGATTCTTCGTTTATACCAACACCGCAAGTGTAGCTTACATAAACAGTTTGAGTAGATGGACTATTGAATATTTGAGCTCCAACAGCTTCTGCCATTGTTATACCGTCACCAACGTTACCTGTAGGAACTTGAGTTGAATATCCAGTTGTGAAATCAGCATATCTAGCCATCATTTCTTTATTTTGTGCATAACCACCAGTTGCAATAATAACTGATTTAGCATTAACAGTTACTGTGCTACCATCTTTAGCTAAACCTTTAACACCAACGATTTCGTTATTATCATTAGTTAATAATTCGTTAGCAGTTACGTTGTAAAGTATATCACCATCTAATTCGTTGTACTTATTCATCATTGGAACGATAATTTGTCCACCGTGACCATCAGTCATACCGCCACCACCAAGAGTGTTATGAACTCTGTAAGGTGTTAATGAAGAGTGGATTGGTTCAACGTCTTGAACTTGAACACCCATATCTGTCATCCAGTTGTATGTGTCTAAAGAGTTATCAACAAATCCGTGTAATTTTTCATCATCTATTAAATCGCCACCTACTTCTTTTAGGTAGTCAAACATTAATTCATTTGAATCTTCGATTCCTTCAGCCTTTTGGATGTCAGTTCCGTTAGCCATAAGCTTACCACCAGATCTAGTAGTAGCGCCTCCAACTATACCTTGTTTTTCAAGTATTAAAACATCAGCTCCGTTTGCTGCTGCTTCGATAGCTGCAGATATACCTGCAACACCAGCACCAACTACAACAACATCAACATCATAAGTTTGATCTTCAGCTTTAGTAGTTTCTGGTTTTGCTGATAAGTTTTCAACAGTTCCACCAGCTTGAACTACTGTATCTTTTACAGCGTTTAATATAAATGTAGTAGTTAAAGTCGCTCCTGTAACTGAATCAAGATCTACACTTTGAGTTTCAACTATTTTATTTGGTATAGTTTCAATTGGAGTTGTTTCCATTCCGTATCCGATACCAAAAGTTTCTCCGTGGCTTACAACTTTAACATCTGTTATTGAACTTTCATCAAAAGTTACATCTACTACCATTTCAGAACCATGCATTCCTTGTGTAGTAGCAGTATAAACACCTGGAGTATATTTGTTTGAACCTTTGCTAGTAGCTCCATCGTTACTATTACTAGAACAACCAGTAACTGTAGAAGCAAGAACTAAAGACGTTAATAATAAACATAAAGCTCTTTTCATTTTTATTTCCCCCTAAATCGTTAAAAAAATATTGTTTTTTATTTCACAATAATCTTATCAGATACCCTAAGAGGAATGTCAAATATATTTTTTTGCGACAAAATAAGGGCATATCCAAGGAAAAGTATAGATTATTTTTTAACAAAGTGTTAATATTTAAGAAAACATATACAAAAAGTGTTACCTTAGGGTACTGTTTTGGAGGGGAAAATTTTGAAATTACAAAAAGTTTTAGAATTGACTAAATTAAGTAAAAAAGCGGTATATTTTTATATAAAGGAAGAACTTATAGAGCCAACTAAAAATATTGATAATGGGTATTACGAATTTTCAGAAGAAGATTTAAGAAAATTACAAATTATCATTTCCCTTAGAAATATTGGTATGTCTATACAAGATATTAAGGATTTATTTATATATCCAACGCTGACAAATTTCTTTATTCATAGGCAAATTAACAATTTAAAAAAAAGTTTGTATGATAATATAAGACAGTTACAAGCTAGTTATCAGTTAATTGAAGATATTCCGGCTAATGCAACACCTAAAAATCTAGAAATACATTTACATATATTAGAAAAGCAAAGAATATCGAATGACTTAGTTTTAGAAAAGTATTTTCCTAATATAGATTCAAGAATGATATCAATATTATTATGTGCACCATTTACAGATATAGAATCTAGTGAATATCATAATTTCTTATTAGATAAGATTTCTAATGAACTTAAATTACAGCTAGAAAATAATTTAAGCTATCTTAAGAAATTAATTTATTTATTAGCCCCAGAGCAAATAGATAGAATCTGCATAGAGCAATATAAATTCAGTAAAAAAATCGCTAATATAAAAGATGAAGAAATTAATGTTTATGAAGAAGAATTATATGCTGACTGTGTAGATTTATCTAATAATGTTGAACTTCAAAACTATTGGAAATTAGTTTATAATCCTATTTTAATGCCAACATTAAATTTTTTTATAAATAAGGGTATGAGGCTATTAGAAGAATATAATCCAGTATTTAAAAGATATAGTGATAATATGAAAAAGATTGCTGAAAGAGTATATATAAGACTTAAAGAAAATGAAGAACTTTTAAATAAACTAAATGCAACATTAGATAATAAGCTTGATATTGAAATATTCAATCATTCACAGCTTGTATGTATATATACATTTAGAGATAGTATTTTTACTCAAGTAAAGCTAGAAGTCTTAAAAGAGCTACTTAATGAAGAGAGATAGAAAGTTGTAATACAATAAAAGCAACAAGCAAGCTTCATAGTGAAAAGTCGACTTCATCGAGGTGAAAATGCTACTATCGTAGCAGTGAAAGGTGTTAATATATATACTTTTCACTATTGCATAGGCAACATTTTAACTGTAACGTCAATGAGTTTTTCCCTTTTGACGAAGTCAAACTTTTCACTAAAGTGCTTCGAATTTTATTTAAATAGAAACGTTTATTGAATTTATTAGATTATATTTAGTTGCTAAATTATCTAACATCTGATTTATCGAACTACCTATTATGTAGTAAGAGTCATCATTAAGGTTTGCTAAAGATACTCTTAATGACCACTCAGATGAAGCAAATCCATCTCCATTTAATAATATTATAGAGAAGTTATTAGCTAAAGTGTATATTATGTCTAATGGTCTATAGTTTGCTTCTATATATTCTGCAAAGCCATTATCATATTTTTCACGGGCTAAATCTAATAAGTTAAGTTCTGTATAATAAGCAGCATCATGAGGTTGATTTCTTAATTCCGTTTCAAGTCCATCAAATAATAATTTTTTACGATTTTTACATATTTCCTTTGTTAAGCTTTTATAATTATTATCTGTATCAATTAATGCAAAAGCACAGAAAAATGCCATTTGAACTTGCTGTGGAGTAGAAAGACCTGCTGTATGATTTAATGCAACTTGTCTACTATCAGCAACGATTCTATCAATAAAAGGAAGACTTTCAGGCTTTAAAGATAAATGAGTATATCTTTCATTAAGTCTTGCTTTTGTTTCGCTTGAAAGCTCGCTTAATAGCTTATTGTATATATTATATTGATTTAGCATTATAGCACCAAGTCTCCATCCTGTTACACCAAAGTATTTAGAAAGAGAATATACGGCTAAGGTATTATAAGGTAAATCTGCTATTAATGAAGTAAAGTTATCTACAAAAGTACAGTATACATCATCAGTAATAATCATAAGGTTAGGATTATGATTATTTACTATATCTATAAGATTTTCTTTACATTCATCACTTAAAGCTATTGAAGCAGGGTTATTTGGATTTACTACGAAGACTACTTTAATATCTGTATCTTTAAGCTTGTCTAATTCGCTTTTAGGAAATTGGAAAGTTGAATAACCTTCTGAATCTACTTCATTAGCATGAATATTAACTACTTCAAAGTTATAGTTTGGTAAGTGAGGTATTTCTAAATACGGAGTAAAAATTGGTGTCATAAGTGCAATTTTATCACCAGGATTTAAAAGTGAGTTTGCAACTAGTGAATCGAAAATATAACACATAGCAGCAGTTCCACCCTCTACTGCAAAAACATCGAATTCGCTTTCAAAGGATTTATTTTGACATAATTCCTTCATTAAGTAGTTATGTACAATCTTTTCGATATGTGTAAGCATTCTATCAGGAAATGGATAATTATCACCTATAATTGCGTCAGTAAGTTCAAAAATAAAGTTATCTTTATCAAAATATAAAACATTAGAACCATAATTTATTATATCTTTTAAAAGCTCAATTCCAGGAGCAGAGTTGTTTGATTCTATAAATTCTTTAAATCTTTTTGCAATGCCATTTCTTTGAACCATTCCAGCAAGATCAGATATATTCCAAGTTCTTTTAGTTTCTTGAACAGCAAATTGACCAAAAGTAAAAAATGCTTCACGTGGAGTTGCGGCAGTCCAGTTAGGATTACCTCTACCAGCATCTAAAATGTTATTATTATTCTTTTTAGCTACGGAAATAAGCTTGTCTTTAAATTCAAAAGGACTTATCTTACCATATATTCTAGAAAGTTCTTCTTTTGTTAATGTTGTATCCAAAATGAACATCTCCTTATATACTAAATATTATTAAATTATTATTATTTTTACACATTTATATATTTTATAATAAATTAATAAAAAATTATAGATAAAACATTAAATTTTAAAATTCATAATAAAGGCAAATATACAGGTAAAATCCTTATTATATTTTTAATAGATAGTGTATAATAATATTATTACTAGAAAAAGAGAATGAAATTTAATACCTGCTATGCGGGAAGGGGATATGTAAATGTTAATTAATACACATTTGATTATAGGAGAATTTTGTTTTAATCTATGTAATGAAAAATATGATTTAATGCTTAATAAAAGAAAGTTTTTATATGGATGTATTGAACCAGATTTGCATAAAAGAAAAAATAAGATAAAACATACTTATACAGTATCTAAAGAAAAGATGAAGGAATATAATGACCTAATAGAAAATGGTAATATGAATACAGATGAAATATCTTTTACATTAGGAAGGATAGCTCATTATATTGCTGATTGCTTTTGTAAATATCATTTAGAAGAGTACTATGGAAAAGATATGGCTAAGCATTTTATGTATGAAGTAACACTGCATAAAAAACTAAAGAATATTTTAAGATACAAACAAGAGATTTTTGATAATGTTTTAGATAATATGAAAGAAGATAGAGATTATTTAGAAGAGCTTAATATTAATAGAGAAAGCTATCTTTCATTAGATGAAGATTGTATAAATGATATATATTTTACAATTAAAACTACATGCTATCTTTTATATATGACACAAGTTTATTTTGGCAATCTAGTAATGGCGTAAATTATATATAAAATTTGTTTAAAAGATAAGGTTACAATAATAAAAAGCTCCAGCATATATAAATTATGCTGGAGCTTTTTGAGGAGATAAATTTTCTTAAAAGACAATCTAATATACATGATATTAGAACTAATTGTGGAACGATTTAACAAAAAAATAAAAATGAAATTTATTTATATTTGTTAAATTTGGTGGTATACTCACTATGAAATATAATTAATCAAAAGAAAAATTAAAAGGGGATAACAGATGGATTTAAGTCAAGTAATATCATTTGCAATTATAGTAATGTGTGCATATTTTATTGAAGGTCTTATTGGGTTTGGTGGAACTATAATGGCATTACCTATTGCATCAGCTATAGCTGGTTTAAAAGTTACTGTACCAGTAATGACTATAGTAGTATTAATAGCTTCAGTGGTTATAGCAATAAGAGACTTCAAGTATATAAATAAAAAAGAGTTTATTAAAATAACTTCATTAATGGTATTAGGTTTACCTATAGGAATGTGGTTATTTTCATCATTACCAGAGAGACCTTTGAAAATAGCACTTGGTTTATTTATGATTATTGTGGCTATAAGAGGTTTATATGATGGTAGAAAAAAAGTGGAAGAAAATGTAGAGAAAATTAAAAGTAGGTATATTGGGATTATACATAATATTGTACTTTTTCTAGGTGGAATAGTACATGGAGCATTTACTTGTGGAGGTCCTTTTGTAGTAGTATATGCAACTGCAAATATAAAAGATAAATCAAGTTTTAGAGCAACTTTATGTGCTTTATGGGCAACACTAAATGCAATTATGTTATCTATAAACATATTTAGAGGTGAAATAACCTCGGGTATAGTAACGATGTCTTTAATAACAATGATATTTGTAATTGTTGCTATAGTAGTAAGTAATATAGTACATAAAAAGATAAAGGGAGATTCATTTACAAAGTTTGTATATGTAGCTTTATTTATTTCAGGAATTTTGATGATGATGTAAAGAAGAGTGCTGGAAGGCACTCTTTTTAATCTGCTAATGTTATCGCTGTTATTTCTTCGTATATATCAGAAGTTTTAGATGCATATTTTTTCTATGATTCAATATTTCTTTTGTATTGTTACTATGCATAAATTTCTTACATTTCGCAATAAATAATATATATTATTTGTAAAAATGCTAATAAAATTCTAATACAAATTATGTTTGAGAAATAATTATGTATACATCCATTGGCTTGTTATAGTATGATATATACTATTGAATAAGATAGTAGGGATATATACATATCAAAATTTCTTAATAAGGAGAAAAGAAATGGCTAGAAATAATAGTGCTAAAGGAAATTTTCATTACAACAAAGTTGAAAAGATGAATAAAAATTTTATGTATAATAATTTAGCTAGGAGTAATTGTTATGCTAGTAGCTTTGCTGGATCAAACTTTAATTTTGTAAGTTTTAGAGGAGCTCACTTTAAGTCATGTGATTTTTATGGATGTACTTTTAAAGGAGCAGAATTTATAGGAACTAATCTTAAAAATAGTAAGTTTAGACATGCAAAATTTGAAAATACTATTTTTGAAGAAGTAAATTTAGATAATGTAGACTTTAGAGATGCAGAATTTAAAGATGTTATATTTGTTGGGTGTGATTTAAGTAAATGTACTAATATGGGAATTGATGCATTAAATATTACTATATTTGATGAGATACCTGAATTAAATATAAGTGAAGAATTAGAAGCTGCTATAAATAAGGCTATGACAAATAAATATATTAAAGCATCTAGAGTGTTAGATACTAAGGAAGGTAAGATAAATCCGGTAAAGATTTATTTGCTTGAAAAACAATTTACTGAGGAAGAATTAATAAAAGGATTTAATGATATGATAGAAGAAATAGATAGAGAGTTTCATACATTAAGCTATTTATTAAGATTTTTTAGAGGATAATACAAAGTATTAAAATATAAAATGATGAGTTGCTGTAGATTTTTACCATATAAAAAACTACAGCTTTTTTTTATAAAAAATAATATAGAGTTTATTATTGTAATATATATATATAGTAAACAGACTTTGATTTAATATAACTACATTGACAAGTAAAAGGTATAAATGTAAAATATAAACAGGAAACGATTTCAGGAATTTCTTGAGACGATGGGGGATAGGATTTATGAAAAAAATATTATTAGTATGCGAAGCAGGAATGTCAACAAGTATCTTACTTAGTAAAATGAGAGAATACGTTAAAGTGAAAAAGGTTGATATCGATATTAAAGCTTTACCGATAACAGAGTGTGAAGAGGTAATAAATGATGTTGACATAGTTTTACTATCACCACAAGTTAGATTTCAAATGCCACAAGTTAATGCATTAGTTAATGGAAGAGTTCCAGTAAAAGTAATAGATGTAATACTATATGGAATGATGAACGAAAAAGCTATATTAGATCAAGTACTAAACTTATTAGACAAAAAATAGAATATATGAATTTATTAAAACATTTGCTGGTATTAGCAAATGTTTTTCTATTAGTGGAATAAAATAGTAAATATAATTTGTGTAAATGTTTGTAATGATTTGGTTAAAATGATAAGATAAAAGCCTAATTCTTATGAGGAGGATAGCTTATGAAAATAAAGGACGATATATATGGTGACTTTGAAATAGAAGGTGTTTTAGAAGAGTTAATAAATACTAAAGAATTTCAAAGATTAAAAAATATTCATCAAGGTGGTGCAAGCTATCTTGTAAATCCAAATTGGAATGTTACTAGATATGAGCATTCAGTAGGAACGATGCTACTTATTAAGAAGATGAATGGAACTATAGAAGAACAAATTGCTGGATTATTACATGATATTTCACATACTGCATTTTCTCATGTGGTTGATTTTGCATTAAATAAAAGTAATGAAGATTATCATGAAGAGATTTATGAAAAAATAATAGAAAATTCAGGTATACCTGAAATCCTTATAAAACATGGGTATGATTATAAGGATATACTATATAATGAAAAGAAATGGACTATATTAGAAAGATCAGCTCCAGATTTATGTGCAGATAGAATAGATTATACTTTAAGAGATATGTACTCTTATGGATATATTTCATTAGTTGCAATAAAAAATTTCTTAGAAAGTTTACAGGTTATAGATGGAGAAATAATTATTACTACTATAAATGCAGCAGAATGGTTCGTAAATACTTATTATAAGGAGGTAATAGGATTTTTCTTAAATCCATTAAATATATATGCTTATAATAGATTATCAAATGCTTTAAAAGTAGCTTTAGATAATGATATTATAACTTTAGAAGATTTACTTCAGGATGATAATTATGTTTTAAATATATTAAAAAATTCTAAAAATCAAGAAATAAGAAGTTTGATTCAATCATTAAATTATAATGTAGATGTTATTGAGAATAAAGAAGAGTATGATATACATCAGGTTAATAAGTTAAGAATTATTGACCCTACAGTTATAATAGATGGAGTTATAAGTAAATCCTCTGAAAAGTCACCGTTAATTAAAATATTAACCCAGCAAGCATTACAAAAATCAAGAGAAGGTGTATTTGTAAAGTTTAATTAAAGTGCGAAAAATTTTCGCACTTTTTTAATTACTATCTTATTATAGGGCTTTTGTATAAAGTTCTGCCCAAACAGGAAAGAATCCAGAATTAATAGCCACATTTTGAGAGATAAAATGAGTTTCTACAGTTCCGTAGAAAGGAACTTTACCTCTATTTAATACTTCATTTTTTAATAAGGTTACAAGAGTAGTAGCAATCCCTTTTCCTCTATATTCAGGAAAAACGTCAATTCCGATTTGCCACATGGTATCACTATCTGCACTAGCTCCAGCCATTCCTAACATAGTATCTCCATCAAAAGCTGCCACTGCAAGAATATCAGGGTGATTTTTATCAAAAGCAAAGGCTTCACCAAATCTATCATCATTTGTAAATTGATTAATCTCTTCTTTTTCATACCATTTTATAGAGAAGTGAATTTCAATTTTTTCATTCATTGTTTTAGGAAGGTAATAATGATGTATATCAGCAATTTCGTGGCCAAACTCTCTAAGTTTAGTATCTATAGCTTTTAATTTTGGGTATTCAGAAAGCCAGGCAGCATCTATAGTTAAAAGATTTTCTTTACACCAAGGAATAATTTTAGGATCAGCTGAAATAAAAGCTTTACCATTAAAGCATAGTATTTTTAAAAAGCATCCATCATTGTCATATATTCTTCTACCAGAAATAAGACTATTTTCAGTAATTATATTAGTATCTTTAGTAATATCATAATCTTTAAAATTATAGTCTAATGCAAATTGGGCTTTAGCAATTTGTAAAATTTCATTTTTAGTAAGCATATAATCAACATCCTTTATTGGTATTTATTAATCTATAAACTAATTCTAACACAATTAAATGTAATATATTACAAAAAATGGTTGAAAGTTAACAAGGTTTATGTATAATAGAAATAATACAAACTTAGATATTAATTTTGCATGAGAATTATTAAGTAATAGGGGTGAAGGGGTATGATGAAATTAGATGAGATTTATGAGTATTTCAATGAGGAAAAAAGATTGAATACTTCAAATGCAAGTAGTATAGAATTTATAACTACTACAAACTTTATAGACAAGTATTTAAAAGAAGATTCAAAAATATTAGATATAGGAGCTGCTACTGGAGCTTATAGTTTGCACTATGCATCAAAGGGATATGATGTTACGTCTGTTGAACCAGTAAAGAGAAATATTGATATATTAAAATCAAATGTTACTGGAGATATGAATATAAAAGTTCATCAAGGAAATGCATTGGATTTATCATATCTTGAGGATAATAGTTTTGATATAGTTTTATGCTTTGGACCTTTATATCATTTAAAGAGTGATGAAGATAAATTAACAGCTATTAAAGAAAGTAAAAGGGTATGTAAGAAAGATGGTAAAATATTATTTGCTTATCTTTCAAATGATATGGTCTTTGTTACTGAAACTTTTATTTATAATACTAAAAATCACTTATTAGGTGATGAGTATGATAAGGAAAGTTTTAAATTAATAGATGAAACTCCATTTTGTTTTATGACAGTAGGAAAAATGGATGAATTAATGAGAAAGAGCAACTTAAATAAAGTTACACAGTTTGCAGCTGATGGGCTAGCTGAACTTATGGCTGATAAGATTAATGAATTTAGTGAAGCTGAGTTTAATGAATGGATGAGATTTCATCTTTATACTTGTGAAAAGACAGAGTTATTAGGATATAGTAACCATATTGTCTTTGTTGCAAGTAAATAAAATCAAAAATTTATTATAAAATAAATGAATATTTAAGTTAATATACATACTCTGAAATTGATTTCTTTAATAAAAAATTAATTTCAGAGTATTTTATTATTAAAATAATTATTTTAATAATAAAAGAATAACAAATAGATAAATTAGAATTAAGATAGTGATAAAAAATCCAAAAAAAGTATGGAAAATTTTCCGAGAGTAGGAATTCAAATCTGGAATAAAATCCGTATAATAAAACTTGAAAACGTTATTAAAAATGAGGGGGAAATTAAAATGAACTTTATTTCAAGATTTATTGAAGAAAAAATGGTTCCAGTAGTATCTAGATTTGCTAATCTAAGATATATGAGAGCTCTTAAATCAGGGTTTATGGTTATAATGCCATTAACAATTATTGCATCAGTATTTTTATTAATAACAGACTTCCCTATAAATGGTTATCCAGAATTTATGGCAAGAATATTTGGTGAAGGTTGGGATAGTTTCCTTTCACCTGCATATAGAGCTACATTTGACATAATGGGGATTATGTTAGCTGGAACAATAGCTTACAAATTATCAGAAGATGATAAGATGGATCCGCTACCAGTTATGATTATTTCTATAGTAGCTTACGTAATAGTTACACCTAAATTTGTTACTGCTGAATCAGGAGAAGTAATAAATAAAGTACTTCCAATGGCATGGCTTGGAACAAAAGGTGTTATAACAGCAATTATAATGAGTATAACTTCAACAGAGCTTTATAGATTTGTAGTTAAAAAGAACTTAGTAATTAAATTACCAGAAAATGTACCACCAATGGTATATAAATCATTCGTATCATTAATACCAGGAGTAATAGTTGTTGCATATGCATTACTAATAAACGGAATATTCTTAAGCATGGGAACTTCAATGCATGAATTCATATATGACATATTACAAGTTCCACTTCAAGGATTAACAGCATCTCCAGCTGCTATAACAGTAGTTGCAGGGTTAAATGGATTCTTATGGTGGTTTGGTATTCACCCAACAGTTGTTAACTCAATTGTAAACCCATTATTAAATGCAAACTCAGTAGAAAACTTAGAGTTATTTAAACAAGGTGCTTTAACATTAGAAAATGCAAATATCGGAACAATTCAAATGATTGACCAATTTGCAACTATAGGTGGAGCAGGTATGACTGTGGGACTAGTTTTAGCTATGGTAGTTGTTGCTAGATCTGAAAGAATGAAAATGATGAGAAACTTAAGTACAGTTCCAGCATTATTCAATATAAATGAACCAATAATATTTGGTTTACCAGTAATACTTAACCCATTAATGTTAATTCCATTAACATTAGCACCAATAGTTTCAGTTCTTATTGCAATATTTGCTATGAAGATAGGATTCTTAAGTCCATTTAACGGTGTAGTAGCTCCATGGCCAACACCACCAATATTCAGTGGATTCTTAGTAAGTGGATGGCAAGGTGCATTAGTACAAGTAGTTGCCATAGCAGCAGCATTTGCAATATACTACCCATTTGTGTTAGCTTTAGATAAGCAATATAGAGCTGAAGAATTAACTGAGGAGTTAATAGAAGCTTAGAATTTAAAGTGAGGTGCACATATGAAAATACACAGAAGAATTTCAGAGAACTCAAAGTATTTAACTAAATTAGAAAAAGAGTTATTACAATTATTATTGGAGAATAGCGCGCTATTTAAATATGATAATTTTACAATAGCTAATATTTCAGAAAAATTTTCTATTAGTAATACAAGTGTGCACCGACTTTCTAAAAAGTTAGGGTATAAAAGTTTTATACAATTTAAAGATGATTATTTTCAAAGAGATAAATTAGAAGAAGAAAACAAACCCAATATAGATGATACCGATTTTGTAAATCTAATGTTAGATACATATAAGTTAGTTAAGCAATCTGATATCGATGAAATAGTTGAAAAGATGATGAAATGCAAAAGAATAACTATATATGGAATGGGTATGAGCAATTATTTAGGTAAGATATTTCAAATAAAATTACAGCTATTAGGAATACCTGCAGAGCAACATGATGATTCAAGATTTATGAGATTATCTAGTAGAATATTAAATAAAGATGAAGATTTAGTATTTATGTTATCAAGAAGTGGGGAAACACCAGAACTACTAGAGGTATTAGTTGAAACTAACCTTAGAGGGGTTGACGTAGTACTTATAACAGAGTCTAGAAATTCTACCTTTGAAAAGTTATGTAAGTATAAGGTTTATACAGCGTATACTCAGGATTCAGATAGTAATATAGATACTCGATTAAACTTTCATATTGCAATGGATTATATAATAAAGAAATTTATTGAGAAATATGAAGAAAAGAGGTAGCAATGTATAATTTCGAAGACATATTACAAAGAAGAAATAATGGGTCTAAGAAGTGGAATGAAGAGTATATTGAAAAAAGATTCAAAGTAAAAGACGCAGCAAATTATTATCCACTATTCATTGCTGACATGGATTTTAAATTACCTAAAGAGGTAATAGAGCCTCTTATGGAATTTATAGCTTTAGGTGATTTTGGGTACTTTGATATAAAAGAAGAATTTTATAGTAGTATATTAAAATGGTATAAAGATAGATATAGATCAGAAATTAAACGTGAATGGATTGTTCCTTCAATAGGAGCATTATCTACTATGAATGTTATAGTAGATAAGTTGTTTAAAAAAGGTGACAATATACTTGTATTCACTCCAGCTTATGGACCATTTAAAGATGTTGTATCGAATAATGGTATGAATTTAGTTTCTTATAAAATGAAATTAAATAATAATAAATATACTTTAGATTTTAAAGAAGTAAAAGCTTTAGTGGAAAAAGAAGATATTAAGGGGTTAATAATCTGTAATCCACATAACCCATCAGGAAGATGTTGGAGCAAAGAAGAGATAAACGAGATTATTAATATTTGCATGGAAAAAAACATAATTATTATAAGTGATGAAGTTCATGGAGATTTAGATTTAGGAAATAATTTCAATACTTTTAGTGATTATTTAAACCAATATAAAAATATAATAGTTTTATCATCACCGAATAAAACATTTAATATAGCAGGTTTGGAAATCTCAACATTCTTATGTAGTAATGAAGAGATGAGAATTGATTTAGCAAATGAGTTAAGCAAAAGAAAGCTTCATCCAAATAGAGTTGGAACTAGAGCTTTAACCTTATGCTATGAAAATGGCTCACCTTGGGTTGATGAACTTATAATGAACATAAAAGAAAATTTAGATTTAACTGTGGACATGCTTAATGTAGAAGGAATCAGTACTATGGTTCCAGATGCAGGTTATTTATTATGGGTAAAGTTCGATAATATTTCAGATATTGATGATTTCATAATTAAGCTTGCGCAAGAAAAAAAAGTATTGCTTGAAACAGGAAGTAGGTTTATTAAAGATCATGAAGGATATTTAAGAATAAATGTAGCTACAAGTAAAGCAATATTAAAAGAAGCAATTCCAATGATAGTAGAATTCTACAAAGAATATATAAAGTAGTTAGGAGAATAGAAATGAAAAGAGAAGTAATTAATTCAGTTAAGGCTCCAGATGCAATAGGACCTTATTCACATTGTAATAAAGTAGGTAATTTCATATTTACCTCAGGACAATTACCATTGGATAAAGAAACTAAAGAATTAAAAACAGATATTAAAGAAGCTACAAGACAAAGCTTAGAAAATGTTAAGAGTATTTTAGAAGAGGCTGGGTCATCTATTAGAAATGTTGTTAAAGCAACAGTATTTGTAAAAGATTTAACTCAGTTTGCTGAATTAAATGAAGTATACAATGAGTATTTTGGAGAAAATCCTCCAGCAAGAAGTTGTGTTCAAGTTGCTAAACTACCTATGGATGCAGTAGTAGAAATAGAAGTTATAGCAATAGCAGAATAATATTAGATTTCGAAAGTAAATAACACTTTTAATAGGAGAACTATAATGAATTGTATGTGCAACAATTTAATATAGTTCTCTATTTCTATTTGTTTAATTATAGTTATGTATTACTTTAGAGTAAAGTAATCTACATTTTACATAAATACTAATGAAAAATCCACTTATGGTTAAATTTATAAAATTATGTTCATACTACAAGATATATAAAGGAGGAGAAGTGAAGTATGAACGTAGAAAAGACTTTTCTTAAAACATTTTTGAAAAACTTTGAAGGAGAAGCATTTGCAGTAGATTTTTGGGATGGAGAAGAGGTTGTATTAGGTAATGGGGAACCATTATTTAGGGTACATATAAAAAAGCCATTGAATAAAAAGGATTTATTAAGTAGTACATCATTAGCTTTTGGTGAAGCATATATGAATGGTGATGTAGAATTTGAAGGAGATTTATTCTTAGCGCTAAATACAGTGTTAAAGTACATGAATAAATTTAATAGTGACAATAAGGCATTACCAGAAATATTTCATAAAATAACTAATAAATCAAAGCAGAAAGAAGAAGTTTCATCTCATTATGATATAGGAAATGATTTTTATAGCTTGTGGTTAGACGAAACTATGAGTTATTCTTGTGGATATTTTAAAAATGAAAATGATACATTGTATCAAGCTCAAATGAACAAAATTCATCATATATTAAAGAAGTTAAATTTAAAAGAAGGTCAAAGTCTTTTAGATATAGGTTGTGGATGGGGAATGTTACTTATTGAAGCAGCTAAAAAATACAAGATAAAAGGATTAGGAATAACATTAAGCCAAGAACAATTTAATAAGTTTAGTGAAAGAATAAAGGAAGAAAATTTAGAAGATTATTTAGAAGTAAAACTAATGGATTATAGAGATTTAAAGAAATCAAAATTATCATTTGATAGAGTTGTAAGTGTAGGAATGATAGAACATGTAGGAAGACCTAATTACGACTTATTTTTTGAAAATGTAAATGCAGTTTTAAAAGAAGGAGGAGTATTCTTATTACATTATATAAGTGGAATAAAAGAATCTGAAGGAGATGCATGGATTAAAAAGTACATATTCCCAGGTGGGGTTATACCATCATTAAGAGAGATAATAAATATTTCAGGAGATTACAATTATCATGTTATAGATGTAGAAAGCTTGAGGTTACATTATACTAAGACCTTATTAGAATGGTATAAAAACTTTAATAATAATATAGATAAAGTTAGAGAGATGTTTGATGAAAAGTTTATTAGAATGTGGAGTATGTATCTATGCTCTTGCGCTGCTACATTCAATAATGGAATAATAGATTTACATCAAATTCTATTTACTAAAGGAATAGATAATGATTTACCACTTACAAGAGACTATTTATATAAAGAGTAGTATTTTAATATTTTTATAAAGGGAAATTTCTTGTTAGTGGGTATTTCTTACTGTATATTAGTATTATAAAAATATTAATATAGGAGATGATTTTATGGCAGTTAAAATGTTACATACATGTATAAGAGTTATGGATTTAGAAAAATCTCTAAAGTTTTATAGAGAGGCATTAGGTCTTGTTGAAACTAGAAGAAAAGATTTTCCAGAGCATAAGTTTACTTTAGTGTATCTTTCTAATGAAATTGGAGGATATGAGATTGAATTAACTTATAATTATAATCCAGAAAAGCCTTATGAATTAGGAAATGGATTTAGTCATATAGCAGTTGGTGTTGATGATTTAGAGGGTGAAAGAGAGAAACACAAAACTTTAGGGTATGAAGTTACTCCATTAAAGGGACTTCCAGGGCAAAAGCCAGGATACTATTTTGTAACAGATCCAGATGGCTATAAAGTTGAAGTTATAAGAAATAAATAGTTAGATTAATAGAGATGTAGAGATACATCTCTATTTTTTTAGAAAATTTTAGTTTACATAAAAACTATAATATAAGCTTAACCTAAATAGAGATATATTGAAAAATTAGGTTAAGAGGTGAGGTTGTGGAGAGATTTAAAACTATTAAAACTTATGCTAGCTTTTCAAGAAATGTACAAATAATTGTAATAAGTGAATTGATATTAGCTGCGGCTTTTGGTATATATGGATTTTTACAAATACTTTATTTAAATGAAATTAATATACCCTCTGATAAAATTGGACTCATCTTTTCTTTAGGTTCATTATTTTCAATGGTAGGTTTCTTTGTAGGACCATTTATACATATGTTTGAAAGAAAAAATATTTTAGCTTTAGGATGTTTATTAAGTTCTATAGGAATAGGGGCATATGCTGTATTTACTAGCTATATATTACTTTTACTATCACAAATCTTAACTAATATAGGGCTTTGTTTTATACAAGTTACAGAATTGCAACTACTTTATTCATATACAACACCAGACAAAGAATGTTGTGCATATAGTTATAAATCCTCTGTTAATTTTATTGCTTCAACTTTAGGAACTTTATTGGCAGGGAATATAGATAGATTATCTATATTTAGTATTATAGGATATAGAAAATTATTTTACTTATCAGCAGGTATGACTTTAGTAGCTTTTGTTATGAGGTTATTTTTATTACCTAGGGATGAGAAAAGAAAGCTTGATGAAGGGGAAATTAAGGAATCTATTGGAGATACATTTAAGTTACTTAGAGGTCATAAAAATATAAGGTTTTTTGCAATTTTTTTATTTATTATTGCTATAGGTGGAAGTGCTGTTTGGCCATATAATAATTTAATTATGAAAAATTACTTTGGTTTAAGTAACACAACAATGTCCATAGTTAGCTTCATAATAACAACGGTGGTAATGATGGGCGTTCTAGCTATGCCAACAATAATAGGTAAGATTGGAATAAAAAGATTTGAGTTGATATCACTAATATGCTTGGCAGCAACAATGTTTTTTTTAACATTAAAATTAAATACTATTCCCTTTGTAACTATATTAATATTTAGATGTATTTTTGCAACTTTAGTTGGTTCATCTTTAGATAGCTCAATGATGAGCTATATTGAAATAGAGAATAGAGATGTATTTGCAGGAGTAAAATTATTGGTGAATGGAGTAGCTTCTGCAATAGGTAACTTTATTGGAGGATTTATAATTGAAAATATAAATTTTAGAGGAATATATATTTATGGTTTTTCAGTATTGATTATAGTAATTTTAATGTTTTATTTGAAAATTTCTAAGATTTTTGGAGATAGAGCAATAATATTAGAAAGATATAAAAGAAATTGTACATGTAAACTAAGGCATAGATATGTTGAGAGAAGAAGGTATTAAATAAAATAAGAATCACTTTGATAAAAGTTTGTCTTCGTAAAAAGATGAAAGATACTAATGATATAAAAAATATTGAATATGGCAATGTGATTAAGTGGTTTAAGAGATTTATTATTTCACTAGTTAATTTTATTAGAGGTAGAAAACTTAAAAGATTAGAGAAATCATAACAATAAATATAAAATTAAGGTAAAAATAGAATGTTGATATAATAAGATTTATATAATAGAATTAAAGTATATAAATCTTAAATTCTATTTATATAGGATTTAAGATTTATACTTATAGGAGTATATGCGATTTTGTCAATTAAACTTACTCCTAATGAATCAAAAATTAAAGGGTGACATATAAATGGCAAAGGTAGTCAATGTTATAGGAAAAGGCTCAAATGTTGGTAAGACTATTCTTATGGAAGGACTTATTAATGAATTGAAGAATAGAGGGCTAACTGTATCAACAATAAAACATGATGTTCATGGATTCGATATAGATAAAAAAGGAAAAGATACATACAGACATAGACAGGCTGGAGCAGAAACAGTAGTTATTTCATCTAAAAATAGATTTGCGATGATTAGAGAATTAGAACAAGAAATTAATTTAGATGATATAATTAAAATGGTAAGTGACAAGGATGTAGTACTTGTTGAAGGATATAAAAAAAGTGATTTAAGAAAAATAGAAGTTTATAGAGAGGGAGTTAGTGAAGAGATATTAACTCCTAAAGAAAAATTAATTGCTATTGCTAGTAATGAACATATTAAGTATAGTGATGTACCTATAGTTAAAAAGGATGATTATAAAGTATTAGCAGATTTAGTCCAAAAAGAAAAAGAGTTTAAATTTGAAAAATAGTTTTGTGTTTTCTAGTGTGTAAAAGTCTAAGGAATTTTCTATGACTTTTACGCCTGAATGTTTATCATTCACAGGGCAGTAATTGAAAAGTTATTGTCTCCACGTATTTTGGGAAGGAAAATAAGTAGATTTAATATAGAAATGTATTAAGCTTGTTACTTATACCCAAAATAAGGGTAAAGTAGCAAGCTTTTTAAGTTCAAATTTATGAGTTAGTACTTTGAAGTTATACTGTAGAGGCACTCCTACAAATGCGTGTGAGTAGTGAGTTCCATTAATTATTTGAGTATGAGGTGCAAGTTATGAAATCTTTTATTAGTTTAGAAGAAGCCATAGAGATTTTAAGTGAAAATGTTAGATTTATTGGAATTGAAGAAGTGTCATTACTTTCTGGAATAGGTAGAATTTTAAGTGAAGATATCTTTTCAAAGATAGATAATCCTCCATTTAACAAATCAGCTATGGATGGATATGCAGTGATTTCTATTGATACAGAGGAAGGAAAAAAATCCTTAAAGGTTATAGACCAAGTTTTTGCAGGTGATGTTTGCAAAAGTGAAGTAAAGCAAGGAACAGCAATTAAAATAATGACTGGAGCTCCTATACCAATTGGAGCTAATGCTGTAATAAAACAAGAAGATGTAACTTTTAAGGATGGTTTTATAGAGGTAAATAAGGTATTAAAAGCTGAAGAAAATATTTGTTTAAAAGGTGAGGATATAAAAGAGGGAACCCTTTTGGTGAAGAAAGGTAAAAAATTAGATTATGCAGACATAGGAATATTAGCTAGTTCTGGAATAAGAACTGTTAATGTTTATAAAAAGCCAAGAGTAGCTTTTATAAGTACAGGAGACGAAGTATTAGATTTAGATGAAGCATTAATAGGAGGAAAGATATATAATAGCAACAAGTATACAATATTAGGAAGATTAGCTGAGTTAGGTTATGAAGTAACCTATGTGGATCATGAAAATGATAGCTTTATTGGGATTGGAAATAAAATTAAGGAAGCTTCAAGAGTAGCAGATTTTATTATAACTACAGGTGGGGCATCTGTAGGAGAAAAGGACTTAATAAAAGAAGTAATAGATTATATTAATGGTGAAAAATTATTTTGGAAAATTAATATTAAACCAGGATCAGCTATGCTTTGTAGCAAATATGATGAAAAAATTATAGTAAGCCTTTCAGGAAATCCAACAGCTGCATTAACTACTTTTGAACTTATTGCTAAAACAACACTAGAAAAGCTAAGTGGAAAAGAACATATAGAAATAAGTAGAGAAAAAGCTATTTTAACTAATGAATTTAAAAAGAAGAGTCCGAATAGAAGGTTTTTAAGAGGAACAGTAACTTCTGATGTTAATGGTCAAAAAGTAGAAATAACACAAGTTAAAAGTGGAAATGGAATTCTTAGCTCTACATTAAATTCTAATTGTTTAATAGAGCTGGAAGCTGGTAATGAAGGCGTTAATAAAGGAGATATAGTTACTATTATTAAATTTTAAGAGGTGAGTTGCTTTGATAAATAAAACACTAGCTATTTTGGCAGGTGGAAAAAGTAGTAGGATGAATTATAATAATAAAGCTTTTTTAAGTTTTAAGGAAAAAACTTTTATTGAACATATTATTAATGCAGGAAAAAACTTCAAGGAAGTTATTATTGTAGCTAATGATAAAGAAGTTTATGAAAGGTTTAATTTAAGAGTTGTAGAAGATATATATAAGGGAAATGGTCCCCTATCAGGAATACATTCAGCATTGAAAAGTTCTACTACTGATTGTGTTTTATGTGTAGCTTGTGATATGCCTCTTGTAAGTAGTGAGTTATTAGATTTCTTAGGGAATTATAATGAAAATTATGATGTATTAGTGCCTAAATATAAGGATAGATTACAGCCACTTTGTTCAATATATTCTAAAAATATATTAGGTAAAATTGAAGAGAGTTTAATAAAAAACGAAAATAAACTACAAAGATTTATAATGTCTTCAAATTATAAAGTAATCGAAAAACTAGGCAATAGAAAATTTGAAGAGGAAGATTTTTTAAATGTAAACACACCAATAGAATTTAATGAATTGGAGGAAAGATAAATGTATACTGTAGGAATCGTTACGAGTAGTGATAAAGGATATGCTGGAGAAAGAGAAGATAAGAGCGGAGCAGTTATAAAAGAAATAGTAGAAGCTAAAGGTTTTGAAGTTGTAAGATATGTAGTATTGCCAGATGAAAAAGAAATGTTAGCGGAGGAGTTTAAACATATGGCAGATGACTTAGGTGTTAATCTTGTTTTAAGCACAGGTGGAACTGGGTTTTCAGTAAGAGATATAACTCCAGAAGCTACAAAGATGGTTATTGAAAGAGAAACTCCAGGAATATGTGAAGCTATAAGATATTTTAGCTTACAGATAACTAAGAGAGCAATGCTTTCAAGAGCAGTTTCAGGAATAAGAAAAAATACACTTATAGTAAATCTTCCAGGAAGTCCAAAGGCTTGCAAAGAAGCGTTAGATTTTGTATTAGATGATATAAAACATGGAATTGACATATTATTAGGTTCAGCAAGCGAGTGTGCTAGAAAGTAGTTTAGTCACTTGTGGTAAAGTGAAAAGTTTGCTTGCGCAAAGGGGAAAAGTCACTGCGTGAGGAGAAAAGATTGATTTCGTCAATGGAGAAAATATTTGCTGACGCAAATGTCCCAAAGTGCTTATGGCAGAAGGAGAGTTTGATTATTAGAATATTAAAAAGTATGAATAGATAATTAATATAGGAATGGAGTAGTTAGCTATGAAAATGATAAGAGTTGAGGATGCAATCGGGTGTATTTTATCTCATGATGTTACTCAAATAATACCTGGTGAGTTTAAGGGAAGAGTATTTAAAAAGGGACATATTATTAAAGAGGAGGATATACAAAAATTCCTTGAGATAGGTAAAGAGCATATTTATGTATGGGAGCCTAAGGAAGGTGAACTTCATGAAAATGATGCAGCTATAAGAATTTCAAACCTTGTTGTGGGTGAAGGTGTTGCTAAATCAGAAGAAATAAAAGAAGGAAAAGTTGATTTTTTTGCTGATAGAGATGGTGTTTTAAGAATTGATAAAGAAAAGTTATTTACTATTAATTCAATAGGAGAAATTATAGTATCAACACTGCATAATAATACTCCTATAAAAAAAGGTGAAAAGATAGGTGCTACTAGAGTTATTCCTTTAATCATAGATGAAAAGCCAATATTAAAAGCTGAAGAGTTAGTTAATGATAAAGTAATTTGGGTTGATGAAATAAAGCCTAAAAGATGTCTTTTGATAACTACAGGTAATGAAGTTTATAAGGGAAGAATTAAAGATGCATTCTTACCAGTTATAAAAGCTAAGCTTGGATATTACGGAAGTGAAGTTGTAAGACAAGTAATTTTACCGGATGAAAAAGAAAGAATAATTGAAGAAATTCAAAAAGGATTAGAAGAAAAAGTTGATATGATAATTTGTACTGGAGGAATGTCTGTTGACCCAGATGATGTTACTCCAACAGCGATAAAAGAAAGTGGTGGAGAACTTGTAACATATGGTTCACCAGTATTACCAGGTGCAATGTTCTTACTTGCTTACCATAATGATACACCAATACTTGGAGTTCCAAGTTGTGCTATGTATTCAAAGAGAACAGTACTTGACCTAGTATTACCAAGAGTTTTAGCAGATGAAAGATTAAGTTTTGAAGATATAGCTCATTATGGACATGGTGGATTATGTTTAGATTGCAATGTATGTACATTCCCACATTGCTCATTTGGGAAATAAAAGGAGAAAAGATATGAATAACGGATTAACTCATTTTGATAATAGTGGAAATGCAAGAATGGTTGATGTTTCTGAAAAGATAGAAACTGCAAGATGTGCAGTAGCTGTATCTAAGATAAAGGTAAGTAAAGAAACATTAGATCTTATAGAGGCTGGAAAAATAGGAAAAGGAGATGTGCTTGGAGTTGCTAGAGTAGCAGGAATAATGGCTAGTAAGCAAACTTCTAACTTAATTCCTATGTGTCATCCTTTAATGATATCTAGCGTTAATGTTGACTTTGATATAAATAAAGAAGAAAGTGCTATAGATATAACAGCAACAGTAAAAATAGTTGATAAAACAGGTGTTGAGATGGAAGCTTTAACAGCAGCAACAGTTGCAGCCTTAACTATTTATGATATGTGCAAAGCTGTAGATAAGAGAATGGTAATCGAGGGAACTCATCTGTTAAAGAAAACAGGAGGGAAAAGTGGTGAATTCAATTTCTTTGAATAGCCACATAATTAGAGATGAAGGATAAATTTAAAAGAGAAATTGATTACTTGCGATTATCTGTAACTGATAATTGTAATTTAAGATGTATATATTGCATGGATGAAAAAGAAAATAATTTCTTAAAAACATCTGAGAAGTTAAGTGATGAAGAAATATTAAGAGTAGTTAAATCTTGTGCTGAAGTTGGTATAAAGAAAATAAGAATAACAGGGGGAGAACCTCTAGTTAGACCTAATATAACTAAACTTATAGATAGTATAAATAATATTGAAGGTATAGAAGAAATTTATATTACTACTAATGGAATACTTTTAGCTGATAAGGTTGAGGCTTTAGCTAAAAGTGGTGTTAAGGGAGTAAATATAAGTCTGGATTCTTTGAAGGAAGATAGATTTAAGAGTTTAACAAGAAGAGGTGAACTTTCAAAAGTTTTAGAAGCTATTGATAAGTGCATAGAGTTTGGAATAAAAGTAAAGCTTAATACAGTTATGGTTAATGATATAAACCATGATGAGATTAAGGACTTTATAAAGCTTACAATAAATAAGCCTATAGATGTTAGATTTATTGAACTTATGCCAATAGGTGTAGGAAAGGTTTATAAAGGAGTTAGTAATCAAGAAATAAGAGATATTATAAAGGATAACTTTGCTAATGCAGTTGAGATAGGAAAAGAAAAAAGTAGCGGGCCAGCTAAATATATAAAGATAGATGGCGCTTTAGGTAAGGTTGGATTTATAAGTGCTATGAGTAATTGCTTCTGTGAAGAATGTAATAGAGTTAGAATTACACCAGAAGGATTTTTAAAGCAATGTTTACACTTTGATTATGGAGTAAGCTTAAGAGACCTTATTAGAGAAGGTATATCCAACGAAGAGTTAAAGAAAAAGATTGAAGAGACTATTTATAACAAACCAGAGAAACATTTATTTAATCAAAATAAAGAGCATGAAGAAATAAGATTTATGAATCAAATTGGAGGATAATATTATGTGTAAGGTAATAGCTGTATGTACGAGTGAGAAAAAAGGGACTGCTAAGCAAATGGTAGATGAAGCGAATCTTATTGAAGAATTCGGAATTGAAGGAGATGCTCATGCTGGAAAATGGCACAGACAAGTAAGCCTTTTAGGATTAGAAAAGATAGATGAGTTTAACTCTAAAGGTGGAGGAGTAAACTTTGGTGATTTTGGTGAAAATCTAGTTATATCAGGGATAGAACTTACTAAAATGCCTATAGGACAAAGATTTAAAGTTGGAGAAACTATTTTAGAACTTACTCAAATAGGAAAGCAATGCCATGATAAATGTGAAATATTCTATAGAGTTGGGCAGTGTATAATGCCTACTAATGGAGTATTTACAAGAGTTATAAAAGGCGGGAAAGTAAGAGTTGGAGACGAAGTTATTCTTCTAGAAAGTGAAAGAAAAACTTTAAGTTTATAATAAGAAAAAATGGTAGTATCAAAAGTAGTTTGATACTACCATTTTTGATTTTAAGAAAATATATATTTGGACAAAAATCAACGAGAGTAATAGTTTATTTATTTAATGGCTTTTCATATAATGTAATATTAATTATTTGATATATAAGGAGAGAGTTTGTGGGTTCCAGCGATAGATATAGATTAGAAAAAATCTCAAAGAAAAAAAGAATTAAAGCTAAAAAGAGAAGATGTTCAAAGCAGTTATATCCAGCATTGAAAAATACTAAAAATGGTGCAATATATGGATATATAAATAATAAGGGAGAATATGTAATAGAGCCAAAATTTGAAGGAGCTTATGACTTTAATGAAAATTGTGTAGCAATAGTAATTAAGGATAATAAGTATGGAGTAATTGATTTATTAGGAGAATATAAGATTTATACAATATATGATAGTATAAGCAATTTTAGAGAAAGTAGAGCAGTTTATAGTAAAGATGGCAGCATGGGAATAATTGATGAAGATGGAAATGTAATAACTAAGAAAGAATATGGGATAGTTGGAGAATTTCATGACCATAGAGCTGTAGTTGGAGATAGTAAATCAGGAAATTATAAATATGGATATATAGATAGAGAAGGAAAAGAATTAATACATCTTAAGTTTGAAAGAGCTGATGATTTTAAAGATGATATTGCGTTGGTAAAGGTAAAAGATAACGAGTATAGCTTGATTGATAAAGAAGGAAAAGTTTTAAATAGTTATAAGCATTATTTAGTATCTCAATATGGAGATGGACTTATGATGTTTTCTGAAAAGATAGATGGACCATATGGATATATAGACATAGAAGGAAATGAGATAATTACGCCTAGATTTACATCTACTAGTGAGTTTGTTGATGGAATTGCTATAGTATCAGTTGAAGAAAATTATAATGGACCTTATGGAGTTATAAATAAAAAAGGAGAATATGTTTTAACTCCTATATTTAGTGAAATTAGATATTTAGGAGAAAATAGATTGGCATTGGGTATGCCTATAGGAAAACCATTAGGAGATGATAAATTTATAGCACCTAGTATATTTGCTATAGGTGATACAAATGGAAATATTTTAACTCAATTTAAATATTATGCTGTAGGTAATTATGATAAAGGAGTAACTTACGCTTCTAATAATATCTCTACTTTTTTTATAGATAAGAATGGGAAGGTTATTAATACATTACCAAAGGTAAAGGGAAGTGGAGAGCTAATGATTAAAGATGATATAATATATGCTAATATAGACTATTCACCATATTATTTAACTAGATCAGGTAAGCTTATATATAAGCCAAATGATGAGATTATACTTGATTATGTATATTCTGTAATTAAAGAAAAGTATAAGCCGAACTTTAGCTTTTTAATTTATATTCCACAAATTAAAGGTATTAAAAATAGAAAAGTAGAGAAGAAAGTAAATAGCAAATTAAAAACATTATCCTATTTCAAACCATTTGCAGAAGATCAAATAAGTCATAGTGTAAATGAAAATGATGTATTAGACTATAGTTATTATGGGACATTTGAAGTAACTTTCTTTAAGAAGAATATACTTATATTAAGTTTAACTGGATATTATTATCCTTTAGGTGCTGCTCATGGATTATCATCTAAAATAACACCTGTAATAAATCTTGATACAGGAGAGTTTTATAGCTTAGAAGATTTGTTTAATCCAAATTCAGATTGGAAGAATAGATTGGATTCAATTATACAAAAGATGATAGATAAAGAGCCGCAATATGAGTATGTATATAAAGATGGATTTAAGGGAATAGATGAAGGACAAAATTTTTACATTGATGATAATAACTTGTATATTTATTTCCAACCTTATGATATAGGACCATATGCAGCCGGATTTATTATATTTAAAATACCGTTTAGTTTAATACAGGATATTATGGTAAATAAAAACATTGACATAAATAAATGATAGGAGTATACTTTTCAAAAGAGATTGCTTTAAGAGCAATCTCTTTCTATAAAAAAATGAAAATTACATAGATTAATACTAAGAATAAAACTAATTAAGGGAGAAAGTAAAAATGGATAAAGCTAGTTTAAAAAAGAATATTATTTCAAAGACAGTATTATTTTTGATAATTATGATTTTGGTAGTAATGTTTAATTTATTATTTGGAGAAGATAATACGCTAGTTGGAGTTACTACAGTAATAACAATACTTATGTTGTTAGGAAAGGACTTAACTCAAAATCCAGTAAAGAATTTCTTAATACTTTTAGGAATTAACTTAGCACTTGGAATAAGTTCATTTATAGCAGCAAATAATGTATGGGTAGGAATAATTATAGATTTTTCAGTTCTATCATTAATAGGATATTATTTTAGTTATGCTATGACTAAAGGGCTTATATTACCCTATGGATTACAATATTTATTTATGTTGAATAGCCCTGTAGATGGACATATTTTTGTAAAAAGAATTTATGCATTAATTTTTGGCGCTATAATTATTATGATAAGCCAATTTATAGTAAATGCTAAGAAAAATAATGTATTTAAAAAAGAGAATTCAATAATAGGTTTTAATAAAGATGAAATTGATAGCGTTTATAAAGAATACGCACTATTTGGTAAAAAGGTTAAGATACATACTATAAGGGCTTCTTATGCTATAAGAGTTGGACTTTTAACAGCTATAACTTCTTTTATAGCATTGTATTTTAAGTTACCAGAAGGACGTTGGATGATATACACAATATTCTCATTAACTGAGTTATACTCAGAGAACTGTAAAATTAGAGCTTGGAAAAGGTTGCAAGGAACTATTATAGGTTCTGCTGTAGTTATAGTAGCTTTTATGTTTATAAAAAATCCTGCATTAAGAGGATTGATAATACTTATAGCAGGATATTTAAGCTCATTTGCTTCAGATTATAGAGATGTAATGATATTAGCAACAATATCAGCAATTGCGCCACTTGCAATTACTAATGGATCAGTATATATTGCATTAAAAAGAATAATGTATGTAATAATAGGTACTATTTTAGCATTATTAGCTAATAGATTTATATTAAGAAAATCTCAAAAAGAACATGGTTTACAATAAAATATTTTAAAATAGAATTACTTTTTAGTAATTCTATTTTTTTTATAAAAAAGAAAATAATACATATACTAAAAAATAGAACAGTATAGAAGGAGATGAAATTATGGATAAATCAGAAGTGAAAAAGAATATTATTGCAAAAACGATATTATTTGTTTGTATTATGGTATTTATAGCAATATTTACTTTAATATTTGGGCAAGAAAATGTGCCCGTAGGTATATGTACTGTAATAATATTACTTATGTTATTAGGAAAGAATTTGACACAAAAGCCATTAAAAAATTTTCTTATACTATTAGGAATTAATCTTGCTATTGGTTTTGGAACATATATTGCAGCTAATAATGTATGGATAGGAATCTTTATAGATTTCTTTACTTTGTCTTTAATAGGATATTATTTTAGTTATGCAATGACAAAAGGCCTAATACTTCCATATGGTCTACAATATCTATTTTTATTAAATAGTCCAGTGCATGGAGAAGTCTTTGTTAAAAGAATTTTAGCATTAGTAGCTGGGGCAGTTATCATAATGATTAGTCAATTTATTGTTAATGCTAAAAAAGAAAATGCATTTAAAAAAGAAAACTCTATAATAGGTTTTAATGAAAATGAAAGTAATAAGGTATATAAGGAGGTAAACATATTTGGTAGGAAGGTAAAAATACATACAATAAGGGCTTCTTATGCAATAAGAGTTGGAATACTTGTTGCTTTAACATCATTTATACAACAATACTTTAAGTTAGCAGAAGGAAGATGGATGGTGTACACTATATTTTCTTTGACTGAGCTTTATTCAGAAAACTGTAAGATAAAAGCTTGGAAGAGATTACAAGGAACTATTATTGGGTCCATAATTTTATTAATATTATTTATGTTTATTAAAAATAATATTTTAAGAGGATTAATAATATTAATAGCAGGTTATTTAAATTCCTTTGCAGAAGATTACAGAGATATGGTGGTATTGGTAACTATATCTGCAGTTGCACCACTTGCAATTAGTAATGGGTCCATATATGCAGTAGTTGAGAGAATAATGTATGTTATAATAGGAATAATATTATCATTAATAGCAAATGCTCTAATACTAAGAAAATCAAAAAAAGATATTGAGACACAATAAAATAAGTAAGATACTAAAAAGAATTACAATAAAATATATTACTCCAAAAATACTGATATAAATAATAATTTGTATCAGTATTTTTTTATAAAGATATATGGAATAAAAAATAAAATTTTAATATTATTGGTAAAAGTGGTAAAATAGCTTATAGTTAGATTAATTAAAAATTAAAGGAGAAATAAAAAAATATGGACGATATAAGTGAAGCTAAAGTAAGTATTTTTTCAAATAGTAATTTGAAAAAATTAATAATTCCTTTGGTAATTGAACAAATACTAGCTGTTACAGTGGGGTTAATTGATACAGTTATGGTTTCAAATGTAGGAGAATATGCTGTTTCTGCTGTTTCATTAGTTGATACAATAAATATTTTATTAATAAATATTTTTGCTGCCTTAGGTACAGGAGGAGCTGTTGTAGCAGCTCAATTAATAGGTAGAGGATCAAAAGAGAAGGCTAGAACTTCAGCAAAACAACTAATTTTAATAACTACTATTTTATCAGTAGCTATTATGATAATTTGTTTAATACTTAATGAAGCATTATTAAGATTAATTTTTGGAAGTGTTGATTCAAAGGTAATGTACAATGCTAAAATTTACTTTTTCTATTCTGCTATTTCATATCCGTTTATAGCACTATATAATTCAGGAGCTGCTCTATTTAGGGCTATTGGCAATTCAAAAATTTCAATGATAAATTCATTAATTATGAATGTCATTAACATAATACTAAATTCTATATTTATTTTCGGATTAAAGCTTGGAGTTTTAGGAGCAGTTTTAGCTACATTAATAGCTAGAGTTATTGCTTGTATTATAATTCTTTATATGTTAACCAAAAAGAAAAATGATTTATATATAGATAATTATTTAAATATAAAATGGAACTTAAAATATATTAAAAAGATTCTTGCAATAGGAATTCCTTCAGGATTAGAAAATGGGATGTTTCAGTTAGGAAAGATTTTAGTACAAAGTTTAATTGCTACATTTGGCACATATTCTATTGCGGCTAATGCAGTTGCAAATAATATTGCACAAATGATGATAATACCAGGTAGTGCAATTGGACTAGCTATGATAACAGTAGTAGGTCAATGTATAGGGGCTAATGATTATGAAGAATCTGTATATAATACTAAAAAACTTATGAAGATAACTTTTATTTCTATGGCTATATTAAGTTTATTTTTGGGATTAATTTCACCTAAGATATTATGGATATATTCTCTCTCTCCTCAAACTACTACCTTGGCATTAAAATGTATTTGGATACATGCAATAGTAGGAATGGTTATATGGCCGATATCTTTTACGTTACCTAATGCTCTACGTGCAGCTAATGATGCAAGATTTACAATGCTTGTTTCAATTTTTTCAATGTGGATATTTAGATATTTCTTAAGCTTCTTACTTGCTAGAGATTTAGGATTAGGACTTGTTGGAGTATGGTTAGCTATGACTGTTGACTGGGTTGTTAGGTCTATATTGTTTATTTATAGGTATAGAAGTGGAAAGTGGAAATATAAGAAGTTAGTATAATTAATGAAGGCATAGTGTTATTATATTTACAATAAAGGTATAATACTATATAATAATCATTATTATTTATAGAACGGAGAGAACAATTATGGGTAAGAAAATAGAGCTAGTTTATGAAGATAAAAAATACATAGTTTCAATAGATGGGTCAGAGGTAGAAAAACTAGAAGATGTAGATAAGGCTTTTGAAAGATTTAAACAAGTTATAAAAAATAATGATAGCAATAATGATAAGTCATGGTTATATATTGAGGAGACAATAAAATCATTTGAAAATGAAAATGTAGAAATTAATGGACAATTTAAGACAGTAACTATTGGGCCTTTAAAATATTTCTATAATACTGGTAAGGTGTTTTATATATCAGAAAGTGATATGACTCAATTAATTGGAGGATATGGATTAATTAAGTTTATATTAGAAACTCCTGGATTACAAGAGAAAGAAAACATTGAAAGCTTCTTAGAATTATGTAAAGTTGCAGTTGAAAATGGAGCTAATTATAGATTAAGTGGTGGAAGTATAACAATAATTAGTGCAGTATTAAATTATGGATCTGTAGAATTTAACTTTAACTACAATAAAATAAATAAAGGTATAGCAATTGAAGACGGAAGTTTTGAAGAATTTAAAAAATATGTTTTAGAAACTATTAATAAATAGGGTATTATGAGCCTCTGAGATATAAAAGTATGATATCTCAGAGGCTATTTTTATATATAATTTTATGATGTACAAAAGTAAATAATAAAGAGTAATATATAATAATAATACTTATTGAGTGAGAAGATATGGACTATTATAAGATGTTCGATGATTTTATGAAGAATTGTGGATATGATTTTAGTGAATATAGAGATGATAATTCAAGTGATAACGAAGAAGCGCCACCAGGAGTGGCAGATGAAGAGTGTAGATGTGGAGATAGTGATATTCCAGGTGGTTTTCAAGATTTAAATCCGATGCTATTTATAATAATTGCACAAATAATAGGGGATATTACGGCTAGTAGAATTCCATTTAATGTACAAAATGCTCTAGGAAACTGGCTTCAATTAATAGGTCAAGCTATATTAACTTATAATGCACAACAACAATATTTTCAAGGTGGACCAGGAAGATACTATAATCCTATATATAGAAATGCTTCTAATCCTTTTTGTGAAAATACAGTAGATGAAAGTGGTGCTAATACAGTAGGAACATCTAGCAGGTCATCTGGAAAGAGTAGTACTACAACCTCTAATGATAGTAATAATAAAGAATTGCAAAAGAGAGTGGAATCTCTAGAGAATGAAATAGAAAAACTTAAAAGAAAGCTAGATAACATTAAATGAAATTATTTATGCTATAGAAAGACTTCTAGTGTTTTTATAGCATAATATATTTTTTTATATAAAAAATAAAATTAAGAAAACATTTATATCATATTAAATAAGGTCTATAATATAAGTATACTTAAGAAAACTTACTACTTGTATACATTCGTAGGAGTATACTTAAAGTGTAAGTTTAAATCAGAGATTAAGATTTTAAGTTATAGTTTTACTAAGACGTTACAGAATGGAGGATTAATATGAAAAAGGTAGATGAAAGATTTTTAGAATATGTTAAAGTAGATACAAAAAGTGATACTACAACAGGAACAACTCCAAGTACAAAAGGACAGCTTGTTTTAGCGGATATATTAGCTAAAGAGTTAAAAGAAATGGGGTTAAATGATGTAACTATAAGTGAATATGGATATGTATATGCAACATTAGAAAAAAACTGTAACAAAGAAATTCCAACTATAGGATTTATAGCTCATATGGATACAGCACCAGATTATAGTGGAAAAGATGTAAACCCTCAAATAGTTAAAAATTATGATGGTGGAGATATAAAATTAAATGAAGATACTATTTTATCACCAAAGTTTTCACCAGAACTTAAAAATTATATAGGGAAAACATTGATAACTACAGATGGAAATACTCTTTTAGGTGCTGATGATAAAGCTGGTATAGCTGAAATAATGACAGCTGTAGAATATTTAATTAATCATCCAGAAATAGAGCATGGAGATATTAAAATAGGATTTACACCAGATGAAGAAATAGGAGAAGGTGCAGACCATTTTGATGTTAAATATTTTGGAGCAGATTTTGCTTACACTATTGATGGAGGAGCTATAGGAGAGTTAGAGTATGAAAACTTCAATGCAGCAGGAGTTAAGGTAACTATTAAAGGTGTTAATGTTCATCCTGGATATGCAAAGAATAAAATGGTAAATTCAATAACTATTGCAAATGAATTTGCTTCTATGCTACCTGTGGATGAAGTTCCAGAAAAGACTTCAGGATATGAAGGTTTCTATCATCTTATAGAACTAAATGGAACAGTTGAAAATACATCAATGCAATATATAATAAGAGATTTCTTTAATGATACTTTTGTTAAAAGACAAGAAAGATTAAAAGAAATAGAAAAGGATTTAAATCAAAAATACGGTGAAGGAACAGTAACTGTAGATATAAAAGAACAATATAGAAACATGAAAGAAATGGTTGAGCCAGTAATACACATAGTTGATAACGCTAAAAGAGCTATGGAAGAGGCTGAAGTTACACCAGAAATTAGACCAATAAGAGGTGGAACAGATGGATCAAGACTTTCATATATGGGATTACCAACACCTAATATGTTTACTGGAGGAGAAAATTTCCACGGTAAATATGAATATATAGCTATAGAATCAATGGAAAAAGCTGTTGAAGTTATTGTAAACATAGTGAAAAATTATGCTAAGTAACACCCGCTGACTTAGGTGAGTATTTAAGAAACGACAATTAGAAATATACATTATGAAGTTAGAGCTTTTCTAATAGAAATATTAATAGTTATTATAGTAGATAAAAAATTACGATAGATAAGAAGTAAGCCTGACGGCGAAATGTTAGGAGTGTTATTTTTGCTAGATGAAAAAATATACAATGGATATTTAGAAATACTTAAAGAAGAAATTGTACCTGCAATGGGATGCACTGAACCAATAGCTATAGCCTATGCTTCAGCTAAGGCTAAGGAGGTTTTAGGTGAAATGCCTAAAAAAGTTATAGTATGGTGTAGTGGTAATATAATTAAAAATGCTAAGTGTGTAACTGTTCCAAATACAGGAGATTTAGTAGGTATAAAGGCAAGTGCTATAATTGGAATTTTAGCTGGTGATGCTAGTAAAGGATTAGAAGTAATTAATGTTGTTGATGATGTTAGCATTGAAAAAGCTAATGAACTTGTTACAACAGATTACTGTGAGGTTAAGAGATTAGATACAGAAGTTCAACTTCATATTTTAGTAGAAGCATATGGTGAAAATGACAAGGTTACTGTAGAAACTAAATATGCTCACACAAATATATGTAAAATAACTAAGAATGATGAAGTTTTACTTGAAGTTGAAGAATCTCCAGATAAATATTTAGGTGTATTTGTTGATAGAGGTATATTAAATGTAAAAGATATATATGAATTTGCAAATACAGTTAAAATTGAAGATGTTAAAGAGCTTTTAGATAAGCAAATAGCTTATAATATAAGCATAGCAGAAGAAGGGTTAAAAGGTACTTACGGAATAGGGATAGGGAAGGTCATTTTAGAAAGCTTCCCAGGAGATTCTGTAGTTACTAAATTAAAAGCTTATGCGGCAGCAGCTTCTGAAGCAAGAATGACTGGAAGTTCGTTGCCTGTTATGACTAATAGTGGAAGTGGAAATCAAGGTATGACAACATCTATTCCAGTTATAATTTATGCTAAGGAAAAAGGTCTTACAGATGAGCAATTATATAGAGGATTAGTATTTTCTAACCTTATGACTATTCATCAAAAAACAGGAATAGGTAGACTTTCAGCATTCTGTGGTGCAGTTAGTGCTGGATGTGCTAGTGGAGCTGCTATAACTTATTTAGAAGGTGGGTCATTAGAACAAATCAATAAAACAGTAACAAACACTCTTGCAAATATATCAGGAATAGTATGCGATGGAGCTAAAGCTTCATGTGCAGCTAAAATAGCAACAAGTATAGATGCTGCTATGATGGCACATTATCTTGCTATGTCAGATCAATCATATCGTGCTAATACAGGAATACTTAAAGAAGATATAGAGGATACTATAATAGCTGTTGGTAGACTTGGAAAAGAGGGTATGAAAGAAACAGATAAAAAGATATTAGATATAATGCTAGAAGAATAGGAAAAGGAGCCACATTAGTATAAAAGTTATACTAATATGGTTCTTTTAATTTTTACTTAAACTCATAGAAATGATGAAATGCAGAGAAAAGTAAATAATATATCTAAAGAAATATGGGACTTATTGGGTTGCAAGGGTTATGCACGAATTGATATGATAATAAGTAATGGAGAACTATATCTTTTAGAAATAAATACTTTACCTGGAATGACTAAATCAAGTTTAATTCCTAAAAGTGCAGAAGCAGTAGGTATGAGTTTTACAGAATTATTAGATAGGATAATAGAATATTCCTTAGAGTAGGAGTTGAAATAGTGATTTTTTCTAGCTTAGAATTCAATAATAATGAACCTATATATCTACAAATTGAAAATTATATTAAATATATGATAAAAAATAATATGGTAGTTACAGATGCAAAATTACCATCATCAAGAGATTTAAGTAAGATTTTAGGAGTAAGTAGAAATTCTGTAATAGTTGCTTATGAAAACTTAGAAGCTGATGGTATTGTGTATACTATAAAAGGCAGAGGAACATTTGTATCTAAAAATAAAGAAGATTATAAAAATGGATGGAAGGTATCCTGGGATAATATGATAAATAACTATGGAAGATTAGCTGAAGAGCTAGACATAGTAAAAACAGAAATACCTTGGGAAAGAGGGATGATTTCTTTTAAAAGTATCTCTCCTGATGGTTCTTTATTTGATATTGATGAGTTTAAAAAGTCTTTTCTAAATAGAATATCTTTAGAAGGAGATAAGATATTAAACTACGGATATGCTAAGGGATATAAGCCTTTAATAGATTATCTTTTAGAGTATATGAAGCAAAAGGGAGTTAGTATAGAAAATAAAGATATCATTATTACAAATGGGTTTACAGAAGGATTAGAAATGATTTTAAATACTTTTTGTAATCCAGGAGATAAGATACTATGTGAAAATCCAACTCATAATACATCTATAAAAATAATGAAAATTCTTGGTTTAGATATAATTGGAGTTAAGATGAATCAAGATGGAATAGATATAGAAGAGTTAGAGAATAAATTAAAGAACAATAAAATTAAGTTTGGATATTTGATTCCGTCATATCATAACCCAACAGGAATAGTTATGAAAGCTGAAAAGAGGCAGCAAGTATATAAATTGTTTAGAAAGTATGATATTCCAATAATTGAGGATGGATTTAATGAGGAGCTTTTATATAATAGTACTCATATTTCACCTTTATCGTCTATAGATAAAGGTGGTAATGGTGTAATTTATATAAGTAGCTTTTCTAAAATCCTTTTCCCAGGATTGAGAGTAGGGTGGATATTGGCAGATAAAAGGATAATAGATGTTTTAGAAAGTGTTAAGAGATGTAAAAATATCCATACTTCATTTTTAGATCAAGGAATTCTTTATGAATATTTAAAGAGTGGAGCTTTTGATAAAAATGTAAAAAAGATAAGAAAGGTTTATAGAGAAAAATATGATTTTGCATTAAATTGCATTAATAAATATATTAAACCTGATTTTATATGGGGGGAAGGAGCTCTTCATATTTATATTGGAATAGAAGGAGTAAAATCAAGAAAACTTCTAGAAGAATGTTATAAGGAAAATGTTATATTTACTCCAGGGGATATATTCTCTGTAGATAATTCTTGTGAAAATACTCTTAGAATAGGATTAACAAGATTAAGCTTAAATCAGATTGAAGAGGGAATAAAGATAATTGGAAAAAATGTAGAAAGGATAAAATTAAATGAGGATAAATAAACTTCTTAGCAATTATGGGGTTTGCTCAAGAAAAGAAGCTAATAGAATAATTGAAGAAGGTAGAGTTATAGTAAATGGCGAATTAGCCTTTCCGGGGCAGTGGGTAGAAGAATATGATGATATTCTTTTAGATGGAGAAAAATTAAAGCCAAAGGAAAGAATTTATATAGCCTTAAATAAACCAGTTGGAATAACTTGTACAGCGGCAAATGATGTAGAGGATAATATAATCCAATATATGAATTATCCTGAATATATATTTCCAGTAGGAAGATTAGATAAATTATCACAGGGACTTATTTTGATGACTAATAATGGTGATTTAGCTAATAGTATTTTAGAGGCAGATAATAATAAAGAAAAAGAATATATAGTAACAGTAGATAAAGAGTTTGATAATAAATTTATTGAAGGAATGTCAAATGGAGTAGATATAGGTGGAGTTATAACGAGACCTTGTAAAGTAAGTAGAGTAAATGATAAGACATTTAATATCATTTTAACTCAAGGTTTAAATAAACAGATTAGAAGAATGAGCAAAGCTTTTGGGTTTAATGTAGTTAGATTAGAGAGAGTTAGAATAATGAATATAAAAATAGATGGTATAGAATATGGGAAATGGAGAAAGCTAACCGAGGATGAGATTAGTGTGTTGAGAGAACATGCTAAATAAAGTATTAGTGATGAAAAGATATACTAAATAGAATTAATTTTAGATAAGATTATTTGTAATATATTAAAAGAGGATTATAATAAAGTAAGTACTTCACTATATGGAGGTGGGAGATAGTATTTTGAGTAATATATGTAGCGGATTAGCGGAATGTGAATATTTAAAATTACTATTTGATAAGGTACGAGTAATAAATCCTTTGAAAAATGAAATAATTCATATCTTTAGTAAAGGTGTAAATGAGAGTGATGGTAAATGCTATAGCATATGGAATAAAAGTAATATGTGTGAAAATTGCATATCTATGAGAGCTTATAATGAAAATAAAGTTTTTACTAAAGTTGAGTATAACGATAATAGAGTATTTGCAATTACAGCAATTACTATGAACAAAGGTAGAGAGCATTATGTAATAGAATGTATTAAAGATATAACAGATTCTATGCTTATAAATGAAGTTTCATGTATTGCTATAAGTGAAATTTGCGAGGAAATTGAAAAATTAAATAAGCTAGTTATTACTGATGAATTGACAGAATGTTATAATAGAAGGTACATAAATGAAAGATTTCCTCTAGAAATAAAAGAATCAAAAAGAAAAAATGAGAAATTAACTATTGTACTTATGGATATAGATAATTTTAAAAAAATTAATGATAAATATGGGCACCAATCAGGAGACTATGTTTTAAAAGAAATTGGAAAAATTGTAAAAAGCAATATTAGAAAAGAATATGATTGGGTTTCTAGATATGGTGGAGAAGAGTTTTTAATAGTATTTAAAAATATGGATACTGAAAATTTTATAAAATCTACAGAGAAAATTCGTAAAAGTATAGAAGAGCATAAGTTTATATATAATGGAGTTGAGATTAAATTAACTGCGAGCTTTGGAGTAGCTGAGTTATCTGATAAAATTGATGAAATGGATATGCTTATAGCTGAAGCAGATAAAAAATTATACAAAGCAAAGGAATTAGGAAAGAACATAGTTATAATATAAGAAATATTAAAGTCTACAATATTTATAAGAGTATTGTGGACTTTTTTAGCAATAAAGGTATAAATTATGGAAGGTGTAACAATATAAATGTAAAATGTAGATATAATGTATTAATAGGGGGCAAGAATTATGAAGACTGTTGCAATAATAGGAGCAGGACAAAGGGGACAAGATATTTATGCAAACTTTATTAAAAATCATAGTGAAATGGGTAAGGTTGTTGCTGTAGTTGAACCAAATGACTTTAGGAGAGAAACATTAGTAAGAGAACATAACATACCACAAGAGAATATATTTACTAATTGGGATGATTTCTTTAAGAGAGAAAAGTTAGCAGACCTAGCTATAATATCTACATTAGATAGATTACATTATGAACCAACTATGAAAGCTTTAGATAAAGGATATAATATTTTATTAGAAAAACCTATGTCAATAAATAAAGAAGAGTGTGTTGATATGGTTAAGAAGGCAGAAGATAAAGGTTTACTACTTATGGTATGTCATGTTTTAAGATATACACCGTTCTTTACTAAATTAAAAGAAATTATTGATAGTGGAGAAATAGGAAAAGTAGTTAATATTCAGCATAATGAGAATGTTGGTGCTTTTCATATGGCTCATAGCTTTGTAAGAGGAAATTGGAGAAATTCAGATGAAACTTCACCAATAATATTACAAAAGAGTTGTCATGACATGGATATATTGTCATGGCTTGTAGATGATGAATGTGAAAGTATTTCTTCCTTTGGGGAGTTAAGCTTTTTTAATAATGATAATAAGCCAGAAGGTGCAGCAGATAGATGTGTAAGCTGTAAGGTTGAAGATTGTGTATTTGATGCAAGAAAGATATATCCGCCAATGAAAGGGGGATGGCCATCAACTGTAGTAAGTGAAGTTCAGACAGAAGAAGGTATATTAAATGCTATATCTGAGAATGAATATGGTAGATGTGTATTTAATTGTGATAACAATGTTTGTGATCATCAAAGTACTATAATCAAATTTAAAAATGGAATAACAGCTACATTTAGTCTTTCTGCATTTACAGATGAAATTTCGAGAACTATAAAGATAATGGGAACAAAAGGTGAGATAAGAGGTCACGAAGGTAAAAGAGAAATTGAAGTAATAAAATTTAGATCGAATGTAAAACAAGATAAGGATATAACAATTCATAAAATAGAAATTCCAGTAGGTGGACATAGTGGTGGAGATAATGGCTTAATGAATGAGTTATTTAGACTTTTAGAAAATAAATCAGTTGAATCTCTTTCTAGTGGGTCGAAATCATTGCAAAGTCATCTTATGGCTTTTGGAGCTGAAGAGGCTAGAAAAAATAATATAGTAGTACAGGTTAAGTAAAATAGCTACTATAAAAATATAAAGTTAAATAATAGAAGTATAACTAACATTCTATTATTTAACTTTTGAATTTTAAATTAAAAAAGTATAAATAATATAATTCCTAAAAATAAAAAATATTAAATTCCATCATCTTCAACTATTTCATAAAGAGGTAATTCAAGAGCTTCTGGATGCTTTAGTAATTTAGAAAAATATCGAAGTGCCTTTACTAGATATATACCATCTGCTATTCTTTCGTCAACAGAAAAAACTACATTTAAAAATGATTTATCATTTCTTTTAGTTATTTTACCCATGGTTAGAAAAATTGATGTTGTGCCCCATTCAAATAAATGATGGTGGAGAGTGTTATGGCCAATACTCCCTAAGTTTGATATATAGACACTACTAAAAAGAGGAATAGCATCAGTAATCTTTTTAGGAACTACACCGATGTGTATAAGATTATTAATTGCCCAAGCTGAAAAGGTCAATATAGGTGAAGGGAGATTTGCAAAAAAACTCATAAGCTTATCATCATCTTTTACAACGTTAGATCTAGAAAGCTCAATGGCATCATTAATTTTTTTAGAAACTTCAAAAATACTTTCAGTTTTGTTAAAAAAAACTTTTGCTGTACTTTCTACATATTTTCCGTCTATAAGTTTTAAGACTACAAAACAAAGTGAAAAATTATTTCTAGCATAAATTTTTTTATTAGCTACAAATCTATTTAGATAAGGGTACATAGCAAATGTTCTAATAAGAGCAGTGATTATTAATTCAAATGTTCCGATTTTTAAACCAGGGTTTGATTTATTTAAGTTCCTTAAATAATCTTTTGAAAAGTCAAATTCTATTTCTTCAGGGGAGTATACTATATTACCATTTCTACTTTTAAAAAGATATGGCATGAGTTTTCTCATTGGGTCAATATTTTTTAATAATATTCCGTCTTTACGCATGATAACTTTACTCCTAATTAAATTATTATGGTAAAGTATATGAGTGGAAATCGTTTATTATTTTATAAATGTAAATAAATTATTAAAAATATCTATACTTATTTTTAGTAAAAATATATACAGTTTTTATGTTTAAGAATTTTAACAAAAAAATAATCATATTAAGATATTCTAATTAGTGCTAAAATTATAAATATACAGTAAATTAATATGAATATTTGTAGAGATAAAATAGTTAGCTAAATAAAAATAAATAGAGAACAGTTAAAATATAGGAGGAATTGTTATGAAAATTGCATGGATAGGTGTAGGGGTAATGGGGAAATCTATGGCTCTAAATTTAAAAAAAGCTGGTCACTCTGTTAGTGTATATAATAGAACTTTATCAAAGTGTGAAGGATTGGAAGATGAGGGAATAAGAGTTTGCGAGACTATAAAAGACTGTGTAGAAGGTGCAGATGCTATTTTTACTATAGTTGGATATCCTAAGGATGTTGAGGAAGTATATTTAAGCGAAGAAGGAATATTTGCTAATGCTAAAGAAGGAGCATATATGGTAGATATGACGACATCATCACCAGCTTTAGCAAAAAAACTTTCTGAATTAGGTACTAAGTTTCATGTGTTAGATGCTCCTGTTTCAGGAGGAGATATAGGTGCTAAAAATGGAACTTTATCAATAATGGTGGGAGGAGAAAAAGCAGATTTTGACTTTTTACTTCCTGTATTTGAATCTATGGGCAAAAATATTATTTATTTAGGAAAAGCAGGTAGTGGACAGAACTGTAAAGCTTGCAATCAAATAGCTATAGCTGGAACAATAGCAGCCACAGCTGAAGCAGTTCATTATGCAGAAAGCGTTGGATTAGATGGAAAGACTGTATTAGAGGCAATTTCAAAAGGTGCAGCAGGTAGCTGGCAAATGGATAATAATGCGCCTAAGATGCTTGTACATGATTATGAACCAGGCTTTTTTATAAAGCATTTTATTAAAGATTTAAAAATAGCAAGAGATACTATGGAAAGTAAAAATGAAGAATTACCAGTTTTAAATAAAGTATTAGAACTATATGAGAAAATTGCGGATGATGGATTAGAAGATGAAGGAACTCAAGCTATTATTGAGTATTATAAATAAGACAAAAGATAAGTTAAAGGTTAAGGGGCAGAGAATATGAAAAAGGTATTAGTTACAGGAAGTAATGGATTTTTAGCATCGAGATTTAGCGAGTATTATAAAGATAAATATGATATCTTAGCTTTAAGTCATAAAGATTTAGATATTACTAATGAAAAAAAGGTTTATGATTTATTTAAAAATAATAATTTCGATATAGTATTTCATTCAGCTGCAATATCTGATACAGGAAGGTGTCAAAATGAACCTGAGTTTGCAAATAAAATAAATTTTGATGGGACTGTAAATATTGCTAAAGGCTGTGCATTAAAAGACTCAAAATTGATTTTTGCAAGTAGTGATCAGCTTTATGCTGGAAATGAAATTAAAAATATTTTTGATAAATATTATAATTTAAGATTAACATGGATGTTTTCTTATGCAGAAAGAAATAAAAGAGTTAATATAAACATAATTACTAATATATTAAATGAAACGCTAAAAGGTGAAAAAATATCATTAGCAACTAATGAATATAGGGGAATTAGCTACGTTTATGAAGTAATTGAAAATGTTGAAAAGTTATTAGAAGTTTCTTATGGAGACTATAATTTTGGTTCTGAAAATGATATTTCTACTTATGATATTGGATGTAGAGTTCTTGAAAATTTAGGCTTACAAAACAGAATTGAAGATATACTTATTAAAGATACAGAAAGATTTAAAGATAAGAAAAGAGATTTAAGAATAAGTAATAAAAAGTTAAGAGATAATGGAATTTATTTTGAGAGTACTGAAGAAGCTATATCAAGATGTATAAGGGAATTTAAGTAAGAGTGCAAATTTTATATTTGGATACTCGAACTTAACTGAAAGTCCAAATTTAAAATTCGGTAACTTGAAGTTACCCTTGAAGAGTACTCATTCGATGAGATGATAAGGAGTTTCCTTTTTTATGTTAGGTTTATGTTGACAAAGAAAAAAACAAGCATATAATAATATATAAGAATTGTTAAAGCTTTGAAGAGAAAGAGTAGAGTTAATAGAGTTATAAAGAGAGGTCCTGGTTGGTGAAAAGGGAATGACAAATTAATTTGAATACGTCTCTGAGCAGCACTCCGAAAGATTACAACCAGTAGGCAGATGTCGGATTCGCACCTGTTATAGTGCTAGGGTATAACCATATTTTTGGCGTACCTGAAGAGGTTGTTAATGTGAGTTAACAATGAAATTAGGTGGTAACACGTGAGTTTTATGCTCTCGTCCTTTTAGTAGGACGGGGGCTTTTTTATATTTAAAAATATACGCGCGGATTTTTAAGTATAGAGAAAGTTATGAGTTACTATAAGTGAGGTTCTAAATTTCACCCACAGGGCGCACATGTAATTTAGGTAACCGAACTTAACTGAAAATCCAAATTTATGATTTGGTAGATTAAAGTTACACTGGAAGTGTACACCTACGAATGTATATGAGTAGTGTGTTTCCTTATAAAATTATATAAGAAAACAAAGAAAATTTTGGAGGAATAAAGATGATTAATATAGATGAACAAATAAAGATAATAAGCAAAGGTGTAGATGAAATAATAGGACTTGAAGAATTAAAGGAGAAATTAAAAAGTAAAAAAGAGTTAGTAGTTAAATTAGGATTAGATCCAAGTGCTCCAGATATTCATTTAGGTCATACTGTAGTTTTAAGAAAACTAAAGCAAATACAGGATTTAGGACACAAGGTAGTTATAATAATTGGAGATTTTACAGGAAAGATAGGAGATCCAACAGGGAAATCAAAAGCTAGGAAGCCATTAACGACAGAGCAAGTGCTTGAAAATGCTAAAACTTACGAAACACAAATATTTAAGATACTCGATAGAGGGAAAACTGAAGTTAAATTTAATAGTGAATGGTTATCTAAGATGACTTTTGAAGAAGTAATAAAATTAGCTGCAAAATCAACAGTTGCAAGAATGCTAGAAAGAGATGATTTTAAAAAGAGATACGAAAGTAATATGTCCATATCTCTTCATGAGTTTTTCTACCCATTAATGCAAGGGTTTGATTCAGTAGAAATAAAAGCTGATATTGAAATGGGAGGAACTGACCAAAGATTTAATGTTTTGATGGGAAGAATGCTTCAAAAAGAATTTGGGCAAGAGCCACAATCAATAATAATTATGCCATTATTAGAAGGTCTTGATGGCGAAAATAAGATGAGCAAAAGTTTAGGAAATTACATTGGAATAGATGAATCAGCTACTATAATGTTTGAAAAGGCAATGAGTATTCCAGATGGTTTAATAATTAAATACTTTGAATTAGTTACAGATATTCATCCAGATATAATTGAAAGGATAAGAAAAGACCTTGAAGAAGATAATGTTAATCCTAGAGATGTAAAAATTTCTTTAGCTAAAGAAATAGTAGAATTATACCACGGAAAAGAAGAAGCAAAACTAGCAGAAGATAGATTTAGAAAGGTCTTTCAGAAAGGTGAAATTCCTGATGATATAAAAACTGTAGAAGTTAATTCAGGAGATTTTAACTTAGCTGATATAGTTTTAGGGAATAAGTTAGTTCCAAGTAAAAAAGAATTTAGAAGATTAGTGGAACAAGGTGGAGTTAAGGTAAATGGCGAAAGCATAAGTAATATTGATGAAGTTTCTTTAGCATCTAAATTTATAATTCAAATTGGAAAGAAGAAGTTTATTAAAGTAATTATAAGTTAAAAAATGGTGGCTATATGCCACCATTAATTATTTACTAAACCATGTTTTCCCATTCTTCATAAAGGTTAGCAATTTCTTCTTCTAAATTTTTAATCTCATTATTCACTCTTTGGCTTTCTGTTGGGTTAGAGTAAATTTCTTCTAAACAAAGATCTTCTTGAAGTTTAACTAATTCCTCTTCTTTTTCAGATATTGTTTTTTCAATGTTTTTTAATTTAAGCTGCATAGCCTTAGCTTCTTTTTCAGCTTCTCTTTTCTTTTTCTTATCTTCTTTAATTTGAGTTTTAGTTTTTCCATTAGCTATTTCTTCATAGTCTTCAAATCTGCTTGGATTAAGCTTCTTTTCTTGATAGTAATTATAGTTACCAAGATACTCGGTTACACCATCTTCATTAAGCTCTAAAATTCTTCCAATTACTTTATTTAAGAAATATCTATCATGGGAAATTATCATTAATGTTCCATCATATTCTAAAATAGCATCTTCTAAAGCTTCTCTTGAGATTATATCAAGGTGGTTTGTAGGTTCATCCATTAATAACAGATTAGATTTAGAAAGCATAAGCTTTAATAAATTTATTCTACACTTTTCACCACCGCTAAGAGTATTTATAACTTTAAACACATCATCGCCTGTGAATAAGAAAGATGCTAAAGCATTTCTTAGTTTAGTTGTAGTCATATTAGGAAATGCATCCCATACTTCATCTAAAATTGTTTTATTTAAATCTAGGTCAGATTGTTCTTGATCATAATAACCAACATTAACATTAGTTCCAAGAACTTTAACACCGGTATCAGCTTTAACTACATCCATTATTATTTTAAATAGAGTAGTTTTACCTCTACCATTTTCACCTATTAAAGCGATTTTTTCACCGCGTTTTAAATCCATATTAAGATTTTTAAATAATACTTTATCTCCATAAGCTTTACTCATTTTTTCGATATGAAGAACATCATATCCGCTTTTTACTGAAGCTTCAAATTTAATTTTTGAACCTTCTTTTTCATGAGTAGGAGCATCTATTCTTTCCATCTTATCTAGAGCTTTTTCTCTACTTTCAGCAGCTCTTATACTTTTTTCTCTATTAAATGAACGGAATTTTTCAATTATAGCCTCTTGTCTTTTAATTTCAGCTTGTTGAAGATTATAAGCCTTTAATTTAGCTTCATAGTTCTTTTTTCTTAATTCAATAAACTTAGTATAAGGAACATTGTAGCATTCAACTTCACCATTTATTACTTCAAATGTATTATTAGTAACAGAATCTAAGAAAAATCTATCGTGAGAAATTACAAGAACAGTACCTTTATAAGTTTTCATATATTCTTCAAGCCAAGCTATAGCCTCTAAGTCAAGATGGTTAGTAGGCTCGTCAAGAAGTAGTATATCAGGTTTTCTTAATAGTAGCTTACAAAGAGCTACTCTAGTTTTTTGTCCACCACTTAATGTACTTATATCTTTATAAAAATCAGCTTCAGTAAATCCAAGACCTTTTAATACTCTAGAGATTTCACCTTTATATATGTATCCACCTTTATGAGAATAAATATCTTGAAGAGTAGTGTAATCTTTAATTAACTTTTCATGATAGTCTGCTTTAGATTCATCATAAGGCTCGTTCATTTTGATTTCTAATGTAGACAATTTATTTTCTATGTTAATAAGCTCATCAAATACAGAGAGTGTTTCTTCGTAGATATTTTTATCTGTATCTAAATTAAGATTTTGAGATAAATACCCAAGAGTTTTATTTTTATCTATAAAAATCTCACCAGAGTCTTGAGATATTTCTCTGCATATTATTTTAAATAGAGTTGATTTACCTTCACCATTAGCTCCAATAATACCAACTTTATCACCTTCATTTATTGAAAATGTAACTTTTTTTAGTACATCCCTAATTCCATAACTTTTACATATATCTTTACAACTTAAAACTATCATATTATCCTCCATATCCCGAAGTTTCCATATAATTATACTATTAACATTATGTTTATTCAAATAGGAGAAAAATATAAATAAATTGCGTAGCAATTTGGTGGAAAGTTTGACTAGGTCAAAGGGGAAAAGTCAGCTGAAGCTGAGGAGAAAATATCACTAAGGTGATAGGGAAAATATTGCCCTTGGCAATTGTATAATATATCTATTTTAATACTTTTCCCGTTAACTTTAGTTAACTTTTCCCTGCTACGTAGTAGCCTTTTCACCTCGACGAAGTCGACTTTTCAATTGCAAGCCTTAGCTCGTACTTTTTTTCTACCGTTCGTCTTCTACAAATAAATAACCAAGTGGTGGATTACCATTAAATATTCCTAAAATATAAATTGTATAAAGTTTTCCGCCTTCTAGAGTTAAGTTTTTAATATTTTTATTTAGTGCTGTTCCACCTGTGCTTTCAACTCTAAAGTTGTATATTCCAGGAGAGGTTGTATAGTAACCTGTTGTTTCTAAGTATTCAACAGCAGTAAAAAGTTCATTTCCATTAGGTAGGTCTAGGTTTAATAGAGGTGCACTTTGTGAAAGATTCATAAATCTTAAATAAGTATATTCAGTTGAAGTTGCAATTGAAGCATCTCTTAATTTAAATAGAAATAAACCTCCTAATGTAACTACAGAAATAGTATAATTAGCACTTGGTGCTAATTGAACACTTTGTGTAGCTAATGGTGTATCATAAAAGCCAGATCTATATACTTGAAGTTCATAAGTTCCTGGTGATAGATTTAAGTAATTAGATATAGAACTAAAAGAAAGATCTGATAATATTAAACTACCATTTGCGTAAACATCGATATTAGGTGCATTTGGAACTGCATGAAGAATTCTAATGCTAGAGTTTACATCAGGTGTATTTAATCTTATATAAGTCATAAAATCACCTTCCTTCATATTCAAGAGTAAGTTTTATTATATTTTTAATTAGTAATTTGGCAATAGGATAAGGAATTCTATAAGCTTTCATTGTTGCTAAAACTACAGAGTTATTATCTTCTATTTTTTTGAATATTTTATCTACTTCACTTTCTTTGTTATCACCTCTATAATCATTAGAAAGTGAGATATCTTCTAATGTAAAATTTCTTACAATATCTAATGGATTTACGGAATTTTTATCATAGTTATCATTTAGTCTAGGTTTATTATAAGAATATAGGTCCTCTGAGTTTACTTCAGATGGATATTCTAAATTACTAGACTCAGTAGGAAAACTACTTGGAACTTTGTTAGTGGTATTATTTGAATTATTAGTATTAGTACTAGGTAAAGTTTGTGTTTGTTCAATATCTGGAATATTTGAAGGGTATGGAGTTAATGGTACAGTACTTGGTTTATTTTCATTATTCATAGCTGGATTCATCATATTAATTGATGGAGCAGGAAAGCACATATACATTGTCCCATTACTCATAGGACCACCGCTTATATTAGGAGTAGGAAAATTAGCTGGTTTAAGAGCATCTTGAATATTCATAGGAGCAAAAGTTAAATCATTATCTTTCTTATTTTTATTGGTTTTATTGGTTTTATTTGAATCCATTTATATCCTCCGAAGAATAATTTATTATCAATATATGTCTATTTTAGGACATATGTTACTTTATAGAATATGATGGAAATAGGTTATTTAGTACATTTATCATCACACTAATTTATATACAAGAATAGAATGTAGGGGGAGGGATTGTTATGCATAAAACTAATATGGAAAAAATAAGGGAATTATTTGTGGGTATAGATAAAAAAATTGAAGTAGAAGGAAAAGGAAAAATAGTTCCTATAAATTTTGATAATGCAGCTACCACTCCGGCATTTAAAAGAGTGTTGAAAAGAATATTAGAATGTAGTGAAATGTATGGTTCAATAGCTAGAGGTGATGGACAAAAATCACAATTTTGTAGTGATACTTATGATGAATGTCGAAAGTATATAATGAATTATTTTAATGCACCTGAGGATTTATATACGGCGATTTTTACAGATAATACTACAATGGGGCTAAATAGATTATCAAATATATTGATTAAAGATAGAGAGGATATTGTTATTACTACTAGAATGGAACATCACTCAAATGATTTGCCTTGGAGAGGAAAATGTAACTTAAAGTATCTAGAAGTAGACGAAAATGGAAGAGTAAAAGTAGATGAACTTGAGGAGTTATTAATAAAGTATTGTGGTAAAGTAAAATATGTTACAATAAGTGGTGCATCTAATGTTACTGGATATCTAAATGATATAAGGAAAGTAGCGAAGCTTACTCATAAATATGGAGCCCATATAATTGTAGATGGAGCACAATTAGTCGCTCACAAAAAGGTATCTATGTTAGGTGTAAAAAGTGATGAGAATATAGATTATCTTGTATTTTCTGCACATAAGATGTATGCTCCGTTTGGATGTGGTGCAATAATTGGATTAAAAGAAACTTTTAATTATTACCCTCCTGATATAGTTGGTGGAGGAATAGTATATATTGTAAGAGATGAAGGGCAGATTTATTTAGATACTCCAGAAAAAAATGAACCAGGAACACCAAATTTTTTTGGAGTAGTAGCTATGACTCAAGCGATGAAGGATATGGAGAGAATAGGGTTTAAAACAATAGAAGACAATGAAAAAAATATATTCTCTAAGTTATTAGAAGGTATGAAAAATATAGCTGATGTTAATTTATATGGGGATTGTGAAAACATTGATGATAGATTAGGAATAATGGTATTTAATATAAATGGAATGAATTATGAAGAAGTAGGAGAAAAACTTGCTAGCATAAGAGGAATTGCTGTTAGGGAAGGTGGATTCTGTGCTCATCCATATACAAGAAGACTTTTAGGAATTAAAGATAAAGATCTTGATGAGTATATAGGAAAGAATGGAATTCCTGGGATGGTAAGAGCAAGTCTTGGAATATATAATACGGAAAAGGAAGTAGATATTTTCTTAGATACTATAGAGTATATTTGTAGAAGATATTTACCTAAAAAATAAGTAAAAGTAAAATGCTTAATGATGCCATGGGTATAGATATCATTAAGCATTTATTATTATTTATTAAACACCTTAAAATTAGGCATAGGTGACTGAGTTAAAATTGATGGAAGTGAGGATACAAGAGGAGCTAAATATTCAATAGCTTCTTCAGTAACACCATTTCCTTCTTCGTTAATCCATTCCTTAGGGAAGTATTTAACATTGTTGGCTATTTTATCAGCTTCTACTAAGAAATATGAGCTTGAATAAGGAGCATTTGAATCTCTTTTTATAGCAACCATATATCCGCTATGTCCCATATTAGCATATTTTAATGCTTCATAGCCAACTTGATGAGCTTCTTCTAAATCTAAGCTTGAAGCACAATGCATAGCACATCTTTGAAGTACTCCAAGTTCTAAAGATTTTACTCTCTTTGTGATTCCAGATTGTATTATTAAATTCTTTAAATACATACCAACTCCACCAAGTTGAGCATGTCCGAATTTATCATGAGCTTGTGAAGATGTTTCAGCAACAAATGTACCATCAGCAGTTCTAATTCCTTCAGATACAACTATGTATACTTGGTTTTGCTCTTCAAATTTTAATTTTACATCATGTAAAAACTTATCTACATCAAAAGCAGATTCAGGTAAATATATAAAATCGGCAACTTGTTTACCATTAAGTTTAGCTAAAGCAGCTGATGCTGCAAGCCATCCAGTATCACGTCCCATAGTTTCAACTATGAATATTCCGTTATTTATGTATACTGATGAATCTAAATATGTTTCAAGAACTGTTGTTGCAATAAACTTTGCAGCTGATCCAAAGCCAGGAGTATGATCTGTGTACATTAAATCATTATCTATAGTTTTTGGAATACCTATAAATTTGATATCTAGACCTGTTTCTTTAGCGTACTTACCAAGCTTTGCAGTAGTGTCCATTGAATCATTTCCACCAACATAAAAGAAAGCTTTTATATCATTAGCTTTTAAAATTTCTAATAGTTTATCATATTCTTCTGTTGATTCTTCTAACTTTTTCATTTTGTATCTGCAAGAACCTAATCCAGATGAAGGAGTATATCTAAATGAGTTAATCTCTTCATCACTAAAGCTAGATAACTCTATGATATTTCCATTAAGAATACCTTCTATTCCGTTTAAACCAGCATAAACTTTATCAAAAATTTTTAAATCTTTATTAGCATCTATTAATCCAACGACACTAGAGTTTATTACAGATGTTGGACCACCAGATTGAGCTATGATACAATTTGCCATTATGTTACTCTCCTTTATGTGAAAATCAAAAATAATTATAAAATATATTAAATGTGATACACAATTTGCTTATTATTTTGAATACAATATATACTATACAATAAAAGGTGTGAAAAATAAAGTGTTATTTATTAAATTTTAATAATTAAATAATATAATTCATATGTAAAGGTGATTGTTAATACAATTATATAGAAGTAAATTTCTAGTAGGAGAGAGAATATGGATTTAAGACATTTAATTATTATTGGAATAGCTTTGGCTATGGATGCATTAGGTGTTACATTAAGTATAGGTCTAAACCCAAGAGTTAGAAGAGATAGTAAGATAAAATATATAATTTCTTTTGGTTTTTTTCAGTTTTTATTTTTCTTTTTAGGAGGAGTTTTTGGATATCTTTTTGAAAAATATGTAGTTGCTATACCTAATATAATAGGCGGAATAGCCATTGGAATTGTTGGAATTATGATGTTTAAAGAAGGATTTGAATCTGAAGAGAAAGATGATGAACTATTACTTAAAAAGGGAATGCCAATAATTTTAGGAATATCTGTTAGCATAGATGCACTAGTTGTTGGATTTACAGCATCACATAGAGCATGCATATGTCTTCTTATGGTATTAAATGCAGTTATGATTGGATTAATAACATTACTAATTTGTACAACAGGATTTTTCTTATGTAGGTATATAAGGAGACTTGACTTTGTAACTAGATATGCAGATTTTTTAGGTGGAATAATATTAATTATTTTTGCAATTAAAATGATATTTTTTTAATGACGCCGTAAAAGATTCATAAAAATAGCTACTATGACAACGGTATATGGTAGCTATTTTATTATACTTTAAAATTTTGAAATTAAAGGAGTATTTATTTGTGTATAAACATTATTAATAGTGGAAATATATGAAAAACAACCTATTTGAATATAACCTAGATACATAATTAAACCTATTTTTAAAAATCTAAATACTCTTGGAGAAATTGCAAATAATATGGTAGAAGGTAAATTTAATAATAAGCAATTAGTATTAAATAAAAGAGAAAGAGAGGTATTTTACAACAGATTTCTTGATATGGAAGAAAGGTTTGAAGGTGCTTTAATAGATTTTAGAGAAGGAAAAGTTAATTTAGAAAATATTACTAATGATATATCGCATTAATTAAACAGAATAGATTGGGTTATTACCACTTTATTAAAGTATGCAAGAATAGAAAGTAATGCAATAAATTATAATAGGTCTTTACTTTCTTTAAAAGATACTATAAATTATTGTATGCAGCCTTTAAAAGTTAAGGCTGAGGAAAAAAACAAAAGATAAGATTAGATTTTAAGGGTGAGGGCCTTTACTTTCATGATGAGAAATAGATAGGAGAAGTTTTTAGTAATATTATTAAAACTCTATAAAGCATACTGCTATAGGAGAAAATATAAAAATTTCTCTTGATGAAACAACATTAAGCGTTACAGTAACTATAAGTGACAATGGTGAAGGGATAGAAAAGAAAGATCTTAAAAATATATTTAAAAGATTTTATAAGGGTAAGAATTCTATAAATCCTAAGAGCATTGGAATAGGATTATCTTTAAGTAAAAAGATAATTGAAGCTTATAATGGGAGTGTAGTTGCAGAAAGTGAAGTTGGGGTAGGCACAACCTTTTATATAACATTTCTAAAATTAGTAGTTTAAGGAGAAAGAAATATGACAAGAGACACAAGAGAAGAATTATTAGAATTATACACTGAGCTAACTGATTGTGGAGTAGTTTTCCACTATGGTAATGAAGAAATTGATAATGGCGAAATAACTAATTTTGAAATTGATGATGAAGATGTGATAACTATCGAATTAGATGGTTGTGAAACTTATGAAATAGAATTACAAGACTTTATAGATAATCACTCAAAGGATGGAGTTAACTACCATAGCTTTGAAATGGGAAGAAGATTTGATCATATATTAGCTGATAAATAATATGAAAAAAGACAGTAGAAAGGTTATGTAACCTATCTACTGTCTTTGATTTATTCAGCGTTTTTTTGTGAATCATCTTTTTTTTCTAATGAGTTCATTACCCATGATCCACTAGAATCTTTTGTTAATTCTCCTACTAGTGTAGTTCTTTGATGTGGCTCATTATGACTAAGGCCAAAAGCTTCTACGATAACTTTATCCTCGGTTTTATCAACGAATGTCATACTTTGAACTCTGTTAATTCTTAAATCTTTATCTTTCCAATTAGTGAAGTAGTAATCAATTGCATAAGTTAAATTACTACATCTGTAAGAAACGTACTTTCCTTTTAATAGGATTCCACTAGTAATCAATAATACAACAACAACTATAGGAAAAATTATTGCAAATAACTTTTTTCTACGTTTTTTTAAGCGTTGAACTCTAGTGTATGTCCTATTTTTTTTAGAACGTTTTTGCACCATAAAATCGCCCCCAAAAAAACTCTATGTTAATATATTACCATAAATTGTAAATATGTAAAGTGGATATTGTATAATTAAAGAAGGAAACATATAATAAGGATAAGACAAAAAAATGAAAACAATGGAAGAATAGAAGGAGAATATAAATATGGATTACTCAAGTTTAATATTAATGGAAAGAGATGCTGAAACAGGATTTGTTACAAAAGAGTTAGGAAGTTATCAAGTATCTGTTGAAGCTGAATATGTAAAAGGGTTTTATGTAAAAGGAGATACTGTTTATATAAAATTTGACACAAATAAAGATGTTGAAGAGTGGGAATACTCTGCAATATATGATGTATTTAATTATTCTATATTTGAAGAAGAAGGATTTAAGATTGAAGATGTGGATGATGAATATAATCCAACATTCTTAATTACTTTTAAATATGAAGATGAACATCAATATATTAGTGAAAAATTATCTTTAGCTTTAGGGTTAATTCATGAAGCTATGGAAAAAGCTTTTAATGATATAGAAGGAAAAGAAGAAGAATATAAGTAGAAAGGAGTAGCCGAAAAAGGCTAGGTGTGCTATGGAAAGTAAGGTTTTAAAGAAGAGAGAGGAAATTCAAGAAATAGATAAATGGAGTGTTAATGAAGTTTATCCTAGTGATGAAGCTTGGGAAAAAGAGTATAAGGAACTTCAACAAGAAGCTCCAAAGCTTAAAGAATTTCAAGGAAAACTTAAAAATGGAGAAGTATTAATAGAATATTTAGATTTAAATGAGAAGATTTCAAGAAAAGCTGAAAAAATATATGTTTATGCTCATTTAAAATCAGACGAAGATACATCAAATCCTAAATATCAAAGCATGATGAATAAAATTGATGCTTACATGGCAGAGTACGCAACATATTCAGCTTATTTTGTACCAGAATTATTAAGTTTACCAGACGGATTTATAGAAGAAGAGATAAAAAGATTAGATGGATTAAAGCCATATGAATTTTTATTAATTAATATAATTAAGGAAAAACCTCATGTATTAAGTAAGGAAGAAGAGGAACTTTTAGCAGCTGCTTCTGATTGTCTTGATGCTCCATCATCAATTCATAATATAATGACTAATGCTGATATGAAATTTGGAAAAATTAAAGATGAAGATGGTCATGAAGTAGAATTGACAGAAGGAAACTATTCTTCATTTATTAAATCTAAAGATAGAAGTGTTAGAGAAGCTGCATTTAAAGATTTATTTGGACACTATAAGGATTTTGAAAATACTTTAGCTACAACACTTTCTAGTTCAATAAAAGCATTTAATTTCTCAGCAAGAGTGAGAAAGTATAATAGTGCTTTAGAAGCGGCTTTAAAACCAGAAGATATTCCACTTGAAGTTTATAAGAATGCTATTAAAACTATAAATGATAATATTGAATCACTTCATAGATATGTAAGAATAAAGAAAAAATTACTTGGACTTGATGAAATGCATATGTATGACTTATATGTGCCAGTTATAGAAATTGATAAGGAACATGTAGAATTTGATAAAGGCGTTGAGATGGCAATTGAAGGTCTTAATCCACTAGGAGAAGAATACTTAGATATATTTAAAGGTGGAATTGAAGGTGGATGGATAGATAAATATATTAATAAAGGTAAAAGAGGTGGAGCTTATTCATGGGGTGGATATGATACAAAACCATACGTATTATTAAATTATAATTACGATTTAAATGATGTATCTACCTTAGTTCATGAAATGGGTCACTCAATCCATTCTTATTATTCAAGAAAAGAACAAAGCTACTATTATGCAGGATATTCAATATTCTGTGCAGAAGTTGCTTCGACTACTAATGAAGCTCTACTTATTCATCATTTAATAAATAAAGAAACTGATGAAAAGAAAAAACTTTATTTAATAAATCAAGAGTTAGAACAAATAAGAACAACTGTATTTAGACAAATAATGTTTGCAGAGTTTGAACTATATACTCATGAAAGCTTTGAAAAAGGTATGCCATTAACAGCAGAAGATTACAATGCTAAATGGCATGAATTAAATGTTAAATACTTTGGTGAAGACATAGTTGTAGATGATGAAATAGATGTTGAATGGGCAAGAATCCCTCACTTCTATAATGATTTCTATGTATATCAATATGCAACAGGTTATGCAGCTGCATCTGCTTTTGCAAAATCTATTTTAGATAAAGAACCAAATGCTGTTGAAAAGTATACTGGCTTCTTAAAGAGTGGAGGAAGTAATTATCCAATAGAAATATTAAAGAAAGCAGGAGTGGATATGACTACACCTAAGCCTTTAGAAGCTACTATTGAAAGATTTAATGAATTATTAGATATGTTAGAGAAAGATATTTAATATGAAAAAGTTTGAAGATAAATTTTTTAATATATTGATTAATAGATATGGTTTTTATATAAAAGATTATTTCAGTTCATCTAAGAACGAAAATAGGTGGGTTGCAATATCAGAAAATGAGAATTATGCATATGCCGTTATAGTATGCGATGAAATGGAGGCTACTTTGCTTTATAGTGAAGCTTATGAATCTTTAAAAAAAGTATTTACTAAACCTATAGCATTGAATGTAGTTATTACAACTAAAAGTAATGAAGTAGCACAGGAGTATTTAGGACAATATAATAAACTTATTTATTCATTAAGTGAAGAAAGAGTGCTTTACAGCGGAGATGGCTGTAAGCCTCTCCTTCAAGTATATGAATATATGAGTAAAAAAGAGCAAAAGCATAGAAATAGATTTAAGGATAATAAGCTTACTTATATATTGATAGGAATAAATGTTTTAATTTATATATTAACTGCAATAATGTCTAGAGATGTATTTAATAGCAATACCTATGTGTTAATAAGATTAGGTGCAAAGGTTAATGAATTAATTAACCGTGGACAAGTTTGGAGATTGTTAACTTGTGCGTTTTTACACGGAGGAATTATGCACTTAGTCTTTAATATGTATGCGCTAAAAATAATAGGATCAGAGGTTGAATATGTTTTTGGACGAAAGAAATATTTAATAATATATTTAATGGCAGCCTTAGGGGGAAGTCTATTTAGCTATATCCTTAGTCCATACTCTATATCTGTAGGAGCTTCAGGAGCAATTTTTGGACTTTTAGGAGCTATGTTGGTATTTGGAGTTAAACATAGAGATAAAATAGGAAAAAGCTATATGATGAATATTATTCAAGTTATAATTATTAATGTAATTATAGGGGTTTCATTAAGTAACATAGATAATTATGCACATCTTGGTGGACTAATTATAGGTGGAATAACTGCTTTAATAGTTAAAAGTAATTTAGAAAAATCATTTAATTAATGGATTTTATCTATATTAAAGCGGCAGAGGAGGCGTTGGCTTTGGATTTGAAAAAAGATAAAGCACTAATTATTAATTTGGCATATATGGTTATATTAGCTTTAACCTTAGTATATGATATGATGGCTAAAGAAGGAGTTCATACATTTAGGATAGCATTAGCAGCAGTAACTGCATGGATTATGTTCTTTGTTTATAAGAAGACTTTCTTAAGAAGATCAAGAATAAGCTTTTATTTGATATTTACATTCGTATTTGCAGCAATGTATTTAGGAAGTGTATTAGATTTTTATATAATAATTCCAGGATACGATAAGATACTTCATTTAATTTCAGGAGTAATAATAGCTTATATCGGATATATTTTCTATTTAACCTTGGTTAAGACTGATGATAAAGAAGCTGTTAATCCTATGATGGGAGTAGTATTCTCTATAATATTTTCAATTGCAGCAGCAGGAGTATGGGAAATTTGGGAGTTTAGTACAGACCAATTATTTGGATTTACATCACAAAACAATAGTTTGATTGATACTATGATGGATATTATATGTGGGACAGTTATGGGGATTTTAGCAAATATTCCAATAGCCATGTATATAAAGGGAAAGAAAGTAAAGTTTATAGAAAAATTGGTTGAAGATATGAGAAGATAAAGTGCAAAGAACTTTGGTGAAAGGTTTTCTTGTGAAAAGGTGAAAATGTCACTAACGTGACAGGAAAAAGATTGCTTTAGGCAATATTGAAAAGTTACTACCGTAATACTTTTCACTTTAACTTAAGTTAACTTTTTATAGCTACGTCAGCAGCTTTTTAATCTCAACATAGTTGACTTTTCACCTAGTAAGTGAGCTTTGTACTTATATATTAATAAATAAAGTAGTATGTGTTATTAAGTGGTAAATTGTATTTATCACTTAATTTTTTTAGGTATTCTTTACACTTTGAATAGGATTGATCTTTATAGTTTTTGTTATAATGATTAATTTCTTTTGAATTTAAATCCTTTCTTATAGATTCAAATCCTTGGTTTAATGCACGCCTAAATGATACTTCGTTATATTCTTCATAGATTAATGAATCTATAAATGTGTATAGCTTTAAAAAATTGTTTTGAGGTTTTATATCTTTCAATTTAGATATACCACTATAATCATATTTTTCTAATACAAATAATTGATAGGCTTGTATCTCGTTTAAATAATCAATATAAGAAAAGTTATTATTAAGATAGTTTATAGAGTTTATTGCCTTTATTGCAGAAACTTCTTTGTCTTTGACTTCTAGCATTATATCTATATTTGAGAAATCGTAATTATTTATGTAAGCTAGAAAATTATCTATAAAAATAGTGGGAGAATGAGCACCGCTCTTTTTAGTAATATCTTGTATACTATAGTGTACCTTCATATCTCCATCATCTTTTTTCCAGGTTCTTTGTATTAATGGCAATAATTCAGATATAGACATAGAAGTATCTCCGTAACATTCATAATGTAGATTATCAAATACTATTGGTACTTTGCATTTAGTATAAATCTCTAATAAATCATATATAGAAAAAAAGCGTTCATCATTTTCTATTATTAATCTTTTCTTAATATTATTATCTAAATTGTTGTACTCAGTTATAAATCTTTCTATAGCACTTTTTTTATTTCCGTAAACACCACCAACATGAAGAACTATTTTATGACTTGATGGTAAGTTAAGGCTATCTAAAAACTTGCAATGAAACTTTAAATCACATATAGATTTTTCTACAACTTCTTTTTTAGGAGAGTTTAAAAGCGTATATTGACCTGGATGCATGGATACTCTAATATTATTTGTTTTTATATAAGAACCTATTTTATCTAAAAGATTTTTATTATTATCCCACCAATTATAGTTATTTATTGGATGGCTCCCTAAAGGAATTACATCAGAGCTTATTCTAAAAAAATTAATGTTTTTAGAATTGTTATAATAAAGTATAGAATATAAGTCTTCAAGATTTTCTTTTATTAGTAAAGAGACTTTTTCTTCAGAATAATTTGAAAGAGTTAATTTTCTTGTTGTTTTATATGGAACCATAAGTGGAGTACAGGCATATCCAATTTTCATACTTAGTCTCCTTGTGTTAAAATATATTTAAGAAAAAACGTTAAATTTAATATTAGTATTTTAATATAAAAGTAGATATATTCATAAAATAAATCTAAATATTATGTTAAATTTTTGATATTTCAGCAAAAAAATATGAAATAACATGGAAAATATTTAAAATATGTTGTATCATTTAATAGAAAAAGAATGTTAGGGGCGATATATATGAATGGAAGAGAGTACGTATTAAAAGTTTTAGATGAAGTTAGTAATAGAAATGCAGGAGAGAAAGAATTTTTAGATGCGGTTAAAGAGGTTTTATTATCTTTATCACCAGTTTTTGATAAACATCCAGAATATATTGAAGCAGGTTTATTAGAAAGAATTGTTGAACCAGAAAGACAAATTATGTTTAGGGTTCCATGGGTAGATGATAATGGAAATGTTAGAGTAAATAGAGGATTTAGAGTACAATTTAATAGTGCTATAGGGCCATATAAAGGAGGATTAAGATTCCATCCAACAGTTAATGCTAGTATTATTAAATTCTTAGGATTTGAGCAAATATTTAAAAATTCTTTAACTGGACTTCCAATAGGTGGAGGAAAAGGCGGATCAGACTTTGACCCTAAAGGAAAATCAAATGGAGAAGTAATGAGATTCTGTCAAAGCTTTATGGCAGAGCTTTATAGACATATAGGTCAAGATACAGATGTACCTGCAGGAGATATTGGGGTAGGTGCAAGAGAAATTGGATATATGTACGGATATTATAAAAAGCTAAGAGGTGCAAATGACCCTGGAGTTTTAACAGGTAAAGGCTTAACTTACGGTGGAAGTTTAACTAGAACTGAAGCAACTGGATATGGATTAATTTACTTCACAGAAGAAATGATGAAGGATAACAACTTATCATTAGCAGGTAAAACTGTAGTTATATCAGGCTCAGGAAATGTTGCTATATACGCAACAAAGAAGGCTACTGAATTAGGGGCAAAAGTAGTAGCTTTAAGTGATTCTAATGGATATATATATGATGAAAATGGAATTAACTTAGATGCAGTTAAGGAAATTAAAGAAGTTAAAAGAGGTAGAATTAAAGATTATTTAAACTATGTTCCAACTGCTAAGTATGCTGAAGGATGCAGAGGAATATGGAATATTAAGTGTGACGTAGCTCTTCCATGTGCAACTCAAGGTGAAATAGATGAAGCATCAGCTAAAATTTTAGTATCAAATGGGACTAGAGTAGTAGCAGAAGGAGCTAATATGCCTTCAAGCTTAGATGCTATAAAAGTGTTCCAAGAAAATGGTATATTATTTGGACCTGCAAAAGCAGCAAATGCTGGTGGAGTTGCTTGTTCAGCACTAGAAATGTCACAAAATAGTATGAGATTATCTTGGACATTTGAGGAAGTTGATAATAAATTAAAAGATATAATGGTTAATATATATAGACAATCTGCTGAAGCGGCTAAAGAATATGGAGAAGAAGGTAATATATTAATGGGATCAAATATTGCTGGATTTAACAAAGTTGCAGAAGCTATGATGGCTCAAGGAATAGTATAAAAAATAAAAGAAGTCAACGTTTAGTATGCGTTGACTTTTTTTGGTTTCTGAAAAACTTTGCTAATTCATAAAATACGGGATAATATAAGTATGTAAAGTAAAAGTGAAAAAATTACCAGATAATAGCTATTTTTAAAAATTTTTAGAAATAAATTTGCAATCGAAAGTATGTTTATGTAAAATTAAAAGATATGACAGAATTAATTGAAAAAAAGATAGGTTTTATATAGATTTTTCTTGGAGGTTTATATGAGTAATAATATAGATAATAGATATGATGTAACAGACTTAACATCTTTAGAAAAACTTGAGCCAGTTAGAGTAAGACCAGGTATGTATATAGGTTCAACTGGAACTAAGGGATTACATCATTGCATATGGGAAATTTTAGACAACTCCATTGATGAAATTTCAAATGGTTATGGGGATAAAGCAACGATAATTATCAATAAAGATAAAAGTATTACTGTTATAGATAATGGAAGAGGAATACCAACTGGAATTCACCCGACTAAAAAGAAGTCTGGAGTTGAAATGGTATTTACAGAATTACATACAGGAGGAAAATTTAATAATAAGAATTATAAAACCTCTGGAGGGCTTCATGGTGTTGGAGCTGCTGTAGTTAATGCCTTATCTAAATGGTTAGAAGTTGAAGTGCATCAAAATGGTAATATTTACAGACAAAGATTCGAATTTGCTTATGATAAAGAACTTAAGAAGGATATGCCAGGTACTCCAGTTACAGCTTTAGAGGTGGTTGGAAAATCTAAGACTACTGGAACAAGAGTAACATTTAAGCCTGATAATGAAATTTTCTCTACTACGGATTTTAAATTTGACATAATAGATGAGAGATTAAAAGAATTATCATTCCAAAATAAAGGGATACGTTTAGAGCTTATAGATAGAAGAAAAGATGAAGAGGTAGTTAAAGAGTATTACTCTGAAAGAGGTTTACTAGATTTCATTGAATATTTAAATGAAAGTAAGACGGTATTACATCCAAATCCAATTATTTTTGAAGGAGAAAGAACTGTAGATAATATACAGATGTTTGGAGAGGTATGTATTCAATTTACTGATTCAACTACAGAATATATAGCAAGCTATGTTAATAATATTCCAACTACTGAAGCTGGTACTCATGAAGCTGGATTTAAGACTGGTATGACAAGAGCTTTCAAAGAATGGGCTAGAAAATTAGGTCTTGTAAAAGAAAAGGATAAGGATTTTGAAGGCGATGACCTTAGAGAAGGTATGACTGCCATAGTAAGAATTAAAATTACTAATCCTATATTTGAAGGACAAACTAAGACTAAGCTAGGAAGTTCAGAAGCTTATACAATGATGAATGATTTAGCATACACTAGACTTGGTGAATGGATAGAAGATAATAAAGAACTTGCAACAACGATTATAAATAATGCATTAGCTACTGCTCAAAGAAGAGAAAAGATTAAAAAGATAAATGAAGCTGAAAAGAAGAAAATAGGTAAGGGTACTGCACCGTTAGCTGGTAAAGTTGCTGTATGTACATTAAAAGATAATACAGTTAATGAGTTTATCGTAGTTGAGGGAGATTCTGCGGGAGGTTCTGCAAAGCAAGCTAGAGATAGAAGATTCCAAACTATTATGCCATCAAAAGGTAAGATAATGAATACTGAAAAGCAAAAACTTGAAAATGTATTAGCGTCTGAAGAACTGAAAATATTTAATATTGCAGTAGGAACAGGAACTTTAGACAACTATAGAGAAGAAGATTTAAAGTATGACAAAATAATAATTATGAGTGATGCCGATGTTGATGGATATCATATCAGAACATTATGGATGACATACATTTATAGATATATGAGACCTCTTATACAGAATGGACATCTTTATTTAGCTCAACCACCATTATATAAGGTTTATAAAACTGTTAAGGGAAAAGAAGTTCATAAATATGCTTATAGTGATGATGAGTTAGAAAAGGTAAAAAAAGAAATCGGTAAAGGCGCATTAATTCAAAGATATAAAGGACTTGGAGAAATGAATCCAGACCAACTTTGGGATACAACATTAAATCCTGAGACTAGAACTCTTTTCCAAGTTACCATAGAAGATGCAGCTAAGGCTGAGAAAATGGTATCTCTATTAATGGGAGATGTAGTTGAACCGAGAAAAAATTATATGTATAAGTATGCGGAATTTTAAATAGTACGAAAGGAGCTTTTTAATGGCTAAGAAGGAACACAATATTCCAAGAGATAATAATATTTTAAGAGTACCTCTTGAAGAGGCTATGCCTGATAACTACCTTCCTTATGCAGTAGAAGTTGCTAAGGATAGAGCGTTGCCAGATGTTAGAGATGGATTAAAGCCGGTACATAGAAGAATACTTTATGGTGCATATATGTTAAAGGCTTTTCCGGATAGACCATATTATAAGTCTGCAAGAATAGTAGGAGACGTACTAGGTAAATTCCATCCTCATGGAGATTCATCAGTTTATGATGCTATGGTATTAATGGCTCAAAACTTTTCTACAAGAGAACCTTTATTTGATGGACACGGTAACTTCGGTTCTATGGATGGTGATGGAGCTGCAGCAATGCGTTATACTGAGGCTAGACTTTCCAAGATAGCTATGGAAATGCTAAAAGATATAGATAAAAATACAGTAGATATGGTTCCAAACTATTCTGATTCAGAAATGGAACCTAAAGTATTACCATCTAGATATCCAAATCTTTTAGTTAATGGAACCTTTGGTATAGCGGTAGGATTAGCTACTAATATACCACCTCATAACTTAGGAGAAGTAACAGATGGTGTGCTTGCATATATTGATAATCCAGAAATAACTACAAAAGAGTTAATGGAATATATAAAAGCACCAGATCTTCCAACAGGAGGAGTTTTAATAGGTAAAAACTCTTTATTAGCTGCCTATGAAACTGGAGAAGGAAAGGTTACGTTAAGAGCTAAGACTGATATAGAAAAATTAGAGAATGGCAGATGGGGAATAGTTATAACAGAATTCCCGTATAGAAGAAATAAATCAAAGATACTTCAAACAATCTCTGAAATGACTGGAGATAAAAGACATCAAAAAGCTTTAGAAGCCATTACTGATATAAGAGATGAATCAGATAGAAGTGGTGTTAGAGCTGTAATTGAACTTAAAAAAGCTGCAGACAAAGATGTTGCAGATAAAGTATTAAAATACTTATTTAAGAAAACAGATCTACAATCTAATTTAAGCTTTAATATGGTTGCTTTAGCAAATGGCAAACCTCAGACTATGGGGTTAAAAACTATAATAACTCACTATGTTAACCATCAAAAGGATATAGTGACAAGAAGAACTATAAGAGAGCTAGAAGTAGCTGAAAAGAGACACCATATTGTTGAAGGATTTATAAAAGCTATAGATGTTTTAGATGAAGTAATTAAAACAATAAGAGAATCTAAGTCTAAAAAGGATGCAGGGGAAAATCTTATAGCTAAGTTTGGTTTCAGTGCACTTCAAGCAGAAGCTATATTAGAGCTTATGCTTTATAGACTAACAGGCCTTGAGATAAAGGTATTCCAAAAAGAATATGCAGAGCTTGAAAAGACTATTAAGAGATTAAGAAAGATATTAGCAGATGAAAAAGAACTTCTTAAGGTTATAAAGACAGAGTTAAAGGAAATCACTGATAATTATAGAAATCCTAGAAGAACTAAAATAGTTGAGGATGATAGTGAAGCTAAGATTGATATAGAAGAACTAATAGTTGTAGAAGATGTAATGATAACTCTTTCTAAAGATGGGTTTATAAAGAGAATACCTCTTAAGACATATAATAGATCTAATTCTAATGCTGATGATATAGATTATAGAGAAGGTGACGAACTTAAATTCTTGGTTAAATCTAACACAACTGAAAGTTTAATAGTATTTACCGACAAAGGAAATATGTATCAAACAAAAGGAATTAATATTCCAGAATTAAAATGGAAAGAGAAAGGTGAAAGAATAGATTCTATTATTAAAACATTAAACTTAGATGACGAGAATATAGTACAAGTAATGTCTGTTCCGTTATTTGACTCTAATAAATCTATTCAATTTATAACAAATAAGGGAACTATAAAAAAGAGTTCTTTAGATAAATTCCAAACAAATTATAGCAAATTACAAGCTGTAAAGCTTAAAGATGGTGAGGTTATAATCGATGTAATAATGCTTGATTGTGATGAAAATAAGTCATTTTTAAGTGTTGAATCTAAAAATGGATTAAAATTTACGCTTGAAATACCTACTCTTGAAGATACACCAAGAAATGTTTTAGGATTATCATTATTTAACTTAACTGCTAATGATGAAGTTATAAAAGTAGAGTATGTAGAACAAATTGAGTATAAACAGTTCTGGGTAGGAGTAACTCAAAAAGGGACTATAAAATCATTTTCTAGGGGCAGAAGCAGTGATAGATTAAAAGTAAATACAGACACAGCAAGTGAATTACTTTTATTCACTGATAAAGGAAATGTATTTAAGTTACCAACATTCTTAATTCAAAATGTAACAGAAACAGAGATTCCTTTAGAAAAAGTTATAGAAGGATACACATCAAAAGAGAAGATAGTAGATGTATACTCACTGAAGAGCTATGATGATAATAAGTTAGTGTATTTCTTTACTAAAAAGGGAATGATAAAAAAGACATTATTAAAAGAGTATGATGGTAATTATGCTTATCAAGTAGCATATAAATTAAAGTATGAAAATGATGTTGTTGTTTCAGTTAATATATGTAGTGAGGGTAATGGAAATGTAATTATAGCAACTAAGAATGGTATGGCTATAAGATTCCTAGAGGAAAGTGTAAGCACTATGGGAAGAGTTGCATCAGGGGTTACCGGAATAAGCTTAAGAGATGATGACTTTGTAATAATGGGTAAAGTCGTTGAATTGAAAAATAGCTTATCTGATGATGAAATCGCCGTAGGTTTAGCTAATGTAGATTTAACTTTAACTACAAGAAATAAAGAAATAAAAGTTGTAAATATAAATGAAATTAAGCTTCAAAACAGGGCAGGTAGAGGAACAACAGTTATGGTTACTGCTTTTGAAGATGAAGTTGTAGAAGCAGAATTTAATCAATAAAGGGAGGTTTTATGATGAAGGTTGCTGTGTTATTAGCAGATGGATTTGAAACTTTAGAAGGTTTAACAGTAGTAGATATAATGAGAAGGGCAGGGGTATGTTGTCATACTTTTGGAACAAAATCTCAAAATGTTAGAACATCGCATGACGTGGTTGTAGAAGCTGACAAGTTATTAAATGATGAGGTTTTAGAATATGATATGATAGTTTTACCAGGAGGAATGCCAGGATCAGTTAACCTAAGAGATGATGAGAAAGTAAATGAAGTTGTTATGGATTTCTATAAGAATAATAAAATAGTAGCTGCAATATGTGCAGGTCCAATAACTTTAGGAAAACTTAAAATTTCAGAAGGTAAAAATGTTACATGTTATCCAGGATTCCAAGATCAACTTGGAAATTGTAACTACAAAGAAGAATTAGTTGTAGTAGATGGAAATATAATAACAGGAAGAGGTCCTGCAGCGGCAATACCATTTGCTTTTGAATTATTAAAGCATGCTGCACCAGATAAAGTAGAAGAGCTACAAAAAGGGATGCTTTTTAAATAAGTTAATAGCAAAGAATTAAAAGTTAAGAGTTAAAAAGGAAAATTGTTTAGACGATTTTTTTATAATGCAAGTTTGAAAGTCAGCGTATAGCTGGCTTTTTTCCTGAATCATTAACTATAAAATATTAACTTTTAACTAAGAAAAAGGGGTGAGTAAGTATGGAAAAGTGGACAGTTAGAAATGTTAAATTTAACTGTGAAGCATTTGCTAAAGCTCTTGGAGTTAGCAATGTAGTAGCTAGATTATTAGTTAATAGAGATATTTATAAATTAGAAGAGGCTAATAGTTTTTTAAATAGCAAAATAGATGATTTTGAAGATTACAAAAAGCTTTTAGATATGGATAAAGCTATAAAAATAATGAAAGATAGCATAGATAAAGGTGAAAAAATTCTTATTGTAGGAGATTATGATGTTGATGGAGTAATAAGTTCCTATGTACTTTATAGTGGATTAAAAAAATGTAAAGCTAATGTAAGTTATGTGATTCCAGATAGAATAAAGGATGGATATGGAATTAATGAAAATATAATAAAAAATGCTTATGCTGATAAAGTAGATTTAATAATAACATGTGACAATGGTATATCAGCTATAGAGCAAATAAAATTAGCTAAGGAATTAGGACTAAAAGTGATAATAACTGACCACCATGATGTACCTTTTGTTGAAAATGAAGATGGTGATAGAACATTTATAGTTCCTGAAGGTGATGCTGTAATTAATCCTAAACAAGAAGAATGCAAATATCCATTTAAAAAGCTTTGTGGTGCAGGAGTTGCATATAAATTTATTGAAGGTATGTATGAAGCCTATGGAATAAATAAGAATGAAGCACTTGAATTATTACAATATGTTGCTATTGCTACTGTTTGTGATGTAGTTGATTTGATTGGAGAAAATAGAATAATCGTAAAAGAAGGTTTAACGATAATTAATAAAACTGATAATATAGGATTAAGAGCTTTATTTAAAGAAACAGGTCTTGATAATAAAGAGATTTCAGTATACGCATTAGGCTTTGTTATTGGACCAAGTATAAATGCATCAGGTCGTTTAGAACAAGCAGAGTGGGCTTTAAGGATGTTGCTTTCAAAAAATGAAAAGGAAGCAGAAGAACTTGCTAAAAAGCTTAATGAACTAAATAAAGAGAGACAAGAACTGACAAGAGAAGGATTAGAGAAAGCTATTGAGATAATAGAATGTAACAACATGAATAAAGAAAAAGTATTAGTTGTATACTTAGAGGAAACTCATGAAAGCATAGCTGGAATAATCGCAGGTAGAATAAGAGAAAAATATAATTTGCCAACTATTGTATTAACATCAGCTCACGAAGGAGCTAAGGGGTCAGGAAGATCTATTGAAGAGTATAATATGTTTGAGGAATTAATAAAGTGTAAGGATTTATTGGGGAAATTTGGAGGGCATCCCATGGCTGCTGGAATGTCTATTGCAAATGAAAACATAAATGAGTTTAGAAAAAGATTAAATACTCAAACTACTTTAACTGATGAAGATATTATTCCAAAAGTATCTATTGATATGCCTTTGGCATTAAAAGATATAAATTTTAACCTTATAGAAGAGATAGCTAAGTTAGAGCCTTATGGAAAAGCTAATCCTAAACCAACTTTTGGTATTAAAAATTTAAAAGTATTAGAAGCAAAAATTTTAGGTAAAGATAAAAATGTTTTAAAGTTGAAGATAAGCGACGGTAATCTTTGTATAGATGGAATATACTTTGGAGATATAAATGATTTTGATGAAGCTTTAAAAGTAAGTTATGGAGAAGATGAATATAATAAAGTATTTAATGGATATCCTAATAGGGTAAAGATTGATGTAGTATGTGTTCCAGAGATAAACGAATTTAGAGGAAATAAAAAAGTTCAGTTGATAATTCAAAATTATAGATTTAATTAAAAGTTATACTGCTAGTAAAATTTCAATTACTCAATAAAGCAAGTAGATAAGTTGATAAATATAAAACTTTTTTATACTTAATATTTTTAGGTTAAAACTAAAGGAGGAAATGAATAAACATTTCCTTCTTTATTTAAATACTAGTTTTTACAAGATTATGATGTTGATATTCTAGCATATGTAGTGAGTGTTATGCATGGCGGTTATTTTAAACCTGATTCGTATTGTTCAACCATACGTTTAACCATTTCACCACCAACGCTACCACATTGTTTTGAAGTAAGGTCTCCATTGTAATCTGTAAAAGGAACACCCATTTCAGTAGCAACTTGGCTCTTGAATTTTGCCAAACCTTGTTTAGCTTCAGGTACTAAATTATATGCCATAGTTTCACCTCCTTTTATCTTTACGTTAATAGCTTATCCAAATTTTTAAGTTGTATTTTATTAAATTAAAGGAAAAGGTGGCAAAATAACGACTTAGTGGTAAAATAGAGATGATTTATAATTTTAAATTTTATATGAGGTGTTTTATGAGTAAATATAAAATAATAATGACTGGTGGGGGAACTGCAGGACATGTAACTCCAAACTTAGCATTGATTCCTGAACTGAAGAAGAGAGGGTTTGATATAAAATACATAGGAAGTATAGATGGAATAGAAAAAGAAATAATAGGAGATGCTAATATTCCATATTTCCCAATTTCAAGCGGAAAATTAAGACGCTATTTTGATATGAAGAATTTTTCAGATCCTTTTAAAGTTATAAAAGGTATTTACCAGGCTAAAAGAATTCTTGATAAAGAAAAGCCAGATGTAGTTTTCTCAAAAGGTGGGTTTGTTGCCGTACCAGTAGTTATAGCTGCATCTATGAAAAAGATACCTGTTGTTTCTCATGAATCAGACTTAACGCCAGGATTAGCAAATAAACTTTCAGCTCCTTTCTGTAATAAGCTTTGTGTTACATTTAGAGAAAGTTTAGCTTATGTAAAAGATGGTAAGGGTGTTTTAACAGGAACTCCTATAAGAAATGAAATACTTCAAGGTAGCAAAATAAGAGGAAAAGAAATTTGTGGATTTAAGGATGATAAAGATATTCTGCTTGTAATTGGTGGAAGTTTAGGTGCTAAAAGTATAAATGATGAAGTAAGAAGAGATTTAAGTAAGATTTTATTAGATTTTAATGTTATTCATATATGTGGAAAAGGGAATTTAGATGAAAGCTTAAACTCTATAAATGGTTATAAACAGTTTGAGTACGTAAAAGAAGACTTACCACATCTTCTTCAAGCGGCAGATTTTATAATATCTAGAGCTGGAGCAAATGTTATTTTTGAGCTATTAGCATTAAAGAAACCAACACTTTTAATACCTCTTTCTAAGAAAACAAGTAGAGGAGATCAAATTTTAAATGCGAATTCTTTTGAAAAAGAAGGTTACTCTTTAGTTTTAGATGAAGATGAAATGATGGAAAAACATAATTTAATTGATAAATTAACAGATTTGAAGAATAATAAAAATAAACTTATTACCTCTATGCAAAATAGTAAGGTAAAAAATGGTGTTGATGAAATAATAAGTATTATTTTGAAAAGTATTAATTAAAAACGTATAACAAATTTAGTAATACACGAAAATATTACATTTGATAACTTGAAAAAAAATTCAGCTGTTATATAATAAAAGATGGAGTGTAAAAATAGGAAGTATTTTAGAAAAATAAGAGGTGCTAGTATATGAAGAAAGTTTCAATTATTTATTGGAGCAATGGCGGAAACGTTGAGCTTTTAGCTAACTGCATAGCAGAAGGTATTAAAGGTGATATAGAAATAAATTTAAAACACGTTAATGATGCTTCAGAAGAAGATGTTATAACAGCTGATGCTGTTGCTATGGGGAGCCCGGCAATGGTGGAGGATGAGATAGAACAATTAGAAATGAAACCCTTCATAGATAAGTTATCTAGTATTAGATTTAATAATAAGCCTTTAGTGCTATTTGGTTCTTGTGGATGGAGAGACGATAAGTTTATACATAACTGGGAAGCTATTATGAATGATTATGGGTTTGAAACTATAGGGAAAGTAGTTTGTAAAGAGTCTCTTACAGAAAAGGATGTAGAGTTAGCTAAAACTTTAGGCGAAGAAATATCAAAATTATTATTATAATTAAAACCTTATTAGAGAAATCTCTAATGAGTTTTTATATATAACACTTAAAAGTACTTTAAAATGGTTTTTATGATATTATATGATATCATATAATAAATTTTATTGATTATTTTTAGATGGAAAGAGAGGTAGACACAATGAGAAAAATGAAAACTATGGATGGTAATACTGCTGCAGCTCATATATCATACGCATTTACTGAAGTGGCAGCAATATTCCCAATCACACCATCATCACCAATGGCTGAACACGTTGATGAATGGGCTTCTCAAGGAAGAAAAAATATTTTTGGCCAACCTGTACACGTAATGGAAATGCAATCTGAAGCAGGTGCTGCAGGTGCAGTACACGGTTCATTACAAGCTGGAGCTTATACAACTACTTACACAGCTTCACAAGGGTTATTATTAATGATCCCTAACATGTATAAGATTGCTGGTGAAAGATTACCAGGAGTTATTCATGTTTCTGCTAGAGCTTTAGCAACATCTTCATTAAGTATCTTCGGTGACCACCAAGACGTAATGGCTGCAAGACAAACTGGTTTTGCAATGTTAGCTGAAGGATCAGTACAAGAAGTTATGGACTTATCTGCAGTTGCTCACTTAGCAGCTATAAAGAGCAGAATTCCATTCATGAACTTCTTTGATGGATTTAGAACTTCTCACGAAATTCAAAAAATAGAAGTTTTAGAAACAGAAGAATTAGCTGAATTAGTAGACTGGAATTCAGTAGAAGAATTCAGAAAAGGAGCTTTAAATCCAAATCATCCAGTAACAAGAGGTACTGCTCAAAACCCAGATATCTACTTCCAAACTAGAGAAGCTGTTAACAGATTCTATGATGATGTTCCAGAAGTAGTAGAAAGCTATATGGCTGAAATTACCAAATTAACTGGAAGAGAATATCACTGTTTCGATTACTATGGAGCACCAGATGCTGATAGAGTTATCGTTGCAATGGGATCAGTTACAGATGTAGTTGAAGAAACAATTGACTACTTAAATGGTAGAGGAGAAAAGGTTGGGGTTGTTAAAGTAAGACTTTACAGACCATTCTCAATAGAAAGATTATTAAAGGCTATTCCATCTACAGTTAAGAAGATAGCTGTATTAGATAGAACTAAGGAACCAGGATCAATTGGTGAACCTTTATACTTAGACGTTGTATCAGCATTCTCAGGAAAAGCAAATGCTCCACAAATCGTAGGAGGAAGATTCGGATTAGGATCAAAAGATCCAAACCCATCTCACATTGCTGCTGTATATGCTAACCTTACTAAGGAAGAGCCAAAGAACGGCTTCACTATAGGTATAGTAGACGACGTAACTAATACTTCATTAGAAGTAACTGAAGATATCGATGCTACTCCAGCAGGAACAAAAGCATGTAAGTTCTGGGGATTAGGATCAGATGGTACAGTTGGTGCTAATAAGAGTGCTATCAAAATTATCGGAGATAAGACTGATATGTATGCTCAAGCATACTTCTCATATGACTCTAAGAAGTCAGGTGGTATAACAGTATCTCACTTAAGATTTGGTAAATCTCCAATTAAGTCACCTTACTTAATAGATAAAGCTGATTTCGTAGCTTGTCACAACCAATCATATGTTTATAAATACAATGTTTTAGAAGGATTAAAGAAGAACGGTAAGTTCTTATTAAATACTATCTGGACACCAGAAGAATTAAATGAAAAATTACCAGCAAGCATGAAGAGATTCTTAGCTGAAAACAACATTGAATTCTATACATTAAATGCTGTTAAGATAGCTCAAGAAATCGGTCTTGGTGGAAGAATCAACATGATAATGCAAGCTGCATTCTTTAAGATAGCTCACATCATTCCAGTAGAAGATGCAATCAAGTACTTAAAAGAAGCTGTTGTAACTTCATACGGTAAGAAGGGTGAAAAAGTTGTTAACATGAACAACGCTGCTATCGATATGGGTGTAGAATCTATCGTTAAGGTAGAAGTTCCAGCTGACTGGAAAGATGCTGTTGATGCTGAAGTTGAAACTACTAAAGATGTTCCAGCATTCATCAAAGAAATAGTTGAACCAATCAATAGACAAGAAGGATTCTCACTTCCAGTATCTACTTTCGTAGACCACAATATGGAAGATGGTACTTTCATGGCTGGTACTGCAGCTTATGAAAAGAGAGGAATAGCTATAAATGTTCCTGAATGGCAACCAGATAAGTGTATACAATGTAACCAATGTGCATATGTATGTCCACATGCTACAATCAGACCATTCTTAATAAATGAAGAAGAAAAGAACAATGCTCCAGAATCTATGAAGATAGTTGCTGCTAGAGCATTAAAGACTGAAGAACCAATGTCATACAGCATCGGTGTATCACCACTTGACTGTACTGGATGTGGAAACTGTGCTCAAGTATGTCCAGCTCCAGGTAAGGCATTAATTATGAAACCAGCAGATACTCAACACGATCAAATCGCTGCTTGGGATTACGCTGTAGAAGAAGTTTCAGCTAAGAAGAACCCAATGAACAAGAACACAGTTAAGGGAAGCCAATTTGAGCAACCATTATTCGAGTTCTCAGGTGCTTGTGCTGGTTGTGGAGAAACTCCATATGCTAAGTTAGTAACTCAATTATTCGGTGATAGAATGATGATAGCTAACGCTACTGGATGTTCATCAATTTGGGGTGGATCAGCTCCTTCAACTCCATACACAGTTAACCATAACGGACATGGTCCAGCTTGGGCTAACTCATTATTCGAAGACAATGCTGAATTCGGATTAGGTATGTTCTTAGGAGTTAAGACAATAAGAGAAAGAATTGCTAGCAATATAGCTAAGCTTATTGAAACTGAAGAATTATCAGAAGATGTTAAAGCAGTATTAAATGACTGGTTAGAACACAGAGAAAGCGGAGAAGGTACTAGAGATAGAGCTAATAACCTTACAGCTGCTCTTGAATCTATAAATTCTGAATTAGCTAACACTATATTAAAAGACAAAGAATTCTTCGTTGCTAGATCTCAATGGATCTTCGGAGGAGACGGTTGGGCTTACGATATAGGATACGGCGGATTAGATCACGTATTAGCATCAGGAGAAAACGTAAATGTATTAGTATTTGATACAGAAATTTACTCAAATACTGGTGGTCAATCTTCTAAATCTACACCAACTGCTGCAATCGCTAAGTTTGCTGCTTCTGGTAAGAGAACTAAGAAGAAAGACTTAGGTATGATGGCTATGTCTTATGGTTATGTATATGTTGCTCAAATTTCAATGGGTGCAGATAAGAACCAAACATTAAAAGCTATAGCTGAAGCTGAAGCTTATGATGGACCATCATTAATCATAGCTTACGCTCCATGTATAAGCCATGGTATTAAATCTGGTATGGCTAATTCACAAGATGAAGCTAAGAAAGCTGTTGATTCAGGATACTGGGCTCTATACAGATACAACCCAGCATTAAAGGGAACTAAGAACCCATTCTCATTAGATTCTAAGGAGCCAAAAGCAGACTTCAGAGAATTCTTAATGGGAGAAGTTAGATATGCTGCATTAGCTAAAGCATTCCCAGAACAAGCAGAAGCTTTATTCCAAAAGACTGAAGAAGATGCTAAAGAAAGATTAAACAACTACAAGAGACTTGCTGCTCAAGAGTAGTTATAAATAAAAAGAGACCGAAAGGTCTCTTTTTTAGTTGAAGATTGACATAAATATATAATTTGCGTAAAATATTAATATTAAATTTTAAAGTTTTACTTTTATTTTCCTATAAATAAGGGTACAATGATAAGGACTACTTAAATATAAGGAGGAGTTAAGATGGATAACGAATTAAATAAATGTGGATGCGGTGAAAGCTGCGGATGCGATCATGATCACAACAATGAAGGTTGTGGAGAAGGCTGTGGATGTGGAGAACACGAACATGAGCATATGGTTGTAGACCTAGAAGACGATAACGGAAATGTTATTTCTTGTCCTATAATTGATGCATTTGAATACGAAGGTGAAGAGTATGTTTTAGCTCAAGATCCAGAAGGTGATTCAATATACTTATTTAGAGCTACTGAATCAGGAGAATTAGTAGTTCCAGATGAAGCTGAATTCGATAAAGTTGCTGATTACTATAGCAACGTTTTAGCTGAAGAAGAATAATAAAAAAAGTGCCTTGGGCACTTTTTTTATTATAATTTTATTTAAATATCTATAGTAATTTACAATCTATTCAGCTAGTGATATATTTATTAATAAGGAAAAATAGATAAGAATTTCACTTGAGGAAAAGGTGGATAAAATGAAATCAGTAGATTTACATATACATTCATGCTATTCTGATGGAATATACACACCAGAACAAATAGCAAAGACGGCAAAGGAAAAAGGAATTAAATGCATTTCTATAACTGACCACGATTCAATAGCAGCTCAATATATTGTAAATACAGAATATAATAATAAAGACTTAAAAATAATACCAGGAATAGAATTAAGTACAGAATATAAAGAAATGGAATTACATATACTTGGATATTTTATAGATATAGAAAACAATAACTTAAAATGTTTAGTAGATAATCTGAATAAACAGAGGTTAAAAAGAGTAGAGAAAATACTTTATAATTTAAAAGGATATGATATAAATATACAATTAGATGATTTAGGTGTAGATTTAAATTCTACAATAGGTAGAAGCCATATAGCTAATGCAATGGTTAAAAAGGGCTATTTTGATAATTATAAAACAGCATTTAAAAGTTATTTAATTAAAGGTAAACCAGGGTATGTTAAGGGTTTTAAATTAACTTATAGAGAAGCTTTAGATATAATTATGGAAAGTGGAGGAGTACCAGTTTTAGCACATCCAGGACAAATTTATAAGAAGATAGAAGTAGAAAATATTATAAAAGAATTAAAGTGCTTTGGATTAAGTGGAGTGGAGGTATATCATCCAAGTCATTCTGCGATAGATACAAATAAATTTTTTAATATGGCGAAAAAATATAAATTATCAATTACTGGAGGAAGCGATTTTCATGGAAGAGCAAACTTTGATGAACAATCTATAGGTAGTTGTGGAATAAATGATATATTATTAAATAAATTTATAAAAAATAGATAATAATTGGGGGAAATATGGAGCTATCGACAAAAGCAAGAAAAATAGAACAATCTGTAACTTTAATGATAACAGCAAAGGCTAAAGAACTAAGAGCAAAAGGAATTGATGTAGTGAGTTTCGCTGCAGGTGAGCCAGATTTTAATACACCTAAAAATATTATAAATGCAGCAAAAGAAGCAATGGATAATGGAAATACTAAATATACTCAAACTAGTGGAATAATAGAATTAAAAAAAGCTATATGTAAAAAGCTAAAAGACGATAATGGACTTTTATATGATGATTCACAAATAGTTGTTTCTACAGGGGCTAAACAATCTTTAGCAAATACTTTTATGGCAATATTAAACCCAGGAGATGAAGTTATAATACCAGTTCCTTATTGGGTTAGCTATCCTGAACTAATCAAATTAGCTGATGGAAAGCCTGTATTTGTAAATACTGGAGAAGAAAATGATTATAAATATAATGTAGAAGCTTTAGAAAAGGTTATAACTAGCAAAAGCAAGGCTATTATATTAAATAATCCTAATAATCCTACAGGAACTATTTATACAAAAACAGAATTAGAAGCTATAAGTGAATTTGCTAAAAAATATGATTTAATGATTATTTCTGATGAAATATATGAGAAATTAACTTATGATGGAAATAAGCATGTTAGTATAGCATCGTTAAGTGAAGACGCGAAATCTAGAACTATTGTAATTAATGGATTCTCTAAAACTTATTCTATGACTGGATGGAGAATCGGGTATACAGCATCTTCAACAGAAATTGCTAAGATTATGACAAATATTCAAAGCCATATGACATCAAATACATGCTCTATAACTCAATATGCGGCTCTAGAAGCGTTAAATGGGCCACAAGAAGATATTTATCATATGATAGAGGAATTTGAGCGTAGAAGAGATTATATGTATAAAGAATTGTGTAATATAGAGTGTATAAAACCAATAAGGCCACAAGGTGCTTTTTATATTATGATTAATGTAGAAGAGACAATTGGGAAAGCAATTAATGGAGAAACTATAAAAAGTTCATTAGATTTTGCTAGATTATTATTAGATAATGAAAATGTTGCAGTAATACCAGGAGAAGCTTTTGGATTAGATAATTATATTAGAGTATCATATGCAACATCTATGGAAGCAATTGAAAAAGGAATTAATAGAATAAGAGAATTTATAAGTAAGTTGAAATAAAGTGCGAAGCACTTTGGTGAAAGGTTTGATTTCGTCAAAGGGGAAAAGTCAGCTAAAGCTGAGGAGAAAATATTGCCTAGGGCAATAGGGAAAAGATCTCTAATGAGATAAAATGATTTTCTCTGCTACTTATAGTAGCATTTTCCCCTTAACGTAGTTAACTTTTCCCAGCTACGTAGTAGCCTTTCACTTCGACAAAGTCGACTTTTCACTTGCGAGCCTTAGATCGCACTTTATTTAATGTTGGAGGATAAGATGGAGAAAGTTAAATTAGCTTTATTTGATATAGATTATACTATAACTAGAAAAGAAACACTTATGGAGTTTTATAAGTATATAGTGTCTAAAGATATAAAAAATATTAAGTTTTTGCCAAGAGCTTTATATTCAGGACTTATGTATGGAATTAAAGTTTATGATGAAAAGAAAGTTAAAGAATGTTTCTTAAAATTTATAGAGAATATAGAGGAGAAGGATTTAGCTATATTGACTAAAAAGTTTTATGATGAAAGATTAAGTAAAATTCTTTATAAAGATGCACTAGATATGATGCATAAATTAAAAAGTGAAGGATATATGGTTATATTAATATCTGCATCACCAGAATTTTATATAAAGGAATTTTATGCTATAGATGATGTAGATTTTATTATAGGTACTCGATTTACTTTTGAAAATGGAAAGTTTGTTAGAAAAATGAGCGGCAATAATTGCAAAAGAGATGAAAAAGTGAGTAGATTGAAAGCATATCTTAAGGAAAATAATATAGAAGCAGATTATGAAAATTCTTATATGTTCTCTGATTCATTATCTGATTTACCTCTTTTAGAGTTAGTTGGTAAGCCATATCTTATAAATTATAATAAGAATCATAATATAGAGGTTTTAAGATGGAAGTAAAAGGAGAGAGTTTAATGAAGGTAGAAGCTATAAATAAGTTCTATCTAAAAGATGGAAAGATTTGCGAAGTAAAAGACTTTGTAGATGATAATAGTGATAAAGGAAATATTATTTATGAAGTTTTTAGAATAGAAGGTGGGACCCCTATTTTTCTAAAGGATCATACAGAAAGGTTACAGAGATCTTTTTCGCTTTTAAATTTAGAAATGCCATTTTCTATTGAAGAGTTTAGAAATAATATTGCGAAAGTTATAAAGGCTAATGATTATGTTCTTGGAAATATGAAGATGACTTATAATATTTTAAGCAAAGAGTTAAAGATATTCTATATACCTCATAAGTATCCATCAGAAAAAGATTATGCAGATGGAGTTAAAACAATTCTTTATCATGGAGAAAGAGAAAATCCAAATATAAAGATAGTTAACAAAAGCTTTAGAGAATTAATAAATGAAGAGTTAGCTAAGCAAAATGCATATGAAGCTATATTAGTTGACAGAAATGGTGATATAACAGAAGGTAGTAGATCTAATATCTTTTTTATAAAAGATAAAAAGCTTATAACAGCACCAGGGCAGGCTGTTCTTTTAGGAGTAACAAGAGCAAAGGTTATGTTAATTGCTAAAGATTTAAAAATTGACGTTATAGAGAGAACTGTAAAAGAAAGTGAAATAAAAGATATGGATGCAATGTTTATTTCAGGGTCATTAGCTAAGGTTCTTCCAATAGCTTATGTTGATGATATGAAAAAAGATGCACATAATGAAATATTAAGAAATATAATAGATAGATATAATTATATGGTAGATGAATGTATAAAAGAAAATAAAGAATAAAAAATCCAGCAAGAGCTGGATTTTTTTATTAAGCTGAAGTTATTGTGTTTGTTATTGGTGGTACAACTTGTTTCTTTCTTGAAAGAACTCCTGGAAGGAAAGCACCGTTATCTTTTAATGTAACATTAAATGCTTTTTCAACTATTTCAGGTTGTTCACCAGCAACTAATATTTCAGAACCTTCGTTAAGTATATCTGTTAATAAAAGCATAACCATATCTAAGTTAGCTTCTTTTGCTTTAGTTTCCATGTACTGAAGCATTTCTTCTTTTAAAGGCATAAATCCTTCGATATCCATAGTGTTAACTTGAGCTATTCCAACTCTAGTACCTTCTATAGTGAATGGTTTATAATCTTGGTTAAAGATTTGAGCTACAGTCTTACCTTTTAGTGAAGTACCAGCTTTAAACATTTCTTTAGCGAATTCTTCTACATTAATTCCTGCTATTTCTGCAAGCTTTCTGCAAATATATTCATCAGATGGAGTACAAGTTGGGCTTCTGAATAATAATGTGTCAGAAATTATTGCTCCACATAATAAACCAGCAGCCTTCTTAGAAGGTCTTAATCCATTTTCAAAGAAGCATTTAGCAACTATTGAAGAAGTACTTCCAACTGGCTCATTTCTGAAGTATATAGGATTACTTGTTTGAATATCAGCAACTCTGTGGTGGTCTATTATTTCGATTACTTCAGCATCTTCTAAACCATCAACAGATTGACCTCTTTCATTGTGGTCCACTTGAATAACTTTTTTCTTATGATTTGAAATTAAGTGATATCTAGATACTGTTCCTAAAACTTTTCCGTTAGAATCTGTTACAGGGTAGCTTCTAAATCTAGTTTCAATCATAATTGGCTTTATATCATCTACTAAGTCATCAGTTGTGAAAGTAACTAAGTTATCCTTAACCATAACATATCCAACTGGTATACTTTGAATTATTAATCTTGAAGTTGTAAATGAGTCATAGTTAGTAAGGATGACAGTTACACCGTGTTCTTTAGCTAAATTAACTATATTTTCAGATGGAGCATGAGCACCAGTTATTATTAATAAAGAAACATTAAGTTTAATTAAAGCTTCTTGAACTTCTTCTCTGTCACCAACTATTGCGATATCTCCAGCATCAATATGATCAACCATGCTATTAGGTTGCATAGCTGTAACAACTATTTTACCAGGGAAAGTTTTTGTATTTTGGTTAACATAGATAGCTTTAGCTGAAAGTGTATCTAAGATATTGTCTAAAGACGTATTACTTTTAGCTAATATTTGATTATCCCATATATCCATATAACATGATGTAAGGTTTGAAACTGCAAGTACACCTAATAAGTGCTCATTTTCATCAGCTACTGGAATAGTTTTTATATTCTTGTCACTCATTATTTTCCAAGCCATCTTTAAAGATATTTCAGGTGAAATTGGAGTGATGTAATCAAATTGTAAGTCTTCTACCTTTAACTTAACAGTATTTAAATATTTTGGAGCTTCTGCTTTGAAATAATCTAAAATAAATTGAGTTTCTTGGTTTGGAGTACCAAGCCTACAAGCTACTGCAGGAATGTTTCCTGTCTTGTTTTTAAACTCAGCATAAGCATAAGCTGCGCAGATTGAGTCTGAGTCTGGGTTTTTATGACCAGTTACATAAATTAAATCTTTCAACTTTTTTTCCTCCTTAAGTTTAAAATGCATTCTAAGCATATAGTAATATTCTATATATTTAATTACAATTTGTAAATGAAAAAATAGACATCTCTTATTCATATATTACATAAACATTAATATATATATAGAAGAGTTCTAATGAAGGAGGATAAAATGTGATACAGGAAAGAGAATTTACTAGAGGATTATCTACAAGAGAAGCTGAAAAAAGACAAATGACTTATGGATTAAATGAACTTAAACATAATAAGAAAAAGTCACCATTTTTAATTTTTTTATCTCAATTTAATGACTTTATTACCTGGGTTCTAATAGGAGCTACAATTATATCAGGTATTATGGGAGATGTAGCAGATGCTATTACTATTTTAATTATAGTATTTGTAAATGCAATATTAGGATTTGTACAAGAATTTAAGACTGAAAAATCTTTAGAAGCTCTTCAGGAGTTAGCTGCACCTACTTGTAAAGTTGTTAGAGATGGAGCTATAAAGGTTATAAATTCAAAGGAATTAACAATTGGTGATTTAGTAGTACTAGAAGCAGGAGATAGGATTCCAGCAGATGGTAATTTTATAGATTGTCAAAATGTAATGGTAGATGAATCATTATTAACAGGAGAATCTGTAGGAGTTAGTAAAGATGCTGAGCTAGATGTAGGGAAAAATGGGGATAAAAATAGATGTAAAGGCTTTATGGGAACTATAATATTAAAGGGAAGAGGTCTATTACTAGTTGATGCTATAGGAATGAAGACTGAAATGGGGAAAATAGCAAATCTTCTTGATAATATTGAAGAAGAAAAATCACCTTTGAAAATAAGGCTAGATTCTTTAGGAAAGATTCTTGTCGCTATATGTTTAGTTATATGTTTTATAGTAACTGTTCTAGGGATAATTAGAGGTAATGATATTACAGAAATGTTCCTACTTGGAGTATCATTAGCAGTTGCGGCAATACCAGAAGGTTTAGCAGCTATAGTTACTGTTGCATTAGCATTAGGTGTTAATAGAATGCTTAAGAGAAATGCTTTAGTTAGAAAGCTGCCAGCAGTTGAAACTTTAGGATGTACATCCGTAATTTGTTCAGATAAGACAGGAACATTAACTCAAAATAGAATGACTGTAAAAGAACTTTTGGTTAATGGCAAGATATATGAAGTGGATAAAGGAATGCCAGAGAATTGTGAGATGTTAAAAAAAGCTTTTGTATATTGTAATGATACAAATTACGATTACTCTAAAAAAGATATGGAAAAAGCTCTTATGGGAGATCCTACAGAGACAGCTTTGATTAAAGTGTTCTTTAAAAATGCAAAGGATATAAAAAATTTTGTTTCAGGTGGAATAAGAACATTTGAAATACCATTTGATTCTAATAGAAAGATGATGAGTGTAATTATTCAAGAGCATAATAAAGAAGTTTGTTATATGAAAGGTGCACCAGAAAGAGTTCTTGAGAGATGCTCTAGTATATTAGAAAATGGGAAGGTTAGACCTTTAACACCTCAAAAGAAGAAGCAGATATATAACTATATTGAAGCTATGTCTAACAGAGCTTTAAGATGTATTGCAGCAGCATATAGGGATGAAGCTGTAGTGAAGAGTGATATGGTAGAAAATGATTTAATTTTCTTAGGGGTAGCAGGTAGTATTGACCCACCAAGATTGGAAGTAAGGGATGCGGTATTAAAATGTAAGATGGCAGGAATTAAACCTGTAATGATTACAGGAGACCATAAAAATACTGCATTAGCAATAGCAAAAAGTATAAATATTTGTACTAGCGATGACCAAGCTTTAACAGGAGAACAACTTGAAAAGATGTCTGATAAGGAATTAGTTGAAAAGGTGGCTAAAGTTAGGGTATTTGCTAGAGTATCACCTAATCATAAGTTAAGAATAGTAAAAGCTTTTAAGAAAACAGGAAATATTGTTGCCATGACTGGTGATGGTGTTAATGATGCACCAGCTATAAAAGAAGCTGATATCGGAGTTGCTATGGGTATTTCAGGAACTGATGTAACTAAGGAAGCAGCATCTATGGTTCTTATTGATGATAATTTTGCAACAATTGTATCAGCTGTAGAAGAAGGAAGAATAATATATGATAATATAAGAAAGTTCATAAGATACTTATTATCTTGTAACTTAGGAGAAGTCCTTACAATGTTCTTAGCATCATTATTTTATTTGCCAAATCCATTAACACCTATACAAATTCTTTTTGTAAATTTAGCTACAGATGGTCTTCCAGCTATTGCGTTAGGAGTAGACCCTGCAGATAAAGATATAATGAGGCAACAGCCAAGAGAAAAAGATGAAAATATTTTTGCTAGAGGATTGTGGGAAAAAATAGTAGTTAGAGGATGCTTAATTGGAGTATGTACATTATTAGCATTTATGGTAGGTAGATTCTATAGATTAGATTTAGCAACATGTAGAACAATAGCTTTATGTACATTAGTAATGTCACAATTATTCCATGTTTTTGAATGTAGATCAGAAAGACATTCAATATTTGAAATTAAGTTGTTTACTAATCCATATTTAGTTGGAGCAGTATCAGTATCAATAATCATGATATGTAGTATACTATATATTCCTTTCTTAAGTGGAATATTTAATACTGTACCACTAAGATTGAAAGAGTGGACATTAGTATTATTCTTCTCAGGAAGTATTTTCTTAATAAATAGTATTTACTTATTGATTAAGTCTAAAAAATCAAATTAAAAAGTCAGCTTAGCTGGCTTTTTATTCTATTTATAAACATATATATAATTAATAGTTAAATATTTTTTAATTCTAAGTAGGAATATTGCAGCAATAGGAATATTATGGTAATATTTGATGGGGGATTTAAAGTTATATAAGATATCATTTAGATTATAATATATACTAAAATTTTATGAGGAAAGAAGGGGTTATAGTGAATAAAATTATACTTATGACAGATTCATGTTGTGACTTGCCTTATGATTTTACAGAGGATAATAATTTAGTAGTTATTCCACTAATGTTAACATTAGGAGATAGGACTATAGCTGATGACTTAGGAAAAACTTTAAAATATGAAGATTTTTATAAAGCTGTTAGAAGTGGAGAGATGCCAAAAACAGCACAAGCAAATGTTTATGAATTTGAACAAGAATTTGAAAAATATATTAAAAATGGAGATAAGATAATTTATATAGGTTTTTCATCTGCATTAAGTGGAACTTATAATAGCGCTAATGTTGCGATGGAATCTTTAAAAGAAAAATATAGTGATGCTGATATATCAGTAATAGATAGCAAGAGTGCATCTATGGGGTTAGGCCTTTTAGTATATTATGCAAACAAGATGATTAAAGAAGGAAAAAGTAAAGATGAAATAGTAAAATGGGTAGAAGAAAATAAACTTAAAGTTGTTCATTGGTTTACAGTAGAGGATTTAAATTATTTATATAGAGGTGGAAGAGTATCTAAAGCAACAGCAACAGTTGGGTCTTTATTGAGTATAAAACCTGTTATGCATGTAGATAATGAAGGAAGATTAACACCAGTAGAAAAAGCTAGAGGAAGAAAAAAATCATTAAGCGCATTAGCAAACAAGTTAATCGAAGAGATAGTAAATCCGGAAGAACAAATTGTTTTTATAAGTCATGGTGACTGTATAGAAGATGTAGAGTATGTAAAAGAAAAAATTTTAGAAAAAGTAAAGGTTAAGGAAATTGTTGTTAATCATGTGGGGCCAGTTATAGGGTCGCATTCAGGACCTGGAACTGTAGCAATTTTTTATTTTGCAAAAGGAAGAGAATAAGAAATTGGATAGATTTGTCTTTGACAAGTCTATTTTTTTATAGGAAAATTTTATATAAAAAAACATTAAGAATTTAATGTATAAAATAAGTGAATAATAAAAGGAGGGAGTGATAATATGGATATTTATTTTGATAATAGTGCTACTACAAAGCCTTATGAAGAGGTTATAAAGGCTGTAGCTGATGGGATGAGGGAGTATTTTGGTAATCCATCATCACTTCATAAGATAGGTATTAAGTGTGAAAAAAGATTAACTCAATGTAGGGAATATATTTCATCGACAATAAAGTGTGATAAAGATGAGATATATTTTACTTCAGGTGGAAGTGAAGGAAATAATTTTATTTTAAAAGGATTATTAAAGCCAGGGCATCATTTTATAACAACTTCTTTTGAACATGGTTCAATAATGAATACATGTAAAGAATTAGAAGACAAAGGTGTTAAAATTACATATTTAGATGTTGACCAATATGGAAACATATCTTTAGAGGATTTAGAAGAAGCAATAACTAAAGATACGGTATTAGTTTCAATAATGTATGTTAATAATGAGATGGGTGCTATCCAGAACATTGAGGAGATAGGAAAACTTATAAAAGAAAAATCAAATAGAGCAAGATTACATGTTGATGCTGTTCAAGCTTATGGAAAGTTTGATATTGATGTAAAAAAGATGAATATAGACTTTTTAACAGTTGCAGGACATAAAATTCATGGGCCAAAGGGAGTTGGATTTTGTTATATTAAAAAAGGTATAGTATTAAATCCATTAGTTTCTGGAGGTGAACAGGAAAAAGGGTTAAGAGCCGGAACCGTTGATTTACCAAGCATAATAGGATTAGAAAAGGCTGCTCAAATAACATTTGCTCATAAAGATGAGACTTATAAAAAGGTTTATGAGTTAAAAAAATATATGATAGAAAGACTTAAAGAAATAGAGGATATAAGAATAAATAGTCCTTTAGAAGGAAATTTCTCTCCATATATTCTAAATGTATCTTTTAGAGGTGTAAGATCAGAAGTATTATTACATTTGCTAGAAGATCAAAATATTTATGTAGCAACTGGTTCAGCTTGTAGTTCAAAAGTAAGTATGTCAAAAGGGAGCTATGTTATTAAGGCATTAGGACTTAATGCTAAAGAGATAGAAAGTGCTATAAGATTTTCATTTAGTTATGAAAATACAAAAGAAGAAGTGGATAAAACTATTGAAGTTTTAAAAGGATCACTTATGTTTTTAAGGAGAGTTAGAAGATGAATAAATTAATATTAGTTAAGTATGCACCAGAGATATTTTTAAAAGGTCTAAATAGAGGTAAATTTGAAAGACAACTAATGAATAATATCAAAAAGAGATTAGATGATATTGAGTATGAAATAGTTGTGGATCAAGGAAGATACTTTATAAAGGCTCAAGATGTTGAAGCTGCGGTAGAAAGAGTTAGAAAAGTATTTGGTGTTGTCGAAGTTTGCTTAGTAACTGAAGTTAAAAGAGATTTAACTGTTATAAAAGAAGAAGTTTTTAAAATGGTTAACGAAATAAAACCAAGAACATTTAAGATTGAGACTAATAGAGCAAACAAGAAATTCCCATTAAACTCTATAGAAACATCAAGAGATGTTGGAGGATATGTATTACATCACTACGGAGAAGGATTAGAAGTTGATGTTAAAAATCCAGAATGTCTAGTAAATATTGAAATAAGAGAAAAAGGAGCATATATATTTACAAGCAAAGATAAGATAAAAGCTGTTGGTGGATTACCATATGGAATAAATGGTAGTACTATGCTTATGCTTTCAGGTGGAATAGACTCACCGGTAGCAGGGTATTTAATGGCAAGAAGAGGTGTAGCATTAAACTGTGTTTACTATCATAGCCATCCATATACATCTGAAAGAGCAAAAGATAAAGTTAAAGAACTAGCTAGAATTTTATCTGAATATGCAGAAAAAGTTAAATTATATATAGTTCCGTTTACTGAAATTCAAATGGCTATAATAAATGGATGTAGAGAAGATGAGTTAACTATAATAATGAGAAGATTTATGATGAGAGTAGCATGTGAATTGGCTGAAAGAAATGGAATTCAATCAGTATCATCAGGTGAAAGTATAGGGCAAGTAGCTTCTCAAACTATGGAAGGATTAATAGTAAGCACAGATTGTGCTGATAGACCAGTATTCCGTCCATTAGTTACAATGGATAAAACTGAAATTATGGATATAGCTAGAGAAATAGGTACATATGAAACTTCAATTTTACCTTATGAAGATTGTTGTACAATATTTGTACCAAAGCATCCAAAAACAAAACCAAGATTAGAAGATATGAGAAGAGCAGAGTCAGTATTAGATATAGAAGCTTTAGTTAATAAGGCTATAGAAGAAACAGAAATTGTTACTTATTAGAAGGAAAGTGCGAAGCACTTTGGGCAAAAGTTTGACTTCGTTAAAGTTCAAGAGGTCACTTTGTGACTACCAAGAGATTTACAATATCAAATAGTAATGACTTAGAATTTAAAAAGCCTTTGGACATTTACGAAGTAAATATATTGGACTGCCGTAGGCAATCTTGGACTCGACGAAGTCGACTTTTGGACTACGCATTTAATGCACAATTAAAAAAAGGAACTGCAGTTGCAGTTCCTTTTTTATTATCTTGTTCTCATTTTCGTAGCTTGTTGTCTAGCCTTCTTTATTTGAGCGTGATCAAATGGATGTAGGTCTTTTTTAGTAGTTAAGTTAGCTATATTAGAAATAAGTACTGTATCAGCTTCAGCTTTACCTTTTTCCCCTTTGATTCCCATAATAATTACTTTGTGACCTTGATTAACATCGATAAAAGTTGGCTTTTTAAACCATTTATTCATTTTATATTGACATTTAACTACTTGTTTTCCTGCTTCAGGTTTAACAACTAGATATACTCTTATTTTATTGAAAATTCCTAGAATACTCTTAGTTTCAGTTTTCACTGATAAAATAGTACCAGAAACGCTAGTCATTCTATCCCCATATTTTTGCATGTATGCATCTGAATAATATTTACCTAATTTATCTTTGAAACCCATTTCAAAAACTCCTTTTATTAAAAAATTCTACTACCAGTAACTACATTATAACATAGGAAACATAATTATAAAATAATAAATGTTTATATTTGTATACACATTTATTATTTTAATTTGATAATGAACGTTTATATTCTATTATTCCGTTATATAATGCTTCGGCACAAGCTAATTGACCAGGTTTAGATTTAAGATAATATTCATCTTGAAAATTACTAATAAAGCCTAATTCCACTAAAGCGGAAGTCGCAGTAGTTTTTTCAAGAACAGCTAATGCATCATCTTTATCTTCATAGAATTTTAAACCACGATCAGTTGTATAGTTTAAATTAACTAATTTGTTTTGGAGATAAGAAGCAAAAGTTTCATTAGTTTTGAAGGAGGGATTATACCATGTTTCTACTCCTTTTGCATTTGTATCATTATAATTGCTATTACAATGAAGTGATATAAATAAATCAGCATTTGCTAAGTTTGAAATTTTAATTCTCTCTTTTAAGCTATCATTAGCACTTTCTAACCAAGGTAGAGAATCTGATGTTCTAGTATAAATGACCTTTATATCTTCTTCAACACTTAACAAATCTCCTAATTTTAACGCAATATTTAATACTATGTCTTTTTCTTGACATCCAGAGATACCTAATGTACCAGCATCCCAGTCACCGTGACCAGCATCTATACATATAACAAAATTTCTATTATCAGTGTTATCAACTTTTTGAATAGTAGTAATAAAATTACTTTCACTTTTAATAGAGAGAATCAGTGGAATCAAAATAAAAGAGAGTAAAATGGTGCTAGTAATTATTTGACGTCTTTTCTTACGTTTTTGAAGCATTTTTCTTCTGTAACCTAAATTAAAGTTTGATGGTTCCATAAGCACCTCTTATTTACAGTAGATATATAAATAGTATAACAATGTAAATAAATTATGTAAATATATGGAAATGTTAAGAGTAATGCAGATATGTTCATAAAAAGTAAAAAAAAAATTTTTTTTACTGGAACAATTTATAGGTATTTGTAGTCTAATGAGTGAAAATAAGAATAACATAAGAAGAAATGCAAAATATATAAATAAAAAAGTGCGTTTTTTGAAAATTGTTGTATTATTAAATTTTTAATATTTATTAACTAGAGAGGTGCTCAAAATGAAAAAGATATTAGTAAGTTTATTAGTAGCAGCTATGGTAGGTGCTACATTAACAGGATGTGGATCAAAGGCTGAAGGTAATGGAACTCAAGTAGAACAAGGATCATCAGTATCAGCTGCAGACATAGTAGAACAATTAAAAGAATATATGCCAATGCCTATGGAACCAACAGAAGAGGAAGCTAAAGATATTTATCATTTAAATTTAGATGATGTAGAGAGTTATGGAATAGCTTTAACTGGAAGAAGTCCAGGAGTTGGATTTGCTATGGTTGTTAAAGCTAAAGATGGTAAAGTAGATGCTGTTAAAGCTTCAGTAGATAAAGTTTTAGAAGATAGAATAGGAGCAGCTTTTTATCCAGATGAAAAAGATGTTGCTGAAAAAGCAAAAGTTGAAGTTGATGGAAACTTTGTTTCATTATTAATATTTAATGATGATGTAGCAGCTGAAGCAACTCAAGTTTATAAAGATGCAATTAAGTAATTAATTAAAAAACTAAAGGGGCTGATAATCAGCTCCTTATTTTTATTAATAGATTGTAAATGGAGAAAGTACAATGGTTTTTAGTAGTATTTTATTTATTTTTAGATTTTTACCTTTAGCTTTAGGAATATATTATTTAACACCTAAAAAATATAAGAATTTTATCTTGATTATATTAAGTTTAATTTTTTATTCCTGGGGAGAAGCAAAATATTTCGTAATAATGATTTCATCAATAATAGTAGATTATTTTGTGAGTAGAGGAATTGAAAAATATCGAGAAAAGAAAAGTATTAAAATAGGACTCTTATGTATTTCTATATGCTTTAATTTAGGAATGTTATTTTTCTTTAAATACTTTAACTTTTTTATTGATAATATAAATTCAATCTTAGGATTAACTTTAAATCATGTAAAGATTACGTTGCCTTTAGGAATTAGTTTTTATACATTTCAAACTATGTCTTATACTATAGATGTTTTCAGAGGAAAGGTTAGTGCAGAGAAAAATATAATTTCTTTTGGTGCATTTGTATGTCTGTTCCCACAACTTATAGCAGGGCCTATAGTAAAATATACAGATATCAACAAAGAACTAAAAGAAAGAAAGATGAATGCAAATCAAATAGAGGATGGCATAGAGTTATTTATATTAGGCTTAGGGAGAAAAGTATTAATAGCTAATAATATAGGAATGCTTTGGACTGAAGTTGAAGGATTAGGATTTTCTAATATATCATCTATTTTAGCTTGGCTTGGGGTTATAGCTTTTGCTTTTCAAATATATTTTGATTTTAGTGGATACTCTCTAATGGCAATTGGATTAGGGAAAATGTTAGGATTTAATTTTCCTCAGAATTTTAACAATCCATATATATCAAGAAGTATAACTGAGTTTTGGAGAAGATGGCATATAACTTTAGGATCTTGGTTTAGGGAATATGTTTATATACCTTTAGGGGGAAATAGAGTTAATAAAGGTAGGCTTGTATTTAATTTATTTATAGTATGGTTTTTAACTGGATTTTGGCATGGGGCAAGTTATAATTTTATAATGTGGGGAATCTATTTCTTTATTCTTATAGGAATTGAAAAGCTAGGTTTATTAAAATTTTTAGAAAATCACAAAATATTTTCTCATATATATTCAATATTCTTTATATTGATAGGTTGGGCGTTATTTGCAGTAACAGATTTAAGTCAGCTTAAGATTTTATTTGAAAGATTATTCAATATGAATGGGGGAATAGATTGGATTTATTATATAAGAAATTATGGAGTTACATTAATTGTAGCAACTTTATTTTCAACACCTATAATTGAAATAACTTACAGAAGAGTTGTTAAAAGTAAGTTGATAAATACATTAATTTTAATGGGGATTTTTATAATATCCATTGCTTACTTAGTAGATGCTACTTATAATCCCTTCTTATATTTTAGATTTTAGGTGGTGATATGATGAAAAGAAATTATTTATTATATAGTTTTTTTATAGTTTTAGCTTTATTGAGCATATTAGATATAATTAAGCCTGATAAGACTTTTTCTGATTTAGAAAATAGAAATTTAAAACAAAAAGTGAAATTTACTGTGGAGGGATTTTGGGATAATAGTTTTCAACAAAACTATGAAAGCTATATTAATGATCAATTCATATTTAGAGATGGATGGATTGATATAAAATCAAGAAGTGAATTTTGTTTAGGTAAAATTGAAAATAACGGAATTATATATGGTGATAATGAATATTTATTTGAAAAATACTCTAACTTTGAGAAGAGTAGATTTTTAAATAATATAGAGGCCATAAATATTTTTAAAAACAATATTTCATCAAATATATCGCTTATGATAGTACCTAATTCTTATGAAATATATAAAGAGTTGGTACCTAAAGCAGCACCGTTAGTTCCTCAAGAAGAGAATATAGATTACATATATGATAATGTATTAGAAACAAATAATATTAAATTATTTGATGTTATGACAGAAAATAAAGATAAGTATATTTACTATAGAACGGATCACCATTGGACTGCCTATGGAGCATATTTAGCTTATAAAGAGTTTATTGAAAGTATAGGGGAAAAACCTATAGAATTAAATCAAGAAGACTTTGTAGAAGTAGATGATTTTTATGGAACGTATTTTTCTAAAGCTAAGCCTTTTAATGTAAAGCCAGATATTTTTAGCTATTTAGATTTAAGTGGAGTAACCATGAATATTTCAGGGGAAGAGTTTGATTCTATTTATGATTATTCTCAGTTAGAGTTAAGAGATAAATATGCTTTATTTTTAAGAGGAAACAATCCTTTAACTATTATAAAAAATACTAATTTACAAAATGGTAAAAAGATAGTTGTCATTAAAGACTCATACGCTAATTCTTTAGTACCTTACCTAACTCAAAATTATGAAGAGATACATGTTATTGATTTAAGAACTTTTAAAGAACAAGTAGGACAATATGTAGATGAAAATGATATAAAAGATGTGTTAATATTATATAATTTTATTAATTTTACTAGAGATGTAAATATAATTAGGTTAAAATATTAGAGGTATCAAAAGATACCTCTTTTTGTTATTATAATATGTTTTCTTGAAATATGAACAAAGATAAGTATATATATATAAACTAATATTGTATAAAATTTTTAAGTATAAGTGGAAAAATTATTATGTATAAACGAGGAGATTTTCATATTCATTCTACTGCCTCAGATGGAGCGTTAAAACCAGAAGAGATAGTATTGTTTGCAAAAAAGAGAAATTTAGATATTATATCATTAACAGATCATAATACAGTTGCTGGAGTCGAGGCAGCAGTAAAATGTGGTAAAACACATGGTATTAAAGTGATACCAGCATTAGAACTATCGACTAGATATAAGGGAATTAGAATTCATATCTTAGGATATTTCAATTGTGATATTTATCAAAATGAATTATTTATAGATACAATAAATAATATTAAAAAAGGAAATATATCATATATAAAAAATCGTTTCAAAGATATACTTACATTAAATAGAGGTAGTAAAAAAATATCTATTGAAGATGGAATAAAGATACTTAAGTATTTTAATGCAGTTGTAGTATTAGCTCATCCGGTTTTATTACCAAGAAATATTTTTAGTGAAGTAGTCGTTATGGATTTTGATGGGCTTGAAGCAAAGTATTTTGCAAATACGGAAGAGGATACTGAGTACTTTATTGAAATAGCTAATAAAAGAAATATGATATATACAGCTGGATCTGATTATCACAATGGATATGATTATTATAGAGCACATGGGTGTATTGGTGATGTATTTTTAGAAGAAGAAGAAATCAAAAGATTTTTAGAGAGGTTATATAGCAAATGAGAAGAAAGTAGGGATATAGTGAAATATATTTACAATTTAGCATTTAAAATGGCTTTAAGTGCAACTATAGCTTTGGTTATAGGAGAAGCACTTGGATTTAAATATTCCACTGTAGCTGCAGTTATAGCTATTTTAGGAATTCAAGATACAAGAAGAAAAGCTTTAATAGTGGGGAGAAATAGAGCTATTGCCTGCATAATTGGACAAATACTATCTTTAATTATTTATGGAATATTAGGCAATGGAGCTATAAGTTTTGGAATATTTTTATTAATATTGATACCGATAACTTCTAGATTTAACATACAAGAAGGGATGATAGCATCAGTTGTATTATCTACTCATTTATTAGTAGCAGATAAAATAGATTTAAATCTAATAATAAATGAATTTGGAATTATGATAATAGGTATAGGGGTATCATCAATAGCCAATCTGTTCATGCCTGCATTAGAGGATGAATTTAGAAAAGATAAGATATGGATAGAAGAAAAATATAAAGTTATATTATTAAAAATGTCTAAGTCCTTATTAACTCAAACCGTAGATATAGATGAGCAAAAAATAATGGATGATATAGAGAAAAAGTTAATTAGTAGCAATATTACTGCATATAAAATTGTAAATAATAATTTCTTTAAAAGTTCATCATACTATACTGATTATATTGCTATGAGAAGGAATCAATTTGATACTATCAAAAAGATGAGAAAAAATTTTGAGAGATTTAGTATGCCAGTTGATCAAATGAAAAACATGTCTATATTTTTAAAAAGAGTTGCAGAAGATATTAGAGAAAATAATGACTGCAAAGAGTTATTATATGGATTAGAAAAGCTAAAGCTACAGTATAAAGAGATGGAACTTCCAAAAACAAGAGAAGAGTTTGAAAATAGAGCGCAATTATTAAATTTATTAAATGATATGGAAGATTTCTTAAATATAAAAAGAAACTTTGTTTTAAATAATAAAACAGAAAAGTAAGCTCTAAAATAATAAAAATGAAAAATATTATAGTGACAAGTTAAGAGTAACAAGTGGCAAGTTAATGAATAAATTCAGCTTAGGCTTAGTTTACAAAAGTTGAATTTAAAAGAAACTGCAAGTAGTTTCAACATTAACTTGTCACTTGTAATTTGTTACTTATCATTAAGAAAATGCTTTGCACTTCTTTACCATTGTCCAGGATACGCAATTAAATAAACTGACACATCTCTTCTTCCCCAATTCATACAATCATCATGAGAATTAAGATATAAGTCTATAATATTTCCTTGTATTGCACCACCCGTATCTTCAGCAACGGCATAGCCATACCCATCTATATATAACAGTGATCCCAGTGGAATCACAGAAGGATCAACAGCTATGGTACTATATCCCCCTTCATTTCTTGTAGGTACTGTACCAGTAGCAGTTATACCATCTCCTGTATAGGCTGTACTTTCCATTATAAAATTACTTATATATCCAGAGTGATTATTTTCATCAGTAGTGTCACTACTATCAATATTTTTAACCGTAACATCAGTGTTAGAAACTTCCTCAACAACATCATTTGATGTTGGATTTTTTAAGATTTTATTTAACTTCTCGACATTATCTACATTTTCTTTAAATTCATTATATTTAAATTTGTGATTATTTATATCAACTGTTGTAGATAATGCATTTGCAAATGTCGGAAAAGAAGTTAGTGCTGATAGGGTAATAACGGTTAATGATACAAAAAGTTTTTTAAACAAAATTACACCTCCAAAAACTAGCTTGTGTCCATTGCGTATTTAGTATAAACATAGGCCTTAAAGCTTGTCAAATAGCCATGGATAAATATTGAAATGAATAATATTCCAAAAGTGATATTGGTTATATTATCCAATAGTTGCTTATGTAAGATGATTAAAAGGATTAAGAAGGATAAAACTTAAATATGTCAAGAAAAAAATAAGAGAAATATAATCCTGTATTTCCTGAAATTTTATCAATTGGTATGTTGAAAAATGCATAAAAATATACGAGTTTGTACAGATGTAGCACAAAAAAAATTGTTCAGCATATTTTATATTATAAATGAATGTCCAAAAGATAAAAAAATAGGTGTTTGTTAGGAGGAAAAGATGAATAAAGAACGTAGATATTATTACTATGAAGATGAAGATGATAATTCAGTAGAGGAGTATTCTAGTAATAGATGTGAAGAGAACGAATGTAATTCTAATAAATGTGATGAGTATGAAAAATGCTGTATTTGTAGAGGACCAAGAGGACCAAGAGGACCACAAGGGCCATGCGGACCAAGAGGACCACAAGGACCATGCGGACCAAGAGGACCACAAGGACCATGCGGACCAAGGGGACCAAAGGGAGAACCAGGACCATGTGGACCATGCGGACCATGCGGACAATGTGGACACTGCGGACCATGCGGACCAAAAGGACCAAAGGGAGATACAGGAGCAACAGGACCACAAGGACCATGCGGACCAAGAGGACCAAGAGGATTACAAGGACCACAAGGTGATATAGGACCAAGAGGACCACAAGGTATACAAGGACCTCAAGGTGAAGTGGGAGCACAAGGACCAACAGGAGCACAAGGACCAGTAGGAGCAACAGGACCACAAGGGCCAGCAGGAACAATTGGAGATTTTGGTATAGTTTATAGAACTGTAGATGATCCTAATATAGCTTTAGCTACTGGAGAGCATGTACCATTTACTACTGATGAAATAGTAGGAGATAATATAGTTCATCAAACTAATAGTAGAGATATATTATTAAAAGGTAATGCATCATATTTAGTTAAATATTCAGTATCTTTTACAGCAGAAAATAGATGTAGTTCTGAGGAAGGAAGAGATGTAGAATTTACTTTAACTTATGGAAACGGAGATAAAGTTGCAGCATCACAATTTGCGGCTTCAGTTTCAGAAGATATAAATTTAAATAATATAGCTAATCATACTATAGTAAATTTATGTGAAGATAGAATTATAAGATTAACCAATTTAACAGAAGGAAGGTTGCCAATAAGAATTTATGCAGCAACTATTTCTATTGTTAGATTAAAATAAGACTACTAAAAGGATCTGATAATAATACATTATCAGATCTTTTTATATGAAAGATCTGAAAACATAATGGAGGATATTAAAGTTAATACACGATAAATTGACAAGTGAATAATATATATTAAATAGTGATTTATAAGAGGTAATAAGTTTGAAAAGTGAAGTAATTATTGATTCAAAAAATGGTAGAGTAACAAGAGAAGAAAAAGAAGATATTGTATGCTTAAAAGGTAATAAAATTAATGAAGATAGTAATTTTATTGAAAACTTATGTATTGATATTAAATCAGATGTGATAGGGGAGAAAGAGTTTCCGTTAAAGATAGGTGGATATAATTTTAAGCTTTTCTTAGGTCATTTTTGTAATGAATATATTGAAGATATACTTATTTGTGGAGAAAGTGGAGGTAGTGGCAATTACGCTATAGCAAATATTTATCATTATCAAGATGGGAAGTTACTTGAAATATTTAATTCAGATACTTTCTCTGATAAGTATAAATATAAGTGTAGATACTTAAAAGATTGTAAAATTGAACTGATTTGTGATAAATTACAAAAGAAATATATTATAGATATAGGTACTATAGATAAGAATTATTTAGAACAAATATATTCTATAGATGGCAAAATAATTACTGATAGTGATCCGTCAGTATCATACGTAACTGACATATATCCAATAATAGATTTAAATACAAATCTTATGAGGGTTGAAGCATACCAAAGAGTAATTGGAATAGTGAACGCAAGTACTATTGGAGAAATAATAAGTATTATTTCTCTAGAAGAATGTAGAACAAAGGTTATAGAACAATTTGCAGCAACTGACGGAGAAAATATTTCAGAACTTTCAAGAGGTAATGATTTAAGAGATGATATTATAAGCAAGTTGCCTGATGATATAACTTTGATAAATCTAAATAAGTTTGGTGGAAGAAATGGATTAATTAAAGCTGATATAGATGGGGATGGTAATGAAGAAATATTATGTGCATATAAGTATAAAGATGTACAATATTTAAGTGCATTTAGAGAAATAGATGGAGCAGTTAAATTCTTAGATAATATAGATGGAACAGGGTATGATATATCAGATTTAATAATTGATAAGATAAAGCAAAAAGGTGGAGAAAGCATAATAGTAGGATGGAGAATTGGGGGGATATGGTCAGTATTAGATATATTAGATTTTAGAGAAGGTAAATTTATCAAGGCTTTAAAAGGGGATAAATTAAATTACTCTAAGATAGAGCTTTGTGATTCAAGTAATACAAGGGGTGGAAAGAATATAGCATTATGGACTCATGAAACTGGAGAAGCTTATAATGTACAAATATATACATTAAGAGGAGAAACCTTAGAAAAAACATACAAAGATGATAAAGAGTATTTTTTAAGGGTAGAAGAGTATTATAAAAATTTGATAAATAAATCTAGGGAAACACCACAATATCTATACTATTTAATTCAAGCTCAATGTAGAGCGGGAAAGAAGAAAGAGGCTATTGATAATATAAATAGAGCTTTGAAAAATCCAAATCCATTTCCTTCAATACAAGAGCTAAAGAGGTTAAGAAAGAGTATAAGTAAATAAACCTAATATTGAAATATGATAACTTTAACTTGCTTATATATTATGGTGAAAATATGATTAATTATAGATAAATTTAGAAATAATCATAGAAGATGTAATATATTAAGCATTATTAAAGTTATCTTTTTTATAACAGTTAAAACAGGTGTTATATGTAATATGTAAGGTTGGAAAAAAATATAATAAGTTTATATTATATGTTATAATATAAAATATATAATTAGAGGGAGGAATCAATATGTCAATATTAAAAAGATTCACAGATATAATGTCTTCTAATATTAATGCTATGCTTGATAAATGTGAAGATCCTGTAAAAATGGTAGATCAACTAATGAGAAATTTAAATAAAGATTTAAATGAGATAAAAGTAGAAACTGCTTCAGTTATGGCAGAAGAAAATAGAGCTAAAAGAGAACTTGATGAATGTCAAGAGCAAGTTAACAAAATGTTAGATTATGCAAAAAGAGCTGTTGCAGCAGGAAATGATGATGATGCAAGAAGATTTTTAGATAAAAAAGTAACTCTTTCAGAAAAGTTAACTTTATTGCAAACAAAATATGATTCAGCAAAAGCAAATTCAGAAAAAATGAGATCTATGTACAATAAAGTTTCGAATCAAATTGAAGAACTTAATGAAAGAAGAGCAGTAATAAAAGCTAAAATGACAACAGCAAAAATACAAGAAAAAGTTAATACTTTAGGTAATAGTGTAAATAAATCAACTGCTAATATGGATTCATTTGCAAGAATGGAAGAAAAGGCTAACAGAATGCTTGATGAGGCAAACGCAATGGCTGAATTAAATTCAAAACCAGTAGATGATATTGATGATTTAATGAGCAAATATAATAGTAATAATTCAGCTGTAGAAGATGAACTTGCAGCTTTAAAAGGTAATAATGATGCTGTTGAAGATATGTTAAGAGAGTTAAAAGGTGAATAATATATTCTCATGATAAACATATTATCTTTTAGGATATAACGGAGGTAAAGATGGGATTATTTAAAAACCAACTTTTAAATGTAATTGAATGGAATGAGACAAGAGATGACGTTATTTTTTGGATGTGGAAGAATAACGAAATAAAAAAGAATAGTAGATTAATAATAAGGCCTGGACAAGATGCGATTTTTATGCAAAATGGTAAGGTTGAAGGTGTATTTACTGAGGAGGGAAATTACGAAGTCGAAACAGAAATAATTCCATTTCTCTCAACATTAAAAGGCTTTAAATTTGGTTTTAATAGTGGACTAAGAGCAGAAGTGTTATTTATTAATACTAAGGAGTTTTTAGTAAGATGGGGAACTAAAGGTCCAATTAATATTCCAGCTCCAGGTATGCCTGGTGGAATGCCAATAAGATGCTTTGGATTTTACACTGTAAAAGTAGATGATTATATGACTTTAATAGATAAGGTTGCAGGTATAAAAAGTCAATTTACAGTAGATGATATCAAGATTCGTACATCAGCTATAATGGATGGACTTCTTATGAAATGGATAGTAAAAGAAGGAAAGAATATGTTTAATCTACAAGTAAATTCAGCTGAGATAGCTAAAGGATTAAAAGTAGATTTAGATATGCAGCTTTTACAAATAGGATTGACTGTAACTGGCGTAACTATTGAAAACTTCAATTATCCAGAGCAAGTTCAAAAGATGATTGATAAAAATGCAGCTTATGGTATGGTGGGGAATATAGGACATTACCAAAATGTAGCCATGGTTGAATCAATGGAGAAAAATCCAGGAAGTTCTATGGGGAATATGGCTCAAGCGGGTATAGGAATACAAATGGGTATGGAAATGGCAAAAGAAATGAAAAGCAATATAGAAAATTCAAAGTCTAATGTCTCTAACTCTAGTATTTGTCCTAACTGCCATAGTAATATAGATAGCAATGCTAAGTTCTGTCCAAATTGTGGAGAGAAAGTAGTAAAAGCAGAAGAGCAAAACTCAAAAAAGAAATTTTGTCCAGAGTGCGGAGCAAAACAAGATGGAAACTCTAAATTCTGTAGTGAGTGTGGAAATAAACTTTAAAAGGTTATAAATTAACAGTGACAAGTGATGAGTTAAAAAATTGAAGCAGCTTAAGCTGCTTCAAAACTTATCACTTGTCATTTTTTCATTTATATCTAAATAAAGTGTTGACACTTTATCTATGTTGGAATTAATAAGTTAAAATTTCTATGCCTGTTTCAGTTACAAGCACAGTATATTCCCATTGTGCTGAAGGGTATCCATCTTCTGTTAATACAGTCCAGTCATCATCTGAATCAATGAATATATCAGGAGTACCCATGTTTATCATTGGCTCAATTGTAAAAACCATACCAGGAACTAATAGCATTCCAGTACCTCTTTTTCCAACGTGAGATACAAAAGGTTCTTCATGGAATTCTAATCCTATTCCATGTCCTCCAAATTCTCTAACAACAGAGTAACCGTTGTTTTCAGCATGTTTTTGAACTGCTTCAGCTATATCTCCCATGAATCCCCATGGCTTAGCTGCTTCTAATCCTTTTTCTAAGCACTCTTTTGCTACATCTACTAGTTTATCTAAGTTAGGATGAACTTCTCCTATTTTAAACATTCTTGAAGCATCAGAAAAATATCCATTATATATTGTAGAAACATCTACATTTATAATATCTCCATTTTCTAATATCACATCAGGGCTTGGAATACCATGACAAACTTCATCGTTTATTGATGTACAAACACTTTTTGGATAACCTTGAAAGTTTAATGGAGCAGGAATAGCACCTTGAGAAATTGTAAATTCATGAACTAGAGTATTTATTTCTTCTGTACTCATACCAGCTTTTATATTAGTGGATACAAGATCTAAAACAGCAGTATTGATTTTAGAACTTTCTTTAATACCTTGAATCTGTTCAGGGGTTTTAATTATGCTTCTTGGAGGAATAATAGCACCTCTTTGAGCATAAGAAGCTAGTTTCTTATCAAATTCAAGATGACAATGTTTATATTTTTTATTGCTACCGCACCAACAAGGTGCATTTCTATTAATGTTCATAATTGTTCTCCTTAAATTAAAATTACTATAATAATTATTATACTACTAAATTGAAAATGTTGATAATAAGTATAGTAATGATATAAAATTATATTAAAAATTATATTGAGAAATGTAAAGGAGGAATTATGGAACTAGAGATAATAAGAACTATTCAAAGTATTTCAAATCTATTTTTTGATGTGTTATTTCAAATATTTACTATGTTTGGTGAAGAGTTGATATTAATATCGATAATAACTACTATATACTGGGCGTATGATAAAAAGTTTGGAGAGTATATTGCATATTCATCATTAACGAGTTTGCTATTTAATAATGCATTAAAGGATATATTTAAAATGAAAAGACCAATTGGAGAAGAAGGAATAAGAACACTAAGAGCTGAGACAGCAACAGGATATTCATTTCCAAGTGGTCATAGTCAAGGGGCTGCATCTTTTTATGGAAGTATAGCTATATATTTTAAAAAGAGAATTATTTATATTTTAGCAACTATAATAATTTTTTTAGTTGGAATATCTAGGTTATATTTAGGGGTTCATTATCCTAAAGATGTATTAGTTGGGATAGCACTTGGGCTTTTGATATCAATTATCTCATATAAATTATTTAGAACAGTGAATAATAGAAATTTACTTTATATAATAACTTTTATTTGTTTTATACCAGCATTAATATTTGCACAATCGCCAGATTTTATAAAAGGAATGGGAACATATCTAGGCTTTATTATAGGTGTAATTGTAGAAAAGAGATATATTAATTTTTCTGTTGAGGGGAATTTAGCTAATAAAATATTGAGAGTAGTTATTGGAATAGCAATTTTACTTATAATTAAATCAGGATTAAAAGTAATTTTTCCTAATGAATTAATATTTCATTTTATAAGATATACTATAGTAACATTTGTAGGAATTGGAGTATATCCTGCAATATTTAAAAAACTTAAAATCTAAACAAAATAAAGAGTAATAATCTTAGATAAAACTCACAGGCTATTGTTCATTTTAGTTGAGCATCAGCTTGTGAGTCTGACTAAGAGCTTATTTATATATGTTAATAATATTAGAAAGAAATTTAATTATATCATCAATCATTATTGTTATTCCGCTATAAAATATAGTTAATATAATCATGTAAATGCAATAAATTATAGGACATAACATAAAAAATGATAATATTTTTCTATTGTTATTTATAAAATATACAAATTTAAACCAAATCTTATCTAAAAACCATGCCTTGTTGTCTAAAATAAGATCTTTTATGGTATCTATGTCTAAATAATTACCATTATCTTTATTTGAATTTATCATAAATAGAAGTTGATTTTCCTGAATTAATTTAAAAGTGTCAATATTAATAGTATTATCAAAATCATTTTCAGGAGATAATATTAATGTAGTTAAAGGGACATCTTCTTCAATAATATCTACTAGAAGATTTTTAATATTTTCAGTTTCGTTATATATATCATAAATAAGCTTATTTGCAATATCCTTTGAGCTGTTATTATCTAAAAAATTTGATAATGGAATTATATTATATAATCCATTAGGAGTAATAGCTAGATGATATATATTGAGAGTTCTATCATCATTTTCTAAAGAAAGATTGCTTAATACTATATTATTAGATGGAAGCAACTTGAGAATATCTTTTATATTATCATTTTCTTTAAGTTCTTTAAAAAATCTCATTATATTACTGTGAATATTATGATAAATTCCGTTATGCAAAGCAACGATATGCATCAAATATATGAAGTATATTGAAGATAATATTGAAAAGTTAAGATCGAATACTATACCAAGTATTAATAATATAGTAGGTACTCGCAAAAATTTATTTTTAAATAAAAAGATAATTGCTTTAAATGCAAATATAATAGCTTTGTAAGTGAATAATAAAATGTAAAAAAATGATTTAGTTAAAAGTATTATAATAAAGCCTATAGATTTAAGTAAGAAAAACAAGGTAATACCTCCAGTTTGTAATATAGTAGTATTATTTACCAATATAAAAGTTTTTATTAAATAAAATATACATAGCCATTATTATAAAAAAATAATAAAATATATTGACTCTATAGTAACAATAGACTTTATAATATGGAAGGAAAATTTAAAATATGGGGGTAATTATGACTAAAGAGTTTTTAAAATATGCTATTCCATCAGCATTAGCAATGTTTACTTCGGCTTTATATACTGTAATTGATGGAATATTTGTAGGACAAGGTGTTGGTTCTTTAGCTTTAGCAGCAGTTAATATAGTATTACCTTTTACTGTAATGTTATTTGGTATTGCTAATATGTTTGCTATTGGAGGAGGGTCTTTAGTATCTAAAAATATTGGAGCTAAAAAGATAGATAAAGCTGTTAATATTTTTAGACAAGTATTTAAGTTCTTATTTATAATAAGTATTGGAATAAGTTTATTTTGTATTATTTTTACTAATCAAATAGTAACAGTTTTAGGTGCAACAGAAAACTTAAAACCTATGGCTGTAGAATATTTAAGATTTTATGCACTTTTCTGTATTCCAAACTTAGTGGGAATAGTTTTAAATAGCTTTGTAAGAAATGACGGAAGACCAAAGCTTGCTATGATTTCTACTATTAGTGGTGCGATTACAAATGTTATATTAGATTATGTGTTCATTTTTCCACTAGGAATGGGAATAAAAGGAGCAGCAATAGCTACAGGTCTAGGACAAATCGTAACTGTTGCAATTTTATTACCTCATTTCTTAATGAAAAAAGGATATTTATCTTTTGGAAATGTTAAAATAGAAAAAGAGAAAATAAAAGAATTTTGTACAATAGGATTTCCATCATTTTTTGCACAAGCTAGTTACTCAGTAATAGTTTTATTACACAATATAGCTATTGTTAAGCTTGTTGGAGAGATTGGTATATCTGCTTATAGTATAATGAATTATCTAACAACTAATGTGTATATGGTGCTTTATGGAATAACTCTAGGAGTACAACCACTTATAAGCTATAATTATGGTAGAAAAAAATCGGAAAAAATGTTAGGATTTTATAAGATAACATGTAAATCAATTATTTTAGTAACTACAGTATTTACTGTTATAATATATTTATTTGGACTTAACTTAATTAATATTTTTACTAATGATAATAGTCTGGCAAATATAGCATTTAATGCAATAAAGATAAACATATTTAGTTATTTTGCAGTAGGATTAAATTTAAATACTTTAGTTTACTATCAAGCTATAGAAAAACCTAAGTATTCAAATATAGTATGTATATTGAGATCAGTAGCTTATTTACCGATAAGTATATTTGTATTATCAAAGTTATTCGGTATAAATGGAATTTGGGCAGCAGCTATAGTAGCTGAAACTGCTACATATATAACAATGAGATTAAAAACAAATATAGAGGAATCTACAGCTGAAATGTTAGCTGCATAGAGATATATAATATTAAAAAGTATTTTGATGACAAATAGCAAATAAGTTGAAAACTAAATTTGCTATTTGTCATTTCTCATAAAATAAAGAGTTGGAGGAAGGTAAATTTATGGAATCAAAATTTTCCATAGGAGAAATAGCAAAAATTCATAATGTTTCAGTTCAAACATTAAGACATTATGATAAGATTGGATTATTAACACCTTCTTATATAAATAAAGAAACTGGTTATAGATATTATTCATCAAAAGATTTTGTAATAATTGACCTTATAAAACAATGTAAATCTATGGGATTATCTTTAGATGAAATAAAAGATATAATTCATAACTACACATCATTAGATTCTATATTGGATATAATGAAAAAACAAAAAGATATAATAGATAAAAAGATAAACGAATTAAATACCATAAAAAATAATATATCTTTTTTAGAAAAAAGAATTAATGAATCATTAGAGGAAGGCATAAACGTAATATTTATAAAGGAATATCCTAAAAGGGAATTTATAAAGTATAATAACACAAATAGATTTACTGTAGAATTTGAAATAAACCTAAGTAAAGCATTAGCAGATGCAGAAAGAAAATATAATAATTTCAATAAGGAATTAGCTTTTGTAACATCATTTAATGATTTTAGAAGAGATGATAAAACTATATATAAAGCAATGATGTTAAGCTTTACTGATATGATAAGTATAGATGAGAAAGAGAAGTTTATAATTCCAAAAGGAAAATATTTAACTATAAATTTTGATGATGATTATAAGGATACTAAAAAGTATTATACGAAAATTATGAATTATATACGAGAAAATAATATTAAAGTAAAAGGTGATTTCTATGAAATATATGCTATGACTAGAGTAGGTAATGATGGAAGAGAGAAGTCTTTAGGAAAGCTTCAAATAGAAGTTCTTTAATTAATGACTGAAATAAATTGTCCACGAAGCTCACAGGTGAAAGATCGACTTTGTCGAAGTGAAATGGCTATAGCATAGCAGTGAAAAGCTAACTTAAGTTAAAGTGAAAGGTACTATTGAGAAGACTTTTCATTATTACTAAAGGTAATATTTCCATTGTTATGTTAGTGACCCTTTCTCTTTTGACGAAGTCAAACTTTTCACTAAAGTGTTCGGCACTTTATTTAAGTAGTTCTATAACTTGTCCTAAATCATCTGCCTTTTTATAAATCATCCCTAATAGTTCTTCATCTGGTGTTAATAAGTCTGGTACCATAATTGGATACATTCCAGCATTTTTAGCAGCATACACACCAAATCTTGAATCTTCAAGAACTATACAATTTTCAGGAAGAACATTAAGCTTTTCCGCTACTTTTAAGAATATTTCAGGATCTGGCTTTGATTTAGTTACTTCATCACCACAAATTATATAATCAAACTCATTAACTACCTCACCAAGAGTTAATAGTTTTAATGCCCTAGCTCTTGATGTAGAAGTCGCAACAGCTCTTTTGATATTATTTTCTTTTAGATAAGCAAGTAATTCTTTTAATCCTTTTTTTACTCTTAAACCATTCATATCAATAAGTTTATCAGCCATAATATTTCTTTCAGAAATAAGCTCCTTATAAGGACTTTTTTCACCGAATTTGTTAATTAGAAGATTAGTGATATATTTACTGTTTGTACCTAAAAATTCTGAAAAAAGTTCATCATCTACAGGCATATTTACTTTTTCACCAGCAATTTTCCAAGCTTCTCTAGAAACAGTTTCGGTATCAAACATTAATCCATCCATATCAAATATAACTAGTTCTATATTCATCATTTTGTGTCCATCCCTTCTAAGCGTAATCATAGTATTATATTATCTTATTAGTTTTAAAAATTAAAGAATATATTACGCATTTTCTAAATTTGAAAATTTGAAATTGACTTTAATTGAAATATTTTTTATTGACTAAATATTATTTATGATAGATAATATTTGTAAGATTAACTGAAAATTCAAATTTTAATATGTGAAAAGATTATGATGAGGAAGAGTATTTAAAGATATTATTTATAGAGAGCTAAGGGATGGTGAGACTTAGTAATAATACTTTTTAGAAGCAGCCTTTGAATTGCTTGCTGAGAACTAAGAGTTATCTTAATGTAGGTAAAGCCGGATATCCTAACGTTATAAGGAATGGAATGCTGATGTATTCCTACTGAGTGAGTAAATTTTTTTACTTATTAGGGTGGTACCGCGAAATTTTTAGCTTCGTCCCTTTCTAGGGATGAGGCTTTTTTTATTTATAATGAAAAATTAGCAATTAATAATTTATGAAGAATTCTTGCTTGTATTTTAAAAATAATTAAAGAAAAGTTATAGAATTTTCATATTTAATTATTAAATTAAAACTATTAATTATTAATTAATATGGGGAGGAATAGTTTATATGGAAGAAATTTTAGAAATTTTAGAACAAAACAGTAGATATACTGATGAAGAGATAGCTGTAATGGCAGGAAAAACTGTTGAAGAAGTAAGAGAAGCAATAAGAGATTATGAAGAAAAGAGCATAATTGCAGGATATACAACATTAATTAATTGGGAGAATACAGGTAAGGAAACTGTAACAGCATTAATTGAAGTTAAGATTACACCACAAAGAGGAGTAGGCTTTGATAAGGTTGCAGAAAGAATATATAAATTCCCTCAAGTTAAGGCATGTTATTTAATGTCTTCAGGTGGATTTGACTTAACTGTAATAATAGAAGGAAAGACAATGAAGGAAGTTGCTATGTTTGTATCAGATAAACTTGCAGTACAAGAGTTTGTTAATGGAACAGCAACACACTTTGTTTTAAAGAAATATAAAGATCATGGAACTATATTTAAAGAAAAGAAAGTTGATACAAGGGAGGCTATATTTATATGATATTAGAAAATATGATTAGAGATGATGTTAAAAATATGCCTCCATCAGGAATTAGAAAATATTTTGACTTAATAAATGAGATGGAAGATGTAATATCTTTAGGGGTAGGAGAGCCAGACTTTGTTACCCCTTGGAATGTTAGAGAGGCTGGTATATATTCTTTAGAGATGGGAGAAACTCATTATTCAGCAAATGCTGGATTTATAGAATTAAGAGAAGAAATAGCTAAGTATTTAGATAGAAAATACGACTTAAAATATAATCCTAAAGATGAAATATTAGTAACAGTTGGTGGAAGTGAAGGTATAGATCTTGCACTAAGAGCTTTAGTAGGGCCTGGAGATGAAGTAATTATTCCAGAGCCAAGTTTCGTAGCTTATAAAGGATGTACAGCCTTTACAGGAGCGACAGCAAAGATTATTGATTTAAAAGCTGAAGATGATTTTAAGCTTACTCCAAAACAATTAGAGGATGCAATAACAGATAAGACCAAAGTTGTTATAATTCCATTTCCTAATAATCCTACAGGAGCAATTATGACTAAAGAGGAGTTAGCAGGAATAGTTGAAGTTTTAAAAAATAAAAATGTAATAATACTTTCTGATGAGATATATTCAGAATTATCATATGACAAGCCACATGTATCTATTGCAAGCTTCCCAGAGGTTAAGGAAAAAACTATAGTCATAAATGGATTTTCTAAAGCTTATGCAATGACTGGATGGAGATTGGGATATGCTTGCGCTCATCCTATTATATTAGATGCTATGAAGAAGATACATCAATATGGAATAATGTGTTCACCGACAACTGCACAGTTTGCAGCAATAGAAGCATTAAAAAATGGTGATGATGATGTAAGACATATGGCAAAAGAATATAACAGAAGAAGAAGAGTTATGGTTAATGGCTTTAGAAAGATGGGATTAGATTGCTTTGAACCAATGGGAGCACTTTATGTATTTCCATGTATTAAATCTACCGGAATGACTTCAGATGAGTTCTGCGAGATGTTACTTATGGAAGAAAAGGTACTAGCTGTACCAGGAAATGCCTTTGGGGAATGTGGAGAAGGATTTATAAGATGTTGTTATGCATCTTCTATGGAAAATATAGTAGAAGCTCTAAAGAGAATAGAAAGATTTATAAAAAAATTTGACTAATATTTAATTGAATAATTAAATTTTATTTAAAGATGTTTTGAAGTGGTTCAAAGCATCTTTTTATTTTATTTTAAATCATAATCACCCGATTACGGGTGAATGATTTAAAATAACAAGAGGAGTTACTCTTTTAAACTTTCTCTATATTTAATAGGAGTTTGGTTGGTCAATTTTTTAAAAACTGTACTATAGTAGCTTTGATTATTAAATCCCACAGATAAAGCTATATCGAGCAAAGAATAATCCGTGTTAGCAAGGAGTTCTTTGCTTTTTTCTACTTTATAATTATTTAAATAATTTATAAATGTTTGACCAGTTTCATTTTTAAAGACACAGCAGAAATAGCATTTATTTATATTAAGCTCTGAGCAAAGGTCATCTATAGAAATTTCTTTACTATAATTTTTTTCTATATATTCAATGGCTCTTTTTACAAAGGGAGAAAGAGTTCCGTTTGGAGTCGTAGTTTTATATTTATTTACTATTAGATTTGAATATAGGTTTATAACATCATCTAATAGAGATTTATTTATAGTTAATATACTAGAATCACAAGTGTTAACTTTAGTATTTTTATTATCTTGGATAATATAAGGACCTATCAAGATATATGCAGGCATATTGTCATAATGATAAAAAGCAATAGCTGAATATGAAATATTATTAGGTATATTTATAGCAATTGGATTCGAATATGAAAGACTATTTTTTAAAATATCAATTGCTTTGGATGTATAAAAGCTATTTTTTAATTCAGCGTTATATTTATGTGAATGAACAATTTTAAAGCTGTTATTTAAAACTAAAGTTGGTAGTGATAAGCAAGTAAAAAAATCATTTAATACATTATAAGTATTCATAATTAGACCGCCTTTTTAGTTGAGATATACTATTATTTAAAATTTATAACACTAACAAAATATATTTAAAAAAAATATAAATATCGTTAAAACATATTAAAAAAATATATGTTATTATAATTGCAGAGAGTGAGAATCAATATCAATTATTATGGAATATAAATTAAAGAATGTCAAATAAATATGTTTTTATAGGGGGAAGTAATTATGTTAAAGAAAAAGATAGAAAAAATTATTGCTACTTTTGTTTTAGGAGCAATGGTTTTAAGTGTTGGTGGACAAACTGTAACAGCTAGTGCATCAACTTTAAATAATGTAGATACTGTGACTAAGGCGTCAACTACTGCACCAGAAGTTTTAGAAGATGGAACTTATGTAATAGAAAATGGTGCATATAAAGTAGGAACTACTGATAATAGCGGGATTAGAGATTATATAGATACAACATCTATTGTAACAGTAGAAGGTGGAAAGATAACTTTAACTCTTAAATATACTGATTTAGAATTAGAAACTGATACAGTAAGAACAATTAATTCTATTACTATAGATGGAGAAGAAGTAGAATTTAATGCAAATGAAGAAGAAATAAGTTTTGAAATTGAATCAAAAGATGTATTAACATCAAGAATTACTGTTAACCTAACTTATTACAATGAATTTATTCCAGAATTTATTGCACCAGGTGGAATGCATACAGTAGATATGGAGATATTACACATTGGAGAATTATCAAAGGTTGAAGATGATAAAGAAGAAGTTAATACTTTAGAAAATGGAACTTATAAAATAGAAAATGATGCGTTTAAAGTAGGAAGTACTGAAGATAGCGGAATTAGAGATTATATAGATACAACATCTATTGTAACAGTAGAAGATGGAAAGATAACTGTAACTCTTAAATATACTAATTTAGAATTAGAAACTGATACAGTAAGAACAATAAGTTCTATTACTATAGATGGAGAAGAAGTAGAATTTATAGCAAATGAGGAAGAAATAAGTTTTGAAATCGAATCAACAGATGTATTAAATTCAAGAATTAAAGTTAACCTAACTTATTATAATGAATTTATCCCTGAATTTATCGCTCCAGGTGGAATGCACACAGTAGATATGGAGATATTACATAAGGGAGAATTAGTAAAGGTAGAAGATGATACAGTAGAAACTCCAGAGACTCCGGAGACTCCAGAAATACCTGACAATGATAATTCTGGAAACGGAGACATTGATGGAAGTACAGGAGCAACTCAAAAGCCTTCAGAAGGTACAGGTTCAGGATCTACTGAAGAAACTCAAACAGATAAAACTTATACAGGTAAAAATGAAATAGTTTCTGATAGCGAAGCTGGTAAGGCAATGGCTAGACAAGCATTATCAGAAGATATGAAGATAGAAAAGATAGGTGAAAAATACCGTGTAACTATAAACTTTACTGAATTTGGTGCAGCGCAAATGAGCGATGTTATAGTTTATGTAAATGGTAAAGAAGTTGAAACTAAAGAGATAAGAACAACTCTAGCTGGATTAAGCTTTGAATTAGATAGCTTAGATGATTCAATAGAAATATCTACTAAAATTAATGCTATGGGTGGAAGAAGAATTTCATTTGGTCTTAAAGTATTACAAGATACTTTAGTTGAAGTTGAGAATGATGATGAAGGAATAACAGGTGGAACTACACAAGGTGGTACAACTAATGGTACTACTGGAGGAACGACTGGTGGTACAACTGGAGGAACTACACAAGATGAACAAACTTCAGGAACAACAGAAGAAACTGAAAAAGAAGAAGAACCACAAATAATAGTTGGAAAGTTGTATTCTATTCAAAATAACGTTACTCATGAAAGTGAAACAGGAGTAGCTATGGCAAGAATGTACTTAAGTGCTACTTCAAGAGTTGAAGAAGTTGAAGGACAATACTATGTTACTCTGACATTTACAGGGGCAGAATTCATGCAAAATCATGAAATCTATGTAAATGGAAGCAAGGTAAGCGTAAGCAAGAGTACAAGTGGTGATGAAACTTATGTTAGATTTGCAGTTGGAAGCTTAAATGATTCTATAAAAGTAAAAATGTATGTTGTACCAATGCAAAGAGATGTTGAATTTGGTGTGGAATTACTAACAGATACATTAACTTTCATTAAAGAATATACAGTAGAAACATTACCAAATACAGGAGCTGCAGCAAGCTCAGCAGTAGTAGCAGGATTAGGGTTACTAATGACATCTGCAGGTGCAGTTTTAACTAAAAAGAAAAAATAAAATAATGTGCGGGGTAAATAAAATAGTAATACTATTTATTTACCTCATATTTGCTATAAAGGAGAAATAGATATGAAAATATTAAATAAATTTAATAGTATATTAACAGCCGTAATGGTTTTAAGGGTATTTTTCGCTATGGGAACTAAGAGTGCATATGCAGCAGATGCTGACATAGCAAGTGGTATTTATGAAGTTGAAAATGAGGTTTATCATGAATCAGAAACAGGGATGGCAATGTCAAGAAGTTACTTACTACCTACAATGGAAGTAGAAGTGACTAAGGACGGAATAGTTTATACTATAGGTTTCTCAGGAAGTGACTATATGGAAAACTACAGAATGTTAGTTAATGGTGAAGATACTGCAGTTGAAATGGTAGACGAGGTAACTGAAGAAGGTATAGTTAAACTTAAAGTTGAAGTAGATAAAGTAGATGCAGATATGGATGCTTTAATTTATGTAGCACCAATGGGAAGAGATGTACAGTTTAAGGTAATTCCTAAGATGGAAACTTTAACTTTAATTGAAGCTATAGAAGAAGCAGAAGAGGTTATAGAAGAAGTAGTTGCAGAAGATTTAATAGAAGAAGTTGTTACAGAAGTAGATGCAACATCAGGAGCTTCAGAAAATTATAAAACTATGGCTGTAGCTGGTGGAGTAGCAGTTGTAGTTATAGCAGGTATAGTTGCAGTTTTAGTAATTAAGGCTAAGAAAAAGAAATAGTAGTTAGGAAGGTTATTTATTATGAAATATAAAAGAATTATGTCAATAATAGCAGCTGGAATTATGTCTTTAGGTTTAATTAGCTGTGGTTCTAAAGCTGCTGAAGAAAATGTTGTAGTTGAAGCTAATGGTGGAGAAGTAGCTGTGGAAGCTGATAGCGAAGAAGTAGTTGTAGCAACATCTGTTGCAGTTACAGAAATTTTAGATGCTTTAGGGGTAAAGGTTTCTGGAATTCCTCAAACATCATATGAGCTTCCTGAAAGCACAAAAGGTGCAGTAGAGGTTGGAAGCCCTATGAGCCCAGATTTAGAAATTATTAAATCTTTAAATCCTACAGTTGTAGTTTCAGTTGATACTTTAGGGTCAGATTATATGGAACTTTTTACTCAAAATAACATACCAAGTGAATTCGTATCTTTAGAAAGTTTAAATGGATTAAAAGAAGCAATAAATACTTTAGGAAAAAGATTCGATAAAGAAACAGAAGCTGAAAGTTTATTAGCAAACTTAGAAGCTAAGGAAAAAGAGGTTGCTGAAAAAGCAGCACAATTAGAGAGTCCTGAAATATTAGTTTTATTTGCAGCACCAGGATCAACTATGATTGCAACATCAAAATCTTATGTTGGTAGCTTAGTTGAAATGGTTGGAGGTAAAAATATAATAGCTGATAACAGTACGTCATTTACTACTTATAATAAAGAAGATTTATCAATGCTTAATCCAGATAAGATTTTAGTAATGGTACATGCCCTTCCAGAAGAAACACAAGCTGCATTAGAAAAAGAAATGGCAACTGATGCTGCATGGCAAAACATTGAAGCTGTAAGAAATGGTGATGTTGTATACTTAGACACTTCATATTTTGGAATGAGTGCAAATCTTAAAGCTATAGAAGGATTAGATATTTTAAGTGATATAGTCCACGGTAATGGAGAGTAATTATGAAAACTTTAGATAAAAAATTTAGAGGATTATTTATAGCTGTTGCTCTTATAATATTAGTAGCAGGTATATTAATCTCATTAAAATTAGGAAGTATAAATATTACATTTGGTGAGCTTATAAAAGGATTATTCACAGGGCAAACAGATGGTAATATAGGAATAATAAAAGATTTAAGAATGCCTAGAGTTATAATAGCTGTTCTTGTTGGAGCTAACTTAGCTATTTCAGGTGTACTATTACAGTCAGTAATAAGAAACCCATTAGCAGATCCATATATAACAGGTATATCTACAGGTGCATGCTTAGTAACTGTATTTTTAATGGTATTCATGCCTGGAGTTACTAATTCAAGACCTATATTTGGTTTTTTAGGAGGATTAGTATCATGTGGTTTAGTTTATTTTATGGCATATAAAAAAGGACTTTCTCCTATAAGAATAGTTTTAGCAGGAGCAGCTTGCAATGCATTATTAGGTGGTTTCTCATCTATGATTACAGTAAGTGCAGGATTAGGTTCAAGCAATATTCAAAAATGGATGATGGGAAGTCTTGCTACTGTAAATTGGAGTAATGTATATGTATTAGCTATATATTCAGTAATAGGAATTGCTGCAGCATTTATGTTAAGTAAAATATGTAATGTATTAGCTTTAGGAAGCAAGAATGCTAAGAGTTTAGGATTTAATGCAGATGTATATATGATTGTAGTTACTGCAGTAGCTGTATTTTTAGCAGGTATATCAACTGCTATAGCTGGGGTAATATCTTTCGTAGGATTAGTAGTTCCACATATATGCAGAATGATAATAGGTTCTGACCATAAATATCTTATTCCTTGCAGTGGGATTATCGGTGCATTATTAGTATTATTTGCGGATACAGTTGGAAGAATGGCCATGAGACCTAATGAAATACCAGTTGGTGTAGTAACATGTATTTTTGGAGCACCATTCTTCTTATATCTTTTAAGAAGGAGTGACTTAAAGTAATGATAAAAGTAAAAAATCTAGAGTTCTCTTATGAAAAAGATAAAAAACTTATAGAAAATTTAAGTGTTGAAATTGAAAAAGGTAAGATAACTACTATATTAGGACCTAATGGAAGCGGTAAATCTACATTATTAAGTATTTTTACAGGACTTAATAAACCTACATCTGGAGATGTTATAATAAATGGAAAGTCTATAAAAAAACTTAAATATAAAAATATCGCAAGGGAAATTGCAACAGTACATCAGCAAAATACAGTACCAGGAGATATTACTGTAAAAGAATTAGTATCTTATGGGAGAATACCTCATAAAAAGTATTTCCGAGGAAATAATGAAAGTGATGAAGATATAGTAGAATGGGCACTTGAAAAAACTGGGCTTACTAATTTAAAAGATAAGACAGTTATGAGTATGTCAGGTGGAGAGAGACAAAGAGCCTTCATAGCTATGGCTTTAGCTCAAAAGAGTAAAATATTATTTTTAGATGAACCAACTACATATTTAGATATTTATCATCAGATAGAAATATTAGAACTTGTAGAAGAGTTAAATAGAGAAGAAGAATTAACAGTAGTTATGGTTCTTCATGATATTAATCAGGCTCTTAAGTATAGTCATAATATTATAATAATGAAAAATGGTAAGATAATAAATGAAGGTAATGCTAAGAAGGTTATAACTATGGATATGCTAAATAAGGTATATAATATAGGTGGATTTATAAATGAGACTAATGATGAAACTTTCTTTGTGCCATTAAAGCTAGAAGCCTAATAATTAAATATAAATATAATAAAAAACGGTTAATTCTAAATTAGCCGTTTTTTTAATCTTAAGAATTTCTTTAGAAATGTATTAGCTTCTTCTTAACTTTTAAAAGATATCATTGAAGTATAGTAAAGAAAGGGGGATGGAGAAAATATGGATGGGAACAGTATTATGAATAATATAACTCAATATGGAACTATAGTTATATTTTTGATAATATTCTTAGAAAATTTAAATATGCCAGGGTTTCCAGCAGGTGTAATAATGCCGATAGTAGGTCTTTGGGCATCTAAGCATAATGAAAATATTATTTTTATAGTGATACTATCAGTAATAGCATCATTATTAGCAAGCTGGATATTATATTTTATAGGTTTTTATGGAGGAAATTATATACTAGATAAGTATACAAAGAGGTTTCCAAAGCAAAGTGAATATATAGATGAAAAACTAGAATACTTAAGAAGAAAAGGGAATGTTGGAGTGATGATAAGCAGAATGATTCCAATGGCAAGAACTATAATACCTGTACCAGCAGGGGTACTGAAACTTAATTTTCTTAAATATACTGCATATTCTGCTATAGGAATTTTAATATGGGATTCAACTCTTATATGTTCTGGATATATATTAGGGGATGGGGTTATAAAGATATTATCTTAAATAGAAATATCATTAAATAATCAGTCTATATAAAAGGTAGTTTAGAACAAGAGAAAATAAGAAAATGAATTATGGAAAATAATACTTTCCATGTTAGTATATAATAAAAGAATTTAGTGAGTAAGAATAGGAAAAATAGTTACTTATATTCATAAACGTAGTTTGTTTTTGCTAAGGTTAAGATTTCATGACTCACTTATAGAAAGAGGTATTAAGATGGATTTATATAGTGTTTTAGTAGTTGAAGATGAAAATGATATAGCAGTAGCGATAGAGGCTTATTTAACAAATCAAGGATATAAAGTTTTTATAGCTAATAACGGAATAGAGGGATTAGAAGTTCTAGAGAAAGAAACTATACATCTCGCTATAGTAGATGTAATGATGCCCAGAATGGATGGGATAACTTTTGTTATGAAGCTTAGAGAGAAACATGATTTTCCTGTAATAATGTTATCAGCGAAATCAGAAGAGGTAGATAAGATAATGGGATTAAATATAGGTGCTGATGATTATGTAACAAAGCCATTTAGACCATTAGAACTTTTAGCTAGAGTTAATTCACAACTTAGAAGATATTCTAAATTTCTAAATATGGTAAGCAATAAAGAGATAAATGAAAATATATATTCAGTTGGAGGTCTTGAATTAAATATTGAGACTAAAGAGGTAACAGTAGATGAAAAAGCTGTGAAACTCACTCCAATTGAATTTAAAATATTAGCTTTGCTTATGAAAAATCCAGGAAGAGTGTTTTCAGCAGAGGAAATATATGAAAGAGTTTGGAATGAGCAGGCTATAAATACTGATACAATAATGGTTCATGTAAGAAAAATAAGAGAAAAGATTGAAGTTAATCCGAAAAATCCAAAATATTTGAAGGTGGTGTGGGGAGTTGGATACAAAATTGAAAAACAATAATACTAGCAAAGGGATAATTGCTACTATAGTAGCTATATTAATTATATCAATGGCAGCAATAGCGATGTGCAAATCATACCCTATAATAGATAGGAATGCACAAAATATAAGAGATAATTATTTTGATGATTATAGATTTGCAGACATTATAGCAGAAACAAGCTATGTAAATTATTTTAATTCATTATCAGAAAAAGCAGGTGGGAATCTTAATCCAGCAGAGAGTTTGTTGGATTTTGGTAACAATATATACAGTAATGATGAAGAGTATTATGAAGATTCGTATGCTAATGGATTTAATTCAAGGTTTAGCAGTTGGAGTAGGAATATAAATGAAAGCTATAGAAATTTACTATATTATTCATACGATAAAGAAAATGATATAAAGAAAACTAATATAGGTGAAGGCATAACTATCAAAGAGAAGAATATGGATATATCTTCATTAGATAAGGAGCAATTTCAGTTTTTTGTACTTTTGAATTTTGATGAAAATGGAGTCCTGACTGTATCAGATATTAAAGGTGCAGATAAGCAAAATTTTGAATATATCTTAAAAGAAAATTTAAGTGACTTAGATGGATATTATGATATTACAATGAAGCCTATTAAAAATATGTCTTTTGTGTATGCAGTGCCTAAGTCATTAACTTATGATGATTCGATATCTTGGGGAATAAAAGATTCAAATATGATAGGATATGAAATGGCTGGTACTACAGCAGTAATGATAATTTCGGCAGTTATATTGCTAGCTGCATTAATATTCCCAATTAAAAAGGCTAAAAAAATGGCCCTATTCAATGGATTATCAAAAATACCGTTTGAAATATGGATAGTAATATGTACATTTGCAGCAATGCTTATGGCTGTATCTCCTAGATATATTGTAAAACCAACTTTAGAAGGAAATTTAGAGTATTTATTTGGATTCTTTGTAAATGGAATTACATTATCTAATAATACAATATGGTTCCTTAACTTTGTAAATTGGTTTATATGTTTTGGCGTTGTATTTTTTGCTATATTAGTTATAAAGTATATTTTTAATATTGGAATAAAGGAATACTTTAAGAGAAGAACTATAGTTGGTAGAGTTATTACATTAATCGTTAGATATATCAGAAAAACTTTAGATGCTGTAACTAGTATAGATTTAAGTGATAATAATAGTAAACTTATAATTAAAGTTGTTTTAATAAATGCTGCAATATTAATAGGTATAACATCAATATGGTTATTTGGAATACCTGTAGTGATACTTTACTCGGTAATATTGTTCTTTGTAATAAGAAAATATGTTGATAAAATAAGTGAGAAGTATAAGATACTAAAGAAAGCTACAAATAAAATTGCTGAAGGAAAACTGGATGTAACTATTGAAGAGGATTTAGGATTATTTGAGCCTTTTAAAGAAGATTTAGAAAAGATTCAATCAGGATTTAAAAAGGCTGTAGATGAAGAGGTTAAGAGTCAGAAGATGAAGACTGACCTTATATCTAATGTATCTCATGATTTAAAAACTCCTTTAACAGCTATAATAACTTATACCGATCTTTTAAAGGATGAAAATCTAGAAGAAGAAAAACGTAGACAATATTTAGATACCTTAGATAAAAAAGCTCAAAGACTTCAAGCTCTTATAGAAGATTTATTTGAAATGAGTAAGGCAAGCAGTGGAAATATAACTTTAAATATAGAAAATGTTGATGTAGTATCACTGATGAAGCAGACTATACTTGAATTAGATGATAAGCTTCTTGAAGCAGGATTAACAGTCAGAAATAACTTTCCAGAAGGAAAAGTAATCTTACCTCTTGATAGTCAGCGTACATTTAGAGTATTTGAAAATTTAGTAATAAATATGACTAAGTATGCTATGAGAGGAACAAGAGTATATATTGATATATTTGAAAATGATACTTATGTAGAAATTGTTCTTAAAAATATGGCAGCGGAGGAAATTAACTTTAATGTAGAAACTATAGCAGAAAGATTTGTTCGTGGAGATGAATCTAGAAATACTGAAGGATCAGGATTAGGTCTTGCTATAGCAAAGAGCTTTGTAGAGCTTCAAGGTGGAAGCTTTAACATAAGTGTAGACGGCGACTTATTTAAGGTTAGTATAAAATTTAATAAGATATCTTAATAATAAAAATGCGTGTATCATAAAATTATAGATACGCGCATTTTTTATTAATACAATATAGAAATACATTCAAGTTTTTTATGAATATTACTTAAAATGAAATGATATCGTTATTATAGGTAAATATGACTTTAAATCGAATTAATTAGCAAATTTGCAAGTTTGAAAAATCATACTTGCAATTATATAATTTAAAATAGTGTATATTTTTAGGAGGGATAGAATTGGAATTGCTTGTAACTATTTTAGAAGAAAATGAAAATATTGAGGATATAATGTTAGAGTTCAATAAACTTGGAATTAAAGGCTCTACGATAATTGATTCTCAAGGAATGGCAAATATTTTAAGTGAATGTGAAGAGTTTAGTCTATTTAGTTCATTAAAGTTGTTAATGAATGATGGACGAGCTCAAAAGAAAACAATTTTAACTGTTTTGAAGAGTAATATGGTAGATAGTGCAATATCAGCAATTAAGAAATTTGTAGATATTGATTCGCCAGGAAGTGGAATAATATTTACAGTTCCTGTAGGAAGAGTTGAGGGTATACCTTTATAATTGCAGTAATTGAGTGAGAGGATTATGTAATAATAAAGGAGGAAAACAGAATGAGTTGGTTTTATTACCTAGCAATAATATTAATTTTTGGATTACTAATGGGAAAGGTAGTTTCTTATTTAAAATTACCTAGAGTTACAGGATACTTAATAGCTGGGGTATTAATAGGACCTTTTGTTTTAAAGCTAGTACCACATGAGGCTATAGAAAGTTTAACTATAATTTCTGAAGCTGCATTAGGGTTTATAGCTTATAACATTGGTAGTTCATTAAATTATAATAAATTGAAAAATATAGGTAAAGGCGTAATAATAATTGCTTTATTTGAAGCGTTAATGGCAACTTTTGTAGTAACGCTTGCAATGAAGTTTATATTTGGACAAACATGGGAATTTAGTTTAGCAATTGGAGCAATAGCATCAGCTACTGCACCGGCAGCAACTATTATGGTTTTAAAGCAATACAAGGCAAAGGGGCCATTAGTAGATACATTAATTCCTGTAGTTGCTATAGATGACGCTATTGCAGTTATAGCATTTGGTATTTCAATAGCTATTGCACAAATTATTTCTAAAGGATCAGATGGTGTTTCAATAATGGCATTTTTAAATCCATTTATAGAAATATTCTTCTCTATAGTATTAGGATGTGCAGTTGGATTTGCATTAACTTATTTTAATAAACTTTCTAAGCAAAAAGAAAATGCTATGAATCTTGTAATTGCAGCTATATTTTTAGTTATAGGATTAGCAGATTTATTAGATCTTTCAAATTTATTAGCATGTATGGCACTAGGTGCTACTGTAAGTAATTTAGTGTTAAGTAAATCAAAGTTATTATCATCAATTGATAATATTACGTCGCCAATATTTATAATGTTCTTTACCATATCAGGATTAGAGCTTGACTTATCAGTATTACTTACTGTTGGGTTAATTGGTATAGGATATGTTGTATTTAGAGTAATAGGTAAAGTTTTAGGTGCTTATATAGGAGCACAACTTGCTAATAGTCAACCTGTAGTTAAGAAGTATTTAGGATTAACGCTTGTACCTCAAGCAGGGGTTGCAATAGGACTTACAATGATAGTCCAAGAAGCATTGCCAAGTTGTGGAGCATCAATAAGAGCTATAATACTAGCAGGTACGGTTATATATGAGCTTATAGGACCATTGTGCACAAAGATAGCAATCTTCAAAGCAGGAGAAGCTACTGTTGATGCACATCACAAAATAGAGATAAGTCATTAAAAGGTGCGAAAGCACCTTTTTTAGTTAAGAATACTCTTTCTTTTTAGAGAAATAACGATATAATATATCGTATAGATTATAAGAAATTTAGAAGTGATAAGGTGTGTTAATATGAACGATTTAAGAAAAGCTATTTGTGATATGGTATCTGAAAATATCGTTAAAGTAGTAATAAGTAACAAGATGAAAAGTGATGTTCAATATAATAAAATAGTATTTTTATTAAAGGAGAAAAAGGGAAGAGAGTATTATCAAATAGAAAGATATACTGATAAACAAGTATTCCATGAAAATATAGATAAAGAAAAATTGGAAGAAAGTCTTTTTGAAAATATAGAATCTAGATATAAGCAGGTAAATGCTTGGAGTGAAAATTCTACTTTTGATATGAAAATTTCTAAAAAGGGAAAAGTATTTTTAGGTAAGAAAAGTGCTGATAATAAAAAAGTTGCTAATAAATCTCATAATAAAGAAAAAAATTATATTTTAAAAGAAGGAATGTTAATTCAGCCACTTATAGATTTAGGAGTATTTACTAAAGAAGGTAAGGTTGTAAATTCGAAATATGATAAGTATAAACAAATAAATAGATTTGTAGAAATCATAGATGATGAAATTAAAAAGATTGATCAAAAGGAACTTACTATTTTAGATTTTGGATGTGGTAAATCTTATTTAACATTTGTTTTATATTATTACTTTGTTGAAATTAAAAAGATTAATGTTAAGATGATAGGATTAGATCTTAAAGAAGATGTAATAAAAAAATGTAATGATATTGCTAAAAGATATAATTATGAAAATCTTCACTTCGAAATTGGGGATATAAATGGATTTAAATATAATAATAAAGTTGATATGGTAATAACTTTACATGCTTGTGATACGGCTACAGATTATGCTTTATATAATGCAGTAAAGTGGAATGCAAAGATGATATTCTCCGTTCCTTGCTGTCAGCATGAGTTTAATGCTCAAATGAAAACAGAGGAATTATCTATTTTAACTAGATATGGAATAGTTCAAGAAAGAATAGCTGCACTTATGACAGATTCAGTTAGAGCCAATATTTTAGAAGCTTTAGGTTATAAAACTCAATTATTAGAGTTTATAGATATTGCTCATTCTCCAAAGAATATTTTAATAAGAGCTTCTAAGGGTAATATATCTATGGAGAAAAAAGAGAAAGTATTAGTTGAAGTTGAGAATCTTATGAAACAATTTAATTTGAGTCCAACTTTATATAATTTATTAAAAAATGATAATATTATATAAAGTTAAAAAGTTTTGAGGGGTTACGTAAAGTAACTCCTTTAAAATTTATTAGGTTATGGTTAACATAATAATAAGATGTTAAAATAAAGTTAGTTATACACAAATACAAAAAGTGGAGGGAATATGGGGAGAATAAAAGATTATATTATTAAGAGAAGACTATTAATAATTATACTGTTAGTAATCATAGTAGCTGGAGTTGGTATAATTAATGTTGGGGTAGCTAAAGCTGAAGAAAGAAAAAGAATTTCTATAATTGAAGATTTGATATCTGAAGGTAGTTATGATGATGCAATTGAAAAAATAGATGAACTTACTGAAAAGTATAGTTATAAATTAGATAAGAAGATTACAGATTATCGAAGTATATTAGAAACATATAGATACATTGATTCATGTAAAGATAGCATAGAAATAAAAGAAATTATAGAATTATTAAAAGAAGATTATAGTGAATTGCTAAAGGATAATATATTTATAAAATTAAATGAAAGTTTATTACAAAAACAGAGTGATATAGATAATCATATAAAAGAAATGGAAAATATCAATATTTTTAAAGTGCAAATCGAGGAAGCTATAGATAGGGATATTGAAGAGGCTAAAACATTAATAGAGATTTTTAAAAGAGATTATCCAGATGAAGATATTTTGGCATTAGAAAATAAATTAAAAGAAAAAATTGGTAATATCGAAAAAGAAAAAGAACTTTTAAAGGAAGATGAAACTGTAATAGAAGAAGTAGAGTATGAAAAAGATATAAATAATTCTACTGGTATTCAAGAAAATAAATTAGGTATAGCTAATACAGTAGCAGCGCAAAATTCAAGTCAAATCATTACTGTAGTAAGTAATGGAGGGTCATATGGAGAACTAGTTATGTGGCAAAAGGATGGAAATGGCAATTGGTTTGAAGTAGATAGAGTGGCTGCAAGATTAGGTCAAAATGGAATGAAGTATGCAAGTGAAGTATATGAAATGGACAAATGTACACCGACAGGTATTTATACTGTTACAGAGGCTTTTGGAATTAATGGTAATCCGGGAAGTGGAGTGCCTTATAGAGAATTAGATGGTTCTGAATATTGGGTTGATGATGTAGATTCAGAATATTATAATACAATGCAATTTGGTGATCCAAATGGAAGATGGAACTCTGCAGAAAAGCTAGTAGATTTTCCGGGGTACTACAATTATTCTCTTGTAATAGATTATAATAGATGGCCAGTAATACCAGGAAAAAGTTCAGCTATATTCCTTCATTGTGATATGGGAATTTACACCTATGGATGTGTAGCTATACCACAAAATAATTTAGTAAATTTGTTAACATGGTTAGATCCGAATAGTAATCCAGTAATGATATTAGATTTTACTTATGAGGATATATATAATAATTATTAAGAATCACTATAAATAACTTAAAAATATTTATAGGATTGCTTAAAAGGTTTAACACTTAAAAATCGATAAAGCTATATATAATAAAATGATATTAAAAATGAGTTATAGTGAATATATTAATTAAAAAATATTTAATATTATAATAAAATAACATAAATAATGATTAAAAAATGTAAAAATAGTATTGACATTGATTTAATGGTAATATATTCTATATTTAGAAATTGATTTTAATAAATTCGTTGAAGAGAAAAAGTAAGTATAGATTTGTTCTACAGAGAGTTGGCATTTTGCTGCAAGCCAATGTTCAAAATATAGCTGAAAAATCATCTCTGAGAAGTAAAGGTGAAAAGTTATTGAGTAATCTTTACCGGAGGCTCACCGTTAAAAGAGAGGCGTATTATAATGTACGTTTACTAAGTGCTATAATAGGTTTATTTTTTATAAGCTAATTTTATAGAATTAGGGTGGTAACGCGGTTAACCCCGTCCCTTTGTATTAAGGGACGGGTTTTTTATATTTAAGTGAAACTCTAAATATATACCTATATTGGCAAATGTGATTTAGATAACTGAAAAAGGGGGCGGTCGAATGGAGACAGACATTGATATTATAAAAATAGGTAATATATATAAAGAATAATAGATTAGATTATTGGGGGAATTATCATGAAGAATTTATCAAGAAAAGATTTAGTATTAGTAAGCTTAATGCTTTTTTCATTATTTTTTGGAGCAGGAAATTTAATATTTCCACCCTTTTTAGGACAAGCAGCAGGTAGCGCTACTTGGGTGGCAATGGCAGGATTCTTTATAACGGCAGTAGGATTTCCTATTTTAGGAGTTGTGGCAGTTGCAAAATCTGGAGGATTATATTCATTAGCTAAAAGGGTTCATCCTGTATTTGCTGCAGTATTTACAGTTTTAATATATTTATCAATAGGACCGGGACTTGGAATACCTAGAGCTGGAAGTTTACCTTTTGAAATGGCAGTTGCGCCATATTTGCCAGAAAGTATATCAACAACATTAGCACTATTTTTATTTACTTTAATATTTTTTTCAGTTGCTTATTGGCTTTCTTTATCACCAGCTAAGCTTGTAGACCGTATGGGGAAGGTTTTAACTCCTACATTATTAGTATTAATTTCACTAATATTTATAGCTAGTATTTTTAGACCTATTGGAGCATATGGAGAAGCAACAGGAGAGTATGTGACATCTCCGTTTGTAAAAGGGTTCCTAGAAGGATATTTAACAATGGATACTATAGCAGCATTAAACTTTGGAATAGTAATATCATTAGCTATAAAGTCTAGAGGAGTATCTGATGAGAAGTTAGTTGTGTCAAATTCCATAAAAGCCGGAGTGATTGCTGGAAGTTTATTAATAGCTATATATGCAGTTTTAGGTCACTTAGGAGCAACTAGCGGAGGTAGATTTGGAACAACTGCAAATGGTGCACAAACATTAACTAATGTAATAACATATATATTTGGAAAACCGGGAGCTGTGTTGTTAGCAATAATATTTACACTTGCTTGTTTAACAACTTGTGTAGGATTAATAACTTCTTGTAGCCAATACTTTGCAACTTTAACGTCTAAGGTTAGTTATAAAGGCTTTGTTAGAATATTAGCATTATTAAGTATGGGAATTGCAAATATGGGATTAACACAAATACTTTCTATATCAGTACCGGTATTAAATGCAATTTATCCAATAGCTATTATGCTGATAGTTTTAGGAATGATGAACAGAGTGTTTACAGGAAATGCAATGGCGTATAGATTAACAATTATATTTACTGGTGTTGTTAGTGTAGTAGATGCATTAGGTCAAGTTGGAGTTGGAGTGGAGGCGCTTACAAAGTTATTTGAAAGATTACCACTTTACTCTCAAGGATTAGGATGGATAGTTCCAGCGGCAGTTGGAATGATATTAGGAGTATTAATGAAGGTAGTTAAAGAGAATGTAAAAACTGAAAAATTAGAAGTTAATTAAGATTAATTTAATGATTGTATAGACAATGTTTATTATGTATCTGTCTATACAATTATTTTTATTACTAAAAGTATTTGGTATATTTGTTTCATCAAAACAACGTTTACAATATGGAGGGGACGAAATGAACTTTTATCAAAAATTTGAAGGTAAAATAATGGAATTTGGGACAAAGCTTAATAATCTAAAGGTATTAAGGGTTTTACGTGATTCATTTATGATATCATTTCCATTAATAATATTTGGATCAATAATGTTAGTTATAGCTAACTTACCATTTTTAGATAAAATATTAAGTCCAGAAACATTAAACTCTTTAAAAACTTTCTTAGGACCAGCATCAATGACAACTATGTCAATAACAACAATCTTTGTTACTTTAGGTATTGGATATTACTTTAGTAAAGAAGAAGGGGTAGATCCTATATTCGGAGCAGCAATTTCTTTAGTATCTTTCTTACTTTTAACTCCTACTGCTGATGGTGGAGACTTAGGAAGTGTATTACAAATAGATAGATTAGGTGCTAAGGGAATGTTTATAGGTATGATAGCAGCATTTTTATCTGCATATATGTATACATTCTTTGTAAAGAAAAATTGGACAATAAAAATGCCAGATACAGTACCACCGGCGGTATCTAAGTCTTTTGCAGCTTTAATACCAGCAGTTTTTACATTATCAACTTTTTTAGTAATAAATATAATATTTACATTTACTCCATGGGGAAATCCACATGATTTTATATATGAAATAATACAAACACCTTTAACTAAATTAGGTAGTGGAATTGCAGCAACAGTAGTAGCAATATTTGCAGTTCAAATTCTATGGTTCTTTGGATTACATGGACAAATTATAGTAAATTCAGTAATGGATCCTATATGGAATACTTTATCACTTGAAAATTTAAATGCTTTCCAAGCTGGAGCAGAAATGCCAAATATAATAACAAAGCAATTTATAGAAACTTTTACAGTTGGGCTTGGTGGAACTGGGATGACTCTTATAGTAATATTAGCTATATTAATATTTATGAAGAGTAGACAATTAAAAGAAATAGCACGACTAGCAGCACCAGCAGGATTATTTAATGTAAATGAACCAGTTACATTTGGATTACCAATAGTTTTAAATCCAATAATAGCTATTCCTTGGATAATAGCACCAGTTGTAGCAACTTTAGTAGCATATTTTGCAATGGCATCAGGATTAGTACCAGCAACAACAGGAGTTGCAGTTCCTTGGACAACACCAGTATTAATAAGTGGATTCCTAGCTACAAATTCTATTGCAGGTTCAATACTTCAATTAGTACAGATGGCAATAGTATTAGTTATATGGTTCCCATTCTTAATGGCATTAGATAAGAGAAATTGTGACTTAGAGAAAGAAGAAAAAAGTGCATAGTATAACTACAAGTTAAACGAAACGTGAACTAATATGATATTATAAATGATAAAATTAATAGCTATAGAAATCAATCGAGGAGTTAAAGTTTTAAAGCCTATGTTTCTTACACTATTAATTTTATCATTTTTTATATGGTATAATTTACTTACTTAATTTGTTCAATAACTATATGAAGTGAAAAAACTATCTTTTAGCATAATAAACTATAGAATTATTAAAATGCTTATTTATAGAGTATTCATAAACTCGTCCGTTAGTAAGATATCCTATATTTTCAACTTGAATGGCTAGATTTGAATCTTGCTTATTAGAAAGCTCCATCTCTTCGTTAGTAAGGATTACTGCAGAGATATTTTTTATGCCATGAGAAATTTCATAATCATTATCATATTCAATATATGAAAGAAGACTTGCTTCACAATTTTGTTTTGTAAGATTAGGAAAAAGTGATATAGGCATATATATATATTCAATATGATCTATTTTTGTATTAATACATCTTAATCGAGTTATATACCAAACCTTTGACCCTTTATCTATTTGTAATTTTTCACAAATATTATCATCAGCAACTATTTGTTTTAAATTTAGAACCTTAGTATGTATATCTTTAGCAGAATAAAGATCATATTGAGAACTTAAATTTAAAGAATATGTGCAAGGTAATTCATTTACAAAAGTTGGGCCACCATGAGATTTCCTAGCATAACCTCTTTCTATTAACACATCCATTACTTTTCTTATAGTATGTCTATTACATTCATATTTTTGAGCAAGATTACTTTCAGAAGGAAATTTTGAATTTACTTCTAATTCACCACAAACTATGCTTTCTATTAAATCTTTTAATATATCTTTACTTTTCAAAATTTAACTTCTCCTTTAGCTTAGTATATTTTAATAATATTACAGTAAGAAAATATTTTCAATAAATCAGTGAGAGGTTATTTATATTTCATTTTGTATAGACAAATGCTGAAAATCTTTATGATAAATATTAGAATTAGGATAATAAAATAGATTTGGAGGTACGATTATGGCTAAATATAAATTTCCAGAAAATTTTACTTGGGGAGCAGCAACTTCAGGCCCACAAACTGAAGGATGGACAGATAAAAAGAACTTTAGTATATATGATTATTGGTTCCAAATTGAACCAGAAAAATTTCATAATGGTGTAGGTCCAGAGATAAATTGTGATACTTATAGAAAATATAAAGAAGATGTTGAGCTTATGAAAGAAATCGGTTTAACTAGCTTTAGAACATCAATACAATGGACAAGACTTATAAAAGATTTTGATACATGTGAAGTAGATCCAGTTGCAGTAGAGTTTTACAATAATTATATTAATGAAATAATAGAAGCAGGAATAGAACCGTATATAAATCTTTTCCATTTTGATATGCCTATAGAATTACAAAATAGAGGTGGATGGGAAAATAAAGAGGTTATAGATTTATATGTTAAGTATGCGACTAAATGTTTTGAGCTATTTGGGGATAGAGTTAAGAAATGGTGTACTTTTAATGAACCAATAGTTCCAGCTGAAGGTGGATATCTTTATAAATTTATGTATCCTAATATAGTAGATTTCAAGAGAGCTATTCAAGTTGGATATAACACTATAGTAGCTCATTCAAAAGCAGTTGAAGCTTTTAGAAAGTTAAATACAGGTGGAGAAATAACAATAGTTTTAAATCTTACTCCATCATATCCAAGATCTCAAGATGAAAAAGATTTAGAGGCATCAAGAATTGCAGATGGAATATTTAATAGATCGTTCTTAGATCCAGTAGTTCATGGTACATTCCCAAGTGATTTAGTAGAATTACTTAAAGAAAATAATTTAATGCCTGAATATACTGAGGAAGAATTAGAAGTAATTAAGAATAATCCAATAGATTTCTTAGGAGTTAACTATTATCAACCAAGAAGAGTAAAGGCTAAGGAAACAGAAGTAGACGTTAATGCACCTATAATGCCAGAAACTTTCTTTGATTATTATGATATGCCAGGAAAAAGAATGAATCCATATAGAGGATGGGAAATAGCACCACAAGTAATGTATGATGTAGCTGTTAACATAAAAGATAATTATAATAATATTCCATGGTATATTTCAGAAAATGGTATGGGAGTTGAAGGTGAAGAAAGATTTAGAGATGAGAATGGTGTAATAAATGATGATTACAGAATAGATTTCGTAAAAGAACACTTAACATATCTTCATAAAGGAATACAAGAAGGGTCAAACTGCTTCGGATACCATTTATGGACATTTATAGATTGTTGGTCATGGGCAAATTCATTTAAGAATAGATATGGATTTGTAGCTTTAGACTTAGAATCAGGAAAAAGAACTGTAAAGAAATCAGGAAGATGGATAAAAGAAGTATCTGAAACTAACGAAATTGAATATTAAAATAGAAAAAAAGTGAAGGGCTATAATTTTAAGCCCTTCACTTCTTTTTTAGAATTCAATTTTATCTTTAATTATACATATTCCTTGAGTCATAGTTCCCATAGGACAATACACACACCAGGAGTTAGGCTTATAAATAAGCATAGTAACTATTCCAAGAATTGTTGAAGTTATCATTATACTATAAAATCCAAATGCAAATTGAGCAATCCATGGAGTTACATGAGAATAATCGGCAAAATTCCAAGGTAACTTAAAGGCCCATAGAAGTGTTATAACTTCTTTTAGTGTGTTGGTACCATTAAACACTAAGTAAGTGTTAAATATCATATTAATAAACATGGATAAAAAGAAGATTAAGAATCCGTATCTAAAGTATTTATGCTTCAAAAACTTAGGCATAGGTTTATTTCTAGAAAGTTTATATTTATTTCCTAGCATGTTTAAAAGCTGACCTCTACCACAGTAGCTATTGCAATATGTTTTTCCACCACCGAATATTGATATTAACAATGGAATAGAGAAGCATAATAAACCAAGCCAAGCAAATAAAATATTAAAAAGTCCTAAAAATAAATACACGGTAGATAAAATCCACATATATTCAGACCAATGTTTTTTCTTATTTTTCTTCATAATGTATAAAACCTCCTATTTAACTTCTATAGTAGATGCAGGACAAGCTTTTGCACATTTACTACATCCTACACATTTATCAAAATCTACTTTAGAGTAAATTCCTTTATATATTGTAATCGCATTAAAAGGACAAGCTTTTTCACAAATTCCACAAGCAACACAGTATGTTTTATCTACATAAGCTTTTTTTCTAATAAATTTTTTTTCCACAATTAAATCTCCCTTCATAAAAATAAAATTTCACAAAATTTAATATAAGTATACGGTTATAATATATATATTGTATGTGATTTAATCACTAAGAGTATAAGTAGAAAAAGGGTATATTTTTAATATGAGGTGATAGAGAAAAATGACTTATAATATAGAAGATTTATATGAAGCTTATCCAGTTTTAAAAAAAGTTGATAGAAGTTTTAATGGAGTAATAAGTAAAAAAGTAATTTATAAAGAGTTATTAGCCAGTGAACATTTAACTACCAATGGAACTAGTTGTACAGGCTTTTTATTTGTTTTAAGTGGAGATATTAAGATTCAAAGGATAGGATATGATGGTGAAGAAACTAATCTTTATAATATTGGAAGAGGGGAGCTTTGCCATGAGGCATTAAGTTGCTTTTTGAAGTGTGAACCATTAAATATAATAGGAAAAGCAACACAAGATTCTAGAATTTGTATTATACCATTTGATATAGTTGAAAATTACCTTTTGAATAATGTGGATTTTTTAAAAGAAATGTATAGAGACTTACATTCTAAATTTAATTTAATAATTGGGACTAAGGAAGAAGTGAAGCATGAATCATTACAAAAAAGGTTGGTAAAGTTATTAATAAGTAAAAAAAGTAAAAATATTTATGCAACACATGCTGAGATAGCTTTTGAATTAGATTCAGCTAGAGAGGTTATTAGCAGACGGCTTAAGGAATTAGAAAAAGAGGGATATGTAAAACTTACAAGAGGAAAAATACAAATAATAAAAGATTTAAATGAATTAATGTAATCAAGTCACAAAAGTTTTAAAAATTTATGAGTAAACTATAGATATACAAGAGATAAATAAATTTCAAAAACATAAATAACAACATTTTAGGAGGAAAAGTTATGTTTGGATTTTTTAATAGAAATACAGGAAAATCAATAAATGTAAATGATATTGATAGTTTAGTAGGAAAGGTTGAACTTATAGATATAAGAGAGCCTTATGAATATAATAGTGGTTCAATTGTTAGTGCAAAGAATATTCCGATGAAAACCCTTTTAGGAAATCCATCAAAATATTTATCTAAGGATAAAGAGTACTATATAATGTGTCAATCAGGAGGAAGAAGTTCTATGGCATGTAGTGAGCTAGCTAAGATGGGATATGATGTTATTAATGTATCTGGTGGTATTGGGTCATATTTAGGAAAAAATAGAAATTAAAGAGGTGATATTGAGATGAATAAAAAAATTTTAATTGTAGGTGGAGTTGCTGGTGGGGCATCTGCAGCGGCTAGGTTAAGAAGAAATAGTGAAAAAGATAAAATCATAATGTTTGAAAAGGGGCCTCATGTATCATTTTCAAACTGTGCACTTCCATATCATTTAAGTGGAACTATAGAAGCACCAAATAGATTAGTGCTTATGAGTCCAGAAAAATTTAAGGCTCAATATAATATTGAGGCGAGGGTAAATAGTGAAGTTGTATCAATAGATAGACAAAATAAAGAGATTGAAGTGAAAAATATACTTACTGGAGAGGTATATAGAGAGAAATATGACAAACTTATTCTTTCACCAGGAGCAAGACCAATAGTGCCTAATATTCCAGGTATAGAAAATGTTAATGTATTTACTATAAGAAACGTTATTGATATTGATAAATTAAATAGATTTATTAAGGAAATAGAAGTTAAGGATGTTGCTGTAATTGGTGGTGGATATATAGGAGTTGAAGCTGCTGAAAATTTAATTGAAGGCGGATATAACGTTTCATTAATAGAAGCAACATCTCAAATATTAAAACCTTTTGATTATGATATGGTTCAAATTCTTCATAAAGAGATAATGGATCATGGGATAAATTTAATAATTGAAGATAAGGTTATGAGTTTTGAAAAGGATAAGATCGTTTTAGCTTCAGGAAAGAAGATAGATGCAAAAGCTGTAGTTATGGCAATCGGTGTAACTCCAGAAGTTGAATTAGCAAAAGCTGCTGGATTAGAAATTGGAGAAACTGGAGCAATAAAAGTAAATAGTAATTATAGAACTAATGATGAAGATATATATGCAGTAGGAGATGTAATAGAAGTATATAATGCATTAACTTGCATGAGCACAAAATTATCATTAGCGGGTCCTGCACAAAAAGCTGCTAGAACAGTAGCAGATCATATAAATGGTAAAACAACTGCTAATAAAGGATACATTGGATCATCTGCCATTAAAGTCTTTGATTATAATGCAGCATCAACTGGATTAAATGAATCTTTAATTAAAGTTTTAGATATGAAGATAAAATATGATATAGTTAGAATTATTCCGTCAGATAAAGTAGGAATAATGCCTGACTCATCACCAATGCATTTTAAGCTTATATTTGAAGTTCCTACAGGAAGAGTGTTAGGAGCTCAAGCTATAGGTAAAGGCGATGCAATAAAAAGAATTGATGTCATAGCTACAGCTATTAAGTTTGGTGCTACAGTAGAAGATTTAAAAGATTTAGAATTATGCTATGCACCACCATTTGGAACAGCAAAAGATGTAGTTAATTATGCTGGCTATGTAGCATCAAATCTTTTAAATGGAGAATTTAAACAAGTTAATGTTGATAAAGTAAGAGAACTGGTTGAGGAAGAAGCTTATATAATTGATGTTAGGGAAAGAATGGAATATGAAAATGGTCATATAAAAGGAGCGATTAATATTCCATTAAGTGAATTACGAGATAGAGTAAACGAAATACCTAAAGATAGACCTGTATATTTACACTGTAGAACAGGACAAAGAAGTTATAATGCAGTATTAGCCTTACAAAATTTAGGGTTTGGCAATGTAGTAAATATTACAGGAAGTTATTTAGCATTATCTTATTATGAATATTATAATGATATAGCTAAAAATAGAGAAAGTATAATGACAAAGTATAATTTTAAGTAATTGCACACTAAATAGGAAAGTGTAGCATTTATACTATTTATAAAATTTATTGTGACAAAATAAAGAATTTCAAATATAATATATAATATATTACAAATTCAGAGATGAGGGAGAGTAGCGAAATCAAGCTTCATTAAAGAGAGTTAGGGATGGTGAGATCCTAACAAGAAGAAATTTTGTGAATGGGCCTCTTAGAAGTAAAGGGAAATACAGTTTTGTAAAGTACTGGCACCGTGAGCTGCACGTTATAGCAGATAGAATATGTTAGTATTCGAAATTGAGAGGCTTATTATATTTTTATAATAGCAATTTAGGTGGTACCGCGGATTATAACTCCGTCCTATTTTTATAGGACGGAGTTTTTTTATTCTATATTTAATTATAGGTGTTTATTTTGGAGGTGAGTTTATGGTTTGAAGTTTCTTATCAAGTAAAGAAGACTTGGAAGTAATTAAAAAAGAATATAAATATATTTGGAGGAATAATAAAATGAAAAGAAATAGTAATACAAAAAAAATAGTTATCAATGCTTTACTTTTAGGAATAGGAGCGATTTTACATCAAATTACACCTGCTTTAGGAATACCTATGCAACCAGATTTTGCATTAGCTATGTTGTTTATTGTAATGATTATAAATTTTGGAGATTATAAAACATCATTAATTGCTGGAATAGTAACTGGAATTTTTACTGCTTTAACCACAAAGTTTCCTTTAGGACAAGTTCCTAATATAATAGATAAGATAGTTACAGTAAATCTAATATATATCTTAATGATATTTATGAAACAATTCGTAAAAAGAGGATTTGAAATTAATAATATGAAGTTAAGTATAATAGCAATAATATTTAGTTTAGGAACTTTAATTAGTGGCACAACATTTTTAGTATCAGCACAAATTTTAGTTGGACTTCCTATGAATTTTGGAATACTATTTACAACTGTAGTATTGCCAGCAGTAATAATAAACTCAATAGCAGGTATATTCTTATTTAAAATAGTAGTTTCTTCATTAAAAAGAATTGCTATATAAATCTACAATTTAAAATGAACACTTGTGACTTAATTATATTTAATTTTACTTTTCTATTTAAACAGTATATTCTTATAATAAAGAAGGAAATATAAAAAGAGGTGTGTAGTATGATAAGTGTATGTCCAGAATGTTCAGGAATAAATATAGATAGATTAGAAAAGGAATTTGGAAAAGATAATATTGATTATAGATGTATTGGAGAATGTGGAGGACGAGATGGAATAGTACTTGGATATACTAAAAGAACATTTATCCAAGCTGAAAGCGATGATGAGTTTATTGAAATAGTAAAAAAATTATAGTATGTACAAATAAAAGGAGTTGTTATTAACAACTCCTTTTAAGTGTTAAAAAGATATTATTTTATCCCCACATTGTGAAGCCACCTAAGTGACCAATAAATGCACCAACGATTCCGATTACAAGTAAAAGAGCTATACAAGTAACTGGCTTCCAACCTTTCTTCTTAAGTAAGAAGAATAATAATAATGTTAAAGCTAGAGGAATCATTTGAGGTAATACACCATCTAATATAGCTTGAATATCGATTGGAGCTTCACCATTTGGTATTACGATTCCTAATTTAGTTGCACCATAGTTAGAAGTTAAAGCACCAACTATGAATACACCTAGCATAGAAGCAGCACGTGTAAATTCTTTAGCATTCTTAGTTAAAATATCAATTGCCTTAGAACCTAGGTTGTAAGACCAGTGCATTAACCAATATCTTACACCAAATTGAACAGCATTGAAGATTAATAAGAATAATATTGGACCAGCTAGTGAACCATTGATTGCCATATTAGCAGTGATACCAGCAGTAATTGGAACTAGTGTAAACCAGAAGATAGCATCTCCGATTCCACCTAAAGGTCCCATAGCAGCAACTCTTACGGCTCTGATAGTATTTGTATCTGCTTTTTGTTGCTCTAAAGAAAGAATTATACCCATAACGAAAGTTACTAAGAATGGGTGAGTATTAAAGAATTCTAGGTTGTGTTTCATAGATTTAGATAAATCATCTTTATTAGTATGAATTTCTTTTAATCCAGGTAATATACCATATAACCATCCTGCAGCTTGCATTCTTTCATAGTTAAAAGAAGCTTGTAGGAATAATGAACGCCAAACCATTTTGTTTAAAGTTTTCTTGTCAAGTTGTTTAGCTGGAGTTAAATCTTTATATTGAGTTGAATTAAATTCCATCTTCGTCATCTCCTCCCCCTACTGGTGCATAAGCTGCACTGCTCTTCATTTTTACATTAGTTTGGAAGTCATAGATAGCAACAGCGATTCCGATAAATGCGATAATTAATAGAGCTGAACCACTTAATCCGTCTATCTTTCCAATTATTGTTGCTAGAGCAAAACCAGCGAAGTAAATACCCCATAAATCGTTTGATAACATGATACGTAAAAGTATTGCAAATCCAACATAACGCATCATTCCACCAGCAGCACTAAGTCCGCTCATGAACCAAGCAAATTGTTCAGATAATGCAGTTAATGTTTTACCAGCAGCAGCACCACCGATTAAACCGATAACAACTACTAAAGCAAAGAATAATCCTAAAGCACCCATTGCTAGATAGTTAAGATTTTCAATTCCTTTTGTATTCGCATCTTCAGCATATTTATCAGCTTTTGACATTAATGGAGACATGATTGTGAATAGTAAAGTTACACAATATTGGCCGATTAATGCGAATGGAACAGCTAGTCCAACAGCTGCAGCTGGATCTAGTTTAGAAGAAATAGCAAATACAACTGCCATTATTCCACCAATAACAGCATTTGGAGGTTGAGCTCCTCCGATTGGCATATTTCCGATTGTCATTAATTGATAAGTACCACCTACTATAAGACCGGTTTGTAAATCACCAAGAATTGCACCGACAACAGCACCAGATACAATTGGTTGGTATAATGATTCTAAGAAACTGAATTGGTCTATACCTGCAATAAATGCAAATACTGCAACCAATAAGATTTGTACTACATTAAAATCCATTATTGTAATCCCCCTTATTTAATATTTAGTTTTTTTTATAATGACCTTAAAAAGGTATTATTTGAATAGTTTATCAAGGCTTTCTGCACTTTCAGTAGGAACTCTTCTAATTTCAAGTTCTACACCTAAGTCTTTTAATTTTCTAAATGCTTCTACGTCCTTATCATCTACCGCGACAGAACCAGCAACTTGTCTCTTACCTTGAGCCATATGCATATTTCCAATATTAACTTTCTTTATTGGAACACCGCCTTCAACTAGCTTTAATACATCAGAAGGAGTTTCGCAAACTATGAAGATAAATTGCTTTGCGCTAGCTTTGTGAATTGTGCTTATAGTTTTTTCAAGAGTCCAGTAACGAGTTGAAGCATAAGATGGAGCAGCCATATCCATTAAACCTTGTCTAAGCTTGTCCCCAGCAACAACATCGTTAGCAACTAGAATTAGGTTTGCTCCGATGGAACTACACCATTGAGTTGCAACTTGTCCATGAATTAATCTGTTATCTATTCTTGTTAAAACGATATTTGGCATATTTTCACCTCCTTTATTAACAAATTGTAAAAAGTTATTAACTCTTTATATTTATTATAAAACTAACAAAAGATGGAATCTTTGGATTTTTTAATAATTGTTTTATGTTTTTTAACAACGTTTACAAAAAGGTTAAAAATACGATGATTTTTTTATGTTAAATATAATTTCAAAGCATAAAACGCGAAAAATAGGCATTATTGTAATGATAGTAAATAATTGACAAAGATTATAATTATATTACAATATAGTTGTATAAAAGAATAGAATTAAATAGGGTATTTATATATTTATCGTAAGGGTTTTTATTAAAAATATTATGTATATCATAATGAAGTGAAATTATGAATATATTATGTTAGGACAACCTTCCGTTGAGAAGATTTTCGAGTTCCAATATGATAAATATTTAAAATGAGAGAGGGGATTTGCTATGTATGATAAAACATCAAGCGCTCAATTTAAAAAATACGGTTCTATTTATGATGAACCAAAGGATCTGCATAGTGATGAATTGATACAAAGGGAAGTGGTAACTACTGATAGAGTAATTTCTAGTTTGTATCATTTTTCAGAACCAGTGTATGTAGAGGTCAAGGATGGAATGGCTTATATATTAATTGGTGATTCAAGTGATGGAGAATTTAAATTATTTGGAATACATAGGAATTTAGAAATTAAGGCTAATATGTATTTCAATATAATTCCTATGATGGATCAGGTAAAATTTAATTTAATAATTCCACCTAACTATAATTTAAACATTGAATTTCTAAATCCACCATATGAGTATAATAGAATTTTACCAACAATTAATATACCAGAAATAATGGCATATTATTATACAATAAAAAGTCCAAACTATAAGTTTAAAGGTGAAAGACATAATATATATGAATTAACCTTTGTAGATAACGGAACATTAGAAACATCAATTGATAATGTAAGTTATACTTTGAATTCTTATGACTTGATTATTTATGGAAAAAATCAGCTTCATACTCAGAATGTAAATAGCGATTCATCATGTTCATACTTAACTGTTATGTTTGATATGGAATGTAAAGATGATAGTTTAATTTGCAATAGAGTATTTCACTGTAGAAAAGAGTTATACAAGGCAATAAGAACCTTTGCAAAAAATATATCATCTACGTTGCCTTATACGCAGAATTTAATATTAAGTAATTTTCATGAAATAATTATTAGATTATTCCAGTATGATTATTTAGGTACAGAGTCAGATAAATTACCCACTGAAACTCAGCAATATTTTCAAGACGAACTATTAGAAGGAATTTTAGCTTATATTGATAAGATGGTCTGTGAACCTATTACAATTGAAGAACTTTGTGGTAAGTTTTCAGTATCTAGGTCTTCATTACAAACATTATTTAAAAATAATTTAAATACTTCGCCTAAAAAGTATATTAATGATTTAAAGTTAGCTAAAAGTAAACTATTAATAAAAGAAAATAAATATACTATTAGTGAAATAGCATTTATGTTAGGATTTAGTTCAATTCATTACTTTTCAAGAGCTTTTACTCAACACTTTGAGATAAGTCCTAGTGAATATGCACAAACTGTATTTAAGTCTTAATTAAGCAATTGAAATAAAGTGCGAGGCACTTTGGTGAAAAGTTTGACTTCGTAAAAGGGGAAAATGTCACTGACGTGACAGTGAAAATATTGCCTATGGCAATAGTAAAAAGTGTCTACATTAGTACCTTTCACTTTAAGTTAAGTTAACTTTTCCCTGCTACGCTAGTAGCCTTTTCACTTCGTGAAGTCGACCTTTCACCAGTGAATTTCGCTCGCACTTTATTTTTTAAGCAACACTTTGAATAGCATATCTAGATACAGTAACTACTACATTTTTAGCAACTTCTACATCTACAGTATCATTTCCTACTTTAACTACTTTACCATAAACGCCACCACAGAACATAACTTTAGTTCCAGGTTTTAATTCAATATGAAATTCTTTAATTTCAGATGTTCTTTTTTTAAGGTTTTTTGCTGAGATAAATAATAATATCATAGCTGCTATTCCTACTAATACTGCTACTGTGATACATGTCCACATAACAACTTCCCAATTTATCATATTAGATACCATCCTCGCATTCAACATCTTCATGTACAATAAATTCAAATTTTAAAATTCCGCTTCTTCCAACTTCTAAAGCACTTTCTGATAATAAAGATAAATCATCTATCATATCTTTAGTCATAGATATTTCAAGGGCCATAGGTAAATTTGTTCCACCTATTACTTCCATAGGTTTATTAATTTCTGTTTTCACTTCAACTAGAGTTTTAAAAGGTGAACCTCCAGCTAAATCAGCAAGAGCTAAGATACTATCACAATTATCTAAAGATTTTAAAGAAGTATAGTATTTTTCTTTAAGAGTTTCTGTTGAGTCTGTTTCTTCAAAATCTACATATTCAACATTAATTGATTCCCCTGCAATTAGTTTTAAAGAAGAACGTAAACCTGATGCAAAGTTTCCATGACCACTAATTATTAATCCAACCATATTTATTCATCCTCTCTCAATTCCTTATAAGTTATTTTTATTTACATGTATATTGATATAATGTAACACCTTTAACAACACGGTTTACTTCTCCAGATGGGCAAGGGTTATCTGGTGTTAAATCCATTGATAAAGATTTTAATACTGCTAAAGTTTGTGCAAATGTAATATATGCTAAACCTAACTCAGCATTATTTGCATTTGAATTAATATTATAAGATACTGTGTAATCAGCTAAAGTGTCTAATTCTTCTGAATGCTTGTCTGATACAACTACTAACTTATTATTCTTTCTTTGAGAACTGATCTCTCTAATTAAATCTAATTCATATTTATAAGTATATTCATCGTTACTAACATAAATGACTGTTAATGTAGAATCATCAATGATAGATTTTGGACCATGTCTGAACCCTAATGGAGTATCAAACACTGCAACTGTTTTTCCAGCAGTTAATTCAAGCATCTTTAATGAAGATTCTTGTGATATACCTTTTAATGTATTGCTACCTAAATAAACTATTCTTTCAAAATTAAATTCATCAATTATTTTAGATGCAATTTCATAATTATTATCTAAGAAATTTTGAGTAGAAGAGCAAACTTTATTTAACATGGATTCTTTTTGCTCTAGTTCATCTAGGTTAAAGCAAAGATATGCAGCTAGATACATATTTGAAAAACTAGAAGTCATAGCAAATGATTGATCATGAGTTTCATCAGTAAGATTTATTGCATAGCAATTATCAAGTTCATCTGCCATTTTAGAAAGTGCACCATCTTTATTGCAAGTAATAAATAAATTATATAAATTATTACAAACTACAGAAGCAGCTTCAACAGCACCTATTGATTCTGGAGAATTACCTGAACGGCCAAAACTTACTAATAATGTTGGCTTAGTTTTTGAAAGATAATTTTCAGGTGTAGCAACTATATCTGTTGTTCCATAAGATTTAACCTTGTAATTTAATTCCTTATTTAAGTAAGAATATAATGAGTTACCAATAAACTCACTAGTACCAGCACCGGTTAAGATAACATCAAAGTCATCACATTTGATAACTTTATCTATAAAAGATTGTATAGCTTGTTTGCTTTCTTTAATTTGATTTAATGTTTTTAACCATGTTTTAGGTTGTTGGTAAATTTCTTTTAAAGTAAATGAGGAAAGTGTTTTCTTCATTTGCTCTTCATTAATATTAAATATATTCATAAAAATATCCCCTCCACTGTATTTTAAACTTTATAAATTTTAAGCTGAGCTTTATTAATTTTAATTATAATGAAGAGCTATTTAAATACAATGGAAGTGCTGAAAGATATAATATGTATGTTAAAAAGTGCAAATATTAGAAAAATAAACTTATGTATAATTAAAGTAATGATATACAAGGAGGATGACTATGTTAATACAAAGTAAAAAAGTTTGGATAGCAGATCAATTTATTCCAGCTCAAATTGAGATTGATTATAATAAAATAATTAATATTTATAACTATAATGAAAAGAGCGGAGCTCTAGATTATGGTGATAGGAGAATTGTTCCAGGATTTATAGATGTTCATTGTCATGGAGCATATGGCTTTGATACAAATGATGCTAATGAACAAGGTCTTAGAAATTGGACAAAGGGTATAGTTAGTGAGGGAGTTACATCAATACTACCAACAACTATAACTCAAAGTAATGAAGTTCTTACTAAAGCTGTGGCTAATGTAGCTAAGGTTGTAGAGGAAGGATATGATGGAGCCGAAATATTAGGAATACATTTTGAGGGACCATATCTTGATATGGAGTATAAAGGAGCTCAACCGAAGCAGTTTATTACTAAACCTACAGTAAGAGAATTTCAAGCTTATCAAAGAGCAGCAAAAGGATTAATAAAATATGTAACTTTGGCAACTGAAACGGATGAGGATTATGAGCTTACAGAGTACTTGTTTAAAAATGGAATAGTTGCAAGTATAGGACATTCTGCAGCAACTTATGAAGAAGCTGTACTTGCTTTTGCACATGGAGCTAGATCACAAACCCATGTATATAATGGAATGACTCCATTTAATCATAGAAAAAATGGACTAGTTGGAGCAGCTTATAGAATTAAAGGAATGTATGGTGAAGTTATTTGTGATGGAAATCATTCAAGTTTAGCAGCTCTATATAATTTTTTCAATGCTAAGGGACCAGATTACGGAATTATGGTTACAGATGCATTAATGGCTAAAGGGTATGAGCCTGGAACTAAATTTATTTTTGGTGGAAATGAAATAGAAATATATGAAGATGGTAGTGCTCATTTAGTTGATACTAAAGGATTGGCTGGATCTACATTAAGGATGAATGAAGGTCTTAGAATATTAGTTGAAGAAGCGATGGTACCATTTAATTATGCAATTAATGCATGTACTGTAAATCCTGCAAGATGTTTAGGAATTGACAACCGTAAGGGAAGAATAGGGGTCGGGTATGATAGCGATTTGGTAGTTCTTAATCATGACTATTCCGTACATCAAACATATTGTTTAGGAAAGGCGATGTTGTAATGAAGAAACATGTTACTAATTTGGCAGGAAATAATTTGTATTTAGACGTATATGGAAATACGGTTTATTACAATATCTTTGATAAGAAAGGCTATATTATATCAAAAGAAGTAGAGCAAAAGTTTAGATTGTTATATTACAGATATTCAATTATTGTTATAGTTTTAATCTTATTAGGAGACTATTTTAAGTCATTACAGAATACTCTTATTATAGGAGTTGGAGCTGTAGTTTTAGTAGAACTATATTTTAGAGGAATATATCTAAAAAAGCTAAAATCAATAAAGGATTTTAAGAGAGATAAAAAGGTTTCTAAGTTAGAAGTTATTGTTAGAAGCAAAGAAAAAGAAAAAATAGTGATGAAAGCATGTGCATATATGCTATTAAGTATATTAATCGTACTAAATGCAATACAACAAAACTTTAATATAGTTTTTATGATTTTAAGTGGAATAGTAGCTATATATAGTATCTATTCAGGAGTTCTTAATATAGTAGCTGTTAATAAAATGAAAAAAATATAAAGTTAGCATATACAAAGTAAAAATCGAGGGAGAAGAGGTATTATGGAATTAATTACAACTAAACAAATTTTAAAGCAAGCTCAAGAAGGGAATTATGCTATAGGCGCATTTAATGTTGAAAATATGGAGATGGTTATGGCTGTTATTAGTGCAGCTGAGGAGATGAATGCTCCTGTTATAATGCAAACTACTCCATCTACAGTAAAATATGCAGGTCTTGATTACTTTTTAGCAAATGCAAAAGTTGCTGCTAGTAAAGCGAAGGTTCCAGTAGTTATGCATCTAGATCATGGGTCAAGCTTTGAGTTAGCAGCTCAAGCACTTAGAGCAGGATATACTTCAATTATGATAGATGGATCTCATAGTGATTTTGAGAGTAATATAGAAATATCAAAGGCAGTTGTAGATATGTGTAAACCTTCAGGAGTAGCGGTTGAAGCTGAGCTTGGAAAAGTTGGAGGCAAAGAAGATGATTTAGATGGTGGAGATGGAGATTTATATACAGATCCATTAGAAGCTAAAGAGTTTGTTGAAAGAACAGGTGTTGACTCATTAGCTATTGCAATAGGAACAGCTCATGGGATGTATAAAGGTGAACCTAAGTTAGATTTAGAAAGACTTTCAGAAATAAGAAAAGTTGTATCAGTTCCACTTGTATTACATGGAGGATCAGGTATTCCAGATTGGAAGGTACAAGAGGCAATTAAGAGAGGAATTTGTAAAGTTAATTATGCAACAGAATTAAGAATTGCTTATACGCATGGAGTAAATACGTATCTTAAAGAAAATCCTGATACAATAGATCCTAAGAAATATAATAAAGCAGGAATTGATGAAGTTAAAAAGTTTGTAATAGAAAAGATAAAAGTTTGTGGTTGTCAAAATAAAGCATAAGGCTAAATGTTGGACAAGTATCGTGTAAAAAGTATCTATGTATAAAAGATATAAAATAGGTTGATAAAGAAAGAGGAACATATTAAATGTTCTTCTTTTTTATAGCTTATGATATAATTTATATGTAGAATTTTATAAGGAACAAATGAATGGTATGAAAAAATTGGGAGGGTTTATATGGGAAGAACAAATATAATTAATATTACAAAAAGTTATTTAGATAAAAGAGGATATAATAATATAAACTTTGATAATGGATATGGAGTTGTTGTTTTTGAAAAGGTTAAGATATTCTTTTATCCAGGAAATGAGGTTTTAAGAATAACAGCTATACCAACAGATAGAAAGTATAAGATATATAAAGATTTTAATATAGAAGGAACCAGTATAGGAAATATACTACTTAAATACCAGCCAGATAAAAGTAATTCAGAGTTAATGTATGATATTTATGAGAAGTATGTAACTGATTCAAATATTGATAAAGTAGCAATATTTTTCTTAAATAATACACAGGATATTTTTAATGACGTTGAAAGTGATGAGTTGCACTAGGTAAAAGTTAAATAGGAATAAAAAAACTAGTAGATTAATTTTAATTCTACTAGTTTTTTATTTGTTTTTAATATTATTGAAAAACTTTTTAAGCAATTTTAAGTAGTATTCTTTTATGATTTTAAAAAGAAAAAAGTTAGGTATATAAAAAATAAAACTTAATTGATAAATCTTCAATTTAAAGAGTTTTTTTGATATTCGAATTAACAAAATGGTTAAATAAATAAACTATAATTAATAAAATGATAAATATAAATGCTGATATATATAAATTTACCATAAAGTTCTTGAAAAAACTATCAAAATGATATAATATATAGACAAGAGAAATAAGAGGTAAAAAACCAGTTATTAACCGAAGGAGGACGAATAGTGGATAACTCAAGAGAACAATGGGGATCGAAATTAGGATTTATTTTGGCTGCAGTAGGATCGGCAGTAGGATTAGGAAACATATGGAGATTTCCATATGTAGTTTATGAAAATGGAGGAGGAGCTTTTTTAGTTCCATACTTTGTTGCTATATTTACAGCAGGTATACCTATATTAATACTTGAATATGGAATGGGGCATAAATTTAGAGGATCAACACCTCTTTCAATTGCTAGAGCAAATAAAAAGTGGGAATGGCTTGGATGGTGGCCAGTGGTTACAGCATTTTTTATTTTAAGTTATTATTCAATGATATTAAGTTGGGCTATGAAATATTTTACACTAAGCTTTAATAAAGGCTGGGGAAGTAATACAGATGCATTTTTCCATAATGACTTTTTACAGCTTACTAGTTCACCGTTTGAGCTAGGAAATATTATATGGGCTGTTCTTATAGGAATATTTTTAGTTTGGGGAATAGGTTGGTTTATATGTTATAAAGGTGTTAAAGGTGGAATTGAGAAATTAAATAAAGTATTATTACCGATATTAATAGGGATAATGGTTATTATAGTTGTTAGAGGAGTAACTTTAGAAGGAGCTACTTTAGGATTAAATAAATTATTTACTCCAGATTGGAGCAGGCTTACAGATCCGAAGGTTTGGATATCAGCTTATGGACAAGTATTCTATTCATTAAGCTTAGCAATGGGAATAATGATGACTTATTCAAGTTACTTACCTAAGAAAACAGATATAAATAATAGTGCTTTCATGACTGCTTTTGCAAATTGTGGATTTGAGTTCTTATGTGCTATAGGTGTATTTGCTATTTTAGGATTTATGGCAACAAGTCAAGGTGTTGGAATAGATGAGGTTGTTTCAAGTGGAGTTGGACTTGCCTTTGTAGTATTCCCAGAAGTATTTACAGCTATGGGTTCATGGGGAACTATATTAGCAGTTTTATTCTTTGCTTGTTTAGTTTTTGCAGGATTAACTTCAGTAGTATCATTAGTCGAAGCTATAGCATCATCGGTGATAGATAAAACAAATTGGGAGCGTAAAAAGGTAGTTTCAGGAATTTGTATTTTAGGTGTGGCAATGAGTGCTATTTTTGCTACAGGTGCAGGTTTATACTTATTAGATATAATTGATAACTTTGTAAATTGCTATGCTATAGTTGGAGTAGGCTTACTTGAAGCTATATTAATAGGATGGATAATTAAACCAGAAGTTATAAGAAATCATGTAAATAAAATATCATATTTTAGAATCGGAAAATGGTGGGATTTTATAGTTAAGTTTGTAACACCAATGATGTTAATAATAATGCTAGTACAGAGTTTAACTGCTGAATTTAAGAATCCATATGCAGGATATCCACTTGCGGCAACGCTTCTATATGGATGGGCAGTTATTGGCTTTGGAATAATATTAGGATTATTAATTAGTAAGAAACCTTGGAAAAATAAAGATTTGAATAAAGTAGATGAAGAAGAGGAGGTTGCGATTTAATATGACAGGAACATCAATAATATTTTTCGCATTAGGAGCAGTAGTCCTTTGGGGTGGTTTAATCACTACATTAACTATAACAATAAAAAATGAGAGAAAATCTGCTTCATAAAAATAAAGAATTATACTTAGAAGATAGATTAACTTTAATTCACACAGTTTAATAAGAATATCATTACTATATAAAAAATAGAGCTATACAGATTTTTGTATAACTCTATTTTTATTTGAATTTAAATTTGAAAAGTTGAAAAACTATTATTGACAGTTAGAAAAAAAAGAGTATAATGAGGTTAAAACACACCCCCCACCTGGGAGGGGGTAAGGAGGAAATATGGACGAAAGAAAGAATGCTATTCAAAGTTTAAAAGTAGCTAAAGGACAAATTGAAGGAATAATAAATATGATTGAAGATGAGAGATATTGTGTTGATATTTCAAACCAAATAATAGCAGTACAATCATTATTAAAAAAAGCTAATATGCAAATCCTAAGAAGACATATAAATCACTGTGTTTCCGATGCAATATTAGAAAATAAAGGTGAAGAAAAGATAGATGAAATTATGAAAATATTTGAGAAAATATCAAAGTAATGATAAGAGGTGATATAAAAAATGAATAAGAAATATAAAATAGGCGAAATGACTTGCTCTGCATGCTCTAATAGAGTAGAAAGGGGAGTTAAAAAGATGGATGGTATAATAGATGCAAATGTTAATTTAACAACGGAAACTTTAACGGTTAATTTTGATGAAAATAAATTAAGTGAACAAGATATAGAAAAGAAGGTTAATGATCTAGGGTATACAGTAATTAAAAATACTAAGGTTCATACCTATAAAGTTGAAGGAATGACATGCTCTGCATGTTCAAATAGAGTGGAAAGAGTTACTAAAAAGATGGATGGGGTAATTGACTCAGTAGTTAATTTAACAACTGAAAAATTAACAATTACTGTTGATGAAGATTTAGTTACCTATGGTGATATAAAGCGAACAGTAGAAAAGGCTGGATATAAACTTATAAGAGAAGAAGAAATAAAAGATGATAAGAAAAAGAAAACTGATAAAGAGAAACTTTTTATAAGATTTATAGCATCAACTGTATTTACTCTACCATTACTTATAATAACTATGGGGCATATGGTAGGAATGCCACTACCTCATATTATTGATCCTATGATGAATCCGATGAATTTTGCATTGGTACAGCTTGTTTTAACAGTTCCAGTTATGATAATAGGATATAGATTTTATTATGTAGGGACAAAGAATTTAATTAAATTATCTCCTAATATGGATTCTTTAATTACAGTAGGTACTATAGCCGCTTTTATATATAGTTTATTTGGTACTTATAAGATATATACTGGAGATAGTTCATATGCTATGCATTTATATTATGAAGCTGCTGTTACTATTCTTACATTAATAACTTTAGGTAAATATTTAGAAGCTGTTTCAAAAGGTAAAACTTCAGAAGCTATTAAAAAGCTTATGGGACTAGTTCCAAAGACAGCAACTATAATTAGAGATGATAAGGAATTAGTTATTCCGATAGATGAAGTTATTGTTGGAGATACTGTATTAGTTAAACCAGGAGAAAAGCTACCAGTAGATGGAGAAGTAATAGAAGGTAGTACGGCTGTTGATGAATCTATGCTTACAGGGGAAAGTATACCTGTAGAAAAAACTATTGGAAGTAAAGTAGTTGGAGCAAGTATTAATAAAACAGGTTTTATTAAATATAAAGCAACAAAGGTTGGAAAAGATACAGCTTTAGCACAAATAATCAAGCTTGTAGAAGATGCCCAAGGTTCAAAAGCGCCAATTGCTAAAATGGCTGACGTAATATCTTCATACTTCGTTCCTATAGTAATAGGACTTGCAATATTTGCAGCTATAGGGTGGCTTATAGCAGGAGAAACTCCTGTATTTGCTTTAACAATATTTATTTCAGTTCTCGTAATAGCTTGTCCATGCGCTTTAGGACTAGCAACTCCAACTGCTATTATGGTTGGTACAGGTAAGGGAGCTGAAAATGGAGTTCTTATTAAAGGTGGAGAAGCTTTAGAAATCACTCATAAGGTAGACACTATAGTATTTGATAAGACAGGTACTATTACAGAAGGAAAACCAAAGGTTACTGATATCATAACAACTAATTATTCTAAAGATGAGCTTTTAGTTATTGCAGCTAGTGCAGAGAAGGGTTCAGAGCATCCTCTTGGAGAAGCGATAGTAAGAGAAGCTGAAGAAAAGAATCTAGAATTTAAGGGTATTGAAAACTTTAGCGCTATTCCTGGACATGGAATAAAGGTTGATATAGAAGGTAAAACTATATTGCTTGGTAATTTAAAATTAATGAATGAAAATTCTATAGAAGTCGGAACACTAGGAACAGAGTCAGATAAATTAGCTCAAGAAGGTAAAACACCTATGTATATAGCTATAGATAATAAGTTAGAGGGAATTGTTGCTGTTGCAGATACAGTAAAATCAAGTAGTAAAGAAGCAATAGAAAATCTTCATAATATGGGGATTAAGGTTGCAATGATTACAGGGGATAACAAAAAGACTGCTGATGCTATAGCTAAACAAGTTGGAATTGATATAGTATTATCAGAAGTTTTACCAGAAGATAAAGCTAATGAGGTTAAGAAACTTCAAGGAGAAAACAGAAAAGTTGCTATGGTTGGGGATGGTATTAATGATGCTCCAGCACTTGCTCAAGCTGATATAGGGATAGCAATCGGTACTGGAACTGATGTAGCTATAGAGTCAGCAGATATAGTTTTAATGAAGGGTGACTTAAGAGATGTTTCAACAGCTATTAAGTTAAGTAAAGCTACTATAAGAAATATAAAACAAAATTTATTCTGGGCATTTGGATATAATGTATTAGGCATTCCAGTAGCTATGGGAGTACTTCATATATTCGGAGGACCATTATTAAATCCAATGATAGCAGCTGCTGCTATGAGTTTAAGTTCAGTATCTGTGCTTACAAATGCTTTAAGACTAAAAAGATTTAAAGCTTAAAAATATATTAAGGAGAGTAGATTTTATGTTAAAGAAAATATTAATTGAAGGAATGAGCTGTAATAAATGTGTTGCACATGTAAAGGAGGCTTTAGAAGAACTTAAAGATGCAAAATCAATAGAGGTAAATCTACAAGAGAAGTATGCTAAAGTAGATACAACTTCAGATGATGAAGAAATTAAAGAAAAAATAGATGATGCAGGATATGACGTAATATCAATAGATAATCTATAATTTTAGAGAAAAATAAGTGAAAAAAGAGAGTTAGTGCTTTTGCAATAATTCTCTTTTTTTGTTTATAATAGTTTCATTACTAATTTGTAAAAAATGCTAGAAATATAAAAAATTTATATTAATGTGGGTGAAATATGATTAATAATTTAGAGAGAGGGTATTTCTATAATTTTGGAAGAGATTTAGAAAATATAAATAGAGTAGAAGAAAGATTAAATAGAATCAAAAAAATGGGGTATTTTAAAGGGGAAAATGACTTAGATATTTACTATGAAACTTATATAGTTGAAAGAGAAAAAGGAAGAATAGTAATAAGTCATGGATTTTGTGAATGCTTAGAAAAATATAAAGAAATAATTTATTATTTTATAGAAGAAGGATATTCAGTATTTGGTATTGAGCATCGTGGACATGGAAGGTCAGGACACTTAAGTAAAAAATATAAAAGTCAAGTAAATGTAGAAAAGTTCGATTATTACATTGAAGATTTAAAACGTTTTTTAGATCAAATTGTTAAAGAAAAGGGAAAAGATTTATATCTTTATGCACATTCTATGGGAGGGGCTATAGGTACATTATTTCTAGAAACATATCCTGGTTACTTTAAAAAAGCTGTACTTAATGCTCCTATGATGCAAATAAATACAGGAAAATATTCGAATTTTATAGCAGAATTGTTAGCCAAGTTCTATATTGCCATAGGAAAAGGTGATAATTATATATTTGGACATAAAGATTTTGATGGTATAGATGACTTAGAAGGGTCAGGAACTTCTGATAAATACAGATATATGCATCATTTATCGTATTTAAAAGAAAATAAAGAGTGTCAAAGAGGTGGTGGATCTTTTAGATGGGTAAATGAAGGGCTAAAAGCAACTAGGAAGCTACTAAAAGAGGAGAATATTAAGAAAATAGATATTCCAATATTACTTTTTCAAGCTGGAAATGATACTTTTGTAGTAAATGAGGCTCATAATGAATTTAAAGCAATAGCTAAGGATTGTGCAATAGTTTATATAAATGAAGGTAAACATGAATTATATTTTGAAAGAGATTCTATACTACATTCCTATTTAGATAGAATATTTAATTTTTATGAGCAAGGAAATGTGTATTCTTAAGATAAAAATCAAAAATTTTATATATAATTGTCTAACATAAAATTAAGAGCTATATATTAAAGCTCTTTTTTTATATAGAAAAATTCTATTTGTATAAAAGAGAAGGGGAGAGTTAAAATTATATATAATAGATTTAATATACAAATATAGAGGTGAATAATAGTGATTAATATAGAAAATCCAAAAGAAGTAGAAGAAGTAATTGAAAATAATAAAATGAGTATTATTTATTTTACTGGTAGTGCATGTGGAGCATGTGAAGTCATAAAGGAAAAGCTTGAGAGTATATTAAATGAATTTCCTAAAATAGAGTGTAGAGAGGTTAATGGCGAAAAGCATATTGATTTAGCAGCTAAGTATGGTATATTTTCTTTACCTATAATGCTACTTTTTATAGAAGGAAAGGAATTTTTAAGAGTAGGAAGAAATGTTAATTTATTAGAACTAAAAAATAATTTTGAAAGATATTATAATATGATATATTAATATTAAGAATAATTGGAGTAAAATTATAATATTTACTTAAATGGATTATTTGTACAAAAAATGGTACAATTAATATATATAATTATACAAAAAGATAATAAAGAAAGGTTAACATAGGGAGAGAAGAGTATGGTTAGTAAAATTGAAAAAAGCACGAAAAAAAGTAGTAAAGCTATTATTAGCGAAGAAATATTGCCAAAAGAAATTATAGAATGTAAAAGTGAGAAGATTTTTGGCACCGATTCCAGAAAAATAATGGAGAAAATTCAAACAGAAGAAGAAAAAGAGATTTTTGAGTTGGATGAGCATTTATTTCACGAAGGAACTCATACAAGTTGTTATGAGTTTATGGGAGCACACTTTGTAAAATATAAAGGAAAAAATGGAGTTAGATTTACAACTTGGGCACCAAGAGCTAGTAAAATAACTGTAGTTGGTGATTTTTCAAATTGGGAAATTAGAAAAGAAAATGAAATGAAAAGATATAATCAGCTTGGATTATGGACAACCTTTATAACAGGATTAAAGCCAGGCGAAAGATATAAGTTAGCAGTTACAAATTATGATGGTAGTAATACAGTTCTAAAATCAGACCCATATGCTTTTAAGTCTGAATTAAGGCCAAATACAGCATCTATATTAGTAAAGGAAAATAAATTTAGATGGTCAGATAAAAGATGGTTAAATAAAAGAGAGAAAAGTGATATTCAAAGTAGTCCTATGAATATTTATGAATTACATTTAGGTTCATGGAGAAGAAAAGATGGAGAGTTCATGACTTATAGGGAAATAAGTGAAGTATTACCAGAATATATACAAGAAATGGGATATACTCATGTTGAGATTATGCCATTACATGAACATCCATTAGATAAATCTTGGGGATATCAAGCAACAGGATATTATTCACCAACATCAAGACATGGAGATTCTACAGAACTTAAGGAATTAATAAATAAATTGCATAAAAATGATATCGGAGTGATTTTAGATTGGGTTCCAGGACATTATTGTAAAGATTCACATGGATTGAGCTATTTTGATGGAACTGCAACTTATGAGTATCAAGATTATTGGAAGGCAAATAATGAAGGCTGGGGAGCTTGGAATTTTGATTTAGGCAGATATGAAGTAAAAAGCTTTTTAATATCAAATGCTATGTATTGGATAAAAGAGTTCCACGTTGATGGATTAAGAGTTGATGCTGTATCAAATATGCTTTATCTTAGCTATGGACGTAATGATGGTGAATGGATTCCTAATATTTATGGAGGTAATGGAAATTTAGAAGCCATTAGTTTTTTAAAGGAATTTAATGAAGTTGTTCATAAAAACTTTCCAGGGATAGTAACTGTGGCAGAAGAATCATCTACATGGCCTAAGATAACACATCCTGTAAGTGAAGGGGGAATAGGTTTCGATTTTAAATGGAATATGGGATGGATGAATGATACATTGAGCTATGTGGAGCTTGACTCTATATATAGAAAATATCATCATAATAAGATGAATTTTTCAATGATGTATCAGTACTCAGAAAATTTCATTTTACCTATATCTCATGATGAAGTTGTACATGGTAAAAAATCATTAGTAAATAAGATGTTTGGAGATAATTGGTGCAAGTATGCTGGATTAAGATTGTATGCAGCTTTTATGATGGCTCACCCAGGTAAAAAACTATTATTTATGGGAAGTGAATTTGGGCAATTCATAGAGTGGAGAGAGTATGAACAGTTACAATGGCAGATAATTGACCAATATGAAATCCACAAGCAAGTTCATAATTATTTTAAGGTATTAAATAGATTTTATAAAGAAAATCCATCGTTATGGGAGCTTGATAATAAAGAGGAAGGCTTTCAATGGATAGATGCAGATAATAGTGAAAAGAGTATATTATCATTTATAAGAAAAGGTAAAAATGAAGATGATATGTTAATCTTTGTTTTAAATTTTACACCTGTAACATATTATGATTTTGAGGTAGAAGTTCCTAAGGAAGGAGAATATGTAGAAGTATTAAATAGTGACAGCATAGAATTTGGAGGAAGTGGACAGACTTTAGAAAGGTCTGTATTTACTAGTGATGATAATGGTGATCCATTTAAAATTAAAATTAAAGTACCTCCATTAGCAGTAACAGTATTAAGACCAAAGATTTAGAAATTGTATGTATGAAAATTACAATAAGGTGGTGTTTGAGTGGAAATACTGAATTATGTTGAAAAATTTGAGGTTGATGGAAATAAACACGGTAGATACGGGATAAAGTTAAGCCCTATGTCAAATACTATAAGATTTACAGCAAAATATGATAATGCTATATGTGCTTACATTGTAGGTGATTTTAATAATTGGGAAAAATTGGAAGAGTTTAAACTGAATTGGCAGCTTGATATTGAAGATGGCACCCTAAAGATGATAAAGGATGTAAAATTTGAAAATGGTTTAGAAGAAGGTCAGTATAGATATAAATATATATTAGTTGATAGAGAAGGCGATGAAATATGGGTTGATAATCCCTATGGTGGAAAAAATGGGTTTAAGTTTACTTGGGATAGAGTTGAGAATTTTTTAGAAATATTATCGTCAAATAAGTTTGTAACTTATAAAGCTCCAGTAGAGCTAGTAGGAAGAGTAGTTGAGTTGTATGACAAAGTATCTTTTCCAGATATTAATTGGTATTTAAAAGAAGAGATAGAAGGGGTGAAGTTAGAAAATTCATACTTATATGTTTCAGAAGATGTAGAAGAAGGAACAGAAATAGTTGTAATTGCACAAACTTCTGATAATAAATATAAGAATGAAAAAAAAATTATTGTTTCTAAGAGTTTACCTGACCAAACATTGGTACATTTTCTTACTGATGATAATAAATATATTGGAGAGAGCTATTTATGGAATTGTTGGGCATTTCAAGATGGATGTGATTCAAAGGAAATAGACTTTAATATAGAGACAGATTTTGGAGATTCTGCATATATGCCGTATCATAATTTCATAATAAGGAAAAAACAATGGGGTCCTAACTGGGTAAACCAGTGGGCAGAACAAAGTCCAACCTTTAATACCGGCAATAAAGAGAATAACCTATATATTTTATACGGAATACCAAGCCCATATAATTCGTTAAAGGAGGCTGTTATGGCCTGTGGAACTAAAATAAAATTTGCGGTTATTGATAACGATAGGAAGATAAAAGCGTACTTAACAAGAGAACCTCTACTAGGTGTTGACTTTCACCTTTATATAAATGGAGAAAAAATAGAGGGAGTATCAACTATAATAAGAGGAAGAGAAGTAATTTTAACTAATATACCGAAGAATATAAATGCTAATGACTTAGTAGTTGTAAGTCCTTCAAATATGTATAATCCATGTAAGGTTACGATGAGAAGTTATTTAGATAAGTATTATTACTCGAAAGAAATTGGAGTTTCATTTTTGACGGAAGATATAGTTTTAAGACTTTGGGCACCTACAGCATATAAAGTAGAAATAGCTTTATACAATAATTATGATGATTTAAATCAGAATTATTGTACTGTAGAGGAAATGGCATATGATCAAAAAACAGGAACACATTATGCCGCTATAGATAGAGAAAAAAACCAAGGTAAATATTATTTATATAAGCTATATTTTAGAGATATAAATAATGATGGTGAGATTATAGATAAAATAAATTATGCTGTTGATCCGTATGCATTTGCAGTAGGTGTTAATGGAGATAAGGGAGTTTTAATAGATATTAATAGCAATGATTGTAAGCCATTAGGATGGAAGGAAGATAAGAGTCCTTATATCGATAAAAAGATTGATTCAATAATATATGAAGCTCACGTAAGAGATTTTACAATAGATAAGACTTCTGGAGTAAGTGATGATTTAAGAGGAACTTACTTAGGATTGGTAGAAGAGGGAACTTCTTATATAGATGAAGTTAGTAATAAGAAGGTAAGTACAGGAATAGATCATTTAAAGGAATTAGGAATTACTCATATTCATTTGCTTCCGACTTATGATTTTGGTTCTGTAGACGAGAGATTCAAAGATATTGAAGGCAATAGAAATTGGGGATATGATCCTAAAAATTATAATGTCCCAGAAGGAAGTTACAGTACAGATCCATACAATCCAATTACGAGAATTTTAGAATTTAGACAGATGGTTCAAGGATTTCACAAAAATGGTATACGAGTAGTTTTAGATATGGTTTATAACCATATGATGAGTACAGAAAATATGGATAAAATAGTACCTGGATATTATTTTAGAACAGATTATTTGGGAAGATACTCAAATGGTTCAGGATGTGGAAATGAATTATGTACAGAGAGACCTATGGTTAGAAAATTTATTTTAGACTCTTGTAGTCATTGGATAAAAGATTACCATGTTGATGGGTTAAGATTTGATTTAATGGAATTAATGGATATAAAGACTACTAAGGAGATTGTAAGGAAAACTTCAAGAATAGATAAGAACTTTTTAATATACGGAGAACCTTGGAAAGGTGGGGATTCTCCTGTTAAGAATGGAACTTATAAAGGTTCTCAGAAGAAAGAAAATTTCTCAGTATTTAATGATACATTTAGAGATGCTATAAGAGGAGATAATTCTCCTTCGAGAGGATTTATAAATGGAGATCAGCATAATGCAATAAAAGCATGGAATATAGTTGAAGGGTTAAAAGGTTCTATATATACAATAACTTATAATCCAGATGAAAGTATAAACTATATGGATGCGCATGATAATTACACTTTATGGGATCAAATTGAAAAAACTCAAAATTATAATACTCAATATGGACAATATAGAGATAATATTGGAGACAATATATTAGACAATTATAATGTTAGACAGTATTTATTAGGAGCTTCAATATTATTCACTGCTCAAGGAATACCATTTTTTCAAGGAGGATCAGAATTTCTTAGAACTAAGCAAGGAGACCATAATAGTTATAAGAGTGGAGACATTATTAATAGTATTAAATGGAGTGATAAAGTTAAATACAACGAAGTTTTTGAATATTATAAAGGGTTAATTAAAATAAGAAAACAATATGATTTATTCAAAATAACATCACCAGAAGACGTTAAGAAAAATCTAAGTATAAAGTTTGCTCATAATGATGATAAGTCTGGAGTCATAATTTCTTCAATTTCTAGTGAAGATAACAGTGAAGAATTTATTATTATTTATAATGGAACTAGTATTGATAATTATGATGTAAATAGTGAGATATCTTTAGATGTTGATAAAGAGTGGAGTATAATAGCTAATGGTAAATTAGCTGGAGTAGAAGTTATTAAGAAGATAGTTGATTCTAATATACCTTTAATAAAATCATACTCAGCTGTTATATTACGTGGAATTGCATTATTAGAAAAATAATATCAAATAAAAGATATGCCTGTGGCAAAGTGCTGAATGTCATAGGCATATTTTTTTAGTGAGTAAATTATTCAGAATAAAATTAGTATTTCAACAGATGTAAAATTAAGGTAAAATATTAATTGGAAATGAAGAGTGATGAAAGAGGTGAATTTATGATAAAGGTAGAAAGTTTAACTAAAGAGTTTAGGATAAGTAAAAAATATCCTGGATTTAAAGGAGCTATAAAAACATTTTTTTCTAGGGAGTATACTGAAAAGTTAGCAGTAGATTCTATAAGTTTTGAGATAGGTGAAGGAGAAATAGTTGGATATATAGGTGCTAATGGAGCAGGGAAGTCAACTACAATAAAAATGATGACTGGAATTTTAACACCTACATCTGGGACCGTTACCGTAAATGGGTTAGTACCCTATGAAAATAGAGAAAAGAATGCTAAAAATATAGGAGTAGTTTTTGGCCAAAAGACTCAATTGTGGTGGGACTTGCCTATATCTGAGACGTTTACTCTATTAAAAGATATTTATGAAGTAAGTGATGAAGATTTTGAAGAGCGAATGAACTTCTTGAAGGAATTATTAGGATTAGAGGAGTTTTTCTTAAATCCAGTAAGAACATTATCATTGGGACAAAGAATGAGAGCAGATTTAGCAGCGGCGCTTATACATAATCCAAAGATAATATATTTAGACGAGCCTACTATTGGCTTAGATGTAGTTGTAAAGGAAAATGTAAGAAAGGCTATAAAAGAGATAAATGAAAAATATGGAACTACTATAATATTAACTACACATGATTTAAACGATATTGAGGAGTTATGTAGTAGGATAATTATAATTGATAAAGGTAAAAAGATTTATGATGGTGAGATTCAAGGAATTAAAGATAAATATGGATATTTAACTACAGTAGAAGCTCAAATTAAAGGCGATATTTCTATAAACGACTTAAAGTTCAAAGAAATAGTTAAAGACGATGATTTTAATTTAGATATAAAAGAAAATAAATTAGCTATAACATTTAATAAAAATAAAATATCTTCAGCAGAGATAATAAGTGAGGTTATGAAGGAAGCTAAAGTTATTGATTTTATAGTTAAAGAAACTAGTATTGAAGATATAGTAAAGAAGATGTATAGAAATGAGGTGTAAATATGAATAAATTAAAGGAAATTAGAACATATTTACCTTTTGCAAGAAATACATTTCAAAAATTAATATCTTATAAGGCAAATGTAATTATTTTTATGTTTGGAGACTTACTTATGCTAGCTGTAACTTATTACTTATGGAAAGCTATATATGGGAGCTCAAGTGAAGCAGTAATAAATGGATTTACTTTAAATCAAATGATTATATATGTTTTTATAACATTCTTAACCAGTTTAATGACTTCTGTAGACATAAGCCAGGACATATCTAGAGAAGTTTTAGATGGGTCAATAGCAATTAATTTAGTTAGACCTATTAATTATGAGAAGAGGATGTTTTTTCAAGGGTTAGGAAATGTATTTTATAATTTTATAGTTATATTTTTAATTACATTTATGTTAACAACATTTTTATTTTATAGATACTTTGGATATATAAATGTAATAAATATTATTATATATTTTATAAGTATTGTATTAGGAATACTTATAAGCTTTTATTTTAGTTATATATTTGGATTATTTTCTTTTAAAATTACAAATATGTGGGGAATGTCACAAATTATGCAGGCTATTATTCAGCTTTTATCAGGTACATTAATTCCTATAGCATTTTTTCCATCATGGGCACAAGCTATAGTTAAACTATTTCCATTTAGTTCAGTAATTTATACTCCTACGATGATTTATTTAGGAAAGCTTAGTAATACTGAAATTATAGTATCATTAGGAATACAAGTATTTTGGATAGTTTTACTTATGATCATTGCAAAATCTATGTGGAAATCTATGATAAAGAATTTAACTGTTGTAGGAGGTTAGGTTATGAAAAGACATTTTAAATTATATATAAGATTCTTACAACAATATATAAAAACACTTATGGCTTATAGAGCAGATTTTATATTAGGTCTTATTGGATTTATATTAGTTCAATCTGTAGGTGTAATATTTATAAGCCTTATATTTAGTGCAATACCTACTTTAAGTGGATGGTCATTTTATGAAATATTATTTATATATGGTTTTGCACAGATACCTAGGGGGATAGACCATGTATTTACAGATCAATTGTGGATATTTAGTTGGAAAACTATAGCACAAGGTGAGTTTGATAGATATTTAGTAAGACCTTTGAATCCACTTTTTCAAGTTATAGTAGAAAAGTTTCAACCTGATGGATTTGGAGAAATAATTATAGGTACAATGCTTTTAATAACATCTTGGAGTAAACTCTCTATTGAAGTTACATTTGGAAAGATAATTGCTCTAATATTCATGATTCTTTGTGCAACAGTTATATATACAGCTATTAAACTTGCTGTCACATCAATTACTTTTTGGGTGAAGTTTGCTCAAAGTTATATGTTCATGGTATATCAATTAAGTAGCTTTGTTAAATATCCAATTAATATATATCCAAGTTGGATTAGAACGACATTAACATTTATAATACCTTTTGCATTTACAGGATATTATCCCGGAGCATATTTGCTAGGAAGAGGCAGCTTTTTTCAAGGAGTAATAATGACATTTTTAATAAGTATGCTTTCTATTTTGGTAGCGTATAGAATATGGCTAATAGGAATAAGTAGATATGAAAGTACAGGAAGTTAAGATGTATCTTCGATAGGAGAAATATTTACCTAGAGCAAAGATAAATATGCTTTACAGCACATAAATCAAGATTTGATACAGAAATATAAATATTTACTACGTTAGGGGAAAGGTTGCAGTGCAAAGTGGAAGGTAAGAAAATTTTCACTATTGATGTAAGCAAATTTTTTCTTTAACGTAGTGAATTTTTCACTTTTGCAGAGCAACCTATTAATCTTGCCATCAGGCAACTAATTATTTTTCTTGAAAGCTTTGGCAATGTGCTTCTGAATATATTTTAACGTCATCTCCACCAACGCTAATACAAGGTAAATCACATAAACTATTACAATTATATTTACAGTTTTCAACTTTACAAATTAAAGCATCACATGAACCTGATGCATTTGTATTATTAGTTAAATCACTATAAAGATTCTTATCTAAGAAAGAACCACAACATGTATCTTTAGAGCAAGAAGAGTTTAAACCACCAATGTTAACTCTATTTGAGTAGCATACTCCAGATTTGTTATGAGAACAATTATTTACTGAACAATTTATTTCTGCCATATTAAACACTCCTTTTATTATTTAGAAAAATATCTATCAAGTAATCCTTTAAATGCTCTACCATGTCTTGCTTCATCTTTACACATTTCATGGACTGTATCATGAATAGCATCTAAGTTATTTTGTTTAGCTAAAGCAGCAAGTTTTTTCTTACCGTCACAAGCACCAAATTCAGCTTCAACTCTTGCACTAAGATTAGATTTTGTATCAGCTACAACAACTTCTCCTAAAATTTCGGCAAATTTTGAAGCGTGGTCAGCTTCTTCGTAAGCAATTCGCTTATAAGCTTCTGCAACTTCAGGATATCCTTCTCTATCAGCAACTCTTCCCATTGCAAGATACATACCAACTTCTGTACACTCACCCATAAAGTTTGCTCTTAACCCTTCTATAATTTCAGGGTCAATACCTTCAACTATTCCAACTCTATGTTCATCTGCCCATTGTAAGTCACCTTTCATTTCTTCGAATTTACTAGCTGGAGCTTTACATATTGGACATACTTCAGGTGGAGTATCACCTTCGTGAACATAACCACAGACTGTACAAATATACTTTTTCATTAAATTTTCCTCCCTTTATTTATTTTATAAACAATAAAAGTTTCAACTGTAGTATTATTTGCTAATTAAGAAAGAAATATTTATTTATATTATTATATTGGGAATATAAATTATTAGGTGTTTACTATATAACAATAAGTTTACAAAATTATACATATGTCATACAATTAATATAATGTTAAATGCTGAAGAATAAAAGCGATACTTTAAAGTATGATGAAATATAGTGCTAGTTACTTGAGATAGTAGAAGAACATTTTGGTAGAGATAGATGGTATCAGTAATATAGAAGAATTAGATGTAAAAAGTAAAGGAGTAGAGATATATTATGAAAAAACATGTAGGGATGAGAAAAAATAAGGTGTTATATAAGTTATGTCTTGGCGTAGGACTAGCTTTAATTATTTATTACATAGGTTTAAGATTAATATCTGGATTTGTAGCTTTTTCAAGTATGTTTGGCTTATTAGGAGTGATACTTTTTGTATATGGATTTATAGAGCTAAAATTCAATATTAATATATGGGGAAGAATATCTAAGATTTTAAGAAGAATTATAACAGTATTATTTTCTATAGGTATGATTATCTTTATAATAATAGAAGGAATTATAATCTATAATGGACATCACTATGATAAGGAAAGACCAGATTATCTTATGGTATTGGGAGCTGGACTTAGAGGTAGTAAAATAAGTACATCACTTTTATACAGGCTAGAAACTGCTGTAGAGTATAATAAACTTTACCCAGATGTAAAAATAATAGTTTCAGGTGGACAAGGTCCGGATGAAGATATAAGTGAAGCAAAAGCAATGAAGGATTATCTAGTTAGTAAAGGTATAGATGAAAATTTAATTATAAGTGAGGATAAATCTACAAATACTTATGAAAATTTCTTGTTTACTAAAAAATTATTAGAAGATGAAACCGGAGAAGAAGACTTTACTGTTACAGTAATATCAAACAACTTTCACATGTTTAGAGCTAAATATTTGGGAGAACAAGTAGGGTTTGAATGTTTAGGATATCCGGCACCGTCTCATGCTGCATCAAGTTTTATATTTTATACTAGAGAATTTTTCGGTGTTATTAAAGCCTTTGTTTTTAAGAGGTAGTATAAAAGGTAGGGGATAATATGTGGTCAGAGAAAAGAGGAATTGAAGGTACAATAGTATTTGCTATTTTTCCAATAGTTTGGTGTATATTAGGTAATATATCTTACTATTTAAGTGGTATAGAAAGGTTTTATAATTTTACTAGTGTTATTAATATAGAAAATTCTACAATTATGGCAATTCTTCCGTTAATTGTAGTAGTAATCGCAGCAATTGTGAATTTGAAAATTTATGTAGATGAAGAAAAGTTGTTTGAAGTTAATAAATCAATGTTTAAATATAAAATAGTTAATATATTATTTATAGCGTATATTATTTTTGCTATATCAGTTATAAGAGATAGTAAGGTGATTATATCTGCTTTACTAATAGAATTATCTTTTATTTGCATTTATATACTTAAGAGAAAGGCTAAATCTCTAGAGTTAACAGATATACAGTAACAGGTATTCATGGGGCAATTTCAAAAAAAGTAATAAATGTTGAAGGAATGAGATTAAATGTAAGATAATATAAATAATCCGATTTTTAATATACTAAGAAATAATGGAGGTTGTATAATATGACCTTCATTTTATTATTTACATTGTGAATTGATTTGTAAAAATAATTAATAAGTTGTTTCTGTAAAATATTTTTTGGTCTAAAAATATGCTATGTGTCCTAATAACATAGTAAAGAATAGTAATGCTAATAATAAATAGTATACAGATAAAAACATAACAGATAGGAGTAGAAATATGAGATTAGGAGTTATATCAGATACTCATGGAGTACTAAGGGATGAAGTTATAAAAAATCTTGAGGGGTGTGATTACATAATTCATGCTGGAGATGTAGGTGGAGAAGAGATAATTAAAAGATTAGATAAAATAGCAAGAACTTTTGTTGTTAGAGGAAATAATGATGGTGATAGTTGGGGAATAAAGTTGCCTTATTATAAGGAAATAGAGATGGATGAAACTCTTATATACGTAGTTCATAAAAAAGATGATATCCCTTCTGAATTAAGAGAAGTAGATCTTGTTATATATGGACATTCTCATAAATATAGTGAAGAGAGAATAGATAACATAATTTATTTGAATCCAGGTTCTTGTGGAAGAAAGAGATTTTCATTACCATTAACAATGGCAATAGTTGATATAAATATTGATAGAATTGATATAAGAAAAATAGATATAGAAGGGTAAAGTGTTCTATATATTTACAAATAAAGTGCTATAATGGAAGAGTGGAGCAAAATAAGGGGGAGAATATGCTAAAAGAGATAAATGAGAAGTTAATTAAGCTTAAAGAAGACATAGCTTTAAAAAATGTATTAGAGAAAAAATTAGAAACTTTAAATTTACAATTTGATAAAGATAAGAAAGAATTAAATGAATTAGAGATAAAGTTAAAAAAAGAACATAAAGATGTAGAGAAATTAGAAAAGTTATCTTTTGCTAACATAATAGCTACTGTTATGAAAAATAAGAGTGAAAAGTTAGAAAAAGAGCAACAAGAATATATAATGGCTAAAATTAAGTATGACGAGTTTAGTTCAAAGTTAGAGTTATTAAAAGAAAACATCGAAAGCGTAAAATCTAGGCTTGAAACTCTAAAATATTGTGAAAATGAATATAAGGTATTATTAAATAAAAAGTTAGAATTAATAAAGTTATATGGTGATGAAGAAAAGAAAAGTAAATTAGCAATGATAGAATCAGAAATAGATGAAAATTTATTAGAGAAAAAAGAGATAGAAGAGGCTATAAGTGTTGGAAAGGATTTATTAATAGCAGCTAACTCTGCTAAAAATTCATTAGAAAGTGCAAAAAATTGGGGGATATTTGATATTGCTGGAGGAGATATGCTTTCTTCTATAGCGAAGCATAATAAGATAAATGATGCAGAAGTACATTTTAGAAGGGTATCTAGTTTGATAAGTAGATTTAATAAAGAATTAGGAGATATTAAATTTGAGGGACTAACATTTTCATCTACAACAATAGCTTTTGATATATTTTTTGACAATATATTTACAGACTTTTCAGTACAAAGCAAGATTAATAGTTCTTTAGATAACGTAAGAAGGTTAATATGTAGAGTTGAAAATATATTAGGTACTTTAAATGGTAAAAAGGTAAGTATAAATTCTAGGATAGCAAATTTAAGAAAAAACTATGATAGTATAATTGAAAACATTTAAGGATAGAGAATAACAAAGTGAGAGGTAAATACTGATGAAAAGAAATATAAGTTTAATGATAAAGCCATCTTCAAGTAAATGTAACTTGAAGTGTAAATATTGCTTTTATCATTCAATAGCTGATGCGCGTGATATAAAAGATTATGGTTTTATGAGCAAAGAAACATTAAGACAAATAGTAAGTAAGGTAGATGATTATTGCGATGGAGGTAATTGTAATATAGGTTTCCAAGGGGGAGAATCCTTATTAGTAGGGCTAGATTTTTATAAAGAGTTAGTTAAATGCACTACTGAAATTAATAATGGAACAAAATTTAATTATCACATTCAAACTAATGGAACTCTTATAAATGATGAAATTGCTAAGTTTTTTAAAGAGAATAACTTTTTAGTTGGAGTTTCTTTAGATGGAACTAAGGAGATTCATAATTTAAATAGGATTGATCCTTTAAATAGAGATACATTTAATAGTGTAATGAAAGGAATAAATATTTTAAAGAAATATGATGTTAACTTCAATGTTCTTATAGTTGTTACTTCGGCATTATGTAAGAAGATTGATAGTGTTTATAAATTTTTGAAAAAGAATGATTTTAAATATCTACAATTTATTCCTTGCTTAGATCCTTTAGAAATAGAAAATGGACAAACTTATAGTTATTCATTAAATGTAGAAGAGTATTCGAAGTTTTTATTAAATTTATTTAATTTATGGTATAAAGATATCATGGAAGGTAACTATGTAAGTATAAGATATTTTGATAATATAGTATCTCTATTCTTAGGACAAGATTATGAATCTTGTGATATGAGAGGCATATGCTCATGTCAACATATAATTGAAAGTGATGGATCAATGTATCCTTGTGATTTTTATACATATGAAAAATATTCAATAGGAAACATTTTAGAAGAGACTTTTGATGAGATACATCATAAGAATGAAACTATCAATTTTATGAAAGAATCTTTAAATAAGAATAATAAGTGTAGTATTTGTAGATTTAAAAATATATGCAGAGGTGGATGTAGACGACACAGAGAAAATAGTCAGGATAATATGAATTATTATTGCTCAGCACATTATGAATTTTTCTCAAAAACTCTAGATAGGTTTGAGATTGTAGCAAATAAATTAAGAAGAAATATGTGATAATTAAGAATTTGTAGTTAAAATTTGATAACTAGATATTTAAGTAATATTAAGAACCTACGGGTTCTTTTTTGATATATTTTTTTAATTAAGGGAATAATTAAAATATTAAAAATTAAGTATGAATAAATAATATTAATATAAAGGAGTAGATAAATGAAAGAACTTATAGAGACATTAAGAAGAAATTCTATTATAAAGTCTCTTATGGATGAATTTAAAAAGGATTTTAAAAATACATATTATGATGCAACTCTTAAACAAAAGGAAATGCTAATTGATTATAGGGATGTTATATTTAGGAGATGGTTATATTCCCCATTAAGAGGGGGAACATATCTAACCCCAAGTTATATAATAAATAATATAGCTCAACAAATATATCCTGGAGATTATTGTATTATGCCGTATATTAAAGTGGATTTAGATAATGAGGGGAGATTAAAGTTTTATAGAAAATTCAATTATCATTCATTTAATAATAGTCCAGTAATTAACGATTTAGAGAAATTGATAGATTTTTTAAAACCAACGATTATAGTAAGAGATGAAAATAAATATGTTATTGATGGTGGAGAAAGATTAATAAATAGGTTAAGTATTCAAAGTGACTATTATATTGAATATCTTATAAATATAGCTACAAATATAGGCATATTAGAACCTATGAAATCCATAGGTTGTAGGTGTTATAAAATAGGAAAAGATTATTATAATTATATAAATTTAAAGATAGATGAAAAAATTAAGATTATAATTAATAGTAGTATAGATATAGTGAGAGAAAGTATAAGTGATATTATAGAATTTGATAATACGAATAGTATATTTGATCTTTTAGATAATGGTGTCACTGAAGAGAAGTTTTTTCAAATGATGAAGCCATCTTTAAAAGAAAATATGGAACATTCAAAATGTATATCAGATTCTCTAAAAGTTGATGAAAAAACAATTTATAATATTACAGAAGAAGTATTAAGTGATGAGATAGGTTATTGGCTTGTTAGACGAGAAGCAGGAATATATTTAGATACTTATTTAACTTGTATTTTAGGATATTACTTAGGAATAATAAATCCAATTTATGACGAATTGTTTCTAACAAAGATTTTTATAGATTTTATAAGTTATACAGATAATCCTATAGAAAGATTATCAATTATATTCACTATGGAATTAGGACATAACCTAACGAGGTTTGGAGAAAAAATTATTATGGAACGAAAAATAATAAAAGGAAATAATTTTAAGGATTTAGTGCCTAAAAATATAAAATCCTGTATAGAAGAATATAAAAATAAGAAAGATAATATCTTATATCATATTCATGATTAGAAGAGAGAATTAATGAAAGATTAGGTTATAAATATTTAAAAGCAAAGAGGTTCAAGTGATAAAATACTCTTTGTTTTTTTATTTATGAATTTTTCTGAAATTTAAGCATAATTTTTTATATATAGCAAAAGTTGAAATAAGAATGTACAAAAAAAAATAAAAATATACATTTGAAATTTTAAAAAATTGGTATTATATAAATATAAACTATCAGAAAACAATTACATAATATTTATACAGAACTTACACAATATGCAATTTAATATGTATTTAAATTGGGAGGAAAGATTAAAATGATTAAGGAAAATTTAAATGAAATTTTAAAGAAAAGATTTGAAAAAACAATTGCTACTGCTACGAACGAAGAAGTATATTTAGCACTATTAGAGTTAACTAAGGGTATTATTAAAAATAAGGGAACAAATAAAGGGAATAAAAAGTTATATTATATATCAGCAGAGTTTTTAATTGGTAAGTTATTATCAAATAATCTAATTAATTTAGGACTTTATGATGAGGTTAAAGAGGTTCTTTTAGAAAATGGTAAAGATTTATCTCAAATAGAGGAAATTGAGTTAGAGCCATCTTTAGGAAATGGTGGCCTTGGAAGATTAGCAGCTTGTTTCTTAGATTCTATTGCTACATTAGGTTTAAATGGTGATGGAGTAGGATTAAATTATCATTATGGTCTATTTAAACAAGTTTTTGAAAAAAATAAACAAAAAGCTGAAAAGAATCCATGGATAACTAAAGAAAGTTGGTTAAATAAATCAGATATTAAATTTGATGTATTATTTGGAGGATTTAAAGTTACTTCAAGCTTATATGATATAGATGTTACAGGATATAATCAACCTTGTAATAAACTAAGATTATTTGACATAGACTCTATAGATGAAACTATTGTAGAAGAGGGCATTAATTTTGATAAAGAGGATATTAAAAAGAACTTAACATTATTCTTATATCCAGATGATAGTGATGAAGCTGGGCATTTATTAAGAATATATCAGCAATACTTTATGGTAAGTAATGCTGCTCAATTAATTCTTTTAGAAGCAGAAGAAAATGGATATGACTTACATAAGCTAAATGAACATGTAGTTGTTCAAATAAATGATACTCACCCTTCAATGGTTATTCCTGAATTAATTCGTTTATTAGGAGAAAAGGGTATAGAAATTGATGAAGCAATCGGTATCGTTACCAAAACTTGCGCATATACTAATCATACAATTTTAGCGGAAGCATTAGAAAAGTGGCCAATAGCATACTTGGAAAAAGTTGTACCACAATTAATGCCTATTATTAGAGAATTAGATAATAGAGTTAAATCAAAATATGATGATGAAAAAGTATATATAATAGATAAAAATGATAGAGTTCATATGGCACATATGGATATACACTATGGATTTAGCGTAAATGGGGTTGCAGCTCTTCATACTGAGATATTAAAAGATGAAGAATTAAATCCATTCTATAAGATTTATCCAGAAAAGTTTAATAATAAGACAAATGGTATAACTTTTAGAAGATGGTTAATTCACTGTAACAATGAGTTATCAAATTATATAACTGAGCTTATTGGTGATGACTTCAAGAAGGATGCAACTAAACTTGAGGATTTACTTAAATATATAGATAATAAAGATGTATATTCTAAATTAGAATCTATAAAGAGAAATAATAAGATTGAGTTAAAGAACTATCTAAAGGAAACTCAAAATATTGATATTGATGAAAATTCTATATTTGATATTCAAATCAAGAGACTTCATGAGTATAAGAGACAACAAATGAATGTATTATACATCATTAATAAATATTTAGAAATTAAGTCAGGAAAGTTACCAACAACCCCTATAACAATGATATTTGGAGCTAAGGCTGCACCAGCATATATTATTGCACAGGATATAATTCATACAATACTTTGCTTACAAGAGATTATTAATAATGATCCAGAAGTTAATAAGTATTTAAGAGTTGTTATGGTAGAAAACTATAATGTAACTAAAGCTTCTAAGTTAATACCTGCTTGTGATGTATCAGAACAAATATCACTTGCATCTAAAGAAGCATCAGGAACAGGGAATATGAAATTTATGCTTAATGGTGCTTTAACTTTAGGAACTGAAGATGGAGCAAATGTTGAAATTCACAAATTAGTTGGGGATGACAATATTTATATTTTTGGTAAGTCAAGTGCCACTATAATTGAACATTATAAAAAAGCAGATTATGTTTCAAGAAAATACTATGAAAAAGAAGGAATTAAAGAATTAGTTGATTTCATAGTAAGTGATAAGATGCTTCAAGTTGGAGATAAAGTAAATTTAACTAGATTATATAATGAATTAATAAATAAAGATTGGTTTATGACTTTAATAGATATTGAAGATTATATAAAGACTAAGGATAGAATGTTCAAGGATTTTGAGGATAGAGATTCTTGGATGAAGAAAGTTTTAATAAACATAAGCAAAGCAGGATTCTTCTCATCAGACAGAACAATTGCTCAATATAACGAAGAAATATGGAAATTAAAATAGCCCTAACTTATACCTTATATAAATAAAAGAGGCCATTGCTATATATGCAATGGTTTCTTTGCTGTTTAGAAAGTGTTAATTGAACTATAACAATTAAAAAATAAATTCTATATAAGTATATTAAATAGTAAAATTAATAGATTAGAAAGCAATTTAAATTAGATAAATAGTTTATTTTTATTGAGGTGATAATTTTGAAAGAGAAATTAGAAAATAGGAAATCACTATTAATACCAGCATTAGCGGTAGTTGGAACAATAACTACAATTGCAGCTGTAAATAAAATTACAGTGAAGCCAGCATCTAAGTTTATTAGATTGCTTTTTAACGGCATATACCCAGGACCTAAAAATTATGATGATATAAAAAAACTCACTACTGTCAAAAAGGATATTGATTATGGTTCAAATATAGAAAATGGAATAATGGATATAAATATGCCTTTAGACAATTCAAATAAAAAGAAACCGTTAATAATATTGCTTCATGGAGGTGGCTTTATAGGTGGAAGTAAGGAGGCAACAGCTGCATATGCAAGAACTCTATCTAGCTATGGATATATTGTTGCCAATGTAGATTATGCTTTTGCACCAGAACATGTATATCCAACACCTATAATTCAAGTAAGCAAAGCTATAACTTACTTAAAAGATAATAAAGAAAGATTTAATATTGATGATAATAATATATTTATTGCTGGAGGTTCAGCAGGAGCACAGATAGCGAGCCAAATAGCTGCAATACAGACTAATAAAGAATTAGCAAATATTATGGGAATAAAGCCTGTGTTAGATAAGAAAGAGCTAAAGGGAGTAATATTATTTTGTGGGTTATATAATATGAGAAATGTTTCAGAAACAGGATTTCCAGGTATAAAAGAATATCTTTGGGCTTATACAGGAGAAAAGAATTTTGAAACTTATAAGAGGTTAGATGAGATATCAACGATACATCATATTACAGAAGATTATCCACCAACATTTATAACAGCAGGAGATATGGATAAGTTAGAATCTCAATCTAAGGAGATGGTAAAGATATTAAAAGATAAAGGCGTTCAGTGTACATCAGTTTTCTTTAAAGATAAAAGGTTAGTGCATCAATATCAATTTATGTTATGGACCAATGAAGCTTTAAGAACTTTAGAGAAAGTTGTATATTTCATAAATCAAAGAGTAGAAAAAAATTGAAGAAAAATTTAGATATTAATAGAACAAAAGATAAAAATAAATTCATTATCAATAGTATTTTTATTAATATACTATTTAAATAGTATTTAATATGATGTACAGTAAAATAATAAATTTAAAGATGAGTTTAAGGAGGATAAATTATGAAAGTTACAATAATAGGGTGTGATGGAGCTTATCCAAGAGTTAATGGAGCTACTTCAGCATATTTAGTAGAAGATAAGGATACTAAGGTGCTTTTAGACTGTGGAAGTGGAGCAATATCTAGACTTCAAAATCATATTGAATTAAGAGAACTAGATGGAATAGTAATAAGTCATTATCATGCTGATCATTATGCAGATTTAGAGTGTATGCAATTTGCTACAATGCTAGATACATTTGAGAAAAAGAGAGAAAACTCTCTTATAATATATGGACCAGGCAAAGAGCAGATGTTAACTTATAAGAATTTTTGTGTAGGTAAAAGTTTTAAAGGAAAAGAAAACTTTACTATAGGGAGCTTAACTTTTGAAACAATATTAAATAAGCATGGAATAGAAGCTTATAGTATAAAAGTAACTAATGAAGACGGAGAATGTTTAGTTTATACAGGAGATACAGGATATTATGATGAACTACCTATATTTTGTGAAGGGGCAAGTTTATTAATAGCAGAATCTTCTTGTTATGAGTATGAAAGGGGAAATTTATCAGGACATATGACTGGTGGAGAAGCTGCTATAGTAGCAGAAAAAAGTGGAGTAGATACGCTTATTTTAACTCATTTACCACACTATGGGGATATTGAAAAGATGACAGATGAAGCAAAACAATTTTTTAATGGAGAAGTTATACTAGCAAGATATGATTCTTGTATAGAGGTATAAAGTTTGAGGTGATAAGATGAGCAATATAAAAAAAGCAATATTTGCTGGTGGATGCTTTTGGTGTATGGTAAAACCATTTGATAAATATGACGGAGTATCTAGCGTTATTGTTGGTTATACTGGTGGGAATATAGAAAACCCAACATACGAGCAAGTATGTAATATGAAAACTGGACATTATGAAGCCGTAGAAATAACATATGATGAAGAAAAAGTAAGCTATAAAGAATTACTTGAAGCATTCTTTAAAAGTATAGATCCCACAGATGATGGAGGACAGTTTTACGATAGAGGAGATAGTTACAAAACTGCTATATTTTATCAAGATGAGAATCAAAAGAGAATTGCAGAAGACTATATAAAAGAAATAGATAATAGCAAAAGATTTGATAATCCAGTAGTAACTAAAATATTAAAATCTGAAAAATTTTATCCAGCGGAAGACTATCATCAAGATTATTATAAAAAGAATCCATTTAAATATAATGTTTATTATAAGGGATCTGGTAGAAAAGAGTTTGTGGAAAGTGCTTGGAAAAAAAGTGAGGAAGAGAAATTAGCTTTAAAAGATAAGTTAACAGATATTCAGTATAGAGTAACTCAATTAAATGCTACAGAAGCACCATACAATAATGAATATAATGATAACTATGAAGAGGGGATATATGTTGATGTAGTTGATGGAAAACCTCTATTTTCTTCAAAAGATAAATTTAATTCAGGATGTGGTTGGCCTGCTTTTTCAAAGCCTATAAATGGAGGATATATTAAAGAGATAGAAGATTTAAGTCATGGCATGATAAGAACAGAAGTAAGAAGTACTAATGCTGATTCACATTTAGGTCATGTTTTTAATGATGGGCCTACAGAGTTTGGAGGTCTTAGATATTGTATAAATTCAGCTTCTTTAAAATTTATTCCTAAATGCGATATGGAAAAAGAAGGCTATGGAAAATATTTAGATTTGATATGAAATATTTAAAGTTTTTAACTTATTTTGATAGGTTATAATTATTTCTTAAAGTTGCTAATAAATAACTACATAAAGTAATATTGCTGAAAGTTTAATCAGCAATATTACTAGGAGTTATTTCAAACTTTAAATCAGCTAAAATGCTTTTGCTTCTTACTTGATTATAGTATTGTTTAGGAGTACATTCATATTCCTTTTTAAAACTACGAAAGTAATTTGAATAATCACCAAACCCACAGTGATGATATACTTCTCTAATTGGCATACCGCTTTCTATAAGCGTTTTACTATATTCCAGTTTTCTTTTAATTATATATCTATATAAAGATATACCTGTTTTTTTCTTAAATTCATGAAGAATATGATATTTACTAAAAAATAAATCTTCAGCTAATTTGTCTAAAGAAATTTCTTCTTTTAAATGTGAATTAATATATGAAAATATATCATCCAATCTAAGGCCTTTTTTGCAGCATTTCTTTTCAGGTTCTATATTTTCTAAAATAATTCTATTTAGAATTACTAAGATCATTGATAAAGTATTTGACTTAAAGAGATCTGAAGCATATTTTTCCTCCTTGAGTTCAATGTTAAGAAGGATTAATAAAGTTCTAACCCTCATGGAATTTTCAGATTGAGAAATTATGTAACGACATTTGTCTAATGACTTCTTATCAAAACATTCAAGTAGCAAATCTTTGCTTGAATTATCAAAGTGATTATAGGAAAAAGATAAAATGTATATAGTGCATTCAGTAGTATGATCATTAGTTAAAAGTAATTGTTCTTCATCTCTTAATAATATGTAGCTATGATGACTTGCAATAAATGATTCAGTATATATATTTACGATACAGGATCCTTTTCTGAAATATATAAGACTATGGCCAAGAGTAGATTTGTATTTTAATGGTGAATTTTTTAAAATACTTATTTCTTTGAGGGTAAAAGAAGAATCCATAGTAATAACCCTTTCTTAATATTGTTAATTAAATAATTAATTAATAAAAAATTTAAACATTTACAAGAAGTAGTATAAAGCAATTTTCACAAGTTTTCAAGCAATATTTACCTATTATTCATAAAAAAAGAAATGTATAATAAAGATGAAGTTGTTAATAAATAAACAATTAAGGGGTAGAAAGTAAGTATTAAGCTTTCAGATGGAAAGATTGAAGATGTTTATAAATGAAAAGTATAAATAAGTTTTCCCTTGAATTATATTTATATATTAAAGACTGTGAGGTTTTACATAATCTCATAGTCTTTTTTTATTAATAAAGTTAATTGAATATTTCTATAAATATTCAATATATATATATTAAGAAAAATTTAAAGTGAAATTATTAATATTATTTTAGAACCGATACCGATATATAGCAAGTAGAGGATGTAGTACTATCTAATTTGAAAACATTTTCTAAGTTTATAAAAAAGTATTCTAATAAGAATGCGATTTTTATTATAAAAGTATTAAGAAGTGAGGGAAAAGTTATGAAAATCAAAAAGTTATTAGCAATGACTATAGCTACAGCAGTTATTGCAAGTGCATTTGTAGGATGTGGAAGTAGTACCACTGAAAAGACAGAAGGAGATAGTACTACAAAGACAGAAGATAGCGAAAATACAGATAAGTCGGCTACAGAAATCTACTTTTTAAATTTTAAACCAGAAATTGCTGAAGTATATGACAAAATAGTTGCGGATTATGAGTCTGAAACAGGTGTTAAAGTTAAAGTTCAAACTGCAGCAAGTGGTACTTATGAACAAACATTAAAATCAGAAATGGCAAAATCAGATGCGCCAACAATATTCCAGTTAAATGGACCTGTTGGATATCAGTCATGGAAGGACTATTGTGCTGATTTAAAAGACACAGAACTTTATAGTCATCTTTTAGATAAGACTATGGCTATAACTAGTGAAGAGGGGGTATATGGGATACCATATGCAGTTGAAGGATATGGAATAATATATAATGATGCTATCATGCAAAAATACTTTGCATTAGATGGTGCTAAGGTTAAATCTATGGATGAAATTAATAATTTTAACAAGTTAAAAGAAGTTGCAGATGATATGCAATCTAAGAAAGATGAATTAGGAATAAAAGGTGTTTTTGCATCAACCTCTATGTCTTCAGGTAATGCGTGGAGATGGGAAACACATTTAGCAAATCTCCCTTTCTACTATGAATTTAAAGATAATACAACTGCAGGTACAGTATTAGAAACAGGATTAGAAGCAAATACTGTAGAGTTCAAATATGCAGATAATTATAAGAACATTTATGACTTATACACAACAGATTCTACAACTGAAAAAGGATTGTTATCAGCAAAAACTGTTGATGATTCTATGGCAGAATTTGCTTTAGGTCAATGCGCGATGGTTCAAAATGGAAATTGGGCTTGGAGTCAAATCAATGGTGTAGATGGCAATACAGTTAAGGAAGAAGATATTAAATTCTTACCTATATACACAGGAGTATCAGGTGAAGAAAATCAAGGTATATGTGTAGGTACTGAAAATTATTTTGCAATAAATAGCAAGGTTTCAGAAGAGAAACAAAAAGCTTCAGCAGAGTTTATTAATTGGTTATTTACAAGTGATACAGGCAAGAAATACGTTTCAAATGATTTGGGATTTATAGCTCCATTTGATTCTTTTGAAGAAAGTGAAAAACCATCAGATCCATTATCAAAGGAAGTTTTAAGATGGATGGAAGACTCTAATATAAGCAGTGTTCCTTGGATATTCCAATCATTCCCAAGCCAAAATTTTAAAGACACATTTGCAGCATCATTACTTGAATATGTTCAAGGAAGTAAAGAGTGGTCAGATGTTGTTACAACTGTAAAAGATACATGGGCAGCAGAAAAACAATAAAAATATATTAGAAGGAAGAGGCAGTGATTTTGGTTGCTGCCTTTTTTTGAAGCAATATAAAAAGGAGGAATAAGATGCAAAAGAATATAAAAAAATATTTCTGGTTTTTTGTATTACCAACTTTAGTGGCTTTTATTATAGCTTTTTTAATTCCATTTATAATGGGGATATATTTATCTTTTACAGAGTTTACTACAGTAACTAATGCAAAGTTTGTAGGATTAAGTAATTATATTAAAGCATTTTCTAATAAAGATTTTTTAAGGTCATTTATTTTTACTGCTAAATTTGCTGTGGTATCAGTTATTACTATTAATGTATTAGCTTTTACTTTTGCTTATATGCTTACTAGAAAATTAAAAGGAACTAACATATTCAGAACCGTATTTTTTATGCCAAATCTAATTGGTGGAATTGTTTTAGGATATATATGGCAAATTATTCTAAACTCAATTTTGTATTATTTTGGAATTACTATAACATATGATCCTAAGTATGGATTTTGGGGATTAGTATTACTTATGAATTGGCAGCAAATAGGCTATATGATGATTATTTATATAGCAGGAATACAAAGTATACCTGGAGAACTTATAGAATCTGCAAGGATAGATGGAGCATCGAAGTGGCAAACATTAAAAAGCATAACAATTCCAATGGTAATGCCTTCTGTTACAATTTGTTTATTTTTGACTGTATCTAATTCATTTAAATTATTTGATCAAAACTTAGCATTAACAGATGGAGCTCCAGGAAATAAAACAGCAATGCTTGCGCTAGATATATTTAAAACCTTCTATGGAAGAGTAGGCTATGAAGGCGTTGGCCAAGCTAAAGCAGTAGTATTCTTTATTTTGGTTGCAGTTATTATGTTAATACAACTTAAGATTACTAGAAAGAAGGAGGTTGAAAATTGATGAGATATATGGCGAAAAGCAAAGTTAAAATAGGAACAATATTACTATATGTTATTTTAATAGCTTTAACTATACTATTTCTTGCACCAATTTTTATGGTATTAATGAATTCATTTAAAGGAAAGTTATATATAAGTAGTGAACCATTTAAGTTGCCTACTTCTGTAACCTTTGTTGGATTGAATAATTATATTGGTGGAATTACTAAAACTAACTTTTTAATATCATTTGGTTATTCTTTATTTATTACTATAGCTTCGACAGTTGTAATAATATTTTTTACTTCAATGACTGCATGGTATATAACAAGAGTAAAAACCAAGTTCACAGGATTTTTATATTATTTAATAGTATTTTCAATGATAGTGCCATTTCAGATGGTTATGTTTACAATGACAAAGATAGCTAATATGTTACATCTAGATAATCCAGTTGGAATTATAGTTTTATATTTAGGATTTGGAGCTGGACTTTCGGTATTTATGTATTGTGGTTTTGTAAAATCTATACCTGTTGAAATTGAAGAAGCAGCAATGATTGACGGATGTAATCCAATACAAACTTTCTTTTTTATAGTAGTACCATTGTTAAAACCAATAACTATAACAATAACAATTTTGAATGTTATGTGGATATGGAATGATTATCTGTTACCTTATCTAGTATTAGGCAGTGAGTATAAGACTATTCCTACAGCGGTTCAATATTTAAGAGGTGGATATGGAGCCATTGATATGGGAGCTATGATGGCACTTCTAGTTCTTGCTATAGTGCCGATAGTAATATTTTATTTGACTTGTCAAAAATATATAATAGAAGGTATTGCTGCTGGAGCTGTAAAAGGATAGCGATATAATGAGAAATCGTTAATGATATATTGTAATTAATAATTTGATATTATAAAAAAGGTATAAGATAGTGAAAACACAAATCTTATACCTTTGGTAAATATAATTAATTGAAAGAATTGCTATTTAGCATCTTTTATTGCTTCTGCAACAGCTGTTTTTATAGCTTCACTTGTAAGTGTAGCACCTGAAACAGATTCAACATCAGTGCTTTGAGTCTTTATAATTTCATTTGAAACTCCAGTTTCTGCACCTTCGAAGATACCAGGTGTTTCTTTATGGTCTTTAAGTTCTATTTTAACTATGTTGCCACCTTCAACAGTAACTTCAACAGTTACATCGCCACCATTACCTTTTCCAGTACCAGTGTAAACACCATCTTTGTATCCACCATCAACTTCTGGTTTAGCAGTTTCAACTTCTTTTTCTACTTTAATAGTAGCTTCTGTATTTCCACCATTATCAACAACGTATTTAGCAGAATTTTCACCAGCTATACGTCCGAATACAACTATATCAGTAACAGCGTTACCACCAAGTCTATTTGCACCATGAACTCCACCAGTAACTTCACCAGCAGCGAATAATCCTGGAATTGCAGTTCCGTCTTCTTTTAATACTTCAGTGTTAGTATTTATTTTAACTCCACCCATAGTATGATGTACAGCAGGAGCACATAATCCAGCATAATATTTAGCAGTTGTTAATGGTTCTTCCATTGATTCTCTTCCAAATTCAGCATCATTACCAGCAGCTTGATATTCGGCATAAGTATCCATAGTTTCTTTTAATGCTGTAGCATCAACACCGATTTGTTCAGCTAACCCTTCGATAGTATCAGCTTCGTATATAATTCCAGCTGAAATATACTTTTCGATAGCGCTTAATCCATCTCTAACATTTTGGTCAAACACTATATAAGATTCTTTATCAGTTTGAGCTAATATAGCTTCAGAAACAACATCACGAGTAAGTAATTCATTTACGAATCTTTTACCTTCTTTATTAACTAAGATAGCACCGTTACCTCTAACAGCTTCAGTGTACATAGTTTGAGTTTCTGGATGAACTGTTGGGTGAGTTTGAATTTGTTCAATATCAACTAATTGAGCACCTAATTCTTTAGCCATAGCAATACCGTCACCAGTTGCTCCAGCGTGATTAGTAGTACCAAATCCAGCTAAGTTAGGATTGTATTCAACTACCATTTCAGCGTTTCCACCAAAACCACCAGTAGCTAAAACTACAGCTTTACAATCTATTGTAAATTCACCATCTTTATTACTTGCTTTAACACCAGCTATTTTACCATCTTCAACGATGATTTGCTCAGCTTTTGTTTCAAGTAATACAGGAATATTTAACTTGTCCAAATTTTCATTAAACATTTTTACAAGCATTGGGCCTACAGCAGCACCGCCAGTTGGTTTATGGATACGCTTTACACTTGCACCACCAAACATACCAACTTCTGAAAGATCTCCACCATTTTCATTAACCCATTTAACAGCATCAGCAGAATTTTCAGCTAATACTTTAACTAATTCAGGGTCATTAAGGTTTTTTCCACCTTTCATGGTATCTTCAATCATTAATTCAACTGAATCTTCAATACCTTCAGCTGCTTGTAATTCTGTACCAGCAGCATTCATACCACCAGTAGTTCTTATAGTGTTACCACCAGTTTGAGGCATCTTTTCTAAGATTACTACGTTAGTAGCGCCACTTTGAACTGCTTGCATTGCAGCCGACATACCAGCACCACCAGCACCGATAATAACAATATCCGCTGATTTGTTTTCTACTGCAGTAGTTTGATTTCCATCTTGAGTAGCATTATCTTTAGCAGAATTAGAAGCACAACCAGCAAATAAAGTAGCACTTACTAATGTTGCTAAAGCTAATGACATAACTTTTAGTTTTTTCATAAGTTCCCCCTAAAATACTAATATTTAATAATGTGACATAATTGTTAAAAAATGTCCAAAAATATAATATCACACAGGAAATATTTTGTACAGAGGGAGTGTTAAAAAATATACAAAATAAATATTGAAAGGTATTAAAGCATATATTTTTAATAATATAGATTATGTGAATTCAAATTATAAGAAAAAATTCTAAAATTAATAGAGATGTTAGTGGGGAATATATACATTTTATAGAATGAACTCTACAGTAATAATGAATAGTTTTTATATAAAGAGGGGAAAATATGAAGATTAATAAAGGGTTATTAAATATAGGAGAAAATTTAGAAGAACTAAAGGATCCACAATATATAATTATACATCACACTGAAGAAGAAGGATGGAATTTTTATGATACTAATAATTATCATATTTCGTTAGGGTGGGAATGTATAGGATATAATTATTTCATTGAAGCTGATGGGAAAATTTTTGAAGGTAGAGGAATGAAAGTTGGTGCCCATACTAAGGGGATGAATATAAAATCAATTGGTATTTGTTTAAGTGGAAATTTTGATATAGAAATTCCTAAGCAAGAACAATTAATTTCTTTAAAAAAATTGTGTACTTTTTTGATAAAAAAATATAATATATCTATAGAGAGAGTTATTGGACATAGAGAAGTTGAAAATTGCAAGAAAACTTGCCCTGGAATAAACTTTGATATGGATCAATTTAGAAAAAGCTTATTATAAAACACAATATTTACATTACTTGGAGCGTTACATAGTGTTGACAAAATCACCTTAAGTAATATATAATATACAGTGTTTTGGTAAAGCCGTAGAAATCGATATATGTTACTACGGAGGGAGGGAAAAATTGTGTCAGAAGTTAGAATAAGAGATAACGAATCATTAGAGCAAGCTTTAAGAAGATTTAAAAGAAAATGCGCTAATGCTGGAGTTTTAGCTGAAGCTAAAAAAAGAGAACACTATGAAAAACCAAGTGTTAAGAGAAAGAAAAAATCTGAAGCTGCAAGAAAAAGAAAGTTCAAGTAGTATTCATGATAAAATGTATATTAATTAATGAATATATTTCAAAGTTATAAGCCTTTTTAGTTTTTACTAAGAAGGCTTTTTTCCTATTTAAATATTATAATACAGAAAAAATCCCAGTTAGTACTGGGATTTGCTATTGAGAAGTTGTCCATTTATTAATAAAGTTTTTAAGCCAATTCCAAAGTCTTTCTAATATTCCTGACTCTTTTATTTCATTACCTAATGATTTTAGATCTTCTAGTAGCTTAGAGCTATTTTGTTTGATAGAGTCTTTAATAGAATCATAATCTATATCTAAATCATTTATTTTATTCATTAATAGAACTATTTTTTCTTTTGTTTCTTCATTAATTGTTATATCCAAGTTAGATGCAGCATCAGTTACCATTTTATTTATTTCATCAGTAGTCTTAGGAGCTTCTTCAATTACTCTAGCTTTAACTTCATTTATTAATGCTGTAGCTTCTACACTTCCTATGGAATCTGCTACATCTAAAGTTACTTCTACTTCTTCTTGAGCTACTTGCTTACCTTCAGGTTTAAGTTCTATGCCTGTTATTCTTTCAGCACCTTCAAAAATTCCAGCTAAAGCTGATTCTCCTGTTACAGGAAATGGTGCAGAAGCTATTATATCCGCATCTGTTATTCCAGAAGTTATTAATGCATTTGTTAGCATACCATCTGTAACTAATGTTAAGTTGTTAGATTTTACATTAATACCTGTCCCATTTTCGTTTATTTTAACATAAGCACTAGAATACCATCCACCTGTAAAATCTGTATAACCTAATTGTCTTGAAGCAACAGTATTATCAACATATACTGCATCAATATCACTAGGGGCATTGAAATATTCTCTAAGTGCTTCTTCTTGAGTGTGATTTAAATCTGCACCGAAACATAGAATCTCACCTTTTTGTATATTAGATTTTCTAGCTAGTGCAGGTATAGAGAAATTGAGAGTTACTAAAGCAAGCGTAGCAAGTGCTATTTTCCTCAAAAATTTATTTTTCATAATATACCTCCTTGGGTTATTAATACTATTATACACAATATAAGTATTTTATGGAGAGAGAAATTGATATATAATATAAAAATATAGTATAGAGTAATTATAGCAATTAGAAATATAGATATATAATTAAGTATATTTTAAAGAATAAATATAAGATAGGAGAAAAGTTTATGAGTAAAATAATAGGATTTATTGGAGCTGGAAATATGGGGCAGGCTATACTTGGTGGTATAGTTAAAGCCGGATTAGTAGCTTCTGAAAATATAATTATGTCAGATTTATATGAACCAAGCTTGGAAAAAGCAAAAGGAAATTATAATATAGAAATTACAACTGACAATAAGTTAGTTGCCAAAAAGTCAGATATATTAATATTAGCAGTTAAGCCTAATTTATATCCAATAGTAATAAATGAGATAAAAGATTTGGTAAAAGATGATGTTATTATAGTTACTATTGCTGCAGGTAAATCAATTGAAAGTACAGAGAAGTCTTTTGGTAGAGAATTAAAGGTGATAAGAACAATGCCAAATACTCCGGCCTTAGTTGGAGAAGGAATGACTGCAGTTTGCCCAAATAAGCTTATAACAGATAATGATATAAATGAAGTTTCAAAATTACTTAATAGCTTTAGTAAAGTTGAAGTAGTAGGTGAAAGTTTAATAGATGCGGTTACATCTGTGAGTGGATCTTCACCAGCGTATGTATATATGTTTATTGAGGCTATGGCAGATGCAGCTGTATTACAAGGAATGCCAAGAGATAAAGCTTATAAATTTGCAGCTCAGACTGTACTTGGTTCAGCTAAAATGGTATTAGAAACAGGAATGCATCCAGGAGCATTAAAAGATATGGTATGTTCTCCAGGAGGAACTACTATAGAAGCAGTAGCTGAGTTAGAGGCTAAAGGTTTTAGAAGCGCTGTTATATCAGCTATGAATAAATGTTATAAAAAATCTCAAGAGATGTCTAAATAAAAGTTATTAAGATTAAGAAGCAAGAGTTGGCAGTAACTCTTGTTTTTTAATTATTCTATTTAAAATTATTAGGGCTATATTAAGAAATGACATATATGTAGCAGCATAAAATTTTATAATATATAATAATAATGTAAAAAAATAGTGATTTAAATTGTTTTAATAAATTTTGATTTAGGAAGGTATTGTATGAAAATAGGATTAGTATTAGCTGGTGGAGGCGGTAAGGGAGCATATGAACTTGGAGTTTGGAAAGCCTTAAAAGAATTAGGTATTAGTGAACATATATCGGTTTTTTCAGGAACATCGATAGGTGCTTTCAATGCAGTTTTATTTGCTATGGATGATATGGAGAAGGCTGATAAACTATGGGATGAAGTGACCATGGATAAGCTAGTGCCTATTAGTAATTATGAGTTGATTAAAAGAGGCATAGGTCTTTATCTAGGTGGTAAAAATCTTCAGTTAGCTAAGAAGTTTTTAAATGATAAATTGAATTACGGTGCTATTACTAATGATGGTGCTGTTGATATAATTAATAAATATCTTGATTTCAGTAAAATAAAGGAAAAGAATAAGATTTGTTATGCAGCGTGTACAAAGTTACCTAACTATACTGTTCAATATTTCAGGATAAATGATCATGATGATGAAACAGGAAAGAAAATGATTTTAGCATCAGCATCATTACCACTTATTTATGATAGTACTGAAGTTTTTGGAGAAAAATATATTGATGGAGGAATTGTTGATAATACTCCTATTCAACCTGTATATGGTGAAAATTGTGATGTTATCATAGTAGTGTTACTATCAAAAGAAGCTACTATAGATAGATCGCTTTATCCAAATTCAAAGCTTATTATAATAGCACCTGAAAATCTTGCAGAAAATACAATTACGGGAACGTTAAATTTAGATACAGAAGCTAAGACTAGAAGAATAATAGAAGGATATAACGATACCATAAATAAGCTTGAGCCAGTAATTGATTTATTCAAGTTTATTAATGAAGAAAATGAGAAGAAAGAAAATCCAATTCTATATAAGTTATATAACTGGTTGAAGAATTTTAGTAATAAGATAAAAGGAATATTTAAGAAATAGTTATAATTTTATAATAGATTTAGTTTAAGATAGTTAAGTTTAGAAAAGGAGATAGTAACCAATGAAAACTACGGTATATTTAACTAGACATGGTCAAACAGAATGGAATCTTGAAAGAAGATTGCAAGGGAGAGGAAATTCGCCTTTAACTGAAGCTGGTATAGAAAGAGCTAAAGAATTAAGAGATAGAATTAAAGATATCCATATTGATTATATATATTCAAGTCCTATAGAAAGAGCATTAGATACTGCAAACATAATCAAAGGTGACAAGAGCATTGAAGTAATAACAGATGATGGATTAATGGAAATGTGCTTTGGAGATTATGAGGGGAGAAAGACAGATGAAGTTATGGCTGAAAATCCAGAATGGAATATTGACCTTATAATGCATGGTGATGTTAAACTGTGTGCTCCTAATGGTGAGAATTTAGCAAGTGTTAGAGCTAGAGTTGCTGAAACTATGGATAGAATAATAGAAGAAAATAGAGGTAAGTCTATATTAATAGTAACTCATGGAATAACTTTAAAGGCCTTAATGTATTATTTTAAGGATGAAGAAGTGAACAATGAAGTTATGGGTCAAGCTACTTTAACTAAAATAAATGTAGATGAGAATAATGAATTTGATATAGAATTTAAAAATGATGATAGTCATTTTACAGTAAAAGGCCAAAAGTTAGGGTGGTAGATTTTAATTCGTTTAGTATGTATGAGAAAAAATAAAGACATACTATAGATATTAAGATAAATTTAAGAGGTGCAAGCAATTTATGATTTGGATAAGTATTATTATAATACTAATTTTAGTTGTACTTTCTTTAGGAGTTAATATTGGATTAAAAGAAACAGTGATGTCTAAAAGAAAAGAATCAAGACAAATGTTAGAGGAGTTATGGTCTAGATTTGGAACTGATTATAGGAATTATCAGAACATTCCGGTTGAAGAAGTAATTATTAAAAGTTATGATGGCTTAAAACTTAAAGGTTATTTTCATAGAGTATATAAAGATTCAAAAAAAGTAGTAATAATGAATCATGGGTATACTGCTAATCATTACATCGATTATCAGTTTACAGACATATTTTTTGAAGAAGGATACAATGTTTTACTTATCGATATGAGAAGTCATGGAGAAAGTGAAGGTAAAGTGGCTTCATATGGATATAATGAATCAAAGGATATAGGAAGTTGGGTAAGGTGGATTAAAGATAAAATTGGAGAAGATGCTTATATAGGTCTTCATGGACAATCTATGGGAGCTGCAACAGTTATGTTATATGGTGCTACGCATCCAAATGATATTAAATTTGTAATAGAGGATTGTGGCTTTACAAGTGCTAGAGAAGCTATAAAATTTCAATTTCGGAAAGTTAAAATTCCATTTTGGCCATTATATGATTTGATAAGAGTTAAAGTAAAAAGAAAATATAAATTTGATTTTAATAATATTTCTCCAGAAGATGCTATAGTAAATAGTGATATTCCGGTGTTGTTTATACATGGAGATAATGATAAGGTTGTTCCTACTTGGATGGGTGAAGCTTTGTATAACGAAAAAAATGGGGAAATGGATAGATTATATTTAGTTCAGGGTGCTGGACATATGGAAGCATATTCAAAAGATAAAGAAAAATATAAACAAGTTGTAAAAGAATTTTTAGATAATATTAAATAGTAAATATAAAGGTCTGTTAAATTAAATAAGTTTAACAGGCCTTTAATTATGATATAATTTATTAAATAATATAATTTATATAAGTATAAAAGGAGTGTAAAAATGTATAAGAGACAAATAGAAGAGTATTTTAACTTACATAAAGATGAGATGTTAGAGGATATATGTAAAATTATAAGAATAAAAAGTGATCGCCAAGAGCCGAAGGAGAATATGCCTTTTGGTGAAGGTGTACTTAAGGCTTTAGAAGAATCTTTAAAAATTGCAAGTAATATGGGATTTAAGACTACTAATTATGATAATTATGTAGGAGCTGTAGATTTTAATGATAAAGAAAAAGCTTTAGATATATTAGCTCACTTAGATGTAGTTCCAGCTGGAGATGAGTGGACAGTAACTGAGCCATATGAACCAGTAATAAAAGATGGTAAATTATATGGAAGAGGATCAGCAGATGATAAAGGGCCTGCAATAGTAGCCTTATATGCTTTAAAAGCAGTTAAGGATTTAAATATTCCATTAAGCAAGAATGTTAGACTAATTTTAGGAACTGATGAAGAGTGTGGAAGTGGAGATATTAAACATTATTATAAAATAGAAAAGGAAGCTCCTATGACATTTTCGCCAGATGCAGATTTCCCAGTTATAAATGTTGAAAAAGGTGGATTAAAAGGCCTATTTAATGCAAGTTATAGTGAAAGCAAAGAAATTCCTAGAATTCTTTCAGTAAATTCAGGAGTAAAGATTAATGTTATTCCAGATAAAGCAACTGCAGTAATTGAAGGATTTAAAAAAGAAGAGATGGAAAAATATTGTAAAAAAGCTACTGAGTCAACTGGAGTAAAATTTGTTGTAAGTGAATCAGATAATAACTGTGTAATTAACGCAAAAGGAGTAGGTGGACATGCTGCTCATCCTACTGGTGGAAATAATGCATTAACAGCTATTATTCAGTTATTAGCTTCTATGCCATTTGCTAAGAGCGAGGGATTTGAAAGAATATGTGCTATAAACAAATTACTACCTCATGGTGATTATTACGGAGAAGCTCTTGGAGTAAAGATGTCCGATAAGGTATCCGGAGAATTAACTTTATCATTTAATATTTTTGAGTATAGTACAACAGGGTTAAAAGGAACGTTTGATTGTAGAGCTCCACTTTGTGCTAATGATGAAAATTTAAGAGATGTCGTTGCTAAAAACCTAAAGATTAATGGAATTGAATTAGAACCATGCAATGTATCCGATGGGCATTATGTGGACGAAAACTCTGATTTTATCCAAACGTTATTAAGATGTTATGAAATGTATAGCGGTAAAAAGGGTGAGTGTATAGCTATTGGTGGAGGTACTTATGTACACCGTCTAAAAAATGGAGTAGCATTCGGTTGTACAATGCCAGGAACTGATAATAATATGCATGGAAATGATGAATTTGCAGTAGTTGATGAATTATTATTAAGTGCTAAAATATTTACTCAAGCTATAATAGAATTATGTAAATAATAATATACTATAATCAATTAAAAAATATAGGAGTGATATTAAATGGGTTTATTTAATGGAATTATAGGAAATGCATCAGAAGTTGATATAAATAAGTTGGCTCAAGATTATGATAAGTTATTAGGGCCAAGTGAACGAATTGAAAAAGCATATAAATTAATAAGAGATATGATTATATTTACTAATAAGAGATTAATAATAGTTGATAAGCAAGGAGTGACAGGAAAGAAGACTGAATATCGTTCAGTACCATATAGAGCTATTACTAATTTTTCAGTAGAAACTGCAGGGCATTTTGATTTAGATGCAGAACTGAAAATTTACATTTCAGGAATGAGTATGCCAATAGAAAAGACTTTCAGCAGTGGATGCAATATATATGAAGTTCAAGCTATACTTGCAGAGTATTGTAGTAAATAAGAGAAATAACAGGAGAAGAGGGTATGTGGATAAGGGTACAAGATGAAAAGACATTAGTAGAACCTAAGATAATTGAAATTACTAAGGGAATACTGAAAAAGTCCAAATATACTATTGTAGGTAAAGTTACTAATAGTACTCAGGAGATGGTAGTAAATTTAGGGACATATGATAGTGAAGAAATTGCAGATAGGGTATTTGAAGAGATTGAACAAGCGATTCTTAGTGATAAAAAAATATATGTAGTGCCAGAAAGTAATGGAATATATTAATTTAAAGAGAAGGCTCTGTTAGACAATAATGTTGATATGTGCATATAATTTACAAATAGTGTTATAATATAGATAATAGCACTATTGGAGGTAATATTTATGGC
>NZ_CYZX01000005.1 GCF_001405015.1 Clostridium disporicum
TCTTACCTCCGATAGTGTTATTATCTATATTATAACACTATTTAAGACTTATATGCACATATCAACATTATTGTCTAACAGAGCCTTTCATTAAATATATCTTTACCTATAATAAACTCATTATTCTCTTTTAAAAATACACACCTGTAAAGTTTTAAGTTTTTCTTCATAATTTAATAATATCCCCTTTTATAAAATTGTAAGCCTATATTTAATTAATTTTATATAACTATTTTCAACCTCATACATAATTCGACATTATAATAAGATAAATTAAGTATTAATTATTCTAGCCAACTAATTGATAAGATAATCTTAATAAAATCTTATGTTTACCAATATCAACTTATTATATCATATTTAGAAATCTATGTAAAACTGTCCAATGTACTCTTTAAATTGATCAATCTTTAGCTTCAATATATATTACTTTACGTTTTTATTAACTTTATAGTTTTATTTATTTTTTATCTGACTTATTTTTATATAAATCATATTTACATATTTTTGAAATATGCTATAATTAAATCAGAACATATGTTTAACTTTTTTTCATTTCTAAACCTCAATTCTTATTAATGCAATTCTATAAGCGAAAGGAGGTGAATCTCTCTGGAAGCATTACATCTCGCTAAAAGCAATGATACTAAAGCTATCTTAGAAATTATCGAAAAATATACATCTCTAGTCAATAAATATTCCTATATCTATAACTTAAAAAACTATGATAACGATGATTTAAAACAAGAAGGTAATTTAGCAATTCTAAAAGCAATAAAGAAATTTGACACTTCTAAAAACAATTCTTACTTTGACGCTTATGTTATTAATTCCATAAAAAATCAATACGGTGATTTAACAAGAAGGCAAGCTAGATATAAGGATGAATCAAGCTTAAACATACTATCATCAGATGATAGTAATGAAATAATCGACCTTATTGAAGGCAATACAAATATTGAAGAAGACTTTATTAAAAAATTAGACAACTCTGATCGGGAGAGTAGATAGATTTGTGTAAAAAACAAATCTATCTACTCTTTTTTGTATGATTAGTTGGTAGATTTGGAATAATATACTATATAAATTTTAGGAGGATTTTCTATGGCAAGAAAAAATGATATCAATTTTGATTACAATTCAGAGATAAAAAAGTGTAAAACAATCGATGACGTTCTTGGAAAGAACGGATTAGTTCAAAGATTAGTTAAGGATGTACTAGAAAATATACTTGAAGCAGAAATGGATGAACATCTTGGTAGAGATAAATACCAACGTCAAAGCGATATTGAGCCTGGCGAAAGAAATTATAGAAATGGATATAGCCAAAAAAATCTAAGAAGTTCATTTGGAGATGTTGATCTCGATATACCAAGGGATAGAAAGTCTGAATTTGAACCTCAAATAGTAAAGAAATATGAAACTGTTTGTAATGAATTAGATAAAAAAATAATTTCTCTTTATGCTAAAGGTATGACTACTAGCGATATTCAGGCTGAAATAGAAGATTTATATGGAATAACAATCTCACCATCAATGGTTTCTAAAATAACAGATAAAGTAATAGCTACCGCTACCGAATGGCAAAATAGAATGTTAGATAAAATATATCCAATAGTTTACTTAGATGCTATGTACTTTAAGGTTAGAAGCAACGGAAAAATAGTTAATAAAGCTGTATATATTTGTTTAGGATATACGATGGAAGGATATAAAGATATTCTTGGACTATGGGTTGATGAAGCCGAAGGAGCTAAGTTTTGGCTAGGTATTTGCAATGACTTAAAAAATAGAGGTGTAAAAGAAATCTTAATTGCTTGTATGGACGGACTTAAAGGGCTACCACAAGCTATTCAGACCGTATTTCCATCAGCTAATATACAAACATGTATTGTTCATCAAATAAGAAATTCTATAAAATACATAGCTTCAAAAGATAAAAAATCATTTATGAAAGATTTAAAAGAAGTTTATAAAGCTCCTACTGAAGAACTTGCGTTAGCGCAGCTAGACAAACTAAAAGAAACTTGGGGAAATAGTTATGGAATGGTTATAGATTCATGGTATAACAACTGGAATAACTTATCTACTTTCTTTGATTTCTCACCTAGAATAAGAAAAATGATCTATACAACTAATGCACTTGAAGGATTCAATAGACAGGTACGTAAGTATACTAAATCTAGAAGTATATTTCCTACAGATGAATCTCTAAACAAGTGCGTATATCTAGCGACTATGGAAATTATGGAAAAATGGACTCAACCAGTTCCAAACTGGGGTGCTACGTTAGCGGAGCTAACATTATTCTTTACTGAAGAATTAAAAGATGAATTAGCATAATAGCTTGTACTTTTTATAAATTTTATGCATATTATCTAACTTTTGTTAAATAATATAAAAGAACAGAAAAACACATTATTAGTATTTCTAGATAATAAAAAAATATTACTGGAAATCAAAATTTCCAGTAATATTTGATTTATAAGAAACTATATTACACAAAATTATCTACAGTCTCCAAATATTTTCATTATCGCTCCACCTAATAAGGCAATAATAGATAATACGCCAACAAACAATAATCCACATAAGAGAAAAGTTATTAACTTTTCTTTATGTCTGTTCCAAATCTCTTTCAATTATTTCACTCCCCAAATTCTAATTTACCTAATAAATATAAATATTTCTACATGATAAAATTATACTATTTATCTATACCAACCTCAATATTTTATATTTTCATTGCTATTATTCTCTATATAGCAATATCTAAATTCAATGTACTTACCCCAACATTTCTTAGCATAAAAGAAGAAGGAGTATCCTTTATAGACACTCCTTCTTCTTTACTTATATAGTCAACCAAGCTATCATTTATTTTTAGTTTTATTGAATCTATTTCTCTTGTTTCATTTATAGTTATTTCTGATATTATCATATGAAGCAATTTCTTCTGTTGCTCTCTAGTTGCACTTTCTGTTAGCACTTTACTGAAATTTTCTAGTATGCTCTTTATGAATTCATATGGTATTTCTTCACTTACATCATCTGAAAGTGTAACTATCAATGGTTCTTTTTCCTCTTGAAGACTTTTAGCTCTCTTGTTTAGCTCATCTTTTCTCTCCTTGAACTCTTCCTTAGATATTACTTCTTCCTCATATGCTTCGAAAAGTTTAGTTTTCTTCCTATCTATCTTTTCAAGCTCTTTATCTATTCTTTCTAGCTCCTTCTTAGCTGGGTTTATCTTTTTATGTCTTTCCTTATTAATATTATTTACTATAGATTTAACCATTTTCTCATTAGAAAGTAATTCTGAAATCTTATTAAATACATACTCATTAGCTTTATCAACTCTTATTGTATTAGAATTACATACACTTGTGCCTTTATTTTTCCATGCTCCACAACAATAATAAGCTATTCTCTTCTTAGTTCCATCAGCTAACTTATTAGTAGTTCTTGAAATCACCATACCAGCCCCACACTTAGGACACTTTAGTATTCCTGTTAGTGGATACTCACCATCATATATTCTTGAAGGTTTACCTTTCTTACTTTCCATTATTGCTTGTACCTTATCCCATAACCCTTCCTCTATTATAGGTTCATGTATTCCATCTGTTATTATTGGATTAGCATTTATATTTCTTCTTCTTTTCTCTGACCAATTTTGTCTTACATTATATCTAACCTTTCCTATGTATACTGGATTAGTTAGAATTTCTCGTATTGAACCTACTGAAAAATCATTTCCTTTCTTAGTCTTATAACTTAGCTTATTTAGTTGATTAGTAATAGCTTTATATCCCTTCCCATTAACATATTCATTGAAAATAAACCTAACTGCTTCTGCTTCTTTCTCATTTATTATTAGTCTATTCTTTTTTCTTTTAGCTCCTTCTTGATTCTCAACAGGAACTAGGTCATACCCTAAAACTCTACCTCCACACCATTCTCCTGATTTTGCTTTTGCACACATCCCCATCTTTACATTTTGAGCTATTGTTCCTCTCTCAAACTCTCCTATCAATGCCATCATCTGGAATTGCATTTTTCCTGCTGGTGTACTATTGTCGAATTGCTCTGAATAAGAATTGAAAGCTATATTATTCTGCTCTAGTATATCTACTATCCTTAGAACATCTGAAAGCTTTCTACTTATCCTATTAATCTTCCAAGAAATCACCATCTGAAACTTTCTTTCCTCTGCATCCTTTAGAAGTTCCTTTAGTGCTGGTCTATTTTTTACCTCTTTACCACTTATTCCTCTATCTGAATATACCTTATAAACTGAGTAATTCATTCTATTACACCAATCTCTTAGAAGTCTTTCTTGTTCATCTATACTATATCCTTCTTCTGCTTGTTCTATTGTACTTACTCTACAATATATAGCAACCTGTTCTATCTTATTTACTTTATCTATATTCATTTTTATTCTCCTATAATCATTAACTTATTTCTACTGAAAATATCGACACTATCGGTACTACGGTTATGACGATATTTTCTATTACAATTATTCTTTGATAGTAAGGGGTAAAGGTAGATAAGTAGATAAAAAGTTTTATTTATAAAAAATAAATTTTTATTTTTTAATTTTATTTAGCCCTACTACTTTGCCCCCTTTCCCCCAATCATTTATTACGCTCTTATTATTGGATTCATCTTGCTTCCCCGTTTTTCCCGTAATCCCGTAAGATTTTATTATTGTTATAAAAACTTATTTATTTTTAGTTCTCTTTTCTATTTATTATAGACCTATTATTTTTTTATGGGTTTGCGGGATTTACGGGAATTATACATCTTGGTGTTGATTCTGGTTCTATTTAGGACTTATTACCTTTTTCTTCAATTATTGATTTCATTGCCCTTGGACGTATGGTCGCATAGAGCTTTCACTCTTTTCTTACTTACATTCTCTTTTTATGTAACTCTTTTTACCCCTATTGGGGAATTTAACATGTCCTTACGTCCAACTTATTGATTTTCTTTACTTCTATTCAACCTAAGTTAGACCTACTTACAACCTTTATCAATCCAATACTACATTAACTAAATTCAATCTTATTTAACATCTTCCTCAACCAATTAGTTGTGTAATCTAGCTTCTTAGATAATTCTTTCAAGTTCTTACCATTGTAATTTTTTATAAGATATTCTTCTATGTACTCTTTAGAATATAATCTCATTGGAAAGTTCACTTGTTGACCTCTGAAATATTTATGTATTTTTAATGTATTTTCTAATCCTAGTAATTCGACTAACTCTTCGTATACTCCATTATAATCTGACTTATTCATATCTACTCCTCCTAAAATATAAAAAGAGTTAATGCTTCTTTTATTAGAAACATTAACTCTTTAATCAGATTTATAATATATATTTCACTACATCAATTAAAACAGTTGATTTACTATTTCTTTGTTGTTTTTATTTTGAGTGTTATTATTTATTCTCATTTTCTGAAATCTCTGCTTTCTAGTATGTTATTGTTGCTTTTTAATGTATTTCTCTTTTATTGCTACATTACATTTTTATCTATTCTTATTATTATATATACTTCTTTTATTGGTATATCTATTTCTTTATTATTATTTTATTATCTATTGTAATTGGTTAGACATTCTTAATTTTATTTATATCAATTGATATAGTTATTGTATTTTCTTAATCAATTGCTTTTGTTATTATATTGTGTTAATTGTATCATTATATATTGATTATATTTTCTTTATCTTATTGTATCTATTTCTTATCACTTTATATGTTCTTTATTATTCAGTAACTTTAATTGTTATAGTCATTAATTATTACTTGATATTATTGAAATTTCTTCATTAATTATTTTTATCTTGTATCATTCTTAATTATCTTATTATTGTAATTTTATTATTATATACTTCTTCCTATCATTTTTATTTATTATATTTATTCTTATTATTTATTTTTATTTTTTATTGAAATAGATTTTTATTAATCTATTTCAATTCTTATTTCATTGTAAGGCTTTAGCCCCCCTATCCCCCGTTACTCTTTCCAAGTCCCAAGTCCTTAGTTTCTATTCCCTAGTTCCAAGTTCCATTATTTTTATGTTTTATCATTTCAATTCTTTTTATTTTTGAGTGAATTTAGATTTTTCCTGTACATATTATATGTTATGACTTATCCTTGATTTCAAGTGGAATTATTGAGCCTAGGATTTCCTGTATGTTCAACACCTCATCCTATTTAATGCCTTGTTATCCTAGGTTGTAATGTTATGATTCTATTATTTACTTATTTTTCTTTATTACCTACCAGCTTATTTAGAAAACATTCAATTTATCCCCTTTTCGTAGTTTTTCATTTATATGGCTACATTTCTTCACAGTTTATAAAATCTCTGTTTTCTGATGTCTTATCGTTGCTTTTTAGATGTACTTAGATTGATTGTAGTTACAATTTTTCTCTTTATCCTACGCTCAAGATAAATTCCACATTTACTTAGAGTTCTTCTATTCTTTCTCCTCAATCTTATTTCTTACTGAAAATATCGTCACTATCGGTATATCTGTACTATTACAACGATATTTTCTAGTAGTTATTATTGTTATAAAAAAAATTAGCTGATTATTATAATATCATCACAACTAATTTACTATTCTTATTAATTGTGATGATATCTTATTTTATACTACTTCTTACTTGTTGATTCTATTGAAGTAGCTACAACTGTTAGTATTGTTCCAACTACTTTTATTACTGTTACTATATCCATGACTTTCTCCTCCTATCTCTTATACGTGTATATATATGAGTAACTATCTTTTACAGGTATTAACTTTATTACATACTTACCTTCTTCAATCTCTATGTATACTAGAGTTTCTTTATCATAACCTGTACCATTACATAGTTCTACAACTTTATTGAATTCTTCTATCAATGTGAATTGAATATAATTAAGTTCTTGTTGTAATTTCTTTAAGTCTATTAACTTATTATCATTCAATTCTATTATTAATTCTCTAGGATTCCATTGGTTAGATAGTCTTCCATCGTAAAAGTCGAACCTCATTACCCCTAGAAGTTCTTTACTATCATACTTAAAATACTTTTCTTTACTTAGCTTATTTATCATTTACTTGAACCTCCTTCAATTAGTATTCTGCTGGAAAAAGCATTGTAGAAAATTCCTCTCCACTATCTATTACATATACTTTAATCTCTTCTTCTATCTGAATATCTTCTATCTCTATTTCATATGTGCATGAGTATTCAGGAACTTCTTGACTTTGACTTATTACAATCTTATTTCCTTCTTTTCTTATCCTGAAAACCTGTAAGTAATCCAGTTCAACATTCCCTTCATCTTTTAGCTTATCAATCATGCTCCACATTATAAGTTGTAATCTTATATCTACTTCCTCATTTACCTTCCTAGTTACATATCTATTGTCTTTCTTGAACATCTTTAGTTCTCTCCTTATTATTAGTTTTTCATCTTTATCTAGAAAGTAAGAAGGTTATACCTTATTAACTAAGATATAACCTCTTAACAATCTATTTCAGAATATAAATATTTATTATATTCATCTTCATATATAGTTTCTGGAACAAGTCCTAATAATTCTTCAATATTATTTCCTCTAATTAAGTCATCTATTACATCTTCTTTACTTGTTTGCTCTATCCAATATTCAACTAGTGAGTCCTTATCTATTAAGGCATCAACATATATTGCATCATCAAGCATATCATCTAATAATTCTCTTGCAATATCTCTTAAATTAGCTGAACTTTTATAAATTATGCTATAATCATTAATCATTACATAACCTTGTTCTTCTAACTCATTACACCAATTAATAACATAGTCTATTGATAACTCTTCTAATCCATTACCCTTTAGATTTTGGTACATAGAAATTATCCTGTCATCAACTTCATTTTCTCCAATTTCTTTTGCTATCTTTACTGACATACTCCAATCATTTAGGAATTCCTCCTTTAACTCTTCATTGCTTATGCTATTTATTAATTTTTCTACACTACTTATTTCTTCTGTTGTTATACTCTTGTATTTATCTAATACTTTCTTAATTTCTCTTATTACATATTGTTGTATTATTGAAGAAACTTCTTCATTAACTGTAATAAATATATTATCTTTATTAAACATTTATATCCCCTCTTTCTATACATTTATTTGAATATAAAAAGTCTTAATTACTATACCGTTAGTGATTAAGACTTTTAAACCTTGTTTATTTCTTCTTTTAACATTTTTATAAATCCTGATGAAAATACATTTCCTTCAAGAGAGCTCCTTATTAACTTTATAAGCTCAATTTCTGTAACATCAAGACTTCTAGGAATATATCTATTTCCTGAGTTTAATGTTTCCTTATAAAGTGTGAATCTTATCTCCTCCATCTTTTTAGCTTTTACATAAATCCTTTCAATACAATAAGTATATTGGTCATCATTTAAACTTGCTTGACTTAATAGATCACAGTATTTTGTACTCTTCAGTACCTTATTTAATTTTTTTCTTCCCATGTTAACCCCCCTACTATAATAGGAACTTAGAAAGTTCTTCTGTTGTTACTACTAAAATTGCATAGTCATTTGAAATCAGGTATAACGTACAAGTATAATTTATACCTTCACTACATTCAATTATATCAGTATATTCTGGTATTAATCCTTGTAATTTATCTTGTTTCAGTATTTTGATATCTACTATATTTTCCGCTATAAGTACATATCCACCTAAGTCATTATCTATATGTCTATTAGCTCCATAATTTTCATCTAATACATTAATTACTTCTAAAACATTATTAATAACTTCTACCGGATACTCTTTTAATTTCTCTAATTGTTCACTTAAATAAATCTTTTTCACTTTACATTTCTCCTCTCTAAATATAAAAACTCTTACCTGTACATTTAATACAAGTAAGAGCTCTACTAAACTAAGCTTTTATAAAATTCTATTGTTGGGTTATCATTATTTATTAATAGATTTAACTTTTCATATGTTATTTCATAAAATCTATTCTCTTTAGCATAATTAATTATTTCTTCATAAGATAAGTCAAAAATATTATCTGTTATACTATAATAAAAATCATCATTAATTACACAAAAGAAATATTTAACTGCATCTTCATAAGTCATTCTTGGTAAATCTTCTAAATCACAATTTTCATCAGTATAACAACCATTTCTATCGTTCCATTGAAGAAATTGTGTTAAATTAATTCTTTTAATATCATTTTCCACTCTACCACCCACTTAAATATAATCAAATCATATACATTATTATTATATATATTTATTCTCCTCTTTAAAGATTTAATTAAATTAATGTTAATGCTAATTATATAATAATAGTTATATTATTATACTCCTATTAAACTATATTATGCAGTATAATATATATATATATTAATTTATTAAAACCACTAATGGAGGATTTAAAATGCTATTTAACCAAAATCTAGATGAAATAATTTTTAATAGACATCAATTATTTGAATCTGATGAGCTAATAATTATATCTGGCTACATCGGTCCTAATCCTGTAGAAAAATTACGTAACCTTCCGCTTACATGTACTGTTATCTATGGAATGTATGGTAATAGTTCTATATCTCCAAAACTTCATTCTACTTTATTAAAACTTGAAACTTTATCTCAAAATACAACTATATTATATTCTGACATACCTGTTCATTCTAAGTGCTACATATGGAAAAATAAAGGTAAAATAGTCCATGCTCTAATAGGTTCTGCAAATTTTAGTACAAGTGGATTAACTATACCATTCAGAGAAACATTAGCTGAAACTACCCAAGATACCTTTTTACCATTAAATCAATATTTAAATCAAATACTTTCTAATTCTACACCTTGCACTGAAGTTAATCTAATACCTAATAGCAAAACTACTGTTAATCCAGTTACTTCTACTAACAATCATACTTGTAGTATGGTTTTATATGATCCTAGAACTGGTGAAGTTCCTACAGCAAGTGGCTTAAATTGGTGTCATAGTTCACAAGGTCACACAAGCATTGATGATGGATATATTCCTATTCGTACTTCTTATATTAGAGAATACCCTGAACTATTTCCACCCAAACAAATGGTTGCAACAAGAACAAATGGGGGAAAAACTAATCGTCAAAATGATTCTATTGAATTAATTTGGGATGATGGAACAATAATGGAAGCTCTTTTAGAAGGAAGTCAACCTGTTGATGGTATAATTCACCCTAAAAATCTATCATCATTTCCTAGTAAAAATATATTAGGTTCTTATATTAGACATAGGTTAGGTTTGCCATCTGGAAGTTTGGTAACTAAATCTGATCTAGACAGATATGGTAGAGATGATATAGAGCTATCCCTGTTAGAAAATGGAACTTATTATGCTGATTTCTCCATAAAATAAATCTATTTTATGGACAAGTTTTTCTATAAGTTAAATAACTCATATTGCTATAATTATCAATTTATTGATACACTTACTAATTGAATTATAAAAGCTTTGATGTTATTATTTATACTATTGTGTTTTATAATTCGTTAATGTAACAGAAAATACACCTTGTGTCATCTAAATATTTTCTGTTACTTTTTTTATTTTAAAAAGAACATAGGTTTATATTAACCCATGTTCTTTAAATACTTCATATAGAGCCTCTGCTAATCTTCTTGAAAACTCTGGTGGAACCGCATTTCCTATCATCTCATAGTCTGAAGACATACTACCTGAAAATTCAAAATCATCATCAAAACTTTGTAATCTAGCAGCTTCTCGCACTGTTATAGTTCTAGCCTGCTGCGAATCTGGATGTATATGTCTTAATCCATCCTTCTTTAAATGTGCTGGAATAGTATTACTTGGTTCATCCCATCTTAATACATTATACTTATGTATATTAGATTCTTTTCCTGTCTTCTCTGTATATAATTTCTTTAAAGCTTCTATAGATTTATAATTATTTCTACCACTCTCTATATCTAAAGCTAACTCTCTAAATATATCAATATCTCTTTTGTTATGATATCTAGGATAATGATCTTTATATTCTGTAACCTCAGGAAAATGTGAATATTTCTTCTTACCAATTTTCTCTTCTTTCTCTCTTGGCATAAGTTTTGGTAAATCACCTATTGCATCTTTTACAGTATTTACTTTGGAAGATTTAAATTTATGTAACCTCTTATTATAAAATTCATCTAAAATTTCATAACAATTATCTCCAAAAACTTCTTTGTTTAACCCTATTAATATAACTCTTTTTCTTCTTTGACTTACCCCAAATTCACTCATATCCAATAAGGCATCTTTCCTAATATTATTTGTAATTATATAACCCGCCTTTAAAAATTCTTCAGTTATTTTTTCAATAATATTTATTCCTCCTGGTTTAGCAGATAATATACCCTCAACATTTTCAAATACAATAATTTTAGGCTTAAATACTTTTACTACTTTAATATAACTTTCGAATAGGTAATTTCTATAATCATCATGCATCCCATTCTCATCTTGAACTCTACCTGCCATCGAATAAGCTTGACATGGTGGTCCTCCAACTATTAAATCTACCTCTTTTTGACCTATTATTTCTTTTAAGCCTAAGTTAGTTCCATATTCTAAATCATCTTTCCATCCATTTATTAATTCATCTGTTCGCTGAATATCAAACCTCAAAACTGTTTTATCAGTATCTACATAGCCATATTTATTTTTTAATCTTTTCTTTAATACCTCATGTGGTTTATCATTCCATTCAACACAAGATAAAGTTTTATACTTTCGTGTCTTCTCAAATCCATCAACTAACCCGCCACATCCTGCAAATAATTCAATAGTATTAAGCTTATTTCTTATCATTATTATCACCTTTTTCAAGATATGTTTTAAGCTCTTTCGCAATATTATAAGCTAATAGAGGTGGTACTGCATTACCAACCTGTCTATTCTGTTGAGTTTTTGTCCCTAAAAATATAAAATCATCAGGAAAAGATTGTAGTCTTGCATTTTCACGTATTGTCGGAACCCTATTATACTTGTAATGGAAATGATTTCTATGTCCAGTATCAATAGTTCTAGAAGGTTTATTAGACGCATATCTAGTCCAAGCTTCATTAAACTTTCTACTTCCACCCACACCCTCTGGCAAATCTTTATGGTTTCCTCCATCTGGTACTAATGCAATTGTATTTTTAACTAGCTCTGTATGCTTTGTTGCAACATGATTATATAGCTTAAGGCTGTTTTTTCTCATTATTCTTTGATACTCACTATTTGGTTCATTTATATATTCATCTATCTCAGTTCCTAGTTCATCTTCTCTTGATTGTAAGTCACTTAACGCTTCTTTACATGTTACATGATTAACTGGCATATGAGTTGGTTGTGGAAAAGTGAATTTTTCACCTATTCTTTCTGCTATATCTTCTCTTATTCCTACAAAAAACATTCTCTTTCTAATTTGTGGCACTCCATAGTCCGCTGCTATTAATGGTTTATCTGTAACACTTACCCTATACCCCATATCCTCAAAAGTATTTATTATTTGTTCTTTTACTGTTCCTCCATATAACGTTGCAATTCCTGGAACATTTTCAATCAAAAATGCCTTTGGCTTAAATTTATTTACACTCTTAACCACAGCTAAATACAATGTATTTCTAGTATCATTAATGTCTCTAGAACCAGTTAATGAAAAGCCCTGACATGGAGGACCCCCTATTATTAAATCAACTTCTTCTGATCCTGTTTTATCTATATATTTTTCTTTTATTTCATCTATAGCCTCATCTTTAAACAAATCCGCTTTTAAAGCAATAGAATCTTTATGATTCTTACTATAAGTTTTCAAAGCTGCTTCATCATGGTCAACACCGATTACAACATTATATCCTGCATCTAAAAATCCATGTGATAATCCACCACATCCACAAAATAAATCAATAACTTTTAAACTTTTATTATCTTCTGTACTCATATTTTCCCCCTTAACTTTATTGTATATTATATAATACTTTCCGATTTTTTTCAAAACATACGTTCTATTTTTTTAAAATTTCTTATTTATTATATCACTTTTTTACAATATTTAATACTTCCTTTTAATTCAAGACTATCTATCAATTTTTAACCGTATTTATAATTTTGTTAAAAACTAAACTTACTTATATCATTATTAAATATTCTCTGTTCTAAAATAAAAAACCTCGACAACACAATATGTATTGTCGAGGTTTTCATGGTGGAGGCGAGGGGTCAGTTTATCAACTGTTTCCAAATTGCCCTGACTATATCTTAGACAAGCATTAACTTGCCTCTTGGCGTATTATAGAAGCTTATTATAGTTTACATCTTCTATCCTAGTATTCCATAGATTTCTCTTTAGGAACCTATAAGTCGATACAAGGCTGTTGAATTTCTTCACATACCTCTCGGTATTGCCGTCAACCCTACTTGCTACGGTTTCACCGATAAAGCCAAGTTATCACTTAAACATCACTGCTTAAGGCGACTTTTTTCCAAAATCGAACCCCTGTCCGAAAGCAGACCAGCCTGACTTTCTACGAGCGTAGTTTGTGACTAAAATTTCGGTCCTTAGTTCGCTCACAAACAAACTCCTAATTCCCTAGCTTCATAAATACCCCTCTAGCTCAAAGCTTTGCTAGACTTCGTTCCCCACTTTTATGACACCAGCTACCCTAAACGTGGGCATTCAGGACTGATGAGTAGCTTATATTAAGCTGCTAATGCAAAATTGTCTTCTGCGTTTATATTTAATGCATACTTTATTAACGAGGTGACATGCTTGCCTCGGCCCGCTTATCAAACCCATCTTACCCCCGTCGAAGCCAAAACGCCCCCATGTTAGGTAAATAGGTCTAAACGCGTATCCCCTATTCAGTTTTCAATCGATGATCAACATCGTGATTTTATTATAAATCAACATACCTCTACTGTCAACTTATCTGAGTTATTAAAATCATAGAAGAAAATCTATAATATTCTTGTTTTTTAATTTTTTTATTAAATAGTAAATATTATAAATACTTCTATATGATATATTTATTACTATAATAGTTATTATACATTATTTAACATTGCTTTTATTAAGCAATGGTGTTATTATAAATGAGCAGTTGGTACGTAAAGTGCTAATTACTTATAGAGCCTAGGTTGTCTTTCGCCGGATACTAGGCTCTATTTTATTTTTCAAAACTTATCCACATCTAATTTAAAACAATCAACAGCTTTATTAATTTTTTCCAATATTTGTTGTTAATATTCTAGATAAACATTTTATAATAGTAAACTCTCTAATATTAAATTCTCATACTAACTATATAAAAAACAGCAGATAAATTTATAAAAAAATCTATCTACTGTTTCATAATATAATTCTTCTATTACACTTACTTAATAAGCTTAGCATGCACTACCATTCTTGCATCATTAAACTCAAAAGAACAAGTTGACAAAGTTATTATTTTATCATCTTCATTTACTTCTATATCAGCTTCATACATTGATTTACTCTGTATTCTTTCTAAAAAATCTTTATATTCATTTTTATTTTCAAAATTAGTTTGAATATAATTATCTGTAACATCTGTAATATATACAGAGAAAACTTTATATTTCAAATGCTCACCATTATTTAACTCTATATCTATATCATTATTATTATAAAAGAAATCTTTTTCCTTATACTTTTTCAAGTGAGCAAACATAGTTTCATTTTTCATATTATGTCCAAACAAAACTGTATTTTGGTCATCGAATCCATTATTTAAATAATTCATAAATATAGACCCAGATATTATATATTCTTTATTTATATCTTTATCTAAATAATATAAATTATCTTCTCCTTGAAGAATTGGATAGTTTATATTTGTATTTTCTATCTTAATCCAGCCTCTATAATCTGTATTTTCAATATATGGATTATTAGTTTCTTCTTTTTCTATTCTAATTTTTTCATATACCTCATCAGCCTTCTTATATTCAGTTACTTTGTAAAACACTTTATATCCACATACAAATATAATTAAAATTAAGATTATATTAATTATACTTTTAAATATTTTCATCAATTAATCCCCTTATTTTGTAAAGAATCATATTAAAATTTCGAATATGTATTAATCTATTATTTATATAAGCTAAAGAAAATTGTAATCTATTTTATAGATTACAATTTTCCCTTTATTAAACTATATATAATTATTTAACTTTTTTTCTCTTTCTATTTACAAATAGAAGTCCAATCAGAGATATAAGTACAGCTAATGCCCAATTTAGTATATTACTTTGATCACCTGTATTAGGATTTTGAGTATTATTCAATTCACTATTTATCTCTTCATTATTATTTTGTTCATTTTTAACTTCGTCATTAACTTCATCTTTGACTTCATCATCAACTTCATCTTTGACTTCATCATCAACTTCATCTTTGATTTCATCATTAACTTCATCTTTGATTTCATCATCAACTTCATCTTTGATTTCATCATTAACTTCATCTTTGATTTCATCATTAACTTCATCTTTGATTTCATCATTAACTTCATCGTTAACAGAATTATCAATATCTTCTAATACAATAACTTCTCTTTCTGCTACAGTTATATTTCCATCACTATCTTCTATAGTATACTTAATTATGTAAGTACCAGGAACATTATTATCAAAGTTTCCTAAATCAACAGTAACTTTCATTTCTTCTATAGAATCATTATCATCTGTAATTATAACTCCAGACATTGGGTCAAAATTCTCTCCAACATTTATTGTAATAGTTCCTATTCCACTTATTACTGGTTTCTCATTACTTCTAACTATAACCTTTCTAGTTTCCTTAGTTGTATTCCCATCACTATCTGTAACAGAATACGTAATTATATATTCACCTGAAATAGTGTTATCAAATGAATCTAAGTCAACAAGAATTTTTAAATTCTCGCTAGTATCTCTGTCATCTTCAAATATAATTCCAGCATACGGATCAAATTCTTCTCCAATATTTATAGTTACATCATTTAATACTGTTACAGTTGGTGCTAAACCTCTATCATTTATATTTGTCTTTAATTTTTCTAAAGTTTCTTGTATAAGTGTTAATCTTTTATTAGTTTCCCATTGAGTTAATGCATTTCCATCAATCAACTGTTGAGTTTCTAAAATTAAATTCTTCAGTTCATTAACCGCACTCTCTGGATGTTGTCCTCCAAAGATACCAATTTGACCATTTGTTAATATATTATTATAGAATTCATTTGCTTCATTTATTTGCGAATTTAAATATGTATGGTCTACTTTTGCTGGTGTTAATGGTATATCTACAGTATTATAAATTGCAAATCCACTATTTACCTTATTTAATACCTCAGCCTCAGTTGATTCATTTAAACTAAAGTTCCCTTTATTATAGTTAACTGATATATTCTTATCTTCTGCATATTTATTTCCATAAGCTAAGAATTGATTGTCTCCATAAGCCGTTACAGCTCTGTTGCTTATAGTGATTTGATCTCTTTCATCACTCATAAACTCATTATTATAAATTACAAAGTTTTGAACATCTCCATAGGCACCTACCCAAGAATCATCCTTAAACTGTAAGTCTTGACCATCTCTAAAGCTTTGATAATATAATATTCCAGTACCTTGTCCACCAAAGTTTGTTGTTTGATGGAATAAGTTATTATATATAGTTGTGTTGTAAAGTATACATTCTTGTTTTGTTAAATCACCATATATATATGTTAGTAATGGTACATCTTTAAAATGATTTGAACCTACATATGCACCCTCACCATTTCTTATTTTTACTCCTCCAGCTGCTCCATTTTCCATACCTTCGAAGTAATTTCCATATATATTTAAATTAGTATATCCCTTAGAGTATATTATGTGGTCTCTTCTTTGCCCATCTACTGCAACATTTATACCTGATATTAATACATCTGTTCCAAAATCACCAGTTATATTTCTAGTTTTATCCATGTTGAAGTAATTGTTCGATATATTAACATTCTCGTCATATCTTTCATTATTAATAGCCGTAAGGAAATTACCTTGAGAACCGCTTATCTTAATTCCTTCACTTAGCCCTGATTGAGATTCAACTTGGATAAGATTTAATTTGTTTATAACTGTATCCGGTAACATTGTAGCAGCATCACTTAAACCTTCTAAATTTCCAAAGAAATTATCTTTAATAGTCGTATTATTAGTTCTGTATGTTGCAATACCTCTTCCTGGATAATTAACTCCTCTTAAGAATGCATTTTCCTCTATTATATACTTATTATTCTTTGCAGTTATATAAGGTTCCATTGTAACCTTTCTTATTTCACCTGCAGCATTTGTTTCTCTTGTATATTGACCATTCATAAATACATTATTATTGAAGCTTATACCTTTTTTATATGGTCCATTAAACTCTAACCCAATGTTATTGAATACTATGTTATTTATGTTTACATAGTTCATATTTGAATGGTATTCTGCATTCATTAACTTTAACATCTTATCAACACTTGAACTTCCGTCAAATATAGAAAGACCATTTGTTGCACCACTCAATTTAAAGTTTGATAATGCAGGAAGATTGATTGTTGCTAAATCAATATCAGCTGTTATTTTATATACTCCCTCTGGGAAATATAACTCTCTACCATGTGAAGCTGCATATTCTATCAACTTCTTTAAGTTTTGAGTATCATCTGTAACCCCATCACCAGCTAATGTAATAGGTTGTCCATTTTCATCTAAAACTTCTGAATGATTTTGAACATCTATAACAGTTTTAATTATCATATAATCTGTTGTTTGTTCATCATACTTCTTATTACGATCTTCTCCTGTTATTCCAAATAAATTAAGATAATATTCACTTAGAACTTTACTTTCAACATCATTTACATACTTATCATAAATATTATCTGCCACAACAAATTCATTATTTTGGAAATATCCATCAATCATTTGTAAATTAGTAACTCCAACATTTATGTTTGACTCTTCTTGGTGTATAGAACCAATAACTTCTACACGTGAATCTATATGACTATCTGCTCTAAGAGTTCTTGATCTAGTAATCATTATTCCACCATTATTGTTTTTAGTAGAACAATCTTCTAACTTAACAGTACTTCCGTTAACAAATATACCATATCTATAAGAATTCTCTACAGTTACATTATCAAGAAGTATATCACGAGAATTGTAAATATTAACTCCTATATCTTTAGAATTCTTTATAGTTAAATCTTTTAGTATTATATCATTTCCTTTTAATGTAATACCTACTAACTTATTTAAATCAATGGTACGTCCATCTTCCTCAATTAATATGTTAGAATTAACTACTAATTCACTAATATCACTTCCTGCTGGTAAATCACCTGCTTCAATTTTAATATCATTCTTAATATGCAGCACATTACCGTTATTACTAATATTATTTATAAAATCTTTTGCTGTTGATATATCAACATCTACTCTAGAGAAATAATCTATTGTACTATTTTCTTTATTATTTTTTTCTGTTCCTTTTACATACAACCCATGTGGATCATTTATTATGTTCTCTTGTTCTCCAGCTTTTTTAATTGATTGCATATGCACTGTATCATTAGTATGAATATTTTTTGATAAAATATCTACAGTTGAACCACCTCTTACTTGGATACCTCTATATAAATTATTATTACTAGATATATCATCAATTTTAACTGTAGAATCGAATATATCTATTCCTACTGTACTTCTTTCATTATTAGGTAAAGAAATATCTTTACCAGATAATTTCAACTTATATAAGCTAACATCCTTTGCTCCATATAGAGTTAATCCAGTTGTCTTATAATTAGCAAATTCAAGATTCTTTAATGTTACATTTTTTGCTTTTACACTAAAGCTATCGACATTACCTAAATCAAATTTAAAATTATTACCATATATAGTTACGTAATTAGCCTTTATTTCTAAATTCTCTTTTAACGTAATATCTTGAGTTATCTTTATAAGAGAATTTGGTATTGTTATGGCATCTTTTAACTTTTCAAAGGTATCTACACTCACAATTTTCTGAGTGTTATAATACTCATTCTTTGTATTAGCAGAATCAACTTTTTCATCTGTTTTAAGATACTGATCATTTACGTCATGTATTTTATTTTCATCTTGTCCATCTTTAACCATACTTCTTATAGCTGCAGTATCATTTTCATGAGTATTGTTTCCTTCAAATGTAACAGTTGATACATCTCTTAATCTTATTCCGCATTCAATATGATTTTTACTTGTTATATTTTTTATTGTTGCTGTAGAATTACTTACATCTATACCTACAGAACTTTTCTTATCTGTCCCTAGTAATTTTATATTATCTAAAGTTATGTCTTTAGTATTATATAGTAATATAGCTGACGAAGTATAATTTTCAAAATTTATATTACTTAATGTACTTCCTGATGCCGTTGATTTAACTACTATCTTATTATTACTATTTTTTAAATCAATTTTATTATCATTACCATTTATCGTTAAATTTTTCCCTGTTATATTTAACTCTTCTGTTAATTCAATAGTATTATTTATATTTATAGTCGCATTATTTTCTGTTACTGCTTGTTTTAACCCTGTAAAATCTGTTACGTCTATTGTTTTAAATAAACTATATAATATAATTTTTTTATCTGTTTCAGTAGTTTCAGATGTTTTAATATATTTATTAGTATTATCTGTTATTACACTCTCAGAAGCACCATTGGCTACTATAATTTTAATATCAGATTTATCATTCTCATGAGTATTGTTTCCTTCAAATGTAACAGTTGATGCATCTCTTAATTTTATTCCGCACTCAACATGATTCTTACTTGTTATATTTTTTATTGTTGCTGTAGAATTACTTACATCTATACCTACAGAACTTTTCTTATCTGTCCCTAGTAATTTTATATTATCTAAAATTATATCTTTAGCATTATATAATAATATAGCTGACGAAGTATAATTTTCGATATTTATATTACTTAATGTAGTTCCTACTGCAGTTGATTTAACTACTATCTTCTTATTAGTATTTTTAAAATCAATTTTATTGTTATTACCATTTATTATTATATTTTTCCCTGTTATATTTAACTCTTCTGTTAATTCAATAGTTTGATTTATATTTATAATAGCATTATTTACCGTTACTGCTTGTTCTAATCCTGTAAAATCTGTTACGTCTATTGTTTTACGTAAACTATAGAATATATTTTTTTATCTTTATCGATAGTTTCAGAAGTTTTAATATATTTACTAGTATTATCTGTTATTACACTCTCAGAAGCACCATCTAATACTACCATTTTAATATCAGCATTATCATTTTCATGGCTATTATTTCCTGAAATTTCAACCTTAGCTTCCTCTCTTAGTCTAATTCCACATTCACTATGATTTTTACTTGTTATATTCTCTATTGTTACAGTAGAACCAACTACATCCATACCAACTTTACTTTTTCCATTTGCAGTTGAATTCTTATATTCTCCAGTTAATGTTATATCCTTTAGAGCTACATTTTTACCACTAACATATATTCCAATTGTAGTGTAATTATCAAATGTTAAATTATTAATCTCTATATTATCTGCATTTCCTTTTATAACAAATCTATTAGTAGTATCAGTTTGATTTAAATCAAACGTCTTACCATCACCATTGATTATTATATTTTTTCCTGTAATATCTATAGCATTATCAAATTTTATATCACTTGTAATATTAATATTAACATTTGATTGCGTTACTGCCTTTTTTAATGATTCAAAGCTACTAGCATTTAAAGTTTTACTTCTATAATTTACTTGATTAGTATTTTTACTATATTCAATATATTGATCATTATCAAAATCTATTACATTTGTATTAACTCCATTATCAAGTACACTTTGTAAGTCTACTGCATCATTTTCATGGATATGTGTCCCTTTTATTGTAACATGAGCTCCTTTTTTTACTCTTATTCCACTTTGTAAATGATTTTGACTTGTGATATTTTCTAATGTTACAGTAGTATTTGCATCAGATATATCTATTCCTGCTTTTGCATTTCCAACTTTAGATGGCTCTACAGATTTTCCTGTTAGAGTTATATCTTTAAGATTTATATTTTTACCACTAATATATATCCCTGTTGTATAATAATTATCAAATGTTAAATTGTTAATTTCTATATTATCTGCATTTCCTTTTATAACAAATCTATTTGTGTCCTCTGTTTGTTTTAAATCAAATTTTCTTCCATCACCATTGATTGTTATATTTTATCCTGTAATATTTATAGGATTATCAAAACTTATATCATTTTTAATATTAATATTAACATTTGACTGCATTACAGCATTTTTTAATTGATTGTAATCAAATACATCAATATCAGTTTTAACTGTTGTTTTCTCTACAGATTGTGCAGTATCTACACTTTCTTTTTTTTCTGCCAGTTCATACTCAAAATTAGTTTCTGTTTTATCAGTTCCTAGTTGAGTTTCATTTTCATTATTTTCTAATAACTCTTCTACAGACTCTATTACTTCTGTATTATCACTTACCTCTAGGAATTCATTCTTTATGGTATCAGCATAAGCTAAGTTATTTGAAACCATTGCAGTTATTAGTGTTCCTGCTATCACTTTTTTCATTATTTTACGTCCCCCCAATCTTAGCTTGCATAACTTCTTACACTTTCGCTAAAATTTATTGCTACATAATAAAAAACGCTTTTTTATTTACATATAAAAACATTATCATAAAATTATAATAACATCTCTACATATCTAAAATTAAAGAGCATACAACTGCACCTATATCACTAATTTTTTTTGCAGCTATCGTAGCTAAAAAATATAATATAGGCATTTACCATATAAATTTTTCTCTCATTAAATTTCTCATTATTTCCTCTTACCAAAACACTCTATCTTTTTCAAAACCTCCTATGTATTTATATTTTTTACCCGTTTCAAAAAATTGTGTTTATATTATATACTACACCATATAATTAGACAACCTTTAATTAAATATAAAATTACTTTTCATATAAACTACAGAAGTGATAGAGCCTATCCTTTGGTAAGTCCTACCACCTCTTATAACATCATCTTATTACTATTCATAAAAATTGTTACAACTCTTATAAATATATTTTTATATATTATATCTTATTATATCGGCTGTTCCATTACCTTCAATTTTAATGGTCTTATCCATTCCATCATTGTATATTCTAGTTGAAAATACTTCTTCTCCACCATTTAGGAATATTTCTAAAGAAGATTCATCTGAAAATACCCTTAGTGATTTTACTGACTCTATTTCAACGGCTCTCATATCTCTTCCGTATCCTGATTTTCCAAGCTCTAATTTAAATACCTTATCTTTAAATGAAAGTCTACAATCTTCTCTTAATTCTACAATAAAATCATTTGAATCATTAAACTCTATATTTAGTTCAAATGTATTCGATTCGAATATATCTTTATCTATTCTATCTTTTAATACAACATTTTTTATTTCTAGCTTGTCTTTTCTTAAAGTCTCTAGCTCCTTAACTGGAATCTGATATATTTTTTCATCTTTCAAAACTAATTCTCTTGGAATGCTTAGTTGGTGTTGCCAGAAGTTATCTATTGTAGGGTTCTTATGCTCTACTGCATCTGGAACTCCCATCCATCCTATAAATAATCTTCTACCTTTGCTATCTTCAAAACTTTGAGGTGCATAGAAATCAAACCCTCTATCTATTTCATCAAATTTTCCATGCTCTAAAACTTTTTTATTATCAGTAAAATGTCCTATAGTATATCCTGTTTGATAAACATTGTTATATTTATATCCCTCTGCTTCTACACCTTGTGGAGAGAACATAAATACTTCTTTATTATTTAATTTAAATATATCTGGACATTCCCACATATATCCCATTTTTTCTTCTTCCCCTGCTGGAATTGAATGAAGCTCCCAATTATAAAGATCTTTTGATTTATATAATAATATACATCCCTTATCATCTCTTGTTCTCGCTCCTAAAACCATGTAATAAATTCCGTCTTCTTCCCAAACTTTAGGGTCTCTAACATGGCATGACATATTACTAGGATAATCTTCATTTCTAAGTACTATAGTCTTTTCTGAAAAATTAACACAATCTTTACTAGTTACAAGAATAACATTATGCCCTCTTCCTGTATAAATATAATCATGTTCTCCTGGTTCCTTTGAATTTCCTGTGTAGAAGAAGTATACAGTACCATCTTTAACAAACGCAGAACCTGAATATACTCCGTCCTTATCTTCATATATGTCTGGGAAAATAGCTACTTCTTTTTCTTCCCAGTTAACTAAATCTTTAGAAGCATAATGCCCCCAAAACTTTTGTCCCCCCATTGGTGTAAGTGGTGAATATTGATAGAAGCAATGATACTCCCCATTAAATTCACATAATCCATTTGGGTCATTTATCCATCCAATTGGAGCCATTATATGATACTTATTTCTCCATTTATCATTTTTAACTATATCTAAATATTTTTCTTTACACTCTTTAATTTCATTTAAAAACTTTTCTTTAAGCATTATTATCTCCCCTGTATCATCGCTAAAACTTCTTCCTTAGTTGGTAATGCACCTATAGCACCTCTTTTACATACGGTTAATGCAGCTGTAGCATTCGAGAATGTTAATATAGCTTTAATTTTTTCTTCATCTAGGTTTACTAGTTCTTCTAATGAATATTCTTCATCTGCAACTTGGTATAAGAATGAACCTATAAATGAATCTCCTGCACCTGTAGTATCTTGAGCAACTACTTTAAATGAAGGTGAAAATACAGTAGTATTCCCAGTAATAAACTCTGCTCCATTAGTACCCTTTGTATAAATTATTACTTTAACATCACCTTGTAATAGGAATTCTAATGCTTTCTTTTCATCCTTAATTCCAGTTATAAATTCTAATTCCTCATCACTTATCTTTACTATATTTGCATATGGAAGGAATTCTAATATTGCTTCTCTGCATAACTCTGGCGTTTCCCATAATGGTAATCTAACATTAGGATCAAAACTTATTATACATTTGTTCTTCTTTGCAAATTCAATCGCCTTTCTATGAGCTTCCTTTATTGGAGCATTAATTAAACTTACTGAACAAAAATGAAGTATTCCTCCATCTTTAAATGTCTCTTCATCTATTTCATCTTTATTTAATAACATATCTGCACTAGGGTTCCTATAAAATGAAAAATCTCTTTCTCCATCTTCTTTTAATGATACAAATGCTAATGCTGTATTTGCTTCTTTAGTTCTTAAAATCCTTGAAGTATCTACTCCTAAAGGCTTAATTTCTTCTAATATGTGATCTCCAAAACCATCTACTCCAAGCTTAGTTAACATAACAGAGCTTCCACCTAGTTTTGATACTGCTGCTGCAACATTAAGAGGAGCTCCCCCTGCTACTCTTAAAAAGTTAGACACATCCTTTAATGCAACACCTTTTTCATGTGGTATAAAATCTATTAATGCTTCACCTATTGAAATTACTTTTTTCATTTTCTCTCCTCCTATACAAACATGGGAATGTTCCCCTATATTCGTAAAAAAATAAATCAATAAACATATTTACATTTACTTCTATAAAATAATTATATACTTTTCTATACACTTAGTCTATATTTTTTAATTAATCATCCAACTCTTCTCACTATACATTTTTAATATAAACTATTAACCCCTATCATCAAATATCTTTCTTAATTTATACCTCTTTTCTTACCTCTTATTACCATTAATTATATATAAAAATATATTTACTATTAATTTATATGCATCTAAAAATAATCTACTATTATTAAAAGAGAGCTTATCTCTTTTAATAAGCTCTCTTTATAGTATAAAAATATTATTAACTAAATAAAATCATCTTTAGTTCGTTAGCATATATATAGTAGTTGCTTCATATTTTCCATCTAAGCTTTGGTATATTAAAGATACACTATTTACTCCACTATATAAAAGACCTTTATCTATAGAAATTTTATTGTCCTCTATCACTGATATTGCATCAATTGTCTTTGATCCTTCTACATTTGCAATCAAAACTTTCTTAGGCATCATTTTTTCACCAGTTATATCTATAACTTCCTCATCTATTGTCACCTTTCCATCAGTAACATATGCCATACCTACAGCTATATATTGTTCTATAACACTAATATCTGTTAGTTTTCTCAAACTACTTAATTGTGATAAATCTTGTATTTCATTATAATTTAAATTTAATGTTTCTAAATTTTTAGCATATTGTAAGCCTTCTAAACTGCTAATCATTAACCCTTCACCATTTAATGAAGTTAATCTGTACATATCACCTATAGTTATTGTATTTGATGTTAATTCTAAAGTTTCTTTAATAGCATCTCTTAAAATTCTATCTGGTACATTAACTACTTCATTTAAATCAATATTCATTTCTAAATTATCTATGACAGAATATATTTCTTTTACCATAGAGTCTACTGCTTCTTGTGTTATAGATTTATCAACTAACATATTATTTGCTCTCTCTAGAACTTTTTCAAGAACAGCTACAGTTTCTTCTGTATAAATTTCCTTATCTATTAAAGCCACTTCATTAATTGCAGCTTGTAAGTCTGATAGCTTTACTAAAGCTTCATATACTTCATTCAGTTTTACATATAAATCGTCTATTTCTACTTGATTATATCCATCTAATAAACTTGTTTTTACTTCTTCTAATACATCTTGAAGATTTATAAAACTTTCTTCTGAATAATCATTGGTATCTAGTTCATTTATTGTTTCTAATAAAGTATCTAACTCTACTCTATTAACTTCAACAGCTTCATTGTTCGCATAATGTAACTTAGCATCTCCCCACGTAGCATGGTCTGAACCATTTCCATTTCCACCATCAGTTACAACAAGTTTTAACTCTTTAGCTCCATTTATATCTACTTCAACAAATTTTTGTATATCTTTAGAATTCATTAATCCTGAATCAAACTTCTTTTCTCCATCTACATAAACTTCAAAGCTTACAGAACCAACTGTGTTATACATTTGTCTGTCTACTCCAATATATGAAGTGAAATAATCGCAATTCTTATCAGTTAAGTCATAAATTATTGTAGATGTTGAGTGAGCACCTATACCTCTTTCATAAGCTACTTCTTTACCATTCTCATCTGTTAATCTCAATGCTCTTCCACTTATTGAAATATCCTTTTTAGGAGCAGTATAGCTATTTGAAGTTGACTTCCACTCATAATCTGTTAGATAAGAATAATCATTCATATCTACAACTGCAATTGTTCTTGTAGCTTCTACAGTATTTCCATCACTATCAGTTACTTTATAAGTTATAGGATATTTACCTGCTTTATTAAAGTTAACATTTCCACTAACTTCAATACTTGAAGTTAAATCACCATCTTCAATATCAGTTGCAGAATATTCTTCATCTAATTCTATAACTTGTCCTAATTTAGTTGATACTGATTTTGGTATATTTAATACTGGGAAGCTAGCCCTTATAAGTTCTTCAGCCTTATTTAAATCTTCTTGGAATAAACTTGATGCTGGATGGTTTGAAACTTCATTTCTTAAAGCTTCTAACTTTTCTAATGTGTTATAGTTTTCCATTACAGCAGTTTTACTTTCATCCACAAATAATTCATTAGCTATTTTATCTGCTAATTCATCAGTTTTATAGAATGACATCTCTCCAATACTTGCCCATGAATCATAAGCTTCAACAAACTTAAATTTAACTCTTCTAACTTCTGTTTTAGCTATATCTATTTCAATAACATCATTTCTGCTACCAGTATATGAACCTATACCAGCTAAAACAAAGTCATTTCCTTCTGCTTCTGTTGAAACATAAATTTCAAATTTTGTAGCGAAGCCTTTTCCACCACTTCTTGCTTTATAAGCAATTTTATCAATTTCAGCAAGTTCACCTAAATCAAATATAACTTCATTTTTAAATGTAGAACTATTTGGCTTACCAGTTTCCCAATGGGTATTAACGTTATTATCTATAGCATAACTAATTCCACTACTTCCATAGTTCCCACCATTATTAGATACTGAAACTACTGGTATTTTAAACTTTTCATTATATGCTTCTAAATTATTGAATTGTCCATACTTAGATTTTACAACTTCAAACTCCTCATACACTGTTACATATGAAGTTTTTTCAACTAAGTTATTATCACTATCAGTAACTCTATAAGTAACTTCAAATCTTCCAACTTTATTTTCTTCAAAGTTGTTTGAAATTATTTCTATACTTGCAGTTAAATCTCCATCCTCAACATCAGTTGCATTTATACCTGCATTAAAATCTACTGATTCACCTAATTTATAGGTCTTATCTATAACATTTAAAGAAGGTTTAGCGTTATTAGTAGTTAACTTTGGATTAGCTATTACTGCATGGTCAGAAGTATTACCATTTCCTCCATCATTAACTTCTATAACTAACTCTTGAATACCCTTAATCGGAACATTTATACCAACCATATTATCTGCATGTTTTATTACATCTGTACTAACTAGAACTTCACCATCACCAATAACCTTAAATACTACACTTGAGTTACTTTGAGATGCTATACTCATATCAATTCCAACTAATGCTTCAAAGTTATCATAATCTACATTTGATAAATCATAAGTTATCTTACCATTTGCATGTATTCCAAACCCTTTATCAAAAGTTTTTATTTCTCCATTTACTCTTCCCTTTATGCTAGAATTTCTTCTTGGAGTTCCATGCTGAGTTGTAACACTTGCCCAAGCTGTATCTGATAGATAATCATAATCACTTACAACTTCAACATTTACCATCTTTGTAACAACTACTCCATTATCATCAATAATATATTCTAATGGATAAATTCCTTTTTCATTTACATTAACTTCCCCATTTATAACTATATTTGAGCTTATATCTTCACCATTGTAACTTAATGCTTTAACTAATGTCATTGGATCAAATTCTTCTCTAAGTTTTATACTTATTGATTGTTGTTGTACTCTTAAACTTGGAGTCAAAGAGTTCACTACTACTGCCTCTCCAGTATTTAATTTCTTATCGTAAGGTATAACAGTATAATTTACTGATTCCCCTACATTTGATTCTGCATCAATGAAACTATTAGTTGAAGTAAATCCTATTAATTCACCATCTTTAAATATTTCGTAACCTAACACATCATTTTTTGAATTTTCATTAACATTAAATGATAATTTTACGTTTCCATTTTCATTAAGAACATTAACATTTAATTCTGGATTACCATTAAATCCTTCACCTTCATACTCTATATAATCATAATTAGCATACCAAGTTTTTATATCTGGCTTTGGATATTTACTTAATAATTCTTTTGTCTCATCAGAAACCCAGAATCCATGTCTTTCAAAATGTTCACTTAAATCCAATTCTAAAGCTATACTAGAGTATTTAGCTAGTTGGTTTAACTTATCATTTGCTGCATTTTCAGAATCTAAAATTACGTTATTTTCTCTATATTGAGCATTTACTTTCCCCCAATATCCTGGATATATCATTTCTAATTGCCAGAATGCTGCTAAGTTTTCAAAATATCCACCTGCGTAATAACTGTTATTATCCGTTGCTATAACATTCTTGAAAACATGACTTTCAAAAGGTATTCTTTTATTTGGTTTATTATAATAGTAAGATGAATTTTGAGGTATCATATTATTTGTAACTTCGCCTATAGTTCTTACCCCTATATCAAGTTTATGACCCATTTCATGGTCAACACCCCATCCACCTACACTAGTTAGCATAGCGACCATTACGTCACCTTGAACACCTATATGACCTCCAGCTGCATACATATATCCAAATGGTTGCGCTAATCTTATGTTCTCTCTTGTATACTTAATATCATTATTTATACTACTTCCGTCCATTCCTAAATATTCAAATATCATATCCATATGATCATCATACATATTTACAGTATTCATTGGACCAAATTCTTGATTTATATATGCTTCATATGCCCCTGTTGCAGTTCCTGTAAATACAAGATGGTCTGAAACTATTTCTGCAACATCTATCATTTTTCTATCCATAACATTTGGATTTTCTGCTTTGTCTGCATCAAGTCTTGCTTTATAATCTTTTAAAAGCTCTAAAAATTCTTGCTCATCAGTATTTTTATCCATAATAGGAAATTGTTCGCAACCTGATGCAAATCTTATAACAGGTGCTTTATTTTGTTGTTCTTCTGTATATGGATTAACTATATATACAGCTCCTCCTGGAGTTACATCATGTCTATACCATCCATCATTTTGACTAACAGCTGGTACAGTTATTACGTTTTTACCTACATGTAAACTTACAGTTCTTCCCCAGCTTGCAAAGCTTCCTTCCTGTTGTGAAAACATCAATTGTGGTAATGGTTGCCCTGCTTCTGCATCAACATATACTGTTATTGTTTCTCCTGCCATAGCAACTATCCCAGTAGGTTGATTATTATTACCAAAACCAAACTTTAGATTCTTATTTGCATGTGCATTTCTATCTCCATACTGTTCTGCAACAACAGTTTTAATAGTTTGTAATTCACCATTTACACTTTCTTTGGCCATTTGTATATCTTTTAAATACACAGCAGATAATGGATGGTTACTAACCTCATTTTCAAATTCTATTAACTTTTCTATAGTATTAAACTCATCTGAAACAGTATCCATTAACCCATTTGTAAATAGTGTTTTCATTTTTTTAGATACTAAATCTTCTTTATATAATCTTATATCTGAAATTGATGCCCAACTTTCATGAGCTTTATCAAATACAAACTTCACTCTTTTAGCCTTAGTAGGCTCAAATTGTATTTCTAACATATCAGTAGTTACTGTATAACTACCTTCTGTTACTTTTTGAAAGTTATCCCCCGAAGCAACTGGTGATATATATATACTAAACTGCTCCGCAAATCCTTTACCACTAACTCTGGATTTATAAGTTAATCTACTTATCATCTCTGCTTCTTCTAATGTTAATATAACTTCATTTTTAAAAGAATTACTATTTGGATTTCCAGTTTCCCAATGAGTATTTGTATCTTCATCTATTGCATACTTTATTGCAGAACTAGAATATTGTCCTCCATTGTTACTTATTCTCAAATTTTGAACTCTAAATACATCATCATATTCATTTATATAATCTGTATAAAAAGGTTCAAATTTAGATACATTAGCCGTTCCACTTTGAATTTTTCCAAATTCAACCAACTCTTTAGCTAGGTTTAACTTTTCAGTATATTCCGCTTCAAATGGATGCCCTTCAGCTTCTTCTATTAAACTATCAATAGCAGCAATTGTTCCAAATTCAGGATTAACTTCATTCATATTTTCATCTACAAACAATATGTCTATTTTTTGATCCAACTCATCTGGCATATATAAACCAAATTCAGAAGCTAAAGCCCACTTTTCATATCCCTTTTTATATACAAATTTTATTCTTCTTACTTCTGTTTCTTTAAACTTTATCTGTAATGTATCTTTAGTTGTAATACTAGTAGCTCCTTCTGATATTTTTTCAAAAGTATCTCCTTCTGATGTTCTAGATCCATATATCTCAAATTCCTGTGCAAAACCTCTAGAAACTAGGCTTGTATACATTATTCTGTCTATTGTTGTTAACTCATCTAAAGTTATTACTACTTCATTTGTATGGCTAGATGAATTTTGTTTTCCAGAATGCCAATTTGTATTTACATCTCCATCCATAGCTCTTGCTATGACATTAGAAGCATAATGCCCACCATTAGTTGTTATACTTGTAATTTTTTCTAAAGGCACTTTAAATAATTCATCATAATTATCTAATCTTTCATCATTAAATGATTTAAAATTAGCCACCTTAGCCTCTGTAAATTCCAACTTCTTTCCTTCTAATATTATTCTAGCATTATTAATATCCTCTGCTATTTCATTATATAATGGATGTGTACTTGCCTCTACATCAAAAGCTTCTAGTTTTTCTACTGTATTAAACTCTTCACTTAACTCATTCTTTGACTCATTAGTGAATATATTATTCATTTTATCTATTATGTTATCTTCTTTATAAAACATAAATTCTGATGCACTTGCCCAATTGTTTGTAGCTTTCTTAAATACAAATTTTACTCTTTTAAATTCTGTTGCATCAAATTTTATTTCTACAATATCACCAGTAGAACCTGTATATTCACCACTTGCAACTAACTCAAAATCATCTGCATTTTCTGTACGTGATGAATAAATTTCTACCTCTTGAGCAAAACCTTTTCCTCCAGCATCTCTTCTTGCTGCATAAACAATCCTATTTAAAGTTTCAACCTCCTCAAATGTTATCACTACTTCATTTGTAAAAGTTGAACTATTAGGCTTTCCTGTTTCCCAATGTGTTTGAAAGTTTTCATCTATTGCTTTATCAATAGTACTTCCTGAATATTTTCCCCCATTATTACTTATAGATTTGATGTTAGAGTTATCCATTTTAAATACTTCATTATAGCTTTCTAAATATTGGCTACTTTGTAAGCTGAACTTTGTTATGGTAGCTTGTCCCCCTAATGTTTTTTCATCTTGTGCAACTTCTATCCTTGCATTATTTAGCGTGTCTGCTAAAACATTAATAGGAGTAGAAATCATATTTGTTATCGTTGCTGCCAAGATAATCGTAGATAACTTTCTTTTTAACATTTGCATTTCCCCCTTGAAATAATTTTTATTCCCAGAGGAGTACATTAAAAAAAGCTACTCCAAAAGAGTAGCTTAATAATCATAAGTAATAATATTTATATAGTAGCCTTTATATTGATTCTTTATAAGTAAAAATACTCACTAAAAAATAAATATTAGTTCAAAATATATAAATTTACTAACCTTATAAGACAAAAAGTATAATGTACCCTTTGGCAACTGGCTGACATAGTTAAAATAACCTTAGTCCCTATAGCTTTGCGTCTCTAGATTTCCCTAGATTTGCCTATTTAATTTTCACATGTAAATAATACCATATTTTTCTACGGTAAATCAATATATTTATTTTATACTATTTTTTATTATTTAATAGTAACTTCTTGTATTCATTTTACTTTTTTTACATTGTTATCAATAGCCTCATAATTTATTATATTACATATCTTATTACATGTATCTAAACGTAAAGTAAAAAAGCTACTCCAAAAGAGTAGCTTAGTAAGTCAAAATTATAATATTTCTTATAATAATACATTAATAAGGGAAAAATGGATATGGGTACGGATATGGATATACTGGATAAATAAACGGATACCTCAATAAATCCAATCTGTTTATTCTATTGATTGGAAATTTTCTTCTTCTAAATCTTCTATATCTATTAGGGCCTTTATATCCCATAGGTTGTTGACGACTCATATTATCTCCATCATCAATTACTACATCTTCTCCAACTAACACTATGATTTCATCACTATCATCATCCACACCTTCAATAATTCCATCACAAGTACTTCCATCACTCATTATTAAGACAGCATGATAAGATAAATATGTTTTACATTCCTCTTTTATTGAGCTTAACTCCCTATAACATCCAACTACTTCCAAAGACATATAATTAACACCTCCTTTAGTTAATATGGTATTCTTATATGTCTATATTTGTTCTATATTATTTAATTATAATTAATATTCAGGTTAAAATTTATTATATTTCTTATCAAAACAATAATTACTAGCTATATATTATTCATTTTAATTTGCTAAACGTATAGCCTAATATATTAATACAAAAAGAAGAAATTGTCCTAAGACAATTTCTTCTCTTCATAACATTTAATTATTAATTTCTAATTAATAATTATTGATTTACTAAGCTTCTTCTTTAATTCCCATAAACATAGTAGCTACAAATGCAACACCTACTGCAATAACTAATCCTATTATATAGTGAAGCGTTGATCCTGAAGCTGTTATTGCCATACCTGGTATACCTGTAACACCAACTGCAGTCATTCCAACTTTCATTGCTACAACATAAGCTCCACCAATTGCACCACCTATTGCTGCCCCTATAAACGGAGTCTTGTATCTTAAGTTAACCCCAAAGATAGCAGCTTCAGTTATACCAAATAATGTACTTATAGCTGATGGTAATGCAATAGCCTTCATCTTTTTATTCTTTGTTAATAAGAATGCTGCGAAACACGCTCCCCCTTGAGCAACGTTTGCCATTGACCAAATTGGTAGTAATGTATTAACTCCTGTTTCAGCTAAAACACTAAGCTCTACAGCGTGGAAACTATGGTGAATTCCAGTAATAACTATTGATGAATAAGCTCCTCCGAATAAAAGCCCTGCAATTATTCCTAACTTATCTATTGCAAATGTTAAGAAAGTACTAATTCCCGCACCGATAAAGTTAGCTGCTGGCCCTATAACTGCTAATGCTAAGAATCCTGTAACTAAAACAGTTATTAATGGAGTTAATAATATATCAAGTAATTCTGGAACAATTTTTCTAGTTCCTTTTTCTATATAAGACATTACAAAAATAACTATTAATATAGGTAATACTGTTCCTTGATATCCAAGTAAAGGCATATCAATTAAGCCTAAAACTTTAATAGTTTCATAACCAGTACCTTGAGTCCATGCATTTTGAAGTGTAGGGTGAATCATTATTCCACCAACTGTTGCTGCTAAGTATGGATTACATCCAAATACCTTTGCTGCACTAATTGCAACTAATATAGGTAAGAAGTTAAATGCTGCTGAACTAAACCAATCAAGCATCATCCACCACCAAGTATTAGAATATTGTTCTAATCCAAACTTACCTGCAAGCCCTAATAATCCCATTAAAAGTCCTGCCGCAACTATAGCTGGTATAATTGGAACAAATATATCTGATAATACTTGTGCTAATCTTTGTAATGGATTTAGCTTCTTAGCACCTTCTGCCTTTACGTCAGCTGTGCTCATCTCTTTAATTCCTGTAATATTTGCAAACTCAGCATAAACTTTATTTACTATGCCTTGCCCTATTATTACTTGGAATTGTCCTCCATTCATAAAAGCACCTTTTACTAAGTCTAAATTCTCGATTTCCTCTTTGTTAATTAAGCTCTCATCTTTTACAACTAATCTTAATCTTGTTGCGCAGTGTGCTGCACTAGCAACGTTTTCATTACCACCAATAAACTGTAATATTTTATTGGCACAATCAAAATACTTATTTGATCCCATCTTTACTTCCTCCTTGTAATTTAAAAGCTATGAAACACACTATTCATATATATCCGTATGTGTATACTTACAGTGTAATTTCATTTATTTAAAATCCCATACTCTACTTTAAAAAGTCTTTTTAATATTTTCCCCGCTTAGCTTCTTCATATTCCACTACACCAGGGAACGTTCCCACATTTTGCATAAGAAAATACTATCTTAAATATACTTAATATGTTTTTTTGATAATATTTATATTCCTCATTTAAAGGGAACGTTCCCATGCATAAGAAAATAATAACCTTTTCATAAGGTTATTATATACTGTCTCTTTCTATAAGTCCATAGTTAAGTTTAATATTTTTATACAAGTTTTTTGAGGAGTTTATTCCATTTCCTAGAATTTCGCACATTATTTCAGCACTTTTTCTTCCTGAAGTTTTATAATGAAAGTGAATTGTTGTTAATTTAGGCGTTATTACTTTTGATATTCTAGAGTCTCCCATTCCCATTACCACAACATCTTCAGGTACTCTATAATTATTTTCTCTTAAATACTCTATTACCCCAACTGCAATATTATCAGTAACTGCTAAAATTGCAGTAACATCTTTATCATTTTCCATTATTTCTTTAGCAAGATTATATCCACTTTCAGATGAAAACTCTCCAATCTTTATATAATTTTCATTTAACTTTATTCCTGACTCTATAATTCCATCAATATATCCTTTTGTTCTATAATGTCCAACTGATATATCTTCTTTATATACTCCAACAAAGCCTATATTTTTATGACCTTTATCTATAATATACTTTACACTATCTTTTGCAGCATTATAATCATCATGGTAAACTGATGGATAACCATTAATTTCTTGACCTACTACTACAATCGGAACTTGAACATCATTCATTACCTTAATATGAGCATCTGTCACCTTCGTTGCTATAAATATAATTCCATCGACATTATTATTTTTAAATATGTTTAGATATTCAATTTCTTTTTCTATAGATAAATTTGTGTTAGCAATAAGAACATCATATCCTTTAGGAGAAAATATATCTGTCATTCCTTCAACAACTCTTGCTATTGTTTCAGAACTAATTTTAGGAACTATAACTCCTATTAAATTTGTCTTCTTAGTTCTCATGCTCTTAGCATGTCTCTGTGGTTGAAACCCAGTTTCATCAAGTACTTTCTGTATCTTGCTTCTAGATTCTTCACTAACATATCCACTATTAAGATATCTAGATACTGTTGATTTTGAAACCCCAGCCAACTTAGCAATATCAATTATATTTAAAGCCATTTTCTTTTCTCCTTTTTCCTTACACAGTAACATTTCTTCTTTTACGAAGCAGACTTTTCCCTTTTAGCGAAATCTAAACCTTTCACCTTGAATTAGTCAACTCTTCAATTTTTCATAGTCAACTAATTTCTGTCTGCTGGATATACAAGACCAATCTGTCTTCTTGCCTCATCCATTATTTCCATTACATTTTTAGAGAATTCTAAAGAATTAATCTTTGATTCTTTTTCTCCTCTTTGTATTATATTAATAAATTCTTCAATTTCATAGCACATATTATGTTCTTCTTGATATTGAGTTAAATCTTCAACATTTCCATCTCTATATATAATCTTAACAGAGCCCATTGTATTTATTCTATCTATTATCATAGTCCCCTCTTCCCCCTGGATTTCTGTAGGAAGATGTGAATTAGATATTTTAGAATATATTACTGAAGCCTCCTTATCATCATACTTAAAGATTATTGTTCCCTCTCCATCTGCTCCTGATTCAAGCATATAACTACTTGCCTTTATTTCATTTGGTCTTCCAAAAAGAGCTACCATAGGAGCTATAGTATATACCCCAATATCCATTAACGCTCCATTTGATAATTCTGGATTAAATGCATTTAATACTATTCCTTCTTTATACTTATCATATCTTGATGAGTATTGACAAAAGCTTGCGAAGTATCTTCTTACTTTACCTATCTTGTGAATATTCTCCATGGCAACCTTAAAATTTGGCATAAGCGTAGTTTTCATTGCTTCCATTAGCACTACATTATTCTTCTTAGCAGCTTCTATCATTTTATTAACTTCCTTTGTATTTGAAGCAAATGCTTTTTCTCCTAATACATGCTTTCCATTATTCATAAATAATATAGCTTGCTCTGCATGTAGCCTATTAGGTGATGCAATATATACGGCATCTATTAAATCACTTTTCGCCATATCTTCAAGACTAGTAAATGTATTTTGTACGCCATATCTATTAGCAAACTCTTTTGCTTTTTCTTCTGTTCTTGAGTAAACTGCTGTTAGTTTAAAATCTTTTACTAAACTTGCTCCATCTAAAAACCAAGTTGTTATATTATTTGTTCCTACAATTCCAAATCTAATCATCTCGCCATACACCTCTTTAAATTAATTCATAATTATCATACTTTAACTAAATATATTTTACTTTATTAATACATCTACATAGTGTAAATATAGTATCTTAGACTATAAACATAATAATTAATAATATGTTTTTGTCTACTTTATTCATAAATCAACCCTATCCCAAAATATACTTAAAATGTACTGATTTATTTTTCCTGTTAATATTAATTTTACCTTTATATTGAGTATATACTCAATAGTTAAGGGAAATATAATAAATATTATTTGATTTTTATAAGGAAACTCGCTACTCATATACATTCGTAGGAGTAACTTCAAATTACCAAATCATAGATTTGGATTTTCAGTTAAGGAAACTCACTACTCATATGCATTCGTAGTAGTACTCTTACAGAGTAAGTTCAAGTTACCAAATTAAAATTTGGACTTTCACTTAACTTCGATTAACTAAATCAAAGATTTAGAATCTCACTTAAAGAGGGTATAAAAATGAAATTTTTTAATAATGATAAGTATTTCTCAACACATCTTAAAAATTTTTTATATTTTATAGCTTATAGTATTTTTATTATTACTCTTTTCTTTCTTTTTGCTCTTAATCTCTCTAAAACAAGCAACTTAAGTTCTAATAATTATGATTTAGAAGATGAAACATTTGATGTAGGTAGTTTTAACAAAAATACTATTTCTCTTGAATTAAAGGCTACAGAATATATTTCAGATTTATTTTCAAAAAGAAATAATGCATTTTTAACTGGTGAGGTACATGATTTATCTATGTTTTATAACTTAACTCATACTAATAGTACCTATTCATTTAATAATGAACTCAAACGTATATCTTACTTAAGAGATTGGGCTATTGAACGAGGTATCATATTCACTTCTATAACCTCTAGTGTTACAATAAAGGATTTAAAAGATACTGGTGATATGATTACTTTCAAAGCTGATGAGAATTGTGAATTTAATTATGTTTACTACGATGATAACACAGTAAATACATTTAATGTAAACTTAATTCATATACTCTCTCTTAATAAAATAGATAATAGCTTTGAAATTGAAAAAGACTACTACTTAGACTTCTTAAATAATACCTCTAATAATTATGCTTATAATCTAAATGGAAGTCATTTAGAATTTTCTAAATCTTTTAATAAAAATTTTGTTATTACAGATAACCTTAATATTGGTGACATACTATCTTATAAAAAGTTCAACTTTGTTGATCATAAAGGGGTGGTTTGTGGATATGATTCTAAAAACTATCCATTAGTAAACTCTACCACTATTAATTCTAATAACATACCTTTTGATTTAGGCTGGAAAGAAAAAAATATTTATAAGGAATAATAAATAAAAATATATATTTAAAGAGATTGTATTCTTATTATATAAATAATTAGATACAATCTCTTTACTAGTTATTATTTCATCGTTAAATTATCTAGTTCACTATTAATTTACTTATCTTTATTATTTTATTCTAGCAACACCACTATCAATTGCTGCTTGCTTTACTGCTTCTGCAACAGCTTTTGCTACATTCTTATTAAGTGCTTTTGGAAGTATATAATCCTCACTTAATTCTTCTTCTGAAACTTCATTAGCTATAGCATGTGCAGCTGCTAACTTCATTTCTTCATTTATATCACTTGCTCTTACATCAAGCGCCCCTCTAAATATACCTGGGAATGCAAGCACATTATTAACTTGGTTAGGAAAGTCTGATCTTCCAGTTCCTATTATTCTAGCTCCACCTTTTTTAGCATCCTCTGGGAATATTTCTGGTACTGGATTTGCCATGGCAAATATTATAGCATCTTTATTCATTGTGCTTACCATTTCAGTTGAAAGAAGATTTGGTGCAGATACCCCTACAAATACGTCTGCTCCTTTAATTGAATCAGCTAAAGTACCACTTTCATTGTTAGGATTAGTTATTTTAGAAATCTCAACTAAAGATGGATCAGTGTACTCTTTATTTCTATCTATAATACCTTCTTTATTGAACATAACTATATTCTTTACTCCAAAGCTTAATAAAAGCTTTGCTATAGCAACTCCTGCTGCTCCAGCTCCACTCATTACTACCTTTAAATCTGAAGGTTCTTTCTTAATTATCTTTAAAGCATTCATTATTCCTGCTAAAACTACTATAGCAGTTCCGTGTTGGTCATCATGAAATACTGGAATATCTAACTTTTCTTTAAGTCTTCTTTCTATTTCAAAACATCTTGGAGCGGATATATCTTCTAAGTTTATTCCACCTAAAGACCCAGCAATTCTAGATACTGTTTCTACTATTTCATCAGTATCTTTAGTGTTTAAAACTATTGGAAATGCATCTACATCTGCAAAGTTTTTAAATAGTATACTTTTTCCTTCCATTACTGGTAAAGAAGCTAATGGTCCAATATCGCCAAGACCTAAAACAGCTGTACCATCTGAAATTACAGCAACTGTATTACATTTTCTTGTATAGATATAAGCATTGTTTGGATCTTTTGCAATTTCTCTACAAGGTTCTGCAACACCTGGAGTATAAGCTAAGCTTAAGTCTTTTTCATTATCTACCTTAGCTCTTGAAACTACTTCAAATTTTCCTCTTAATTCTTCGTGAAATTTTAATGATTCTTCATATATACTCATATTAAAGCACCTCTATTTCTTTAATTAAACTACTTTACTACCATGAATCTCTACTGTATTTGTATATTCTAAAAGATAATCTCTATTCTCTTTAGTAACACTTTTACCTGGCATTATTGAAATTCTTCCATTTGCATACTCTGAAAATGCTTTTAATTCATCTTTACCTTCTATAGCATTTGCTTTTCCACCCTTTGTAAGAATTCTATTTATTCCTAACTCAGCCAATTTATCAATAGCTTTATATTTATCATCTATTTCATCAAATGCCATATGGAATGTAACGCTTAAACCTTCGCATTCTTCTAGCAAAGCTTCTATAGTTTCTAAGTCTATCTCTTTTTCCTTTAAAGCACCTATTACTACTCCATGAGCTCCTAGCTTTTTACATACTTTAATATCTTCCTTCATAATTTCAACTTCATCAGAAGAATATTCAAAATTTCCACCTCTAGGCCTTATTATAACCATCACTGGTATATTAGTTTTTTCAACTGCAAGCTTTATAGTACCATAGCTTGGTGTAGTACCATCTTGCATTAAGTTATCACATAACTCTATTCTATTAGCCCCACGCTTTTCAGCCTCTATTGCCTCAATATAGTTACCAACACAAGCTTCATAAATAGCCATACTCCTATCCTCCCACTAAATAATAGTATTATAGAAACTCCCTAAAAAGTTTCTACATAAATTCTTAACTCTTAACTAATCAAAAGTTACTGGTGAGTTTATTCTCTTAATATAAGCATCTAACCATTCTTGACTAGCTGGTTCATATGTAGTAACTCCATTTTCTTGTTTATTACATACATAAACTTGTGGTTCTTCTCCATCTCTTACTACTGAGAATGAGAAACCTGCTATATTTGTAGCTGCACCAAATTCACCTTTGTTATTCATACAAACTACTGATAAATCTCCTGATTTTCCTCTTCTTCTTGTTAATTCATCATGTAACCTTGAAACAGCTGTATCTGCAGCTTGTTGTGGAGTCATTCCTTCTTTCATTAATCTTACTATTTCATAAGATATACAACCTTTCATTAAGTCTTCTCCAAGACCTGTTGCAGAAGCTCCTCCAACTTCGCTATCACAGTAGAATCCTGATCCTGAAACCGGTGAATCCCCAACTCTTCCTCTCCTCTTCATGAATAATCCACTTGTGGAAGTAGCTGCCACCATAGAACCTTCTGAATCTAATGATATCATTCCTACTGTATCATGTCCATCATATGGGCTTAATCCTTTTTCTATTGTTTCTTTTCTTCTCTTTTCATAGAATTGCTTAGCTCTATCTGTTAGCATGTTAACTCTTTCAAATCCATTTTTATGAGCATATTCTTCAGCCCCTATTCCAACTAAGAAACAGTTAAATCTTTCCTCACTTAACTTTCTAGCTATGCTTATTGGGTTCTTAAAATCTCTAATTCCTCCAACAGCTCCAATAGATAAAGTATTACCATCCATATATGCTGCATCTAATTCTACTTCACAGTTTTCATTTGGTAGTCCACCATATCCAACTGATTTGTATAATGGATAATCTTCTACCATTTTTATAGCTTTTTCTATAGCATCTCCTGCTGTAGCTCCATTATTTAAATCTTTTGCAGCTTCCGTGATTCCTTCTACTGCCATTCTCCATGTTGCAATCATTCCATATTTCATAATATCATCCTCCCAAACGTCCATCTTATATAATATATTTTAGCAATTTTTATGCCAACATAATTACCCATTGATTTCTATTGTAAGAGTGTTGTAAAATAATACATATTCAATTGTTTATTAGGAAAATCGACACACTTTTTTAAATTAACACACAAATTAACACTATAGATAAGATTCGTTGTATACAATTACATCTGAGGGGTGAGCTTTATGAAGAGAATTGATCTAATCCTAAACTCTATAGAACGTCTTGATAAAGGACAAGGTGTTACTACTATAGAAATAAGTAAAACATTAAACCTAGAACGTTCTAACGTTAGTAAAGATTTAAACAAACTAGTTTCACTAGGTAAACTTTACAAAAATTCATCAAGGCCAGTAAAATATTTTTTGAATTCGCCTAATGTCATAAATTTTTCTGCGAGATCTTCTATAGATAATCTTGCTTATTTATATCCATCATTAGCACCAGCAATTAAACTTGCTAAAACTTCTATTATTTATCCACCAAATGGTATGAATTCACTTATAATAGGTGATACAGGCGTTGGTAAATCAATGCTTGCAAAACTTATGTACGAATATGCACAATCACTTTCGCCATCTGAAACGATGCCTTTTGTACATTTTAATTGTTCAGATTACTCTAACAATCCACAATTGTTAAGTGCACATCTTTTTGGAGTTAAAAAAGGTACATTTACTGGAGCTAATGAAGATAGACCTGGTCTAATTGAACAAGCTGATGGTGGCTTCTTATTCTTAGACGAAATACACAACCTTCCAAGCGAAGGTCAAGAAATGCTATTTGTATATATGGATACAGGATATTTCAAAAGGTTTGGTGAAGTTTCTAAACAGCTAAAATCAACTACAAGAATTATTTGTGCAACTAATAAAGATATAAACTCATCTTTATTAGATACTTTCATAAGAAGAATACCTATAAAAATAAGTCTTCCCGGACTTAATGAAAGACTTCTTGAAGAAAGATTAACTTTAATTGAGTACTTTTTAAAAGAAGAAAGTTTGAAATTAGATAAACCAATATTAGTTTCATACAACGCAATGTTATGTCTATTATCATATCATTGCCAATATAATATAGGTCAGCTAAAAAACGATATTACCTTAGTTGTTGCAAATGCCTTCTCTGATTATTTTATAAATAATAAGAAACAACTTAAAATTAATAGTCCTGATTTACCAGAGCTTATTAAGAGTATGTCTAACTCTCCATTAATAGAAGAAAAAGAATTATTAAATTCTCTAAACTTTGAACATGGATATATTACATATGATGCAAGTACAGAAATCACAAGTCACTCTTATGTAAAACAACGTCATGTTATATTAGGTTGTTTTACAAACTTAATAAAAAACATAGATAATATCGTGATAAATAAGGATACTCCTAGAGAAACTATAAATAATCTTTTTGAAATATATTTAAATATTATTAATGATAATAAAAGTAATTATAGATTTTCATTAAATGACTCTGCATTTAAGCAATTTGTAGATGAAGTTTCAGCAAGCAATGATTCTATAAAAAGAGCTTTTGAAACTAGTAGAATCGAAGAATTTTTCAAGATTCATATTGATTTAATTTATGACAGAATAAATTTGCTAAACTTTAATCCATTACCTGTACTAAATAGATTAAAGTCTTGTTTCAATAAAGAATACAATTTAGCATTTGATATTACATCTGTTATGGAAAAAACATATAATATAAATATTTCTTCAGTTGAAGTGCTATTTTTAGTACTATTTTGTATTTATATAAATCAGTAACTACGTTAGATAAAGGTTAGCTATAGCAGATTCATATCAAACACTTAAGAATTAACTCTAAACTATTAACTGTTAGCTCTTAAATAAAATAAAAGGCTGTGCTTACACAACAGCCTTTTATCATGTTTATGTTTAAGTTTTAGTAAGTTAGCATTTTTTCAACATTTAATAAGCTTACAATTTCTGAAGAGCTAAGCTCTGATTCTTCTTCAGCAACTTCTTTAACTTGTTTTCCTGTATAAAGTGCTTTTTTAGCTATTGCTGCAGCCTTTTCATATCCTAATACTGGAGCTAAAGCTGTTACAATCCCTATACTTCCTTCAACCAACTCTTTACATCTCTTAACATTTGGTTCAATTCCTAAAACACAATTATTTATAAATGTATCTACCCCATTAGATAAAATATTAATTGATTGATATAGGTTATATATTAATACTGGATAGAATGCATTTAACTCTAGTTGTCCTGATTGAACAGCCATAGATATAGTTAAATCATTTCCCATTATTTGAAACGCTATTTGCTTCATTACTTCTGGTAAAACAGGGTTTACCTTTCCTGGCATTATTGAAGAACCATTCTGTTTTGATGGCAACTTTATCTCTCCAAATCCTGTTCTTGGCCCTGAAGACATAAGTATTAAATCTCCAGCAATTTTGCTTATATTAACTGCACAAGTCTTTAATTGAGATGATACTTCTGAATATTTATCTAAATTTTGAGTTCCATCAATTAAATCTTCCACTTGATAAACATTTAATCCAGATACATTGCTTAATTCATCAACAACTGTATCCATATACTTTCTACTTGCTGTAATACCAGTTCCTACTGCTGTACCACCTAAGTTAACTCCTAATAGCTCTTCTTTAACAGCATCTATTCTCTTAACATCTCTTCCTATAGCTCTTGAGAAAGCTTTAAATTCAGCTCCTAAACTTATTGGAACTGCATCTTGCATTTCTGTTCTTCCCATTTTAACTATATCTGCAAACTCTCTTGCTTTTTCACTAAAAGCAATTTCTAATGCCTTAAGATTATCAACACATTTAACTAAATATTTATAGGCTGTTATACTTCCTGCTGTTGGTATAACATCATTTGTAGATTGTCCCATATTTACATGATCATTTGGATGTATTGGATAATATTCACCTTTTGAATGACCTAATATCTCATTTGCTCTATTTGCAATTAGCTCATTCATATTCATGTTTAAAGAGGTGCCTGCTCCCCCTTGAATAGGATCTATAATAAATTGGTCTATAAATTGTCCAGCAATAACTTCATCACATGCTGTTACAATAGCATTAGCTAATTCTTCTTTTAATTCACCAGCTTTCATATTTGCAATAGCACACGCCTTTTTAACAATAGCTAAATCCTTTACAAACCTTTCATCAACATTTAAACCTGTAATTCTGAAATTTTCATACCCTCTTAAACTTTGTACTCCATAATAAGCGTCCTTAACTATTTCCTTAGTTCCAATAGAATCTCTTTCTACTCTAAAATCCATTGTTATTTCCTCCTAAAGTAATCTTTAAAATAAATATCTATACTATTTACTTTAGCAAAAGCCGTGCCATTTTAATTTTCCTACGGTTTTTCTTAGTATTTTTTTAATAAATAACTCTTTTAACTCAACATAAAAACAAAAACCTACACACTAAAAAATACTGTGTAGATTTTTAAGAGTTATTTGGTTAAGATAACACACTTAAATCTTGTGACTTTTAGATAAAATACACTATTTACATACCATCTATCCTTAACCATAAAATATTCGTTACATTGATAGATCTATCTTATATAGATTATTCTCTTTAATCTGCTTAACCTATAAATGTTTTTGTAATTTTATCTTTATATTTTCAAACTTCGTTTTTTTAATGCGTTAATATATTTGTTTATATTTAATAACTTTAATTAAAGTCAGTAAAATAATCACTTATATAAATAAAATGCATACTTTCTTTATTCTGCGCAGTTTATTCTATACTATCTTTTTAACTTCAAGTACTCCTCTCTTCCTATCTTATAAAGATTATTCCCTTCTGAATCTATAATAACTATAAGCGGTAAGTCCTTTATTCTTATTTTTCTTATAGCCTCTGCTCCTAAATCTTCGTAAGCTACAATTTCACACTCTTCTACCCTTTGTGCCATTAAAGCTGCAGCTCCACCTATTGCTCCAAAGTATACAGCTTTATTTTCTACTATTGATTTTACTACTTCGTCATTTCTCTTACCTTTACCTATCATACCTTTTAAGCCTAAGTTAAGTAATTGAGGTGTATAGTCATCCATTCTATAACTAGTTGTAGGTCCTGCTGAGCCTATGACTTGTCCTGGCTTTTCTGGCGATGGTCCAACATAATATATAGTTTGGTCCTTTATCTCAATAGGAAGTTCTTTTCCCGCTTCTAATAATTCAATTAATCTTTTATGTGCTGCATCTCTTGCTGAATATATTACTCCAGATAATAATACAGAGTCTCCAGCTTTAAGATCTTTAATCTTATCATAAGTTAATGGAGTTTCTAATCTTATTTCCATATTTAAACCTCTCTTTCCTTATGCCTAGTTGCATGACAATTTATATTAACTGCTACAGGTAAACCTGCTATATGAGTTGGATATACTTCAATATTAATTCCTAATGCTGTAGTTCTTCCTCCAAACCCTTGTGGTCCAATTCCTAATTTATTTATTTCTTCTATTAATTCTTCTTCTAATTCTTTATAAAATTCTATTTCACTACTTTGATCAATTGGTCTAAGTAATGCTTTCTTTGCTAAATATGCTGCTTTATCAAAAGTTCCACCTATACCTACTCCAACAACCATTGGTGGACATGGGTTAGGTCCTGCATTTTCAACTGTTTCTAATATAAATTTCTTAACACCCTCTATTCCATCTGAAGGTTTAAGCATAGCAATTCTACTCATATTTTCTGAACCAAATCCCTTTGGTGCAACTGTTATTTTTACTTTATCACCTTTAACTATATCATAGTATATTATTGCAGGAGTATTATCCTTTGTATTTACCCTATTTAAAGGATCTTTTACAACTGACTTCCTTAAAAACCCTTCCTCATATCCTCTTCTAACGCCTTCATTAATTGCATCCTCTAAGCTACCACCTGTAATATGAACATCTTGTCCTAACTCTACAAAAACACAAGCCATCCCTGTATCTTGACATATAGGCATATTATTATCTCTTGCTATATCAGCATTTAAATATATCTTTTTTAACACATCATTAGCTAAAGGATACTCTTCCTTTTCAATACTATCTTTTAATCCATTTCTTATATCATCACCTAAATAGTAATTTGACTCAATACATAATTCTTTTACTGTATCAATTATCTTCTCAACGCTAACTTCTCTCATTTTCCCCTCCAAAAACTTTTTAAAATATATTGTTTATGAGGAGGTATAAATTATACCTCCTCACATATTTAAATTCCTAATTATAGTTTATATTAATTTTTTATAAATTTTTGTTGATAGAATATATTTACGCAGACACATATGAACTAATATTTAGAATTACATTATTTCTGGAATAAGAATTGTGTTTAAAAGTTTTAACTATTTGAGCTTAGCGAGTTTTAAAACTTTAGCAATTCTTATGTAAGAAATAATAGAAATTCTTATATTATTGAATCAGTGTCGAAGTGGATATAGCATATCAACATCTGCTCTATAAAGAAGGAAACTCCTTCTCCTCTCGTCGAATGAGTAAGTTCGATTTGTAAAATTTAAATTTTGAATCTCACTTATCTTCTATTATTTAATCTTATCTCTTCAAGTAGTTCTCTGTCTACCCTCTTACAGAATTCAGCTATTATTTTAACAGTTTCTACATAATCTCTACGATGTATAACTAATCTGTGTGAATGCATATATCTTGTAGGAATTGATAATGTCATAGCTATTATTCCATCAAAGCTCTTATGTATATTAGCAGTATCTGTTCCACCAGCTACCATAAAATCGTAATTTAACTCTAATCCCACTTCGCTTGCTATAGCTTCTAGCTTGTTTAATAATCCTCTATTAGCTAAAGATAATGAATCTAATACACTAAGAATTATTCCTCCACCTAATTTAGCTCCACCTTTATCCATCGGTGTATCTTTTGCAGTAGTAACATCTAAAGCAAATGCTATATCTGGTTTAATATTTGCAGTAGCTGTCCTAGCCCCTCTTATCCCAACCTCTTCTTGAACAGTTCCTACAGAATATACATTAGCATCATGTTCTACTCCATCTAACTCTCTTAAAACATCAATAGCAACAGCTGCACCTATTCTATCATCCCAAGCTTTACCAAGTAAATAATTCGGATTATTCATAACCTCAAACTTAGTATCAGGTGTTATCATATCACCTATTTGTATTCCTAAAGCTTCTACTTCTTCTCTATTATCTACACCTAAGTCTAGATGTAAGTCTTTAGGTAAAATAACTTTTTCCTTCTCTTTTGCAGGCATACCATGAGGAGCTCTAGAACCCACAACTCCTACTATTTTCTTACCTTCAGATGTAGTTATTATAAGTCTTTGTGATGGAAGAACATGCCCCCACCATCCCCCTACAGGTAAAAGTTTAACATACCCATCTTTATCTATATCTCTAACAATAAACCCAACTTCATCTAAATGACCAGCTATCATTATCTTAGGCCCATCTTCTTTACCTTTTTTAAGTCCTATTATTGACCCAAGGTTATCGTAAGAGATTTCATCAGAATACTTTTCCAAGTATTTCTTCATAACTCTACTTACTTCTTTTTCACATCCTGAAATACCATCTGCTTCACTTAGTTCCCTTAACATATCTAAGTCTACATCATATATTGAACTTTCCTTTGATAAACTCATCTTAAATTTCCTCCATGAAGATTCATAAAACTAAAAATTATCTATTTTCAGTTCTAAACATCTCTATCATCTCTGTATTTAATGACTTAACAACTTTAGTAACAGATTCTCTTGCAGCTAAATAGTCATTTACATCAATTATTGAACTATTATTTTCAACATTTCTAGCACAAATACATGCATTTAGTGTAGGACATCCTCTTAGTAATTTATGTATCCAACCACCATCTCCATCACACATTGAGTAGTAGAATTGATTTGGTATACCATTATTTTTACATATAGTCATTAGGTGATTTAATAAAGCTCTGTTTGGCATCATTGATTTATCATAGAAGTTAATAAGTACACCTTCTCCAAGCTTACCAACAGCATCAGAATCTCCACTTATATCATCTGCAGTTAAGCAATCTAGAACTATAGCTAAATCAGGAGAAATTAAATTTGTAGCAGTTTGTGATCCTCTAAGTCCTACTTCATGTTGTACTGTACAACCAACATATAAATCAACATCAAGTTCTACATCTTTTAATGCTTCTAATATTTCTACACCTAAAGCACATCCATAACGGCTATTCCATGCTTTAGACATAATTCTTTTTCCTGTTGCAAGAACTTCAAAACTTCCATCAATGACTATAGAATCACCAAGTCTAATTCCTAATGATGAAAAATCTTCTATTGATGATGCACCTATATCTATTAATATCTTATCAGCATCTAATACTTTATCCTTATCACTATTTGATTTAGCTACTATTGTACCTTTATACTCTTCTCCATCATTAGTCATAACTCTAACTCTTTGCCCTAGTAACCCTTGCTTACAAGCTGGACCTAAAGATAATACTTTTATTAATCCATTCTTAGTAAAATCCTTTATTATAAATCCTACTTCATCCATATGCGATGAAATCATAACTTTCGGTGCATTTGGCTTCTTAGATTTTTTAACCCCGTATACTGAACCTAAGTTATCGTATACAATTTCATCTGTATACTTTCCATAATAATTTTGAAGTATTTTAGATATTTTTATCTCATTTCCAGATACAGCTATAACTTGAGTTAGCTCTCTCATTAACTCTAAAGTTTTATTTGTAATCATTATTTATCCCCCTATTATGTTAATTATTTTGCTAATCTATAAAGTGCTTGTGCATAAATTTTTGCATTTAAAATAATATCGCTTATATCCATATACTCATTTGGATTATGAGCTATTCCCTTTTGTCCTGGGAATGATGGTCCAAATGGAACTATATTAGGCATAGCTTTCGCATAAGTTCCTCCAGTTGTAGTTACAGGAGTTCCATCTAATCCAGTTATATCTTCGTATGCATCTTGAAGTGATTTAACTAAGAAACAGTCTTTTTCAAACTTTACTGGATTGTAGTTGTGTAAAAGTTCAATCTCTACATTTTCTGTAGCTTTTGATCTTATTTGCTTCATTATTTCATCTATTGTTGCTACTGCTGGATAACTTAATGCTAAATTAAATCCTAAGCTATTTTCATCGTTATCTAATGAGTATCCTCTCATAACCATAGTTCCAAACTCTTTATCATCATAATTGATACCAAGTCTTTCCCCATTATCTTTACTACTTAAAATGTATTTATTTACAAAATCAAAGAACTCTCTTGTTCTTTGAACTCTATTTTCATTATCTATATCAACTTTAACTCTTATTTTCGCTCTTCCTCTTTCACCATATACAACAGGATATTTACAATCTGGAGTAAATCCCATTACTGGTGGTTTTTCCTTACTTAAATAATAATTTAAATCTTCAAATCCACTTTCTTCATCAGTACCAAATACTATTCTTACTGGCTTAGTTAACTTTAAGCCACTTTCTTTTATTGCATATAATCCATATAAAGCTGACATTATAGGTCCTTTATTATCTAAAACACCTCTACTAAATATCTTCCCATCTTCTATATGTCCACTATATGGTGGATTAATCCACCCTTCTCCTTCTGGAACTACATCTAAATGTCCAAAAACACCAACGTAATCTTCACCTTCTCCGAACTCTGCATATCCCATATATCCATCTATATTTTTAGTTTTAAATCCAAGTTCTTCAGATATTTCAAGTGCTTTAAGAAGAGCATTATTTACTTCTTCACCAAATGGCGCACCATCAACAGCTTCACTTTCAACACTTGGTATTTTTACTACATCTATAATATGATTAATCATTTTATCTTTATTTTCATCAATCTTAATATTTAATATATTCTCCATACTGCTCTCCACCTAAAATTTTATATTTCCAATTTTTTATATACAATATGGTAGCCTAAGATATACTTAGACTACCATTATTAAATTAATAACATATTTGTTTTGCGTACTCTGTTACATCTTCCCCATTAGCTTTTTTCTTAGCTAGTCTACAAATATTTCTCAATGAATCATTTAGTCCAGTTCCACCCTTTTTAGGCATCTTAACTATATTGATTACATCTTTATATTCTGCAATTGTTTCATCATTTTCTTGTGACATTGCTGCAATTGCTGGAATTTTTGTATATCTGTTTAAAGCTTTAGCTAACACAGCACACATTTTTGCATATCCTTTGTAGTTGTATGCTGGTCCACATATTATTACATCTGGATTAATTTTTTGAGTCATTGCTATAATCTTTTTAGTTACTTCTTGCTTGTTTTCATCAAAGAATCCATCTCCGCAATAAAGCGTTGCAACAACTTTTCCATCTACTTCTTTTAATGCAGGTTCTAACATACTTGCAGAACCTATAGGCATCATCTTTCCTCCTAACTCTAGATTAGGATTTTCCTTACCACCTAACCCTGCTTGAGTTTGATCAAATATCATTAAAACCTTCATTAATAAATCCTCCTAAAGTTCTATATCATCTAATGATATATCATCTAAAGAAATATCTTCTAAAGCTACTTCATCAAATGATAACTCACCTGAATTATTGTTTTTAGCATTATCTTCTTCTTGTAAATATTGCTTATCTAACATCTTTATGAATGGGAAGTATATTAAACATCCAGTAAATAATAATAAGAACTGCCATCCTGATGCGATTATACTACCAGTTGCTAAGTAACCTGAAATACCTATTGGTGTTGTCCATGGTAATGCAACCCCTGTTGTATATGGTATAATTCCTGCTTTAGTTACAAAGTATGAAAGTGTTATATTCATCATTGGAACAAATATGAATGGGAATATTAATACTGGGTTTAATACTATTGGTAATCCGAATATAATTGGCTCATTTATTCCAAATATACCTGGAACTATTGCTAACTTACCTAATTGTTTAATTCTCTTTGATTTACAGAATAATAACATTACTATTACTAGAGAAAGTGTACTTCCTCCACCACCGTAATTAGTAAAGAAGTTACCAAATGATGATGTAAATATGTTTGGTAATGGTAAACCTGCTTGGAATGCTTCTAAGTTTTCCATTGTTAAAATCTTACTTATTGGTTCAAATACAGTGTTTGCAACTGCTGGTCCATTGATTCCAAAGAACCAGAACCCTGAACATGCAAATACATAAACTAATTGAGCTGCTAATGTATTACCTGCTCCTTGTAATGGTGTTTGTAGTACTTGGTAAATGAAGTTATGAGCAGTTTCATATGGAGTAAATTCAAATCCTATTCTTACTAGGAAGAATAAAGTCATAACTATTGCACTTGGAATTAATGCTGCAAATGAATCACAAACTGCTGGAGGAACCCCTTCAGGCATCTTTATTGTCCAACCCTTTTTATATACCCAGTTGAAAATGTATACTGATGATAATGAAATCATAAGTGCTAAAAATAGACCATTTGATCCTATATATTCAAATCCTAAACCACTTATTGTTGCAGCTCCATCAACTCCAACATATGGTATTCTTGTAGGCATAACTATGAAGAATGATACTAGCGCTATTGCAGCACCTTGAATCTTATCTCCCTTAAGCTCTCTAGCATATGAGTAACCAGTACCCATACAGCTTAATAATGCAATTACATTAAATGTAGCTCTTGAAACGTTTGTAAACCATGTTTGCCAACCTTCACCTAAGAATTTAGCAACCATCTCTCCCCATCCTGGTATTGGGAAGTTAGCTATTAATAAGAATATTGACCCGACAATTATTAATGGTGTTGTAATTAAGAAACCATCTCTAATTGCAACCAGAATTTTGTTTTTCCCTAGCTTATCAGCTACAGGCATAAGTATTTTTTCTAATGTAGAAAACATATTTTCATCCCCTTTTATTTCTTTGGTATTTATTTATTAAGCATTATTTAGCTTGTTTTTTATAATGCATAATAGCTGTTTTTAGTACTTTTTCCCCATCCATAACACCGTAATCTTGCATATCAATTACAAATATTGGCTTATTAAGGTGTCCATATCTTTGTTTTGTATCATCTAATAGATACTTAACTTGTGGTCCTAATAAAATACAATCTGGATTGTATTTTTCTATTATGTCCCCCATTGTTCCTATAGGAAATGCTTTAACCTCTATTGGTAATTTGTGAGCATCTGCTGCCTTTTGCATTTTACTTGCTAATAAACTTGTAGACATACCAGCGCTACAGAATAAATAGAATTTTTTCATTTAAATCTCCTCCTAAAACGTTAATATAATTTATATAAATTTTATTTATATCTTAACTAATTATTTTCCTTCTGCAATTTCAACTACTTTAGTTCTACCAATAAAGTCATGAATCATTTTGCTATTTTTACTAAATAACATTATTACTATTGATACAAATGGTATTATCATCGCTAACACCACTAATATTTCATAAACTTTACTTAGTCCAATAACTAATAATATTTCTCTAAAATACTTACTACTAGCAACTATTCCGCCTTCTATTAATGCTACTCCTAATATCTCACGCTTTAATAAAACTTTTGCATTAACATCACTTCCATCATCTTGAACTACCTTTATTCCCAAAAGTCTTTTTCCTAAAGTTTGTCCTTTATTTTTCTTTAATGGAATGACTATATAATATAATGAAACAATCATAATCCCCATCATTCCAGCAACAATACCTACTCCTGGCTTCATTAATGCTAACGATGTTGGTGTTTCAGCTTTTCCACTTACAACACTATATATATATAAGATAGGAATTGAAGCAAACATACTAGATAAATACCAATCAACACCTACTGCCAATCCTCTTCTAATCTTGCTAACTTTCTTTATTCCAACTCTATCTAGTACTGCTTTTTGAAATTTATTCATCTTTCGTTTTTTCATATAATTCCTCCAACGCATTAATACTTTTTAATTATTTGAAATCTCACTTATTATATAAGCAATTACCGTGCCAAACTTAAAACCCCTTATAAATCAATAATATTTTTAATACATTTTTAGAAACTGTATCCATATAAACACACTAATTAAATGTTTACACAAGTTTTCAAGTCATAGTGTATTGTTTTTATTATTGTAATTACACATTATTTTTCGGCAAAATGATACATTATCTGCGCGCACAAAAAAACAGACCAATTTTAATTGATCTGTTTTATAAATTAATATCTATTTCTATTTTTCATTTCTCTTTCAATATCTCTCTTATGAGCTTTTTCAAGCATAGAGTCCCTCTTATCGTAGTTCTTTTTACCTCTACAAATTCCAAGAGCAACTTTTACTCTACCATTTTTTAAATATAAAGATAGAGGCACTAATGTATATCCTTCTCTAGATACTAAACCTGCTAATCTTCCTATTTGCTCCTTATGAAGTAATAACTTTCTTTCTCTTAAAGGATCTACATTAAATATATTCCCTTGTTCATAAGGACTTATATGCATATTTAAAATAAATATCTCGCCATTTTTAACATCTGCATAACAATCCTTTAAGTTACATTTTCCATTTCTAATAGATTTAACTTCTGTACCTACTAATTCAATTCCCGCCTCCATTGTTTCCTCAACAAAATAATCATGACGAGCTTTTCTATTTTCAGCTAAAGAATTACTATTTTTAATTCTTGCCATTAATCTCACCCACTTCATTACAATACGTTTTTATTAATTATAACATGCATATTATTAAAAAGTTAATAGTTACGGGAGAAAAGTTAATAGTTGTTGCTTAAAGTCAACAACAGCTGGCTTTATTCATTAACTATTAACTCTCTCCATTTAAATCTTAATTACTCTTCATCTTCAGGCTCTATAGTTTCTTGAACCCCAAATTCCTTTTTAACTTCTGCTATTATCGAAGCTGTTTCATCACTTGGAATTATTTCTTGTCTATCATTTTCACTTTCAAGTATATCAAAGAATATTTCTCTGTTGTCTATATCTACTCTGCTACAAACAACCTTTACTGAATCTCCAAGTCTATATATTTTTTTACTTCTTTGACCTAAAAGCATTAAGTGTTGTTCATCATAAACATAGTAATCATCATCTAAATCTGTTATATGAACAAGTCCTTCTACTGTGTTAGGAAGCTCTACAAATATTCCAAATGATGTAACAGAAGATATAATACCTTCAAATTCTTCTCCAATTCTATCCATCATATATTCAGCTTTCTTTAAGTCATCAACTTCTCTTTCTGCTTCTTCAGCTATTCTTTCTGTATCTGAAGACATCTTAGCTGCAATTTCTACTATAGTAGTAAGCTTTTCAGTTCTCTTTTCATCTATCTTACCATTTAAAAATTCTTTAATAATTCTATGAATTTGTAAGTCTGGATATCTACGTATTGGTGAAGTAAAGTGACAATAATATCTAGCAGCTAATCCAAAGTGTGAAGTACATTCTGGAGTATATTTTGCTTTCATCATACTTCTTAATAAAAGAGTACTAACTACTACTTCTTCTTTTTTACCTTTTACTTTTTCCAACACCTCTTGTAACATTCTTGGATGTATATCTTGAGTTGGCTTCATGGTATATCCAAGATTATAAATAAATTCTCTGAATCTATCTAGCTTCTCTTCATCTGGATCTTCGTGAACTCTATAAACAAACGGTATATTATTCCAGAACATAGCCTCAGCAATAGTTTCGTTACATACAAGCATAAACTCTTCTATTATTCTATTTGCTATTTCTCTTTCATAAGGTCTAATATCTATCGGCTTACCATTTTCATTTAATATTATCTTAGACTCTTCAAAGTTAAAGTCTATTGCTCCTCTTCTCATTCTCTTTTCTCTTAAGATTAAGCAAAGCTCTTCCATTGTCTTAAAATCATCTACAAGATAGTCATATTTCTTTATAAGTTCTTCATCTTTATCCTTTAATATTTTAGTAACGTCTGTATAAGTCATTCTTTCAGAAGTTCTTATAACAGTTTCTGCTATCTCATGATTTAAAACCTTACCTTTATCATCAATTATCATAAAACAACTTAATGCAAGTCTATCTACCTTAGGATTTAATGAACATATTCCATTAGAAAGCTTCTTCGGTAACATTGGAATAACTCTGTCTATTAAATATACTGAAGTTCCTCTTTTTAAAGCTTCCTTATCTAGAGGATTCTTTTCTTTTACGTAATGAGTTACGTCAGCTATATGCACTCCTAATTTATATCTTCCATTATCCATTCTTTCTATAGATACGGCATCATCTAAATCTTTAGCATCTTCTCCATCTATAGTAACCATTCTTAAATTTCTTATATCTTTTCTTCTTCTAATTTCTTTTTCATCTATCTCTTCAGAAATTCCCTCAGCATAACTTAGTACCTTTGGTGGAAATTCTTCTGGTAATCCAAACTTCTTAATTATAGTTAATATATCTAATCCTCTATCACCTTTTTTACCTAGTACCTCTTTAACTATCCCTTCTGGACTTCTTCTTCCATCTGGCCACTTAGTTACTTTAACTATAACTACATCTCCATGGTTAGCTCCATTTTTATCTTTTTTAGATACAAAAATATCTTGATTTATTCTTGTATCTTCTGGAACTACAAACCCAAAGTTTCTGCTATCTTCGTAAACTCCAATTATAGTAGTATTAGCTCTTTCAATAACTTCTACTACTTCTCCCTCTTTCTTTCTACCATTTCTATCTTCTCTAGTTATTTGTACAATAACTCTGTCACCATTCATAGCACCATTCATTGAAGAACTCGGTATAAATACATCTGGCTCTCCTTCAGTTTCTGCTATTAAAAATCCAAATCCCTTTTTATGAGTTTCTATTCTTCCTTGCACTAATCCAATTCTTTCTGGTACTGCAAATCTATCTTTTTTAGTTCTAACAATAAGACCTTCTAACTCCATTACTTTTAGAGCATTTTTAAAATCCTTATATTCATCAGGATTTATATCAAATACTGAAACTAGTTCCTGAATATCCATAGGTCTATACGCTTCTTCTCTCATAAAATTTAATAACGTTTCTTTAATTCCCATATATAAATTTTCCTCCATATTTCATCACTATAATTATTCCCATAATTTTCATTCCCCAGTCATTTATTATAGTACCACAGTAATATATTTTTATTCAAAGCACTCGTTGTAAATTCTAACCTTTATAATTTATTGCAAAATAAAATAGACCACCTAGTTGTAGGTGGTCTATCATATATTAAAGTAAATTTAAAGCTACTGTATTTATAGCAAATAAAAGCATTGAGATTATAGTTATCTTTGCTAACATCGCTTCCTTAGTCTTTGCTTTATTTTTAGCAAAGAAAGTTTCGCTTTTACTACCTTGTATAAGTCCACTTAAAGCATCAGCTTTACTTTTTTGCATTAATATTGATACTACAACTATTAATCCTAAAACCGCTTCTAAAACAAATAAAAAACTTTTCACGGTTACACCTCCCAATTATCACTTTTATTTGTATTCATATGAATCAATGATAACATAATAATAATTAAAACACAAGTCATTTTACAAATACATCCATAATCGAGCAGCAAATTTAATATTTTTTATTTGCTCTTACTCCTACGATTTTATGTTAATATTTCCATTCTTTTTATGTTTATAATTTTACTGAGCATAAAAGAGATGACCTATTAAAAGATCACCTCTTTATACTATCTAAATTCTATATCATCACCGTATACTAGCTCTGAATTTTCTTTAATATATTTAACTAACTCATCAACTTGAGCATAAGCTACAGCTACATATGTGTCTGCTGCTCCATAGTAAATCGCTATTCTTCCTGTTTCTGCATCATGTAAAGTTGCACAAGGGAATGCCACATTAGGTACAAATCCTGTAGTTTCATAGTCCTTTTCAGGAGTTAACAAGTAATCTCTAGTTCTATATAAAACCTTGCTTGGATTATCTTTATCTAAGATTGCAGCACCCATACTATACACAAATCCATTACAAGTTCCTGAAACACCATGGTAGAATAGTAACCATCCTTCAGTAGTTTCTATTGGAATTGCTCCTCCACCAATCTTAGTTCCTTGCCACCAACCTGAACCACCTTTAGACATTACTCTTCTATGTTTACCCCAGTGAACTAAATCTGGACTTTCACTTAAGAATATATCTCCAAATGGAGTATGTCCACTATCACTTGGCCTACTTAATAACATATATTTATCATTAATCTTTCTTGGAAATAATACTCCATTTCTATTGAATGGAATAAATGGATTTTCAAGTCTTGTAAACTCCTTAAAATCCTTTGTCATTCCTAAACCTAAAGCTGCTCCTCCAAATTCAGCGCACCAAACTATATAATAAGTGTCTTCTATTTTTACTAATCTCGGATCATAAGAATAATTTGGTTGATAATCATTCCCAGCTTCATCTTTCCAATGAATTTCTTCATCTTCAATATCCCACTTTAATCCATCTTTACTTCTTCCTAAATGCAATTGTGGTTTACCATGTTTATGGTCTGCTCTAAATATTACTATAAATCCATCTTCATATGGTACTACTGCACTATTAAAAATTCTTGCTGTTTTCTTTGTAGGGTTCCATCCTATAATTGGATTTGCACTATGTCTCCAAACAACGCCTTCATACCCTTCTGGTTTATCTTGCCAAGGAATGTTTTTCAATTCACTACCTATTATTTTTACCATTTTCTTTTCCCCCTCAATCTGTATACGTTTTGCACAATATTCAATAATAAAATAATAACCTATGTCTAAACTTTACTATATTTAATTTATTAATTTAACTACTTTTATATATCACCATAATTATTGTATATATATCATAAAAACTACATATTTTATTAACTCCAAATATCATCTCCAAAGCTTTTTATAAAACTAGTTAATTCATTAGCCATTTCCTCTGCCTCTGGTATTCTTATATGCCCTGGTGTTCCTAAACCATTTCTTTTAAATTTAAATCTAACTATCTTTTCATCATTTATATCATTTGTCATTTCATCTAAGGCATCATCCCAACCTTTGTTATGACATAAAATAGTAGTTATAATAACAAATAAAGCCTCTGGATATTTGCTTCTTAAATCTAAAATAATATTTTTATATTTTGCTTTCCATAGTTCTCTTTTTTCTTTATCTTCATCTATATAGTCATATGGATGTGCATCATTCTGCCCAAGTGCCATTATTACTACATGAGGAATATAATTTGAGAAATCCCACTCATTGCAATAGCCTAATTCTGGATTATATCTTAATTTGTCATAAGTTGATTCTAATCCTAAATATCCCCTATCAGGATTAAAGTATCCAGTTCCATTCATTACTGCAATTCCACCTTGAGCAATATTATTAATTTCTGCTCCTAAATTTCTCGCTGTCATCATAGAATATGAATACCATGAATTAGATAATGTTCCTTCATGTCCTTCTGGATCTACTTTTCCCACATAATCTAGAGCTTCTGAAACTTCTCCTGCCGAAACAGAATCTCCAAAGCATTCAATTCTTCTATTACTTTTTTCTTCTGGGGCTTTTATACAACACCACTTATCTAAAATTACTCCGTAAAAATCAAAATAATGACAAGCGGAAGCTCTCTTATATAGGACTAAATCATGAATTCCTTCTTTAAGTCCTTCTGCAACATTTAAAATAATATCTTTGCCATGTTCTTCTATAACTACTTTCCCTGTAATATTTCCATCAATAATAAATCCAATGGCACTTTCGTACCCTCCACCATTATTGTTAATAGCTATCTTTAATGACGTTCCTGTAAATTTTGTTCTAATTGTACTTCCAGCATAAATGATAGTCGGAGCTTTAGGATTTTCAAAATCTACTCTCCCCATATATTGATAATTAGGATTATCTGCTTCTATTAACGCATATTTATCTTTATCAAGGTTTTCTAAACGCATAAATTCTCTCCTTCTATGATACTAATAACCCCATAATATATATTTCTTTATATATATTATTACTATCTACTAAAAACTCAATTGTATATCTTTCTTTCTTATCTCCTTCTATTAAAACTTCAGTTTCTGAATAATCACCCCATCCACCTTCAAAATAGCTATTTATATTCTTGATATAATTTCCATTAATCTTAACATCAAAACTTCCTGCAGTGTCTTTTATTAATTTCTTATATAGTACAAATATATTTTTTCCTTCTACCTCTAACTTTAAGTTACCTTCACTAGAGAAATCTGAATCAATAGTCCAACCATTTTTAAAACCTTGGAATCCTTCAGTATCTACTACCATTCCTTTAGTACATATAACTTCAACACTATCAGAATTTAAAATCTGTCCTTTAATATAATCTTCACCAAAAACAGGTTGTCCAATTATTTTGTCTTCATTTCCCTTTATATCATCGTCTCTATCTATGCTTTCTAATAAATTAATCAATAACTCAGAAATTATCTTATGTCCTTTATCATTTGGATGTACCTCATCAGAAGCCACTTCATTCCACTTCAAATTTCCATTACTTATCTCAGTTCTAATAGCATCTCTAAAGCTAACCATTGGAACATTATATCTTTTTCCTATCTCTATCTGTTGCTCTTGAACATTTCCTAAAATATCAGTACTCATAAATACCTCAACTACAGCTGGCTTACTATTATGAGTTAATATTCTTCTTATTAAACTATCATAAGCTATTTTATTGTATTTATTATCTTTATCATTAACAGCAAAATCTACAAATACTATATCAGGATTTTTACTTAAAACTTGATTTTCTACTCTATGAACTCCTATTATAGAACCTGTAGCCCCTATTCCTGCGTTCAAATACGTTACGTTAATTTTAGGGAATCTATTTTTAAACCATAAATAAGTTCTGTTTGCATAACAGTTTTCATGAATTGTAGCATTACATCCTTGCGTTATTGATCCACCTATAAAAGCTACTGTAATATCTTCTCCTCTATCAGCTTTTTCAAATACCTTTTTAACTTTATACGTATCTCCTCTATATACTAAAGATTCTTTTAACATTTCTTCACTTGCTATTCTCCCCATAATATCCACCTACGCTTTCTACTAATTTAATATTCTTATAGAAATATTTCATTATAATTTGAAATCTAAAATAGTTATTTTTATATTTTTATTATACATATTAAACAATTACATCTATTAAAATCATATTTTTATACTATAAATAGTAATTACTGTTTATATTAATTGAATGAAAAAGGAGCTACTTTTGTAGCTCCTAAATATATTATTCTTTAATATTAAAGAATGCTTTTCTTCCACGATATTCAGCAACATCGTCAAGTTCTTCAGCTATTCTTATTAATTGATTGTACTTAGCAACTCTTTCAGATCTTGCAGGTGCTCCAGTCTTAATTTGACCAGCATTAACAGCAACAACTAAATCTGCGATAGTTGTATCTTCTGTTTCACCACTTCTATGAGAAATAACTGCTGTGTATCCTGCTCTATTAGCCATTTCTATAGCATTTAAAGTTTCTGTTAAAGTACCAATTTGGTTTAATTTTATAAGAATAGAGTTTGCAACTCCCTTTTTAATTCCTTCTTCTAATCTTTCAGTGTTAGTAACAAATAAGTCATCACCAACTAATTGAACTTTCTTTCCAAGTCTTTCTGTTAATAGCTTCCAACCTTCCCAGTCTTCTTCTGCCATACCGTCTTCAATAGATATGATTGGATACTTGTTAACCCAATCTTCTAAGAAATCTACCATTTCAGCAGCTGTTAAAGTCTTTCCTTCATGTTCTAAAACATATTTACCATCTTTATAGTATTCAGAAGATGCTGCATCTATAGCTATAAACATTTCTTTTCCTGGTTCATAACCAGCTTTCTTAATAGCTTCCAAAATAACTTCGATAGCTTCTGCATTTGACTTTAAGTTAGGTGCAAATCCACCTTCATCTCCAACACCAGTAGCATATCCTTTATCATTTAAAGTTTTCTTTAATGCATGATAAACTTCTGCACATGCTTGAACTGCTGTATCAAAAGATTCAAACCCTACAGGCATAACCATAAATTCTTGTAAATCAACAGAGTTATCTGCATGAGATCCACCATTTATAATATTCATCATTGGAACTGGTAAAACCTTCGCATTTACTCCTCCAACGTATTGATATAAAGGTAAGCCTAAATAGTTTGCAGCAGCTTGAGCAACAGCAAGAGATACTCCTAGTATTGCATTAGCCCCTAACTTACCTTTATTGTTAGTTCCATCTAACTCTATTAATATTTTGTCTATATAAGTTTGGTCAAATACGTTACATCCTATTAATTCTTCAGCTATTGTATCATTAACATTTTCAACAGCTTTAAGTACACTTTTACCCATGAATTTAGATTTATCACCATCTCTTAATTCAACAGCTTCATATATTCCTGTTGATGCTCCTGATGGTACAGCAGCTCTTCCTACAGTTCCATCTTCTAGATATACCTCAACTTCTACAGTTGGAAAACATCTTGAATCAAGTATTTGTCTTGCTACTACATCAACTATTTCCACGAAATTTTTCATTACATGTCTCCTCCTTAATTTATAAGTGAAACATCTTCTCCTTTATTGTCGAAGATGTAACTTTCAATTGTAAAATATAAAATTTTGATTTTCAGTTATGAAACACCTTCTCCTTAATGTCGAATGTGTAAGTTCAGCTTACCAAATTAAAATTTGGAACTTCACTTATGAAACATCTTCTCCTTTATGGTCAAAGATGTAACTTCCAATAAATCTCTCTTGTTTATTTTATCCACAGCCTAGGATAATATTCATTAAAAATACCCTGATAATGTTAAAAAACAGTTATCTTATTTTATAAAATTTTTTAAGGTATAAAAAATAAAGCTAACACAAATGCTAGCTTTATTTTTAGAAGTTGCAATTCAAACTCACTAAGTAATTATAAATTCTACATTTTCTATTAATCAGTTAAACTATTTCCTCATTATCTTGCTTATAGTAATATTGTTCCATCTTCTTTCCCCACTCAAGACTGGTTTTTTTATCAAATCTCTCCACATAGTTTAGAAACTGATCAAGTACATTTATTCCATTTAGCCCCTTCATCAAATGTCTTGGATAAGATACTTTCCTTCTATAACATTGCTTAGGATCTATAACCATTACCCTTTCATCATCACCTACATAAACATCTCTACATCTTATATCTAATTTGGTAAATCTTAATTCCTCAAACTCTTTAATCAATTTATATAGGTTATATGATAATTTTTCAGTCAATCCATATTGCTCAATATAATGGTCTAATCTCATACCATCAACTTTTTCTCTTAAGATATAATAATCTCCTCGGCTATATATTTTGGGAAAATATTTTGATCTCCTTACTTTTTCTAAAATATCAGCTTCTTCCTTACAAATCTTTTTTTCTAAAAATATTTTTAAGGCCTTATTTCCTGGTACCTCATATACAATCCCATTATGACCTTCACCTAAAAATTCTGCTTCTCTAAAAAGGTTTTCCACTTCTTTATCAAAATCCGCTGAATATGCATATGTTCTAGCCATCACACCCTACCTTATTAAGTATTTGTACTATTATATTATTAATATTAATATAATATTCAATTAGTGATATTTATCTATTATGACAAATATAAATTTATATCTATTCTTATATGCATTACTCCAAGACCAATAACTTATTTGTATATAATTCTTATTAAAGGTTTAGGCTCTGTTAGAAAAAATCTAACAGAGTCTAATTTTAAATTAAATCTTGTTTTTGTAGAAAATTATATAATGCACCTAACTTATTTGCATTATTTCCATATTTACATATTCTAACTAATGGTCTAATTGTTGCATCATCATTATTATTCATTACTTCATCTATCTTCTTATTAACCTCTTCTAAAAATCCTTCTCTTTCACAAATAGCTCCACCTAGTATTATTACTTCTGGATCATAAGTATATTGAATGTTATATATTCCAATAGCCATATATCTAAAGAATTTATTTACCTCTTCAATAGCTATCTCATCACCATTATCATACAATTCAAATGCTTTAACTCCATTAAATTCATCTATATTTATCCCTTTTCTATCTGCGATAGCTTTTGCTACTGCAAATGTTGATCCCGCTCTACTCCAAGATAAATATTTTTTATTTACAACATCTATATCTACGAAGCAATATCCAAACTCTCCACCATGTTTATGGATTCCTGTATGAATTTTTTTATCCTTAATTAAGGCTCCTCCAATACCAGTTCCACAAACTACAAAAGCAGAATCATTTGCATCCATTGCAGCCCCTCTCCAGCATTCACCTAAAGCTGCACAATTTGCATCATTTTCGATTTCAATTGGTAAGCTAGTCATTTCATTTAAAATGACTTTAAAATTTGGCCCATGAATATATGGTAATGCACTCATTCCTCCTATTATTCCGCTTACTGAATCTACAGCTCCTGGTGCACTTATAGCTACTCCCTCTAACTGATACTTGTCCTTTAACTCATTAACCTTATCTGCAATAGCTTTAAAAAATTCCTCTATAGTTTTAGGAATAGATATTTTTCCATTCTCTAAAAATTCTCCATTTAAATTTATTATAGACCATTTTACAGATGATCCTCCTATATCAAATGCAATATAATTACTCATACTATAACTCCATTCTATTTATATTTTTAAACCTTTACTTAAAATTTATTATCTAATATTCAAAAATACAATATTGTGCTAGACAACTCTTTATTTTTGTATATATTTTCTTAAGCACAGTATATATTTATCTAATTTAACATTTCTTTAGACTTTAGCTCATTCCATCTATTATTTAAATCATTACTTAATTCTTCTACATTATCACTTACAATATACTCTTGTACAAAGGTATAATTTAATCCAGTTAGCTTTCTTAAGCTATCATATTTTTCATGATTAATATTTATATAATCTTCTCCATAATCAATAATATTATCGTGAATTATAACAGGTATATCAAAACTTTGAATTTCCTTAAGAAAATTTTTACTTTTATCACTATTCTTTGATATTGGTAATATATTCACTGCATCTGCATATCTATCATCTTCAAAAATAAATTTAAAAAATGTTTTTGCTGCTTCAGGGTACTTTGTATTCTTAGAAATTCCAAACCTATAATCACCGTAAACTATTATTTCATTAATTTCTGGTAATGGAAAAATTCCTATATCTTCGACATTCATTCCTATATCCTCTAATTGATATTTATAGTTAGAATTCCAAAATATCATAGCTACTTCTCCATTTTTTATATCTTTTTTACATTGCTCCCATTCATAATTTAATAAATCCTCTTCACAATATCCCTCTTGAACTATTGTCCTTATGAAGTTTAAAGATTTATATAATCCATTCCCTTCTTCTAGTATATTTACTGAATTTAATATAACTTCATCTTCAAACTTATTATTAAATGCATATGGTAATGTATCTATCCACGTACTCATTGTCCAACTATTTTTATAATTTATAGCCATAGGAACCTTATTTATTGCTTTTATTTTTTTACAAACTTCAAAAAATTCTTCATTTGTCCTTGGTATACCTTCAATACCTGCTTCTTCAAAAACTTTTTTATTATATAAAACTCCATTCCATGATATAGAACTATCTATATTGTATAATTTCCCATCACTACCAATCCCACTAGAATAATTATATATACTATCTTCATCAAACCCCAATCCATCTAAAGGCATAAAATACTTACTATATTCACTTATCTTTATAGCTGCAGGAACTAACGTTATATCTGATAATTCACCTACTGTAGCCTTTCTTTGAAGTATCTCTTCTGCATCTCCGATAAGCTCCAGTTCAACTTTTACCCCCTGGATGCATTTCTTCAAAATCACTAATTAAAGCTTCTAATTCTGCTTTTTTATCAGTTCTATTACTAACAAACCGTATTGTTCCTTCTAATTCCTCATCACCTTTAGCAGTTATATCATTAATATTATTTTTATATATAGCTGTACAACTAATAAAAATACTACTAATAATCATAAGATATACACCTAGTAAGATTCTCTTCATTTTATGTTTATTCATAAATTCTAACCTCTTTCATAATACTTAATAAATATTACTCTTATTCACTCACCCTATTATTTCTAAAACTATTTGGTGTTGCTCCTGTTATCTTCTTAAATGCTCTTCCAAAAGTTATAGAATCGTTATATCCCACATTTTCTGCTATTTCATAAACCCTCAGATTTGTTGTTAATAATAAATCTTTTGCAACCTGTATCCTATATCTAGAAAGGAAATCATAGAACCCTTCCCCCATCTCCTTTTTAAATAGCTCTGATAAATAATTCTGACTTAAAAACACTTCATCCGCCACTTCTTTAAGTGTTATATTTTTATTGAAGTTTTTAATAATATACTGCTTCGCCAATTTTATAGCTGTAACATTTGTTTTTTCATTCTCATCATATATATTATTATTCATTTCTTCTGATAAACTTAAAATATACTTTTTGGCCTTACTTTCACTACTAATATTATTTTTTAACTTTCTAAAAAGCCTTGACTGTTCACGTAACTGCCAAACTTTATCAGTATATTCAATAATAAATACATTCTTATCGTTTTCAACTAAGCTGTCAGCTTTACTTATAATATCTTCTGTTAATTTATTAATTAAATTTACTTCGCTACATTCTAGATAGAACACTATATATACGTTATCTTCAAAATAAAAAGATAAATATTCTACATCTTTATTTAACTCTAATATATCTCTTATAAAATTACTTATTATTGTCTTATCATTATTTCCATCTCTCTGAACAATTGTCATCTTATACTTATAATTTTCATTTAACTGTATATTCTCTAAAAGTGATCGGTCTGTTTTATAATTTGTTTCAACGTTTGAAAATAATATATGTTTAAAAAAGTCCTTTTTTAATACCTCTATTGATTTACTTAATAACTTATCTTGTTTCTTATTTTCTTTAATTTTAACTTCTACTTCTTCAATCACCTTTTTAAGCTCTTCTTGCTTTATAGGTTTAAGTAAATAATTAAATGCTCCTGATTTCATTGTATCTCTTACATATGTAAATTCATCATATCCACTTAAAACCACAAACACAGGAGGGTTGTCCAATTCTTTTGCTGACTTCTCTATTAATTCACTTCCCGTCATTATAGGCATCTTTATATCTGTAATGACCAAATCAACTTTATTATCTCTTAAATATTCTAGTGCAACTGCCCCATTATTAAAGTCTGAAATTACTTCATGTTGTTCAAATAATCGTTTTATTATCTTAGTTAATCCTAATCTAATAATTTTATCATCATCTACTACTACTATTTTCATAATTCCTCCTGAAGCTTATAAATTATAGTATAATTCATACTAAAATTATACATTAAATGTTTACATTTTTAAATATATTACTTTTTAAATAAATTTTATTTTTTTTACTATATTATGTATAATTAAATTAAATAAAATTTCTAATCATATTTAACTCTATGGGATGGCAATTATTATGTTTAAAATGAATTTATCAATTAAAAGACTCACTATATTTATTTTAATTTTTATGTATGTTATATATTTTTTAGCTACTTCATTAAACTTATATTCATATTCTAAATATGAATTTAACAAAACAGAAAAAGTAGTTAAAAATTTCAATTCAAGTCTAAGCCAACAGATAATAGAAAAACTTAACAATATTTCTGATGTATCTAAATACCCATTACTTATCCCAGAAGTAAGCAAACTTAATGCTATTCTAAATGATAATAATAGTGAAATTACTGATTATAACTATTTAAAATATATCTGTGAAATGATGTTAATCCAAAATGATTCTATAAACGGAGCTTATATATATGACCTAAAAGGTCGTGGAGTTTTCTCCAGCAGAAATAGTTCAAACTTTAAATTAATCAATCCAACCTTAGAAAATTGGTTTCAAGAAGCTTTATTATCAGATAGCCAAACTAATATTTTTACAAATATAACTGAAAATAATATATTTGATATCGAAATTGATAGCTCTACTAAATTAATAGCATTAACTAGGAAGATTATTGATTTAACAACAAATCAACCTACTGGTTTAATCCTTGTGACAGTACCTGTAGAAAACTTTTTAAACCTATTAACTAACGATTTACCTTTTAATAGACAAGTTATTTCTATACATGATTCTGATGGTAATCTGATAATGACTACCAATAAAGATTTTAGTATAGATAACTATTCTATTAACACAGATTATAAAAGTTCAGAGCCAACAATTAGCTATATAACCGAGGGAATAAAATATGTTAACTGTAAAAATTATATTCCTGAATCTAATTGGATTCTTACTAATACTATGCCAAAATCTGAAGTATTTAGAGTTAATAGTTTATATATAATATTATTTTTTATAAACTTAATTTTCTTCTTAATACTAACTATAATTTTATATATATTCTTTATACGAAGAATATTTAATCCAATAAAATCTTTAATAGTTAATATGGGGGCAAATAATTTAGAAAAAAATCTTAACTCTACTATCTCATATAATAAAGATGATGAAATAGGATTATTAATTAACTCTTATAATAAAATGAAGATTCGTATAAATGACTTAATAAATATAAATTATAAAAACCAAATTGAGCAAAAAGAATTGGAACTACGACAATTACAAAACCAAATTAATCCCCATTTTATATATAATACCTTAGAATCTATACACATGATGGCTGAAATTAATGATGATTTAGAAACCTCAATAATGGCAGAATACTTTGGTTCTATAATTAGATATAGTATGAATAGAAAAATCAATACAGTTACATTAAATAAAGAATTAGAAATAATAAACAATTATATATATCTACAAAAAATACGTTTTGATCAACTATTCACCATTGAGAATTTGGTTCCTGATGAATTATTAAATTGCGAGATAATCAAAATGATAATCCAACCTTTAATTGAAAATGCTATCTACCATGGACTTAGTGAATGTAGTGGTGATGGTAAAATAATAATTCAAGGTCAAAAAATAGATAACAATTTATTATTATCTATATCTGATAATGGTATTGGTATGGATGAATCAACTCGTGATAATCTAAACGACTATATTAATGATAAAAATAATAATTTTAAAGGCATCGCTTTAAGAAATATAAATAGAAGATTAAAGCTTAATTATGGCTCTAATTATGGGTTAGAAATATTCAGTATTAAAGGTAAAGGGACATCTATGGTTCTAACTCTTCCTTTCATAATTAAATAATCTTTATATTTACCCCAAAATTTTCCCCATGGATTCTTATCCATGGGGTTTTCAGATTATATATTTAATGATCTTAACTTATGAATCATATCTATTTGAGTACTATACATATCTTCTCTTTCATTTATATATATCCTTTTTAACTCATTATCATCTTCATTATTAATCTTTTCATCCATATCTCTTATTAGTTCTCCTATCTTAAAAAGATGTAAAGCTAACTCTAGAGCATTTTTAGATTCTTTCATAAAAATATCCTCCCGTAAACCTCTTAAACTACCTTAACTTTGGTAAATCTTCAAGAGTTATTAAAAAATCATCATTAAAAAATCTTTTTAAAACATCATTTGAGTTCCATACAATTTTTTCTGATACATTATTCCAAACCATAAACCAAAGCCAATAAGCTTTTGATGATTTTATAAGTTCAGGATCAGGTATTGGGCCATTTTCTCCTAATGCTAACGGTTTTTTAGTAGTTGGAATACTATAAAAAGTATTATACTCTTCAATTAATGGTCTATTATCTCCTAATGATGAATAATAATCTGCACTATTTATATCTACCACATCATCACCTGGATACCACTCTTTATCCGGGGAATTCCACACCCATATTAAATTATTAAGATTATGATAATTAACGTATCTATCATACATTAATCTATATAATTTAATATAAGCTTCTTTTCCATACGCTCCCCACCAGAACCAACCACCACAAGCTTCATGAAGTGGTCTCCAAAGTATAGGTACATTAGCATCTTTAAATTTTTTTAATTCATAAGCAATCATATCTAAATCTCTAATCAAAGCTAAATTTTCTTCAGTCCCATCAATAAGTGCTTTAACAAGATCAAAACTTGTGTTTTTTGTATAAAAACTTTTATCCTTTCCATTCAAAGGCGAAAACCAATGCCAACAAAAAGTAATTATTGCATTAGTATTCTTTGCCCAATATAAAGCAGCCTCTACACTTCCTTTATTATTGACTAATTCATCTATACATTCAAATGTACTTTCTGGTGTTTCTATTTCCCCTGAATAACTTAGAAAATCAAATCCCAATATAGCTGGAACCTTTCCTGTAACTCTTCTTATATATTCAATATCTGGCATAGTTGCTTTATTACAATGTTGTCCACTTATTATTCCTTTTTCAAATATACTTGAAAAATATTTCATCAATTTTTTGCATTCAATGCTAGCATTTTTATTAGATAAACTAAAGTTAGGAATATCTAATTCACTTATCTCTTTTTCTTCCATCAATTTTTTGCTCATTTTTCATTACTAACCTTATTTGTTAAATATCTTATAGGAAATAATCCTCCAAATACTATTATCAAATTTACTACTATAACCATAATATAAAGAACTTGTGCTGATGGATTTTTCCCTACTAATATTAATCCTAAAACTGATATGCCTAGCATTCCACAACCTATAGCTTGTATAAGTTTTATAAATGTAAGTATAGATGTTAAATCTATATCACTTCTTTTACTTTTTCCCTTTCTCTTTCTATCCTTTCCACATGATGACATGCTACATATCCTCCCTTATATTGAAGTAGTTCTGGTTCTTCCTTTTCACACTTTTCTGTATAGTAAGGACATCTTGTATGGAATTTACATCCTGATGGTGGATTAATTATGCTCGGCATATCTAAAGTTCTTAAAGGTAACTCTTTTGAACCTCCATCAGATCTCTTTCCAACACTTTGAGGCACCGCTGCAAGTAAGGCATGGAAATATGGATGTTTAGGATGATCGATAGCATCATATATATTATTTAACTCAATAATTTTTCCTAAATACATTACAACAAGTCTTCCATTTTTAGCGATATATCTTGCAGTTGCTAAATCATGTGTTATATAAACAAAAGATATATTGTACTTTTTATTCATCTTAGTCATTAAATCTATAAGTGAAATTCTTAATGATACATCAACCATTGATACAGGTTCATCAGCAACTATTAATTTAGGCTTAACAGATAATGCTCTTGCAAGTAAAATTCTTTGTCTTTGTCCTCCACTTAATTGATGAGGATATTTATATAAGAATTGCTCTTGTGGAACTAATCCAACTTCAGCAAAATATTCTTTTAATATTTTCTCAGCTTCTGCTTTATTCTTAGCTATTTTATGCTGTAATAACGGCATAGATAAAGATTGGAATATTGTTCTATTTGGATTTAAAGCAGCAAAAGAATCTTGATGAACCATCTGAACTCCTAATCTATAATCCTTAAACTCAGCTCTCTTTAGCTTACTTATATCTTTTCCTTTATATAATATTTTTCCTTTAGTCTGTTTATGAATTCCAACAATTAATTTGCCTAATGTAGTTTTTCCGCATCCACTTTCTCCAACTACCGCTACAATTTCTCCTTCTCCAACCTCTAAGTTGATATCAGATAATACCTTAACTTTTTCCTTTTTATTAACTCTATTATCGAATTCTATGCTTATATTATCTATTTTTAATAAACTCATTTTACGCACCTTCCTCTGACTTTACTGTAGTTAGACGTTCTGCAAATTCATAACATCTAGTGCATTTAGTATCATTTACAAAGTACATTACTTTAGTCTTTTCTCTACTTCCCTTACATTCACCAGCTAAAAAAATACTACAACGTGGAGAGAATTTACATTCATTAAATTCTTGAGTAAGGTTTGGAGGATTTCCTGGTATAGCTTTACGCTGTGTAACGTCATCATTTAATGTTGGTATTGCATTTAATAACCCTTTAGTATATGGATGAGATGGTTCTTCAAATACATCTGCAACTTCACCAAATTCTACTAGCTCTCCAGCATACATAACTGCAATTCTATCTATTACTCCTGATATAACTGAAATATCATGAGTTAAAAATATTAAAGTTACTCCTAGTCTTTCGTGAATATCTTTTAATAAATCTAATATATACCATTGAGTTATAACATCTAAAGCAGTTGTAGGTTCATCAAGTAATATTACCTTTGGATCTAATACAAGGCTTAAAGCTATTAATACTCTTTGCTTCATTCCACCACTTAATTGGTGTGGATAATATTCAAGTACATTCGTATCTAGTCTTACATATCTTAATACTTCTTCTGCTTTTTTTATAATATCTTCGACTGTTCTGCCTGGATCATGAGCTAACACAGTTTCAATAAAATGCTCCTTTATCTTTAATACAGGATTTAAAGCATTTTGTGCAGCTTGAAATACTGTAGCTATCTCTTTCCATCTATATTCATTAAACTCATCAGTGCTTAGCTCTAATAAATTAACTTTCTTGTCATCTTCATCATAATAATAAACTTCTCCCGATGTTATCTTTCCAGGTGCTTGTACAAGATTTAATATCCCTGAAGCTAAAGTTGATTTTCCGCTTCCACTTTCACCTATTACTCCTAATACTTCATTTTTATATATTGTAAAAGAAACATTGTCACATGCTCTTAGCTTTCCATTTTTTAAAAAGAATTCTATTGTAAGATTTTTAACTTCTATTAAAGGTTTCATAATGTACCCTCCCTATTTACGTAATCTTGGATTCATTGCTTCATCTAACCCATTTGCGAAGAAATAACATCCTAATTGGAATAAAACTATTCCCATAATAGGTGTCATAAAATAAACTATTGGTCCAAGACCACCATATAAAACTGCTGATTGTGACATTGCCATCTGTATCATCATTCCCCAATGGCTGCCTTTAAAAGGAACTAATCCTAAAACCATTAATGAAACTGATGTCATTATAGCTCCCTTCATTATCGCTATAAAGTTTATAGCTATAAATGAAGTTATATTTGGCACTACATCTTTTATAATAATGTTAATTGTGCTTATTCCCATTACTCTACTTGCCTCAATAAAATCCTTATTCCTTATTACAAGCACTTGAGATCTTATAGCCTTTGCAAGACCAGCCCATGACCATAAGCTTAATACTAATCCAAATAATATATCATTACTTACGTTTATAACCATTGAAAGCACCATTGTTACAGGTAAAGTTGGCATAGTTAAAACTATATTTGTTATTAACATTAATATTTCGTCAACTTTTCCTCCAACAAGACCTGCTGTTATACCAATTCCACATGCAAATACTATTGAAAATAATGCTGCATAAAAAGCAACTAATAAAACCGATCTTGATCCATTTATAAATAATGCTAAAATATCTCTTCCTGCATAGTCTGTTCCTAAAAGGTGAGCTGCAGAAGGTGGTTTTAATCTTGCTAAGTAGTTTGATTCCGGTGCAGGCACCACCATTGGTCCAAAAATAGCAAGTAATAAGAAAAATACTAAAATTAAAAATCCTACTCTCGCCATCTTATTTCTCCAAATTACTTGAAAGAATTCCTTTAGCGATGTTAAAAATGTTCCTTCTTTTTCAAAGGTTTTTATTTTATTTACACTTGCTGTACTATTCATATCTTATTTCTCCCTTAATCTTGGATTTAATTTAGTATTCAAGAATTCTGCAAATAATCCTGATAATAATACCATTACAATTATCATTAGGAACATTCCTTGCATAAGAGGATAATCTCTCCTTGAAATAGCTGTGGTTAGGTAATATCCAACACCTGGATAAACAAATAAATTTTCTATTAAAGGTGATCCTCCAAACATCATTCCAAATGATATAGCAACGCTTGTTACCATCGGAAGCATTGCATTTCTTCCTAAGTAGCTAAATATAATACGTTTATTTGATATACCTCTAGCTTTTGCATAATTTATATAATCTTCACCTAAAACTGACATACAGTTTGCTTTCATCCCCATTATCCATCCAGCTAATGTAGTTAAGAAATATGCTAAAATTGGTAATGCTGCATGACTTAATACATTTAATATAAATTCTAAGTTAAATCCTGGTGTAACTGATGAGTCATATGCACCTTTTGATGGAAATAATCCAAGTGTTAATGAAAATAATAAAACTAATAAATATGCAACTATATAATCTGGAATAGATCCTAAAACTGCTTGATATCCAGTAAGAACACCATCTAATAACTTACTTCTCTTCCAAGCTACATAAATTCCTAGAATTACTCCTACAGTAAATGATAGTAATAATGATATTGAACATACAAGCAATGTCCAAGGAAGAGCCCCTAAAACTATTTTAGATACTGATTCCTTAAAAGACATAGATTGTCCTAAATTTCCTGTTGCAATTCCCTTTACATATGATACAAATCTCTCAACCACCGGTTCATCTGGGTCATAATTTAAAGCTAATTTTGCTTTGTTGTAGGCTTGTTCATATGATAATTGACTTGATCTCATATATTCTTGCGTCAATGTATCGACTGGATCTCCTGGCATTGCTTGTATTACGAAAAATATTAATAATAACGAAGCTAGCATTGTTGCAAGACAAGTAGCTAATCTTTTCATGTCAAATCACCTCTTAATTCTAAATATAGGGCTGTTAACTAACAGCCCTATTTACTTTAACTTTTTTATAAATAATTATTTAATGTAATATAATTCTTCCCCTCTTATCATCTTTCCTATAAGAGCACTAGTTGTACCTGACCAATAGAAGTCACTTAATTGTTCTCCTGTTGGAGCTTCAGCCATTGAAAGCTTTGGATTATGAATTCTAAATACATAGTACTTTTCAGTTACAGGAATAAACCACACATTATCATTAAAAAATTGTGCAAATTCTTCTGTCACAGCTGTTATTTCTTCATCATTTGCTGCATCAAATAACTCTGTCATTTTATCTGAGTATTGGAACTCTTCTCCAGTTTCATCATTTTTCCAAACTAATTTACCTTGCTCTGGGAATACTAAGTTCATACCTCTTTGTCCATACCACCAAATTCCGTTGTAAGCTTCAAATGGATGTTGAGTATTAGTTGCTGACGCAAATCCATCTATAACCATATGTCCTTGTCCAGATGTTGCATAATCGTTATACGCTGCTGCTTCTTTCGGTGTAAATACTGCATTTAATCCAAATGATGTTAACATATTCGCTGCTGCTTCACCCATTACAACATATGCAGGATATTCACCAACACCAGCTACTATGATTTCTGGACTATCTCCATTAGCATCAACCCACTTATCACCTTTTTTGCTCCATCCAGCAGCTTCTAAGCATTCAGCTGCTTTTTCTAAGTTAACATCATAATTATCTAGTGTATTTAAGAAATCCTGACTTAGATACTTATCTCTTATTGAAGGTGGAAGTCCAACTGCATACTCATCCCCTTTTACCATTCCTGGTTCAGATACTGGAGCTATTTGAGCTGAATCTATGATATACGCTATTGCTTTTCTAACATTTACATCGCTAGTTGGGTATGTTTGAGTATTCATACAGAAACCTAAAGAACTAAACTCTGGAACTACCATTTGTCTTATTGTATCTGCATTATTCTCAGCTACCTTTTGAGCTAAATCAGGAGATAATCCCATACCTTCTGCATCATAATCTCCATTCGAAATTGCTAATGCATTTGATTCTGTACTTGTTGGTCTTATACCTCTAATTTTTTCTATATAAAGTGGTACTCTATAATTAGGATTTTGTTCAAATATAATTTCAGCTGATGTCATTGTCTTTGGAACATATGCACCTGAACATTTTATACTCATTAAATCTGGTAAGTAATTATTAAGCTCTGTAGTAGCTTCATTAACTTTTAAATCTCCATCAGCAGTGAATTTAAAGTTTCCATCATCATCAAGCTCTCTATTATTATTAAATTGTTCTTCAAAAACCTTAGCAAATTCACCATAGTTTTCAGCTGGATACATCAAAGGTGATTTTAATACATAATCAAGTAATAACGCAGAGTCCTTGTTGTACTTTATTTCTACCGTTAAATCATCTACTTTAGTTACCGATTCAGCGTAGTACGCTATATTGTTTACAGTCATTTCTATAAATAGATTACACATTAAATCATCTGCAGTAATAGCACTACCATCACTCCATTTAAGACCATCTTTTAATTTCATAGTTAATACACAATTTTCAAACTCATAACTTTCTAATAATGAAGGTTTAAATGTTTTTTCTGGTTGAGAGCTGTAATCACATAGATAATCGAATATTAATGGTTGCATTGACCAATCTGGTCCACCATTTACTAATGGATTACCATGAGCTGCTGCTCCTGGCGTAAATGATACCATTGTACTTAATACAGTTCCTGCTACATCAGCTTTTTCACCCTCAAGCTTAGCATTCTTTAATACAGTATCTACACTTATTACTGAGTCTAAAATTGATTCAGATGTAACATTTTCATCTGTTGCTGTTCCTGCATTTTGATTTCCGCATCCGATTAATGATGTAACACTTAAAGTCAGCGCTATAGCTACTGCTATAATCCCTTTTAACTTATTTCTCTTCATGATTCTCCCCCTACTTTTTAAAAGATTTATAATTTATTTATTTGATGTTTTTAGTATAAATCTCGTAAAATCCTCTGTAAACGTTTCTGAGTATAGGGAATAATTATCGTATATATATATTAAGATTTGTATATTTTTTATTGTCACTTTTTATAAATATTAGTTTCGATAAATACTTAAAAATAAAAAAATATGCTAAACTTTTTAACGCTTAGCATATTTTTATTAAATTTATACTTGAATTAGATGTAGTAGCTTACTTGAATAATCTCCATGTAAATCCTTAATATTAAGTCCTCCATGCATTAAGACTCCCCCTGAAAATACCTCTTTAGTACCTTCTAACTTATACATTTTATCTTCTACTAATCCCTTTAACTTTATTCTTCTACTATGATAATTTGCTCTTCCCAATACTTGCACACAAGTAACTAAAACTTCTTTTTTATCCTTAGATACAACTTCCCAAGAATCAAAACTATGATTTTCTGAGAAATTTTCTATACGATAATAGTCTCCTGTTCTAACTAAATCATTATATTTATGATACATTTCAACTTGTTTTGGAATCATCTCTCTATCTTCTTTAGGTATTCTAGTAACGTCTAATTCATATCCAAACGTACCTGCTAAAGCTACATGACCTCTTGTTTCAAAAGGTGTACTTCTTCCGACTGTATGATTAGGACAATCACTAACATGAGCCCCAATACAAGAAAGTGGATATACCATAGCTGTTCCTTCTTGAATCTTTAATCTTTCAATAGCATCCGTATCATCAGAGCACCATATTTGTGGACTATAATATAACATACCTGGATCAAATCTTGCCCCTCCACCTGAGCAATTTTCTAATAATATATGAGGAAAATCTGTAGTTAATCTATCCATCATTTCATAAACAGCTAAAACATATCTATGTAATAACTCTCCATGTCTTTCTGCCGGAATACATTTACTACCTAAATCAGTTATTTGTCTGTTCATATCCCATTTAACATAAGTTATATTAGCACTTGAAAGAACCTTTTTAACACTTTCATAAATATAGTCTACTATTTCTTTTCTAGATAAATCTAAAACATATTGTTCTCTACATAACGCAGGTGTACGACCATCAATATGAATACACCAATCTGGATGAGCTCTATATAAATCTGAATCTGGTGATATCATTTCTGGTTCGAACCATATACCAAATTCCATTCCTAACTTATTCACTTCATCTACAAGATATTTTAATCCACCCTGTATTTTTTCTTCATTTACTATCCAATCTCCTAATGATGAATTATCCTTATTTCTCTTTCCGAACCATCCATCATCCATTACTAGCATCTCTATTCCTAAAGATGATGCTTCCTTAGCTATAGATAATAACTTTTCTGTATTAAAATCAAAATAAGTTGCTTCCCAGTTATTTATTAATATTGGACGTTTCTTATCTTTAAATCTACCTCTAATTAAATTATTACGATATAAATCATGGAAGGTTCTAGTCATTTTCCCTATTCCTTTATCTGAGTAAACCATAACTACTTCTGGAGCTTGAAATTCTTCGTCTTTACCTAAAACCCATGTAAAATCAACTGGATTAATTCCCATAACTACTCTCGTAGTATCAAATTGACATCCTTCAACCTGAGTAAAAAAGTTTCCTGAATAAACAAAATTAAATCCATATACATTTCCACTTTCATCTGTTGCTGAACTATCTAAAAGAGCTATAAACGGATTATCTTGATGACTTGATTCACCTCGTACAGTCGATACAGCTTGCTTCCCATAACTTATTTTTTTTCTTGATATGTGTCTCTCTCTTGCCCATGATCCATGAAGAGAAATCATATCATAATTAATCCCATCGAAATCTATACACGCTGATAAAACCTTTGTTAACGCTATTGAATCTTCTGCACAATTTTTAACTCTTACACTTCTTGTAATTACATCTAGGTTTTCAAATACTGTATAAATTAAAATAACCTCAAGATTTAAATCATTATCTATACATGTTATTTCAAGGCTTGTACATTCATTATCATCTCCAAATGTTGCTGGTAATCCCGCTAACTTTTTCTTACCTTTATATATTTCATGAGATAAATATTGTAGTCTACAACTTGTATTTCCATTTTTATCCCTCACTTGAAGGCAACTTTCTCTAAAATCTCCTATACCATGAGTGGAGTATTCAGTGGGGAAACTATCATAGAATGATACTCTATCACGATTATTCTTTGATGGTACATATGGTGACTCCTCTAAACGTAAAAGATAATTTACATCCTCGTCAATTATCTTTTTTCCAAAATACACATGTCCAACAAATTGCTCTTCATCTATCACAGAAATGATATATGATGTATCTTTTGCATCTAGTTTGAATATTTTCTTATCCTCAATAAATTTTATTCCCATATTAAATTCTCCTATATTAAATAATTTATTATTTATCTTTTACCCTTAAGATATTATAGTTATTTATTTTATTCCATAGTATTTATAAAGTTAATAATATTAGTCAATATTACTGATTTTTTGTATATCTTTATTTAATTAAAATTCCCTATTCTTTATATATATATCAATATTTTACCAATACTTATATTTCTCATTCAAGAAAAATATATAATTTATAAAGCAAAAAGAACTATCGCCTAATCCAGCGATAGTTCTTTTTTATTTATTATAAACTACTTACTTACTATTAAGTTTTCTCCAGTCATTTCTTCTGGTGCTTCTAAGCCCATAACACTTAACATTGTTGGAGCTATATCAGCTAACTTACCTGTGTTTAATTTCTTTCCTTCTGTGTGGTTTGATACCCATACAAATGGAACTGGTTGAGTTGTGTGAGCTGTAAATGGTTGACCATTTGAGTAGTCTATCATAGTTTCAGCATTTCCGTGGTCAGCAGTTATAAATACTGTTCCATCTAATTCTAATACTTTGTTAACTACTTTTCCTAAACATTCATCAACTGTTTCTATAGCCTTAACAGCAGCATCCATAACACCAGTGTGTCCAACCATATCTGGGTTAGCATAGTTTAAGATAACCATATCATATTTATCTTGGTCTAATCTATTTATTAATTCTTCAGTTACTTCATAAGCACTCATTTCAGGCTTTAAGTCATAAGTTGCAACTTTTGGAGATGCAATAAGAGCTCTATCTTCACCTTCATTTTCTTTTTCAACTCCACCGTTGAAGAAGAATGTAACGTGAGCATACTTTTCAGTTTCAGCTATTCTTAATTGTTTTAATCCTTTAGATGCAACGAATTCTCCTAAAGTATTATTTATACTTTGTGGCTTGTAAGCAACTTCAACACCTTCTAATGTCTTATCGTATTGAGTCATAGTAACAAATACTAAGTCTAAGTTTTCTCTTTCAAATCCAGTAAATACTTTATCATTTATAGCTCTAGTTATTTCTCTAGCTCTGTCTGGTCTAAAGTTAAAGAATATTACTGAATCATGGTTAGAAATTGTAGCTGTTGGAGCTCCATTCTTTTCTATAACGCATGGTAATACGAATTCATCAGTCTTATTATCATGGTATGATTTTTCCATACACTCAACAGCTGAAGAAGCAGTTTCACCTTTACCTAATACCATTGCATTATAAGCAAGTTCAACTCTTTCCCATCTGTTGTCTCTATCCATAGCATAGTATCTTCCTGATACTGTAGCTATTTCACCAACTCCGATTTCTTCCATAGCTTTTTCTAATTCAACTATGAAATCTTTTCCTGATGATGGTGGAACGTCTCTTCCATCCATGAATGCGTGAACATATACTTTTTCTATGTTCATATCTTTAGCTAACTTTAATAATCCTTTTAAGTGTTCTATATGAGAGTGTACTCCCCCGTCTGATAATAATCCCATTAAATGTAATGCAGAATTATTCTTCTTAACATTTTCTATAGCCTTTAATAAAGCTTCATTCTTTGCGAATCCGCCTTCATTTGCTTCCTTAGTTATTCTTGTTAATTCTTGGTATATAATTCTTCCTGCACCTATATTTAAGTGACCAACTTCTGAGTTACCCATTTGTCCATCTGGTAATCCTACAAACATACCACTTGCTTGTATTTCAGTGTGTGGATATTTTGCAAGTAAGTTATCGTAATTTGGCTTCTTAGCTTTTTCTACAGCATTACCATCACCATTTGGAGCTATTCCAAATCCATCTAATATCATTAACATTACAGGTTTCTTCGCCATAATTCCCTCCAAGTTATATAAAAATTTCATCTATTTTGACTCGTAAAAGCTGAATTTGAAATAAAGCATCATTTTAACAAATTTCTTCGCTTTAAGATATAATTGGTATAATATATATATCTTTAATCAAATTCTTTTTTATTATACTATAATTATATAACCTTCACAACTAAATAGCTATTCTTGTAAACGTTTGTTGAAAATTTTTCCTATGAAATTTCTTTAGTAAATTTTATAATATTTGACCTTTTTTCTTATCTTTACATCATTGTTAATTACACTGTATAAATTACTTCTATTTTACTTTAATACTTATTTTTGGGTTCTCTAAAAATAAGTATATTTTCTAAGCTAGTACTATAAAAAATAGAATCTTAAACAGATGTAATTTTAACTGTTCCTAAATTTCCAAAATCAATTATATATAATAATCTAATAAATTGCATAAAAAAGAGATAACCCACTTAGAGTTATCTCTTTATAATTTATATCTATTTTAGTAGTTAACTATTGCAGCAAAGTCTGAAGCAACTAAGCTAGCTCCACCAACTAAAGCACCATCTATATCAGATTGAGCCATTTGAGCTTTTATAGTTCCTGGCTTAACAGATCCACCGTATTGGATTCTTACTTTATCAGCAACTTCTTTACCGAACATTTCAGCAACGATTCCTCTGATTGCCATTATTGTTTCGTTAGCTTGTTCATCAGTAGCAGTTTTACCAGTTCCAATAGCCCAGATTGGTTCGTAAGCTATAACAACTTTTTCTGCTAAATCAGCTGATAAACCTTCTAAGTCAGCTTTGATTTGAGCTCCAACTACTTCGTTAGTTGTTCCGTTTTCTCTTTGCTCTAAAGTTTCTCCACAGCAAAGAATTGGAGTTAAGTTGTGAGCAAAAGCAGCTTTAACTTTCTTGTTTAAAGCTTCATCTGTTTCGTTGAACATTTCTCTTCTTTCGCTGTGTCCTAAAACAACATAGTCAACACCCATAGCTTCTAACATTCTTGGAGCGATTTCACCAGTGAAAGCTCCTTTTTCTTCAAAGTGCATGTTTTGAGCAGCAACTTTGATGTTTGATCCTTCTACAGCTTTTAATACAGCGTCTAAGCAAACAAAAGTAGGACAAACTACTACATCACAAGTAGCATCCTTTACTAATGGCTTTAATTCATTTACTAATTTAACAGCTTCTTCTGGAGTGTAGTGCATTTTCCAGTTTCCAGCAATAATAGCTTTTCTCATTATAATCACCTCATACAAATTTTTTAATGAAACTCCTCCTATCGGAGGAGTAAGTTCAAATAACCAAATTAAAATTTTGATTGTCAGTTAAGTTCGCCTGACTAAATCAGATATTTATGGACTTAAGGAAACACCTACTCACATATGTTCGTAGGTGTAAGTTCGACTTGCCAAATCCGAGATTTGGAGTCTTACTTAGCCCTGCATAAGTGCGAGCTACAAAATCGAAGATTTTGGCTCTTACTTATCGTTTAAAGCAGCGATTCCTGGTAATACTTTACCTTCTAAGAATTCTAATGAAGCTCCACCACCTGTAGAGATGTGAGTCATCTTATCTCCAAATCCTAAGATGTTAACAGCAGCAGCTGAGTCTCCTCCACCGATAACTGTTGTAGCATCTGCATCAGCCATAGCCTTAGCAACAGCTATTGTTCCTTTGTTGAAGTTTTCGAATTCGAATACTCCCATTGGTCCGTTCCAGATAACAGTCTTAGCATCTTTTATAGCATCAGCATATAAAGCTTCTGTCTTTGGTCCGATATCTAATCCCATGAATCCTGCTGGAATGTTTTGATCTTCAGTAACTGTAGCTTCAACATCCTTGAATCCATCAGCAATTCTGTGGTCTACTGGTAATAAGAATTTAACTCCGTTAGCTTCAGCTTTAGCTATCATTTCTTTAGCGTAGTCCATTCTATCGTCTTCACATAAAGAAGTTCCGATTTCGTATCCTTGAGCTTTTAAGAATGTGTAAGCCATTCCTCCACCGATGATTATTGTATCAACTTTTTCTAATAAGTTGTTGATAACAGCTATCTTATCAGAAACCTTTGATCCACCTAATATAGCAACGAAAGGTCTAACTGGAGCATTTACAGCTTCTCCTAAGAACTTTAATTCTTTTTGAATTAAGTATCCACAAACAGCAGTGTCAACAAATTTTGTAACACCTTCTGTTGAAGAGTGAGCTCTGTGAGCAGTTCCGAAAGCATCATTAACGTAGATATCACATAAAGAAGCTAATTCTTTAGATAATTCTTCTCCGTTTTTAGTTTCTTCTTTTCTGCATCTAGTGTTTTCTAATAATACAACGTCTCCGTCTTTCATATCAGCAACAGCTTTTCTAGCGTTTTCGCCAACAACTTCTTCGTCTCTAGCGAATACTACTTCTTTACCTAACATTTCGCTTAATCTTACAGCTACTGGTGCTAAAGTCTTAGAAGCATCTTTTCCTAAGTGTGAGCAAAGTATAACTTTTGCTCCATTTTCTACTAAATATTTGATTGTTGGAAGAGCTCCAACTAATCTATTTTCATCAGTTATAACTCCATCTTTTAGTGGAACGTTAAAGTCACATCTAACTAAAACTCTTTTACCGTTTACTTGAACGTCTTCGATAGTCTTCTTATTAAAGTTCATTCTCTTCACCTCATAATTTTATAAATAATTTTATTCCTAATTTTAAAATGAGCCCGGTCCTATAGGTATACCTTAGAGACCGGACCCGTTTTTAGGATCTTATAAAAGTGCCTTTATAGGCATCTAATCCGTATTTAATTAACTATTAAATATTAAGCTAATTCAGAGAAGTATTTAATAGTTCTAACCATTTGGCTAGTGTATGAGTTTTCGTTGTCGTACCAAGAAACAACTTGAACTTGGTATAAACCATTTCCTAATTCAGAAACCATAGTTTGAGTTGCATCGAATAATGAACCGTACTTGATTCCGATGATATCTGAAGAAACTAATTCTTCTTCAGTGTAACCGAATGATTCGTTTGAAGCAGCTTTCATAGCAGCGTTGATTCCTTCAACTGTTACATTTTCACCCTTAACTACAGCAACTAAAATTGTAGATGATCCTGTTGGAACTGGAACTCTTTGTGCAGAACCGATTAATTTTCCGTTTAATTCTGGAATAACTAATCCGATAGCTTTAGCAGCTCCTGTAGAGTTTGGAACTATGTTAACAGCACCAGCTCTAGCTCTTCTTAAATCACCTTTTCTTTGAGGTCCGTCTAAGATCATTTGATCTCCAGTGTAAGCGTGGATAGTTGACATTATACCAGATTGAATTGGTGCATAGTCATTTAAAGCTTTAGCCATTGGAGCTAAACAGTTTGTTGTACAAGATGCAGCAGAGATTATAGTATCTTCAGCTGTTAATATATCTTGGTTTACGTTGAATACAACTGTTGGAAGGTCGTTTCCAGCTGGAGCTGATATAACAACTTTCTTAGCACCTGCATTGATGTGAGCTTGAGACTTAGCTTTTGATACGTAGAATCCAGTACATTCTAATACTACGTCTACTCCGATTTCTCCCCAAGGAAGTTTATTAGCATCAGCTTCAGCGTAGATTCTGATTTCTTTTCCATCAACAGTGATAGAATCTTCACCAGCAACAACTGTATCACCTAATTCGTATCTACCTTGAGCTGAATCATATTTTAATAAGTGTGCTAACATTTTTGGGCTTGTTAAGTCGTTGATTGCTACAACTTCATACCCTTCTGCACCGAACATTTGTCTAAATGCAAGACGTCCAATACGTCCAAAACCATTAATTGCTACTCTAACATTTGCCATTAAAGTTACCTCCTAAAATTAGATATTTATATTTAAAATTAAATTTTAAAGCTTGTTTAAATTGTTGCTTTTTATTATCTCACATATTTCTTTTCCTGTATTTTCGTCTGTAACCAATACAGCATTACGATTATACATTTCTGTTGCAATTATCGCATCAATCTTATTCTTCCCAGCAGCAACTGCAATATGTGTTCTAATTTTTTTAGCATTGTTTAAATTTATTCCTATAGAGTTATTTTCAGATATCATCTGACAATCTTTATTAAAATAACATCCATAAGCCTCTCCTATAGCTCCCATGTCCTCAAGTTTTTTTATAAACTCATCGGATGCTTCTCTTTTTTTAGCCATATGGATTGCATTACCAATTCCATAGATAAGTATATCTGCCTTTTGAATTGACTCAATTACATCCTTAACTTGACTTTCTTTAAGTAAACCATCAAGAACTTCTGCACTAACATTCTCTGGAATATGTAGAAGTTTATATGATGCATTAATTTTTTTAGCTAAAGAAGCTGCTAGCGTATTAGCTTGGCTCTCTACTTTTCGCCCCATACCACCACGAGCTGGTACTACTAATACATTGGAAACATTGTTGATTTTAGGAAATGCTTCTACAACCTCTTTAATCGTAGATCCACCAGTTATAGCAATTATGTTATTATCTTTTAAAATTTTCTTAACATAAGTTGCCGCTGCTTTTCCTAAATCTTTTAAAACAGTAGGATTACTATCTACATCTCCCGGGACTATTATAACATCTTTTAATCCTAAACAAGATCTTAAACACTCTTCAACATCAGCAAGACCTTTAAGTTCATGTATAAACTCTTTTAGTCTTTTGACTATTACTTTCCCATCTTCAGTAACACTCATACCTGGAGTATTCACTTCTATTAAGCCTTGAGATTTTAAAAAACTTATTTCAGTTCTTACTATTCTCTCACCTAAATTAAGTTCACTTGCTAAAACTCTTCTTCCAATTGGTTGGTTATAATATATAGTTCTTAAAATATTATATCTTTTTTCAAGAACTTCAACTAGCTCAGGAACTATCTTTTTTTGTAAGCTTAATATTTCCTGCACTATTAACCCTCCTTTTGGACCATTTATGTCCCACTACTATCTTTTCATGTCCCACCTATTTCATTATAAAGCATCTTTACTAAATTTAAAAGGCTTTCTGTAAATTTTTTATAATATTTTTATAATTGAGAAAAATAGAAATAGGAATATTCTTCTCCAAAATCCTGTCTTCCCTACGTCTGCTATATCCTTTTTCTCTTGCTAGAAGATTTTATTCCCATTTCCTCTCTATATTTTGCCACTGTCCTTCTTGATATATTCAGATTTTTTTTAGAAAGTTCTGTACATATCATTTCATCGGAAAAAGGCTTTTTCTTATCTTCACTATCAATAATCTCTTTTATGATATCTTTTATATTCTTTGCAGATACATTTTTACCATCAGAAGAACTTTTTGTACTATATCCCACTGTGAATAAATCCTTTATCTTAACAGTTCCGTAACTAGTTAAAATATATTTATCCTTAATAGCTCTACTTACAGTAGATTCATGCATGTTTATATCCTCTGCTATATCTTTAAGCATCATTGGCTTTAAATATTTTTTTCCTTTGTCTAAATATTCTTTTTGCCTTTTTATTATATCTTCTAAGATTATTCTTAAAGTATTTTCTCTATTATTAATACTTTTTATTAAAAACATAGCACTTCCAATTTTCTCTTTAATATAACTTTCAACTTCTTTATCACTTCCATGAAGAAGTAAATTTTTATATACTCCATTAATAGATAATTGGGGTACTATATCATTATTCATAATAACTGTATACTCTTTATCTATCTTTTTTATATAAGCATCAGGAGTTATAAATTTCACGTCATCACCTGTATAATACCCTCTAGATGGCTTGGGTTCCAATTCTCTTATTATATCTCCATAATTTTGAGCTTCTATTTGAGATATATTTAAATATTTTGCTATATCTTTAAATTTATTATCAGCCACTAAATCTAAATAATTATTTATTATATTCTCCAGATTTAAATCTAATTTCTTTTTTCTTTTTAATTGGATTAAAAGACTTTCCTTTAGATTTCTTCCCCCAATACCTGCTGGTTCTAAATCTTGTAATATCTCTAGCGCTTGTACACATTTTTCTTCCGAAATATTAAATTTATTACATATGTTCTCTACAGTTTCGTCAAGGTATCCTCTACTATCTAAAGATTCAATCATGTAATCTATAATAATTCTTAAGTTCTTTACTTCTTTATTAGTATGTAATTGTTCATACAAATAACTTTTTAAAGTCTTTTTCTCAGACACAAAATTTAAAGGCGATAACCCCTCTTCATCATACTCTCCTTTAGAATATGAATTGTAAATACTATTATCATACTCCATAGATTCTATCATCTTTTTATATTGCTCGATTTCAGTATTCTTCTTCAAATTAAAATCACTATCAATAATAGGATTTTCTTCTAATTCTTTATTGATAAATTCTCTTAACTCACAAGCTGACATCTGTAAAATATTTATTGATAATTGCATATTTTGTGTCATTACAAGTTTTTGCTGCTGAGATAAATTCAGATTAAAATCTAACTTCATATAACATCCCTCTTTTGTTTTCTTTTATAAATACCACACTTTTAGTATACCTTTATTTTTAATATATTCCAATATATTCTTTGTAAAAGTTTACCGAAGAAATTATAAAAAAAGCTCGTGCATAAGCACAAGCCTTTTATTATTTCACAATAAAGAATAATCCACAAGGTTTAATTCCAGAGTGTATACCAACTGTACATCCAACCTTTGCATCTACGTATTCTATATCTTTTTCTTCTAAGTATTTCTTTAATTCAAAATATACATCTTCATTTAATAAGTCTGTTAATATAACTGGTTCTTTAAAATCAACATCTGCACTTTCAAAATCAGATATTAATTTCTTAAAAGCTTTTTTACTTCCTCTTACTTTATCCTTAACAGCCATCTTACCATCTTTTATTTCTAGTATAAGTCTTAAACCTAAAGCTGTTCCTATAGCTCCAGCAACTTTTGGTAGTCTTCCACCTCTTACAAGATTATCTAATGATTCAAAATTAAGTGTACATTTAACCTTATCTCTAGTCTTTAGAATTTCTTCTTCAATTTCTTTAATTGAAGCTCCATTATCTCTTAATCTACAAGCTTTTAAAACTAATAATCCTAATCCTGATGTAACATTTTTAGAATCAATTACAACTATATCTTCTGTTTCAAGCATATCTTTAGCTATACAAGCTGATTGATATGTTCCGCTCATTTCTGAAGAAAGCACTAAAGTTACTATTTTATATCCTTGATCTAAATACTTTTTAAAAGTTTCTTCAAATCTAGTTGGAGTAATTTGTGCTGTAGTTGGTAAAACATTTTCTCTGTTTATTCTTTCAATCATTTCAGTTGGAGTAATATCAACTCCATCTAAATAACTATCTTCACCAAAATTAATTAATAAAGGCATAACTTCTATGTCATTCTTCTTTATTAAATCTACTGGTATATCAAGAGTACTATCAGTTATTATCTTAATCTTTTGCATAACAATTCCTCCCCATCCATTATTTCATATCCGGAAAGTCCATTTGTCTTAATGCTTCATATGCTATAATTGCAACTGTATTAGAAAGGTTTAGACTTCTAGTACTTGTCTTAATCATCGGCACTCTTATATTTGTATGAGCTTCATGTACTTCTTGTGGTACACCTTTTGACTCTCTTCCAAACATTATGAAGTCACCCGGCTTATAACTTTCCTCATTATAGTAATTACCACCATGAGTAGATGCTAAAAATATTCTTCTATCTCCATACTTATTTATAAAATCTTCATATGACTCATGAACTTCTAACTTTAACTCACTCCAGTAATCTAATCCTGATCTTTTTACTGCCTTATCATCAATACTAAATCCTAACGGCTTTATTAAGTGTAATGTTGAATTAGTTAACACACATGTTCTTGCTATATTTCCAGTATTTTGTGGAATTTCTGGTTGATATAATACAATATTCAAATTCAAGGAATTTCCCTCCAAAACAAAAAGCAAGATGATAAACACCTTACTCTATAATCTCTTATAAAAATAATAATACTATATCCAATTTTAATAGTCAAAGTTTTTTACAGATTGTTAAATAATATATTTTATTTCACTTTCCGGAAAAATTTCACTTATCTCTTTTTTGAAAAACTCCTTCATATCATCAAGTTCTTCCGTCTTATATACATATTTTCCATAACCAAATTGTCCATATTTATATTTACGCTCATCATCATTCATCGGTAATGTATTTTCTGGAAAAACTTCCATTATTACATTTTTTGCTCTTGTTGTATATCTATGAGATATTACCTCAAATGATGGTGGATTTTTCATACTCTTCGGTAATTTCTCTCTTAAGTCTAATAAAAGTTTTTTATAATCTTCTTTATAGTTATTATATAAAAATACCGGTGCAATTATAAACCCTAAAGGATAACAGGCATTAGCTATTTTTTCACACGCTTCTAATCGTAAAGTGATAGATGCAGTAGCATTTTCATACTCATTAATAACTTTATCTGTATTTAAAGTAAACCTCACCTCTGTTTTGCCGTTATGTTTTATATCTAACAAAGTATCCACATCATTAAATTTACTTACAAATCTAAATCGGCCATTAGTATTGTTAGCAAAAAATTCTATAGTCTTTTTTAATGATCCAGCATAAGGTTCCATTGGTAGTGGGTCAGATGTAGCTGATCCTTCAAATATGGTAATACTAGGCAACCTCTCATCAATATATTTTTGAGCTTGCTTTAATATATCATCAATATTTGAATTTATTTTAGCATATGGTTTATCTCCTAAATTGGTATTTAAATAACAATATTGGCATTGTCCCATGCATCCTGAATATAAAGGTAACTGATAATGAGCCGACGGTTTACAAGATTGAAATTTCAGCCCTTTCTTTACTCCTACTACTAATGTTCTCTTTCCTTCTTTGTAGAATTCAGGCAAATAATCATTATAAGGAATGTTTTGTTTAACTTTATTAGATGTGAGTATTATTTTCTCTACTTTAGTATTATCTTTAAAATAATTGTATACATTCTGTCCTATTTCATAATCTAATGAGCCTTTTTCAAATATAATTCTTTTGGGAATAAACATAAAATCACACTCCTTAGAATTATTTTCTGTATATTTAAAAATATAATTCTTAGGAATGTGATTTTCTATTCTTTATCTAATATAAACTTTTTAATAGCTTTAGCTACTCCATCATTTTTATTTGAATCTGTAATATATTGAGCTGCTGACTTTACTTCATCAATAGCATTTGCCATAGCAATACCAAGACCAGCATACTTAATCATAGATACATCATTTTCATTATCACCAATGCAAATAATTTCTTCTCTTTTTATTCCATATTTTTCACTTAAAACTTTTACTGAATTTCCTTTAGATACACCCTTAAAATTTATCTCTGTACTATGGTTACCTGAACCAAAATAAACTATATTTTCTAAGCTATCTAATTCTTTTCTTACTTTTAAAATATCTTTACTACTTGGTGAAAATGCTATACATTTAGCCATTCGTCCATTTTCTTTTTTAAAAATTTCAGCCCATTCTTTTTCAGTCTTTACAGTATAGTAATTTATATTTAAATGTTCATAATAAACTTGTTTTGTCATATAAACTTGAGTGCCCAGTTTACTGAACCAGTTATTACAATATATAGTGTCGGTAGTATGAAAATGAAACGGTACTTTATATTTATTTAATATTTTTAACACCTTCATACACTCTACTTCTGGTATTGCGCTTTCATATATAATATCATTAGTCTTTTGATCTATAACAATTGCCCCGTTGGCTGCAATCACTGGAGAGTCCACACCTAAAAGCTGTGAAAAATATGCTGCATTATTATATAGCCTTCCTGTTGTAACAACAATTTCTACACCCATATCATGCGCCTTTTTTATAATGTCTTTACTAAATTCCGAAATCTTTTTTCTCTTTCCAAGTAAAGTTCCATCCATATCAATGCAAACCATTTTGTATTTCATACTTAACTCCTTTGTTCAAATACTAGCTATAATATATAATACCATCTAACTCTTAATAATTACATAAAATATTCTAAATTTTTACTAAGAATATAACAAAAATTTAAAAAAAGGAGCTAAAAAGCTCCTTTTTTCTATTATTGTGCTGATGTTTGTCCTTCTGTATTTTCAGTTGGCTTCTCTTCTGGTTTTTCCTCTGGTTTTGGTGCTTCAACCTTTTTAGTTCCTCTTAAAACTATTGCATTCATAGGTTGATATACATCTGTAGATATTAATTCTCTATTAACTTCCACACCATTTTCATAAGTAATTAAATATCCTTCTGATTTATATCCTGGAGCTCCATTAAGCTTTGTTCTAGTCTTACCCTCTTCTAAAGTAGGATCATCTACATATTCTGTAGTATAGTCATACTTTTCTATTACATTATTGACAAGCTCATAAGTCTTATTGCCTTTTTCAGAAGTATTTCCATATACATTGAATGTAATTGTGCTTCCACCCATATAGCCTTCTATATATATTGGAGAATTATACGTATTTATAAATCTGTAATCTATATCTCCTTCGAAAACTGTAGCATCTAGGCTTGGCTCTGAATAACCAACCATCATTGAATGGTTATATCTTATTGTAGATCTTATGTTAGATGTTATTACTGCTCTATAAAGGAAAGTAGATATTTGACATACTCCTCCTCCATAATTAGGAACTACTTCACTTCCTACATATGTATTAGCTTCCTTATATCCATTTTCCGGAGTTGTATCTAATATAGTCTTATTATAACTAAATTCATCTCCTGGCATTAAAAGAGTTCCGTTTATATATCCTGTGGCTAATTGCATATTAGTAACTCTTCCAGTTCCATCATTAGTGTAAGAGCCACTAAAACTTCCTATTATTCCATCAATTTTATTTAATTCTTCTGCAGTTATTCTAGGACTATAATCTTGTAACTCTAAAGAAACAGTTTCTACTTTATTTGGATCAGGATCTATACAGTCAACTAATTTTGTATGTAATTCTTCTGCATTTATTTTCTTACCTATAACTTCTGGAGTTATATACTTCTCTCCATAACTTATAGTTATCGAAGCATCTACGGCAGGAATTTCTACCTCTGTATTTATCTTATCTTCGAATTCTTTAAGCTTAGCTTCATCATAAGTTAGTTCAGTATTAACTTCAGTATCAACTCCATCTTTTATGTAAGAGTTCTTTTTAAACATCCCTTCTTCTTTTCCATAAGCTAAAGCTTCTTCTGCAGTTTTATCCGCATTTATAGTTGAACCTATATCTGCGTACTTGATATTAAAACTTTTGTCACCAACAGTTACTGTTATACTTTTATCATTAACTAATGTAGCTAATTGATCATTTAAAATTGCAACTGCCTCATCCTTAGTCTTACCACTTAAATCTACTCCATAAGCATGTACCCCAGGATAAACTTTATCTTCCCAAGACTTTACTTTATTATTGATGTTAGCCATTACTCCTCCAACAGTTGCAGCTACTGCTAAAACTGCTACTCCTGAAATTGCAATAACTTTCTTATGTTTAGTAAAAAAGTCTTTAGTTCCATTAGAATTATTATTGCTCAAAAGCTTCATTCCTCCCCACTTTTTACATAAAATATAAAATTATGCTATTAGTACAATATAAAAACAGATATTTTTACAATATCTATTATAATTATAGACTATTCTCCCTCTTATTACAATTACAAACCCCTTACAATTATTTCCCATACCGAAAAATATTACAAATAATATTTTCTTAGTTGAACATTAAGAGTATAGAGTTAAGAGTTTAGTAATAAAGTCACCTTAGATGACTTTAAATACCTATAAATTTAGAAACTGAGTATCAATTTTATTCTTAATTTTTCACTTTTAACTCTTAACTCTTAATTTAAAAGGTGTTTCGTGCTTTATTTTAAACTGTTACTGTGGTTCTTACTCTTGATGTTTCACCATCTAAATCAAATGCTTCAATACTTATTTTTATTGGTCCACTTTGAGTAAATGGCAATGAAGATACTGGAATAGTAAACTCTGTATCATTAGCATCTACTGTTCCTATCCAATAATTATTTGCAAACAAATTATATCCTAGTAAATCTGCATCAGTATTTGCGTTCCATCTAATATTTATAGTATTTCCTCTCTTAGTAGCTCTAAGCCCTGTTACGCTTCTAGGTTGAATTAGATAGTCAATACTATTTGGTCCCCAGTTAGCATCTACAGGATTGCCAATACCTTGTACATTTGCACTTTCACTATATTGCCATACTCTCCATCTTGTCCATCCGCCTACATCTGGTGGATATGCTGGATTTCCTGGAATGGCTGTATACATTGCAATCCAAAGAATCATATTCTTTAAAGGATAGCCTCTACCTGGAATAAAGAAATTATTATAAAGTTCAACATAGAAAGTTCCTGTATATAACATTATCCTTCTTCTAGTTTTCTTTTCAAATCTCTTTCTAAATCTATCAATCCAATTTACTACAGTTTCTACTGCAAGTGATTTATCTGTAGGTACTTCTACATCTATGACTGGAAATAAATCTCCATAATCTTTTTTCCCAAATCCTTCTTGTAAAACTTCGATAAAATCATCACATTGAGCATCTGCAGTAGTTAAATCATCAGCAGGAACGCCAAAGTGATATGCCCCAACTGGTATCCCATACTCTCTCGATTTTTGTGCAAACTCTAAGAACTTATTGTCTCTTCTAAATCTTCCTGATGCTGAACCTGAGGCTCTTAGGTATAAAAAATCTATTTTTGTAGCTAATACTGTAAAATCAACATTTTGCGTATACTCGTTTATATCTACTCCAAATAGACTTTTGTCATTTTTATTTTGCATAGTTCCTCCAAAATAAAGTTTTCCTTAATATATAGGATATTATTAAACTTTATAAATGGTTACTATAAATTTAATCATTAAAAATAACTGTATTACACTTAGTGTTGATTCTTATTAATATCTTTACTAAAAATAAAAAATAAGCTAGTTTACACTAACTTACTTTTTATCTTTTTAATATTCTAACATTAATTCAGTAATATATAACCTAAATAATCTATTACAAGTACTATTTATTACTCTAATAAATAAATTATTAACTATCCTTATATCATCTTCTAGCAAAATCTACAAAAACAAATTTATCTGGCCTATGTCTAGATTCAGTATATTGAAATAAACTAGTATCATCTAAATATGTATAGCTTTTTACTACTACTATCATTTCAAAACCTTTCATATCTAGGTACTTTTTATCCTCTTCTGTTGCATTCTGGACTGTTATCTCTTTTTTTGCATATGCAATTTTCAGTCCTAGCTCCCCCTCTATATAGTCATATAGAGATTCCTTACAGATATCATAAGTAAGATTTTCAACAAACTTCTGCACGATATAATCTTTATCTAAAATGATTTTTTCATCATCTACAGATCTCGCTCTTACTACTCTCCAGACCTTATCATCTCCAGATAGCTCCAACCCTCTTGCAATATTTTTTTTAGGAACTATACATTCTAAACTTTCAACTATAGTTTCTACCTTCATTCCTAGTTTTCCTGAAATCTCCTTAAAACTAACTACCCCTGATACAGGAAAATTAAATTTACCTATATCAAGTACAAAAGATCCTTTTCCCTTAGTTTTCTGAATATATCCATTCTGTTCTAACATATTCAGAGCCTTCCTTACAGTATCCCTAGACACATTGTAATCATTCATTATTTCTTTTTCTGAAGGAAGTTTATCATTTGCCTGATACTCATTATTCTCTATTTTATCTACCAATATATTGTATATGTTCAAATATTTCTTATCCATTTTATCACCAGAAATATTTTAACATAACTAAATGCTATTTCTCAATATAATAAGCAATCGATTCGTATGGTCTTAAGATAATTTCTTCTCCTAACTTAGCTGAATCTGAGTAGTTTGATAGTAATATATTAGAAGCTTTAATACCATTTAATATACTTTCAGGAATATTCACTTTAGCCTGCTTTCCATAGAAATTATTTAATACTACTAAACTCTTATTTTCATAATTTCTTAAATAAGCTAAAACTTCAGTATGATCTTCTAATATCATCTCTATATTACCTTTAGAAATTACATCATATTCTTTTCTTAATTGTATTAACTTTTTATAATGATTAAATATAGAATTGCTATCATTAACTGCTTTTTCTGCATTTATTTTTTCATATGATTTTCCTATAGGTATCCATGGAGCTCCAGTTGTAAATCCTGCATTTTCTTTATCATTCCACTGAATAGGAGTTCTAGAGTTATCTCTTGATTTAGATTTTAGTATATCTAATATTTTATCAACTGGTTCACCGTTATCTTTTAATATATTATAGTAATTTATTGATTCAACATCCCTATAATCTTCAATAGACTCAAAATATGGATTAGTCATTCCAAACTCTTCACCTTGATAAATATAAGGAGTTCCTCTCATCATATGTATAGCAGTTGCTAACATTTTACCACTTTCATTAAAGTACTCTTTATCATTACCAAATCTAGATATCGCTCTAGGCTGATCATGATTACACCAGAATAACGCACTCCATCCATTACCTTCTTGCATTTCCTCTTGCCATTTCTTAAAGATATCTTTTAACATCTTAAAGTCAAAATCCATTAAGGTCCACTTATCACCATTTTCATAATCCACCTTTAAATGATGAAAATTAAATACCATAGAAAGCTCTTTTTCATCTGGGTTAGAATACTTAATACAGTTTTCAACTGAAGTTGATGACATCTCTCCAACAGTAATTATATCCTCATGTTTACCAAAGGTATTTTCATTTAATTCTTTTAGATGCTCATGTATTCTTGGCCCATCAGTATAAAATCTTCTTCCATCTCCAATATAGTCATTTTCTAATTCATCCGGTTTAGAAATAAGGTTTATTACATCTAATCTAAAGCCTTTAACTCCTTTTTCAATCCAGAAGTTAACTACTTTATATATCTCGTTTCTTACTTCTTCATTTTCCCAATTTAAATCCCCTTGAGTTACATCAAATAAATGAAGATAATACTCGTCCATATTTTCAACGTACTCCCAAGCATTTCCGCCAAATTTCGAAATCCAATTTGTAGGTGGTTCATTATCTTTACCTTTTTTGAAAATATAAAAATTCTTATACTTTTCATTTCCTTTTAATGCTTCTTTAAACCACCAATGTTCTGTAGAAGTATGGTTAAATACCATATCAAGCATTATATCTATATCTCTCTTTTTAGCTTCTTCAACTAATCTTTCAAAATCCTCCATAGTTCCCATTCTTGGGTCTATTTTATAATAGTCCTCAATATCATAACCATTATCTTTTTGTGGAGATACATACACTGGTGTTAACCATATGTAATCTACACCTAATGTCTTTAAATAATCTAACTTCTCAGTTACTCCGTTTATATCTCCAATTCCATCTCCATTAGAATCATTAAATGATTTAGGGTATATTTGATAAACAACACTTTCTCTAAAATCTTTCATTATATCTATCTCCTTTTATCAACCAAAGAATGGATAATATATGATTCATTCTTTAAGAATATATATTATCCAACCTTTGCTACTAAATTTACTATTTCAAGTTATGCTACATTTAATTTTTTTCTACCTACTACTACTGTTAGTATAAAAGGTACTACTATTGCAACAACCATAGCTACTGCAAACATTGGTATGCTATTTGGTTGAATTGAAAGTATTCCTGGAAGACCACCAATTCCTATTGCATTTGCCATAACTCCAGAACCTACTGATATTATAGCTGCTATACCTGATCCTATCATTCCACATATGAATGGGAATCCGTATTTTAAGTTTACACCGAATAATGCTGGTTCAGTTACACCTAAGTATGCTGAAATACATGCTGGTATTGAAACTTGCTTTTCTTCTTCATTCTTTCTTTGTAAGTATATCATCGCTAAAACCGCTGACCCTTGAGCTATATTTGATAAAGCTATCATTGGCCATAATGATGTTCCACCAACTTGAGCCATTAACTGAAGGTCTATTGCATTTGTCATATGATGTAATCCTGTAATTACTAATGGTGCATAAGCAAAACCAAATATTCCTGCAAATAACCATCTAAATGATGATGTTAATCCTGCATATACAACAGTTGAAATCCATGACCCTATTGTCCAGCCTATTGGTCCTAACACAACATGTGCAATAAGTACAGTTGGTACTAAAGCAAAGAATGGAACTATTATCATTGAGATTGATGCAGGTGTAATCTTTCTAAAGAATCTTTCTAGATATACTAGTGTGAAACCTGCAAGTATAGCTGGTATAACTTGTGCTTGGTAACCTATCATGTTAACTTGTGCAAATCCAAAATCCCAGAAAGGAATATCTCCTCCCCCTGATACTGCATAAGCATTTAAAAGCTGAGGTGATACTAAAGTAATCCCTAAAACTATACCTAATATTTGAGTTGTTCCCATCTTCTTAGTTATTGCCCATGTAATACCTACAGGTAAGAAGTGGAATATAGCCTCTCCTATTAACCATAAGAAACTATGTGTTCCTGCCCAAAATTGAGATATTTCTATTAAAGTTTTTGTACCATCTTCAAAAAACTTAACATCTCCAATTAAATTTCTAAATCCTAATATTAAACCACCAACTATAATTGCTGGAATAAGTGGTGAGAAGATTTCAGCTAAATTTGCCATAAGTCTTTGAATAAAAGTCATATTAGATTTTGCTGCATCTTTCACGTCATCTTTATTAGTACCTTCAACTCCAGATACCTTTATAAAATCATTATAAAACTCTCCAACAGTGTTCCCTATTATAACTTGAAATTGTCCAGCTTGTACAAATGTTCCTTTTACAGATTTTAAGCTTTCAATTTTATCCTTATTTGCTAATGATGTATCCTTTAGGACAAATCTCATACGAGTTACACAGTGTGTAACTGCACCAATATTATCTTTTCCACCTACATATTCAAGTAAAGCTCTTGAATCATCAATATATTTTCCCATGTTAGTGCCTCCTGTTTTATTCTATACATACATATTTATACCTTTACATAAACTTGTACGTACATGTTTTATGTCTTTATAATAACTTGTACGTACATCTTTGTCAACAATTTTGTGTAATTCTTTTCATAAGCAATTTCTGACAATACTTCATTATTAAAGCTATCATTAACTTAAATGCCTCAAATAATACCTTTTTATTTATCTTTTAGCAAAAAAATCGATGTATTTATTACATCGATTTTTCAAATATATGATATTTATCTTTTAATTCTCTATTGCTTAATTAGTAAATTAATACTTTTTTAAAATATAAGTTACAAAAAATCCTCTTTCATCTTCATTTTCTTCATACTTAATTAAATTAAACATATTTTTTATTCCTTCAAAATCACTTTCCAAAATTAAATCTTCCTGTCTAATTTTAAAATCTACTTTATGCTTATACCCGAAACCACATACAAACAAGATTCCTTCATCATTTATGTGCTTTGATATGTCTTTTAATACTTCTTTACTTGCTCTATAATGGTTAATTACTATATTATCAAAATTCTTCAACTCATTTAAAGAATTACTACCACTTAAATCAACCTGCTTTGTTTCAACTTCGTACCCAGCCCTCGTAGCAAAAGCATTTAATCGTTCAAGAGCTCTATTACTAAAATCTATGCCAGTTACATCAAATCCTTTTTGAAGTAAATACAAAGTATTTCTTCCATCTCCACATGCGACATCAAGCACAGTTCCTGTCTTTAAATATCCTATATTATTAACCAAAGCTTTTTCAGGACTTAATAGGCTATCTCCTCTAATTTCAAATTTACTATCCCAATAATTTTTATCTCCCATGTACTCCATTATTTATCTCCTATCTCTATTTAATCAAACCAATATAAATTAAATCCATAACACATAGCCTTTGCACCTTTAGGTACCTACTTAATAGTATTATATATATTAAGATAATCTCCAATGCCACCTAAAATCATCATACGAGTGTTTCTTCATCTTTGTATTTTCCCTTAAACTTAATATTGTACATACTACCTTCCCCATATATCACACTTTATAAAGTCTTAACCATAATTAAGCACGGATTACTCTCTCCCCATATCTCTTTGATTTCTTCTAATGGATAAAAACCTAGTTTTTTATAAAACTCTCTAGTTATTTTATAATTTTCATCTGGATGAGATTCCCCTAAAGTTTTTACCATAAAAAATTTAATTTCATCTTCAATTAATAATTTTTCAGTAATTTCAATTAACTTTCTACCAATCTTTTGATTTTGATATTCCTTTAGTATTCCTATAAGATACACTTCTGCTGTATACTTATTATTATATTTTATACTTATAAATCCTACTGCTTTTCCATTATTATATGCTCCATAAAAATCATACTTTTTAACTTCTTCAACATACTCTACTATTGACTCTTCAATTCCAAACCATTCTGGTAACTCTCTTAATATATAATTTGTAATTCTTGACTTTTCATTATTATTTCTGATATTTTTAATCTCTATCATACCCATCCTATCTCCCGGTAAATACTATATGCTTTAAAAAATATTACCATTTATTCACTTTCTTCTCAATAAAAAAATACAACATTAAATCGTTGATTCAAACAATTTAATGTTGTATTATCACTTTATCTCACTTCATAAATATTTCCCTATAAAACTGAACTTCATCTAAATAACATCTCTCTTGCAGAACACTCCATAAGTAATTGCCATAAATAAAGCAATATAAGCACCTACTATTAAAGCCGCAATTACTGGTGTAAATCCTTGAATTACAATACTTTGAAAATCATTATTTATTTGTGGTAATACTGTTCCATAATCTAAAAACTTTCTAAAATCTAAATGATTAAATGGTAAATAGTTTATTAATCTACTCATCTTCCCAGCATATAAAACTACTGGTGATACTAAGAATATAGTTATTATAGATGTTATTGTAGCAAAGGATACTGACTTTAAAAGTACAGCTATCATAAATGCTAAAGCTATTGAGAATATTAACTCAACAAGTTTTAATAATACTATAATAACTGAATATAGAGCTGTACTAATAACATACGGTCCATTCACTCCATAAAGTATAGTTTGACTAGATATCCTATCAAATCCATGAATTATTATTCCAGACAATAATCCCATTACAAGAACTATTCCTAATATTTCTAATCCATAAATTAAAATTGCTAAATACTTTGATGTAAGCACCTTCCAACGTTTATATGGTGATACAAGCCACATATTTATAGTTTTATTGTTATATTCACTAGCTACATTAAATACTCCAACTAATACTACTGTTAAAATTATAAATCTAAATACCCAATTAAAAGAATTATCAGCAAAGAACCACCATATATTTTTTTCATAATCCTTTGTAATATTATGCTCTAATCTATATTCTGCAATTTCAATTCTCTTATTTATCTCATCTTTTTGAATCTCATCATAATATGGATCACTCAACATAACATCCTTCTGCGATATAAGATATTCTTCCCTCTCTCTCCAATCAAAAGTCGTTGAAGTTCCATTAGTACTTTCGTATTCCCTTACTCTTTTCATATCACTATATTCAGATATAGTTAATCCAATCATAATTATAAAAGATAATATTATTCCAACTTTAGCTATTTTACTTTTAAACATCTTACTAAACTCTAGTTTACTTAAATATAAAACATCGTTCATTATTTTTCAGCCTCCTTGATAGAATTAATAAATACTTCTTCTAAAGAAGACTCTTTATTAATTTCATCCATGGTTTTAGTACATATAACTTTCCCATCTGAGATAATAACAACTCTATCACATAGTTGTTCCATTTCCATTAATATATGACTTGAAACCACTACCGAAATATTTTTATTATGTGATAAATCCTTTAAGAATTCTCTTAAATCTTTTATTCCCATTGGATCTAAACCGTTAGTAGGCTCATCTAAAATTAATAATTTAGGTTGCTTCATAAGAGCTACAGCTAGGCCAATTCTTTGTTTCATACCTAAAGAATACTCTTTAACCTTATCATTTAATCTATCCTTAAGTCCAGAAACCTTTATAGCCTCATTTACCCCTTCTTCTGATGCTTTATAAAGCTTAGCAAAAAGCTTTATATTTTCCATTCCAGTCATATATTCATATAAAAATGGAATTTCAACTATCGCTCCTACATTATCCATAGCCTTTTCAAAGTTACTTTTTATATTATGTCCATCTATTATAACCGTTCCACTATCTGCACTTATAAGTCCCGTTATCATTCTTATTGTAGTGGTTTTTCCTGCTCCATTAGCTCCTAAAAACCCTAGAATTTCTCCTGCTTTAGCTTCAAAAGAAACATTATCAACTATTCTTCTCTTTTTAAAAGACTTACTTAAGCCTTCAACTTTTAAAATAGTTTTATTCATAAGTTAACCTCCATACTTAATTATGAGTACAAAAAAAGAGCAAATGTAAATTGACATTAAAACTAGCATAGCAACTTCTTTAAATATTTTTAGCTAAAGTTAGCCATGCTGATTTTTTGCGTCAACCTCCCATCTGCCCATTTTTAACTTTTATATCTAATTTACTATTTTATATAGCTCTCTTAACCTTTAAAGATGTTTGTATAATCATATCTATAAGCCCTGAATAGCTTACATTAACAGCATTGGCACTCCTTGGAAAAAGCGAAGCAGCCGTCATTCCTGGTAATGTATTAACTTCTAATATATAAGGAACTCCTTCACTTGTTACTATCATATCTACTCTTGCATAAACTTCACACTTTAATGCTCTGTAAGTACCTATAGCCATCTTTTCAACTTCTTTATGAAGATTTTCTTCAAGTTCTACTATAACTTCTTCAGCTCCATCCTCTGAATACTTTTGAGTAAAATCAAAGAAATCTGCCCCTTCCTTAGGTCTTATTGCTATAACTGGCCACATCTTCTTGTCAAATACAGGACAAGTTATTTCATCACCTTTTATGAATTCTTCTATCATAACTTCTGTATCCCATTTTAAACCTTCTAAAACAGCATTCTCTATATCTTCTTTCTTTGTTATTTTGAAAGTAGCAACACTTGATCCTCCATTTGTAGGCTTAACGAAAACAGGATATCCCATTTCTTCTATCTTGTCATAATCTATTTCTTCTATTGATGAAACATTTATCCATCTAGCAGTTCTTATTCCATTAGCTACTAATATTCTCTTTGTAAGGTCCTTATCCATACATACACCTGAGCTTATTGGTCCACATCCTGAATATGGTATATCTAAAGTTTGAAGTACTGATTGAACAGTTCCATCTTCACCAAACTTTCCGTGTAATGCTAATAAAGCAAAATCTATTCCTTTAACTTTATTTATTATATCATCTTTATTATCTATAACTATTGGCACAACTTCGTATTTGCTTCTGTCTATATTCTCAACTATCGAATTTCCACTTTTTAATGATACTTCTCTTTCTGAAGAAATACCACCCATAATAACACCAACTTTAATCATTTTTGCCTCCAAATTTAAACTTACTTATAAAATAAAGACCTGTATTTACAAGTCTTTATAATTATAACACTATATATTATTTAATAGAAGTAAACATTGTGCTACTTCATCAAAATTCAATATTATTATACTGTTGCAGGAACATAAACTCTCTTAGCAAGCTCATCATCCATTAGATATAATGCAGCTGGATTTCCTTCAACTCTTCTAACCTTTTTAAGTAAAGCATTGAAGTTATTTTCTTCTTCAACCTGCTCATCTATAAACCATTTAAGTAAGCTAATTGTAGCATGCTCTCTTTCTTCATAAGCAATATCTGTTAACTCATAAATCTTTTTAGTTACAAGTTGCTCATGCTTATATCCCTTTTCAAAAACATCAATTATTCCATCGTACTTTGGCTGTGGTTTATCTATATGCTCTAATTCAATTGAACCATTTTTTTGATAAACGTAATCGTATAATTTCATTGCATGATCTAATTCTTCCTTAGCTTGGACTCTGAAGAAGTTTGCAAATCCACCTAAATCTAAAGATTCACAGTATCCAGCCATAGCAAGATATGTGTAAGAAGAATAGAATTCAAAATTTACTTGCTCATTAAGAGCTTTTAATAAATTTTCATTTAACATTTCTTTTAACCCCCTTATATTTAACGATTAATTTAACTATTGTATATAATAAATATTATGTTAATTTAATAAAAAATTATAACATTATCTGTTACTATTATATACCATATTCATTAAATGATAAACATACTCTTATAATTTTAATTTTTATATAATAAAGATTACTTATATAGTTCATTATTAATTGAACTATAACAACTTTCATGAACAAAGTAAGCTATACACTTTACTTATATAGCTTACTCTCGCTATTAAAACTATCTTTTCTTAAAGATAGTCTCTCCTTCTTTTATAGTTTCTACAACTTGTATATCCTTAATTTTCATTGGATCAACTTTTAAGATATTCTTATCTAATATAACTAAGTCTGCTAGCTTTCCTTCCTTTAATGTCCCTTTAATATCTTCTTCAAAATATTGATATGCTGCATTCTTAGTTACAGCTTTTAAAGCATCTAATGGACTTATTCTCTCATCATCACCTAATAAAACTCCATTTTTAGTTATTCTATTAACTGCACACCATATAGTTTCTAACATATTCGGCTCTATAACTGGTGAGTCCTGATGGAATGTATAAATTATTCCCTTATCTTGAGCTGATTTAGCTAAGCTTATTCTGCTCGCTCTTTCCATACCATAATTCTTAATATGAATATCTCCCCAATGATATACGTGAGCAACAAAAAATGATGGTATCATTCCAAGTTTTTTTACATTATCTAATTGATCTCTATCTAATAATTGTGCATGAACTATAACAGGTCTTATATCATTTGATGATTGAGTTTCTTGCTTTGCTAGTTCAAATTGATCTATGTATTGTTGGCATGCAGCATCACCATTACAGTGAACTAAAATCTGCATATTATCTTTTAATGCTAATTCTAAATATTGCTTTAATTCTTCATCTTTTTTTGTTCCATAAGCATAATAGTCTTTTTCTTCTCCTAAATATGGAGTTCTCATCCAAGCTGTACGTCCTTGTGGTGAACCATCTAAGAAAGTTTTGTATCCACCCATCTTTATGTGATTATCATATTTATTCAAGCAACTAGCAAACTTTTCTTTTAATGCACTAGCATTAGATATGTCTAAGAATCCTATTAAGTCTACTTTAAGCATCTTTGATTGTATTAAAAATTGATAAATAGGAGCTAGCTGTTCTACTACAAACCCTTCTTGAACAGTTGTTATTCCATTACTTGCATATGAATTCTGAGCCTTCATTAAATTACCGAAAAACTCTTCATTAGACATCATAGGAAGCTTTTGAATATATTCCATAAAAGCAGCTTCTTCTATATATCCTGTAGGTTCTCCATCCTTCTTGCCAATTACTCCACCCTCTGGATTTGGAGTATCATTAGTAATTCTTAATTCATTTAAAGCCATAGTATTTAAAACTCCCATATGACCTGATTTATGCTTTACTATAATTGGATTATCTGGTGCTGCTTTATCTAATAATCTTCTAGTTGGATGCTCTTTCTCTACTAAAAAGTTTTGGTCATATCCATCACCTTGAATCCACTTACCTGCAGGTATATTATTTTTTTCAATAAACTTTTTTATAGCTGCTGCAACTTCTGCAAAACTTGTAGTTTCTTTAAGGTCTACTTGCGAAAAAGAGCTTGCATATCCAGAAAAGTGGCTGTGTGGGTCTATAAATGATGGCATTAAAGTTTTTCCCTGTAAATCTATTAGTTCTACCTCTTTACTTGCTTCCTTAATTAAATCATCTTTTTTTCCTAATTTATATATCTTACTATCCTTAACTAGAATAGCTTCAACATATAAATCATCTTCAAGAGTCAATATGTCACCATTGAAATATAACTTTTCATTATTTATCATCTTAAATCCTCCTTAGTAAAATATACCTATATGTATTTTTACTTTCTCTTTTTAATATCTTCCCCTTAAATTCCTAATATAACTTAAATAACTTACCTACTTGAATTATACTACTTTTGGTAAGAACAAATTGTAATTAATCTATTAATTTATACTTATAAAAATAAGAACACTTCTTTACAAAAAGTGTTTCTTAATAATAGTATTCTTTTTAAAACTTTCCATTCTTTTTCAATTCCTTGTAATATTTACATCTACTTTGCAGCCTACATTCTCCACATTTTGGGTTTCTAGCAATACAACATCTTCTTCCATGAAATATTAGAAGGTGATGTGCAAGACTCCATTCCTTTTTAGGTAATTCTTTTTGTAGTTGCTTTTCAACCTCTAAAACATTATCCGAGTCTGCTAATCCTAAACGATTTGAAACTCTAAATACATGTGTATCTACAGCTATTGAAGGAACTCCAAAAGCATTTGATAAAACTACATTTGCAGTTTTACGCCCTGCACCTGCTAAAGTCACTATCTCTTCCATAGTTTTAGGAACTTCACCATTAAAATTATTTTTAAGTTGATTACACATTATCATTATATTTTTAGCCTTGCTTCTATAAAGTCCTATTTGTTTTATTCTTTCTTCAAGTTCATCTATAGATAATGTTAAAAAAGCATCTAAATCTGGGTAATCTCTAAATAAAGTTTCAGTGACTTCATTAACCTTTTTATCTGTAGTTTGGGCTGAAAGTATAGTTGCTACTAATAGTTGAAATGGTGAATTATGCTCTAATTCACATTTGGCATCTGGGTATAATTCTTTTAATATATCTAAAATTGCTTTAGTTCTTTGCTTCATAATAATCACCTTTCTAATAACTTAAAAGTTAAAAATAATAATTTTATCTTTCCTAATTGTTAATTCTTTTAATCTCATCAATGCAATTATTTATCATTAGAGAATCTCCTTTATATTTTTCAATGTCTTCTCCTTCATTATGTAACCTAATTATTGCATTTCTTCTTATGACGTTTTTACCTCTCCATCCACAAGAGGTTCTAGATATTTTTTCTTTAAACTCTTTATTGTTTAAATCAGCATAATATTTTATATCAGTTGTATTCATAAAGTCTAATGACTTAAACTCTTCTAAATTAGAAAAGCTAATTTCTTTATTATAAGGACAAGTATTTTGACAAATATCACAACCAAAAATTCTATTCTTGATAAGCTTATAATCTATCTTAGAAAGTTCCTTTTTTTGAGTTATGTATGATGAACATATATTAGGATTTTTTCTTCCTGTCATAATTGCTTTTGTTGGACAATTATCTATACAAACTTTACATTCATTACAACCATCATACTTTTGAATATCCTCAAAAGTTCCTGCATCTCTACAACAAATTTCTAAATCTGTTATTATCTCACCTAAAAAAACATATGAACCATACTTTTTAGTTATAATCATATTATTCTTTCCTATTATACCAAGTCCAGCTAAAAATCCTATATATCTTTCTGGAAGTGAATTGCTATCTACTAAAGGAATAGCTTTTCCTCCTAATTCATTTATATATGTACATATTTTATCTAAGTAGCTTTTAACTACTCTATGATAATCATATCCCTTTGTATAAACAGAAAATCCATTATCAACATCCTCTTTTCCCATATAATATGGGAAAGCTATAGAAATAATAGTTTTCCCATCTTCCATATATACATTAGGATTAATCCTTTTTTCTATATCATTTTCTTCAAATTCATTTTCTAGACCTTTTTCTTTTCTGTCTAAATAAAACTCACGTAACTCTTCAAAAACTCTGCACTTTACAAAACCAATAGTATCTAAACCTATCGAATTACAATACTTAACTATTTTTTCTTTAATCATTCTTAAATCACCATATCATTATAGATATTTTTTTTACTTTCATTATTTTTTTCTGTTTCTATCTCCGGGTTGCTTTTAACAACTCTAACTAAATTTTTTGCTGCTTTTCCTACTGCTGTAACTCCAGTTGGAACATCTTTTAAAACTACAGCATTAGCTCCAATCTTAGCTCCATCCCCTACTGTAATTGGACCTAAGACTTTAGCTCCACATCCTATCACAACATCATTTCCTATAGTTGGATGCCTCTTACCTTTATCTTTTCCTGTTCCCCCTAAAGTTACTCCATGATATACAGTAACATTATCACCTATCTCAGTAGTTTCTCCTATTACTACACCCATTCCATGATCTATAAACAACCCTCTACCAATTTTAGCACCTGGATGTATCTCTATGCCAGTAAAAAATCTTGCTAATTGTGATATAAGTCTTGCCATAAAGAAAAACTTTTTAGAGTATAAAAAATGAGCTATTCTATATGAAATTAGTGCATGAACACACGGATATAACAAAAATACTTCAATCTTACTTCTAGCCGCAGGATCCTTTTCCATTATATTATTCAAATCATGACTCAAATTCTTAAACAATCTAATACCCCTCCTTTGGTATGAGCTACTCTCGAAATATAAATATCACTTTGCCAGAGAAATACGCCTCTAGCATATATGTTTCTCATTTATTCAATGAGACATTTTTCCATAATACAAAAACATATTTCTCTTTTACTTAGTCAAACATTTATTCCTGCTTTTAGCATATATTTCTCTTAAGCAAAGCTGAACATTTCTCCTAATTGCTCTGTATTTTACTCATAAATTCCCATAGATATATATTTTTCTCCTCCATCTGGAGCTATAGCTAGTACTTTTTTGCCTTTTCCTAATTTCTTAGCTACTTGTAATGCTGCAAAAAGTGCCGCTCCTGATGATATCCCTATTAGTATTCCTTCTTTCCTAGCAAATTCAACTGCTGTATTTATCGCATCTTGGTCTGAAACTGGTATTATTTCATCAACATATTCTCCTTTGTAAATTGAAGGAATGAATCCTGCACCTATTCCTTGAATTTTATGAGCTCCTGGTCCTTTTCCTGCCAGTACTTGTGATTTTTCTGGCTCTACAGCTACAACCTTTAATGTTTTTATATTTTCTTTTAATTTTTTAGCTACTCCAGTAATAGTACCTCCTGTCCCAACTCCTGCTACAAAAGCATCTAAATCTTTAATATCTTCTAATATTTCATCTGCTGTAGTTTCATAATGTTTATTTGGATTCGCTATATTTTCAAATTGTTGTGGCATGAAATATCCATAGTTATCTACTAACTCAGTAGCTTTTGCTATAGCCCCTTTCATCCCCTTTGCTCCTTCAGTTAAAATTAGTTCTGCTCCATAAGCCTTGATTAAATCTCTTCTTTCTTTACTCATAGTTTCAGGCATAACTATAATTACTTTATATCCTTTTACTCGTCCTATCATAGCAATTGCAATACCTGTATTTCCACTTGTAGGTTCTATTATTGTAGATCCTTCTTTTAATATTCCTAACTCTTCTGCTTTTTCAATCATCCCTAAAGCAGCTCTATCTTTAACACTACCACCTGGATTAAACTTTTCTAACTTAACATATACATCAGCACTATTTTCTCCTACCATATTGTTTAGCTTTAAAATTGGTGTTTTTCCTATTAAATCTAGCATTGAATTATAAATCATAATTATTCCCCTTTCTCTACACATATCTTTTATATATATTTAAAATTAATTTCTTTTATTATATAATAATAATTTTCCTAGGAATTTTTATAAAAAAAATACGCCTCTATAACTTAGAGACGATAAAATATCCGTGGTTCCACTCTACTTGGATTATATGAAAATAATCCCACTCAATAAAGGTACAATCATACCTCTTCACTATAACGGGTGAACCCGTAACACCGTACTATTATTTCAGGCTTAAACTCCAAAGGGCACTTCGTTATAAATTACTGGCAAAAAGTTCTCAGCATCCTTTTCTCTCTGTAACCTTCCTTTATACTACTTTCCTTTTTCACAGTTTCAATTCTTACTATTTAACTCTGTTTTATATTTTTATTATATGCTTTTCTCAAATTTTGTAAACACTTTTTTTAAAATTTATTTTTCTTTTTCCACATTGGGTATAAAAACTCATCTATTAAGTCATGAGTATTTACTGATCCAATTAAGACATCATTGTCATCAACTACAGGGATAGATAATAGGTCATATTTTGATACTATTTCTATAGCTTCATTTATATCAACAAAATGTCTTATAACATTAGTGTTTTCATTCATAGCTTCTCTAGCCTTTGTCTCAGGAGTATTCATTATCAAATCCTTAAGTGTTAATATTCCTAACACTCTTTCATCTTCATCTGTTATAAATATTGAGTTTAACTGCTCATCTTCTGGTTCAGTCTCTCTAAGAATTTCAATAATTTCACCTATTGTTATATCTATATTGAAAGAAATAAATTCTTTACTCATTATACTACCTACAGTTTCATCATCATACTGTAAAAGTTCTTTAACTTCATTAGCATCTTCAGCTTCCAAATTTATAAGAATCTTTTCTCTCTCATCATCATCTAGTTCATCTAAGAAATCTGCTATCTCATCATTAGGCATATTTTCTAATAATTCTGCAGCCTTAGCTTCACTTATATCTTTAATTATAGCACCTTTATATTCAGGATCTATTTCTTCTAAGGCATCCGCTGCTAAATCTTCATCTATGAATTCAAAAATTTTCTTTCTTGAATTTGAATCTAAGTCCTCTAATATATCTGCTAAATCTGCTGGATGTAATGTTGATAGTTTTTTATATGGTATAGCAATTTGTAAATTATTATTTACCATTTCTAAAGATTCAACATCATCCCACATAAGAACCTTATCTTCAAAATCCTTATGAAGTGTTTTATATATTAACTTTCCAACGTTTAAAAGTCCAAATCTTCTTGCTCTAGCCATTGGCCCAGTCTCTACCGCTATTACTCTATATTCACCAGCTATCTCAGCAATTCTTAAATCATCAACTCTTACAACTTGCTTTCCATTTATATCTACAATTTTTTTATCTAAAAGGTGCTCTGATAAAAGATAAGAGTATCTTCTCGGCAGTATCTCTTTGCTCCCTCTAGTCATTATCTTTACTTTATTATCATTTTGTAAAAAGATTACACTTCTAAATTCATAATGAAATGTTGACCTATCTCTTTTCACTTTATATCCTATAACTCTTGGATACCCTTCATCTGTAGTTACATAAATATCCTTTAATGTACCTAATACCTCATCAAATTCGTCATATATCTTCTTGTCTAAAATGCTACTAAATAGTAGTACTGATAATTTTTTCATAAAGTTTCCTCCTATATTTAGAGAGAATAACTTTATTCAAATAATTTAAAACTTAAAGTAATTCCCTCTATACTATTATTTGATTTTTCTAACTTAATACTCTGAGGGACACCCTCCATCTTAAATTCACCACCTGTAAATTTTCTAAATAAATCTCTAGCAACTTAGCTAGTAGTATTTTAACAATATGTGTATATAATCTGATTCTGAATTAGCCTCAAATTTTTTATATACTAAACAATAAAGTTTTTATTAGCACATTTGCATATTAAGTGCTATTCTAAATGCAATTAAAAATGCCCATTAGCTGGGCATTTCATATACTAATATTATATTATAGAAACCTTGAAAGGCAACAAATTTTGATTTATATTTGAAATATTTATATTACCTATTTAATTTATTATATTATTTTTTATATCTATTCTAAAAAAGAGATATCGTGATAATTTTTTATTACGATACCTCTTTTTCATTATTTAAAATATACTATATTATTTAAAAGTTCTTAACGCTTTATAGTTAACTAATAAAATTAATATATCTCCTATAAAAGGATAAGGAAATACCTTTATTCCACCTAGGAAAATAATGAATTCAGCTATAGTAATCATAAGACTTATTGTAAGTAGTTTCATTCCCCATTTATTACAATACGGCTTGTCTACACATAGCAGTGCTACTATTGCAATAGATGCAATTATAATTAAATAAATAAGATTTGGTGTTAAACTATTTTTGAAAGTTATTATAAATCCAAATGAATTATTAATATTTATGTTTACCTTGTACAAATATAATTCGCCTATATATAGTAATAATAAAATAGCCATAAATATAAAATTATAATCAAATGTTGTACCTTCATTTCTTAAAAATATATATGCTGTACCTAATGCTACTAACGGTATAGCAGGATAATTAAGTAAGATAAAACATCTTAAAAAATATACTATTGTCTGTGATTCTATTAATGTCCCTATTAAAACTGCTATATATCTCATAAATAATAATGCAAATGTAATACAGAAAAATGTTTTCACTTTTTTAGGACATTTATTTTTATTTATTATTAGTAAATATAAAATAAAAATAATTATAAATATCAGAGTTAAAAGGTAAGCAAAATTTAACATAATATGTTCCTTTCATAGTGCTGTTATTTATAATTATTATTTTATTTTGTAAATTATTCTTTATTAATCTATTTTACACCTAAAATTTTCAGTCCACCTTTTATACACTTAATATCTAATGGGAAATCTGGACCTTTTTCTCCATCAATATCTGTAACTATATCCTCATAACATTCAATATGAATTTCCTTAGATTTGAAATATATTACATTTTCTGAGTCTAAGTGCTCCCCTTTTAATACCTTTATAAATAGAGGTATTAATTCCATTATAGGTATTGCCTTAAATATTATCACATCTAACAATCCATCTTTAGCATCAGACTTTGTAGCAAGCTTAAAGTTACCTGCTGTTTGGCCATTAAATACTAGCAAGAAATACATCTCACCTTCAAAGTTAACATTCTCTGAGTTTATCTTAACCTTTAGCTTTCTGAAGTTTGGTAACTCCTCTAAGCCTTTTAGGTAATATGCTAATTTACCTATAGTATTTTTTATATTTACATCTGTTTTTTGTGATACATCTGTAAAAAGCCCTGTGCTTGCTACATTAACAAAGTATTTATCATTTATACTTCCTAAGTCTACTGTAGTTATATGTGAATTTATAATCCTATTACATGCTTCTTCTATATCTGAAGGTATACCTAAGAACTTAGCGAAATCATTTGCTGTTCCTACTGGTAAAATTGCTATAGGTATTGATATACCTTGCTTTGCCATCGCATTAACAACTGAATCAACTGTTCCATCTCCACCAGCTACTAAAACATATTTATAATCAAAATCTTTTACATCCTTAAAAGCCTCAGAAACATCTTCGTCTCTACTTATCCTATACGGAACTATAGTATATCCAGCATCTTGATGAATACTTATAACCTTATCTAACTTAGAAAGAATTAAATTTTCACCTGAGTAAGGATTGTAAATAAACTTTACATATCTCACAGCTCTACCTCCCTAGTATCTTTACTAAAATATTACATATATTAAATTATAACATACTTAACTTTTATAAATCATTATATTACTAATAATATTTTGTAAATAATCTTTATATAAATATAGCTTTTCTATATGATTACAAATTATAGTATTATATTTTATTAGGTATTATGTTATAATTATATATCATTAATTTGGAATTATTTTGGGAGTGATTATATGAAAAGATCTTATATTCCTAATGCTTTTACTTTTATTAATTTATCTTTAGGCATATGTTCAATTTTATCCACAATAGACGGTAATTACGCATTAGCAAGCATTTTTATACTTTTAGCAGGATTAATAGACAGATATGATGGGAGAATTGCGAGATTTCTTAATGCAAGTAGTGAGCTTGGAAAGGAATTAGATTCTTTAGCTGACTTAGTTTCATTCGGTGTAGCACCATCAATTCTATCTTTTTTATTATTTAATTTTAAAGGTGTAGGACCTACAAGCCTAATTGGATTTATAGTACTACTAACGTTTCCAATATGCGGTGCTTTTAGACTAGCTAGGTATAATGTATCTACCTTTGATGGTGTATTTGCAGGAGTGCCAATAACTATTGCTGGATGCTTTATGGCTTTATTTATTTTACTTACTATAAACGTAAATATGTCTGCAGTTATACCAATGCTTCTTATGATTGTATTTTCTTATTTAATGGTTAGTAATTTTAAATTAAAAAAATTCTAATTATAAAAAGCTGTGCATATGCACAGCTTTTTATAATTAATAATCTAAACATAAATCACTATAAAACTTAAAGTATTAATTATTTCTATTAACCATTAATTCTTATCTTTTTTAGGCTCTTCTTTAGGTCTAGGTCCATAGTTACCTCCAGGTGAGCTATTAAATCCTCCTGAACTAGTAACTCCTGGTGAGTTTGAAAATTGTAAATCACTATCCACCTCAGTTAAAATAAGGTCAGTATTACCATTTTTCAGTATATAATCATTCATAACTGCTACATACTTATAGTATGATTCCCCACACTCTTCAAGCAAATCTATTAAATGATCAATTTCATCTCCTAGTTTATCTGCTCTATTAACAGCTTCTTTGACATATTTTGTCCTTGCTTCTGGTATATTATTTAATTCAAAAGCACCTCCAATTAAAAGTCTATAGGAGTCTGTTAATGTTTTTAATAAACTAGCTAAATTACTTAAATTTATATAATACTCGTGTATTAATTTGTTATATCCCATTAGCTACCTCCTACACAAAAAAGTAACATATAGTTATGATTACATATACCGCTATTAATACTATTCCTTCAAACCAATTAGTACTACCATCAACGAAGACTATATATGACATAAAAATAGCTAGTCCTGCTATTATTATATTTAGTACTGAAAAAACTAAGGCCATTTGTATTCCTAGTAAAAAAGCTGTTAATACTAGAATTGGAGTTGCAAATAATGCTATTTGTATTCCTGAACCTATAGCTATCTCCAAACTTAAATTTACTTTATTTCTTACAGCACACATAATAGCTGAAATATTCTCTCCTATATTACCCAAAACAGGAATTAATATTATCCCCATAAATCCTTCGGATATATTAAAATTCTCTATAATAATATTAGCATCATTTATTACTTTTTCTGACAAAAAGTATATAGCCAAACTTATAACAAATATTTTTATTAGTAAGATAACTAACTCTCTCTTATCTGATTTCTTCTCCTCTATTTTTTCAGTTTTGTCATCTCCTAATATTAAATTACTATGTGTATATAATGAATATATTAGCCCTAACAAATATACACATATTAAAATTATTGATACTACAGCACTTATTTTTATTACTGTTTCAGATGGTATACTTGAATAATTATTTATGCAAGCCATTACTACCATAGATGACATAGCTAATAACAACATACTAAAGTTTGTTTTAGCATTATTCTTATTAAAAGTTTGTTGCTTATATTTTAATCCACCTAATAATATTGAAACTCCAAGTACTAAGAGCATATTATTAACTATACATCCTATCATAGCAGCTTGTACCATAGAAATAAGCCCTAATCTCAATGACCATATTCCCATTATTATTTCAGGTAAATTACCTAAAGTAGCTGTTAATAATCCTCCTTTTTTTTCTCCTATATATTCTGAAATACTAGAAGTGAATTCCCCAAGCATAAAGGCAAGGGGAATCATTGCAATTGAATGTATTACTAATCCTAATACTATATTAGTTGTATTAATAAAGAAGCACCCTAATGAAATTATAAATAGAATTATGCTATCTCTTGTTTTCCTATCTCTTAAAGCCTCTAGCATACTCATCATCTATATCACTATATACACTTCTACTATTTGATCCTTTATAATTTTCTTTTGTTTCTCCTTTATTTATATATTTATCTTTATTATTTGTAGCACTATTTATATACTCATCATCTATAGAGTTGTACATAGTTGCCTCCACATAAGTAGCTTCTTTCTCCTGTAATGCCTTATAATATTCTTCATCAACTTCTTGTCCATTTGTTTCTTTACTACCAGGCTTTATATAAGTGGCCTCTTTATTTTGTAATGCTTTATAATACTCCTGATTAACTTTCTCTTCACCAGTACTCTCTCGATTCATTTCTGTTGTGCGTTTATCTAACAACCCTAAATTTTCCTTATAATCATACATAACAGGAACAAAAAAGTCCCTAGGCATTGATATATACATAACTTTTCCTCCTATGCATCTTTAATTTCACAGCATGGTTTAAAATATGCCCTTGGATATTTGCAAAGTGGACAAATTAACGGAGCTTCAGTACCTTCATGTATATATCCACAATTCATACAACACCACTTAGATTCTTTTGGTCCACTAAACATTGTTCCATCTTCTAATTTGTCATATAGCTTCTTAAATCGTTCAGAATGTGATTCTTCTACTTCTTGCAATTCTTTAAAGAAATCAGCTATATCATTAAACCCTTCTCTCCTTGCTTCATCTTCAAACTTTTTATAAATATTCTTGTATTCTTCGTTTTCCCCCATAATAGCATCTAATAAATTCTCACAAGTAGAATTCACATCTTTTAAGAATTGTCCATATACTCTCCTAGCATGAGCTAGTTCATTTTTAGCTGTCTTATCAAATATTTCTCCTACCCATTGATATCCTTCTTGTCTTGCCTTCTCAGCAAATAATGTATACTTAGTATTTGCTCTACTTTCTCCTGCAAAGGTTCTATAAAGATTTTTTTCTGTATTACTTCCTTTTAAATCCATAGTCTTCTCCTAAAAAATATTTACACTATTAAAATATTCAAAAGGATTTAATATGTGCCTTTAAGAAATAAGAGAGCAGCTTGAACTTAATTCATTCAAACTGCTCTCTTATTTCTAATTTACCATTATCCATTATCATTAATTGATATAAATTTTTCTATCATTATCACATAAGATTTCTATATTTTTACCTTCCCTTGTTTTTGTCTTTAATAGTACTTTTCTTCCCCATAGATCAAATAAATACTTTAATGTCTCTTTAGCATATAAAAGTTCTAGTTCTCTTCCATCAAATACATGTTCTAATGTTAAAGTACCATCTTTTCTGTCTAAGTCAACAATTCTGATATATGGTATTCCACCTACTCCACAAGTAGATGATAATGTATCTCTTATAATCTTCCATCCTTCATCATCAGAAACTTCTTCGATTACAAAATCAAAGCTCTTTTTAGCATATTGGAACAAATTCAATTCATTACATAAATCTTGTGTTAAATATTTTCTTAAGAATGAATTATCTCTTTCTAGACTTCTAACCTCAAAAAGCTTTTCTCTTCCATATCTCTTTTCAATATCTTGGAATATCTTAAATCCCATATAATAAGGGTTAAGTCCACCAAGTATAGGAGCTATTACATCATTGTGTCTTTTTAAGAATTCAAAATGAAGTCCTTCTGGTAATTCCAAAGAATTTAAAATTGTGTAGTGCCAATAGCTTGCCCATCCCTCATTCATTATCTTAGTTTCTATTTGTGGCATAAAATATTCAGTTTCTCTCTTAACTATTTTTAATACAGTCTTTTCCCATTCTTCTAGATATCCATATTTAATTATAAATCCTATAACATCATCACAAGGTTCAAGTGGTATTTTATTTAAATCAGGAAGTTCTATTTCTTCATCTTGGTCTAAAACATATCTACCTTCAATCTTTCTATTATACTCATTCATTAGATTAGCTTTTATTTCTTCCTGACTTAACTCCTTAACACCTACTACTCTTGGTATTTGAAACTTTAATGCATGAGCTGCATCTAATATCTTTTCTACCTTTGCATATCCTATATTAGGATCATTAACATATCCTCTTATTATTTCAGCATCTAGCTTAAACATCTCTAAAGTATAATAAGCCTTAGTTCCTTCTTTAAATAATCTATTATTTTTGAAGAAATCATTATGACCATATACGTGTGCCATTGTTAGTATTTGTAATAATAATGAATTTTCTCTCATCAAATATGCTAAGCATGGGTCTGAATTAATAACCATCTCATATGGTAATCCAGTTAAATTAAGAGAATATAATGTTTTGTTTTTTTCGTATGCTTTTCCATAGCTCCAATGTGGATATTTAGAGGGCATACCTACGTATGCCTCATATCCAATCATTTCATTATATCCAATTATCTCAAATTCTTGAGGATAATAGTCTAAACCAAAGCTTTTAGCTTTTTCTTCTATTTTTACATTCCATTCTTGTAAATCATTTAAATTATACTCCATCGTTTCCCTCCTTAAGCTCCTTACTAAGCATTATCTTTAAAGCATCCCAAAGATTTTTCTTTTCCTTAATTATTACAGATACAAAGTTCTTTTCATGTATCTCTTTATTAAAACGATAATACATAGTAGTTGAATAAGTTGATGGTAAAAGTTCAGCATATCCAAACATATTACTTATTTCACATAAATTTTTAACTGCATTTATTGCTCTTTCATTATCCTCTGACCAGTTATCACCATCACTAGCATATATAGGATATATATTCCATACCTCTGGAGAATACTTCTCTTCAATTATCTTTAATGCCAAATTTAATCCACTAGATATATAAGTTCCTCCTGATTCAGCTTTATGGAAAAATTCATATTCATTTACGTTCTTAGCCACAGTAGTATGTGAAATAAACTCAAAAGCTATATTATTATATTTTCTTTTTATAAATCTAGAAAGTACAAAGAAGAATGACCTTGCAAGATATTTTTTAGTAGTATCCATAGACCCAGATACGTCCATTATAAATATTAAAACTGCATTACTTTCCTTTTTAGGTTTCTTTTTAACTTTGTAATACCTTAAATCATCTTCTCTAAATGGGAATCTTTCTAACTCCTGATCTATACCACTTTCCATTAAAGCTCTCTTCTTACCTTGTTTTCTTGCTGTCTTAGACATAACAGTCTTTTTCTTTGCCAACCTTGGTCGTATTCCGTACTTTTGATACCCACGCTTCCTTGAAGCACTTTCTGTTAAAACTTCTGAAAACTTCTTTCTATCTAGATTAGGCAAGTCTAAATCTTCTACTATATAATCTAATAATTCTTCCATAGTGATTTCTGTTTCATAAATATCATCACCTTCGCCTTGCCCTGCTCCTTTATTTCCTTTTTTTCCACTACCATCTGCTGAGCCGACTTTATCCCCTCTTTTTTCTTCACCAGTACCAGATGCTACTCCAGTACTATTTTTACCAAAAATAAATTGATACTCTTTAATTCCTCTAATAGGTATTTTAAACTTCTTATTTTTAGTTTCACCTACTATACTTTCCTCTGATAATATGTCGCCAATATTTTCTTTTATAGACTTCTCTACTAATTGTCTGTGTCTTCTTCTATCTTCTATACTTCTATCGTGTTCAATAGGATTATCGCTATTATCTCTAAAGATTGCCATAGCTATCAATCCTTCCACAAATTATTGGCAGCATATTTTAAGATTACATCACAGCAGTGTAAGCAGTATCCATTATTTTGCATTTCTTCTACCATCGCGTTGTATTTTTCAGCTTGCTCAGTATCTCTAACTCTTGACTTAGTTATAATTCTTGATAAATCTTTTACTGATGCCATAAGTTTCTTTTCGATAGCTTCTTTTAATGGCTCATAAGAAGTATAGTCTATCTTTGATCCATTTCTAACTAAGTAGAACATATATGATGTTACATCTGCTCTAAAGCCCTTAGCTGATGCTTCAGATACTCCAATTTGCTCTTCTATGCTTCTCATAAAATCTTCATCTGGATTTAATTCCTCTCCAGTTGAAGCATCTTTGATTTTTGTCTTATTAACAAAAGCTTCTGCATTATCTATATAATTATTGAATAAACTTTCAGCTTGTTCTCTAAATGAATGTATAAATGCCTTAGTAATTTCTTTTTCAAGAATCTTATTATATTCTTTTCTTATTGTATCTTGAATAAATGCAAGATATCTCTTCTTATCTTCAGCTGCAATATCAAGTTCCTTAATAGATTTTATTATGCTTTCCATTATGCTTAACGGATTTATACAATCATATTCTGAATTTGATAAAGCATTATCTATAGCTTTAACTATAAATCTTGTACTGATACCTTTCATTCCTTCATAAGGACCAGCTTCTTCTCTAAGTTCACTAATATCAATTCGTTTTGTTGTTCCTTTTTCAACTAAATCTTCACCATTATAAATCTTTAACTTAGTTATAGGGTCAACCTTAGCTGATGGAGTTAATCTTGAAAGTATAGCAAACATTGCTGCAATTTCAATAGTGTGTGGTGCAATATGAGCTTTAAAGTTACTCTTATTTAATATCTTTTCATATATTTTCACTTCTTCTGCAAGCTCTAAGCAGTAAGGTACTTCTACCTTAACTATTCTGTCTAAAATAGCTTCATTAGTATGGTCTGATTTAAACCTATTCCACTCAGCTTCATTAGAGTGAGCTATTATAAGACCATCAAAATAAATCATTGATCCTTTACCAGGTGATGGTATAGATTTTTCTTGAGTAGCTGTTATTATAGTATGAAGATATTCAACATCATTTTTAAATACTTCTATAAATTCAACTAATCCTCTATTACCAACGTTAAATGCACCGTTTAATGAGAATATTCTAGGGTCATCTTCTGGATAAATATCCATCTTAGAGATATCTATAGCTCCAGTAAGTATTGAAGTATCTTGGTTATTAGGGTCTACAGGTGGTACTACCCCTATACCTTTTCTTGAACGAATAGAAAATCCTGTTGTTTCTACTGGAACATTCTCATATTCACCATTATATTCATTCAATAATTTATACTTACATATTGGACATAAGTCTCCTTCAATTTGAACACCTAATAATTCGTTAAATTTTGGTCTTAAATGATTTGGCACTAGGTGTAAAGGTTCTTCATGCATTGGACAACCTTTGATTGCATATATAGGTTCACATTGAACTAATGCATTTTTCAAAGCTTCTACTAATGAAGATTTACCTGCTCCAACAGGACCTACAAGATATAATACTTGTCTAGATTCTTCACCTTTCATTGATGCAGAATGTAGGTAATTTACTATCTTCATAATTACATTATCAATACCAAAAAATTCATCTCTAAAGAATCCATATTTCTTTATGGTTTCGTTTCCGTATATTTTCTTTATTCTAGGGTTCTCTTCTCCCTTTAAAGTTTCAACTCCTTTACTCATAATAGTGTCATATATTCTCTTATGAGCAAGCTTAGCTACATCAGGATTTTCTCTTAGTATTTCCAAGTAATCTAGAAATGTGCCTTCAAACTTATCTCCATTTCTGCTTTCTCTATCTGTACGAATAAATTCCTTAAAATCCATAACTACTCCCCCTTTATAATTTAGTATATTATTGTCTTGAATATATATATGACTATTTTTTATATTAAAATGACTACATATTATTTAAATAAAAAAAGGTTAGGAATTATTTTCTCAATTCCTAACCTTTTTTTATCTATTATTTAATTCTTTTAAAATATTTTATTGCACCTTTTCGTGCCTCATCAAATCTAACAATTCTTCACCATACTTTTCAAACTTCTTCTCACCCATACCTCTTATAGATAATAACTCTTCTTTATTTTTAGGATGTTTGTTAGTAATTTCTATTAATGTTGAATCAGAAAAAATTATATATGGCTTAATTCCTTCTTTCATAGCTCTATCTTTTCTCCATAGTCTAAGACTATCAAATAATTCTTTGTTTAAAATCTTAACCTCTAAATCATCACTTAGTTTGCATATTACCTTTAATCCTGATTTTAATACCTTATAAGATTTATCGTTAAGCTTTAGCATAGAATATGTTCCTTCTTTTAAGTCAACATAGCCAAGTTCTAAAAGAGTTTTTATCAAATCTCTTATAAATTTACTGCTATAATCTTTCATTATTCCATAAGTAGTTAATTTATTTAATCCATCACTAGCTATTTTAGGCCCACTCATTCCTCTTAATACATCTACTAAGACAGAAATACCATACTTCTCCCTACTTCTATAAACACAAGAAAGTATCTTTTGAGCTTCTATTGTATAATCTCTAAGCTCCTCATTATTTAAACAATTGCTACAGCTATTACAATAACCTCTTACATTTTTCTCACCAAAATAATTCAGTACAAAAGACCTATAGCATTCTTTACTTTCACAAAGGTCTATCATTCTTTGAAGTTTCGATATCTCAACTTCCTTTCTATTAAGAGACGCTGTAGTATAAATTAAATATTCTAAAGTTCTTATATCACTTCTATTAAATAATAAATAACATTTAGAAATATCACCATCTCTTCCTGCTCTTCCTATTTCTTGATAATAACTTTCTATATTTTTAGGAATAGTAAAATGCACGATATATCTTACATTAGGTTTATCTATTCCCATTCCAAAAGCATTAGTAGCTATCATTACATTTATATTTTCTTTAAGAAATTCCTCTTGATAATATACCTTTTCATTATCTTTTAATCCTCCATGATATTTACCTACCTCATATCCTAAATCTTTAAGATAATAATAAAGATTATCTACCTCTTTTCTTGTAGCACAATAAATTATCCCTGCATTATCTTCATTTTCTCGTATAATATCTTTTACAAACTCTAATTTATCCTCTTCAATATGTACACTTATAATAAGATTATCTCTATCAAAACTACCAAGATATTTATATGGATTTCTTAAATCTAAAAGCTTTATTATATCTTCTCTAACTACTTCTGTTGCAGTTGCTGTAAAAGCCGTTATTACCGGTCTATTAGGTAAACTATTTATAAATGGCGCTATTTCCCTATAGCTCTTTCTAAAATCATGCCCCCATAAAGATACACAATGTGCTTCATCTATAGCTATTTGACTTATCTTCAATCTTCTTAATTGCTTTTTAAAAAAATCATTTTCTAATCGCTCTGGTGCTATATATAATAATTTTACCTCTCCACTTTTACACTTTAAAATTATGTTATCTATCTCTTCTAAACTTTGACTACTATTTATGTACTGTGCCGGTATTCCATTATAATCTAAACTATCAACTTGGTCTTTCATAAGTGCAATAAGAGGTGAAATAACTATTGTCATACCCTTAAATATAACTGCTGGTATCTGATAGCATATTGATTTTCCTCCACCAGTAGGTAAAACTCCAAAACTATCTCTACCCTTTAAAATATTAGTAATTATCTCATACTGCCCTTCCCTAAAAGAACTATAACCGTAATACCTTTTTAAAGCCTCAAATACAACATTCATATCATCACCCCTTTCTTTAGTTAAGAGTTAAAAGTTTATAGTTAATAGTTTCTTACTTTATATTTTAAAATCTGTTCAACAGATTTTTTTCCTTTAGTATAGAATCACCTCAAATTAAGTAATAAATTATTATAGTTGAAATGATATTTATTACTTGATTTTAAGTCCCATTAATCTTGTTAAGTCTAATCCTTGCATTGCTGTTACTGTAGCTCCATATATATTTTCTATATCGACATCTATTCCTTCAATATCACAACTTGTAAAATCTTGTTTTCCTAAGAATGTTTTATTAAAATATCCATTAGTTAAATCACATTCTTCAAAAACTACTTTATCTAGTTTTACTTCTTGAAATACTGCTTCTTTTAAATTAGATTCAATAAAGTTTACATTCTTTATTTTACTAAAAGAGAATGTTGCATAACCTCCCATTACATTTTGGAAAGTTGCATCTTTAATAGAACACTCTGAAAAATTAGCACCCATAAGCTTGCAGTTTACAAATTCAACTCTATGTAAACCTCCACCAGAAAAAGATACATTAGATAAATCACAATTTTCAAATCTCGAATCTAATAAATCTATTCTAGTAAAATCGCAATCTTCAAATGCTACATTTCTAAATATACACGAATCAATAGTAATTCCAACATCATTTTTTTCTCTTATATCTCTATCTTCAATAATTTTATTTTGAATCTTTTCTTCATAAATCACTTCATCGTATATATCTTCAATTTCTTCAAAATCATCTATAAACTTAGGCTTTTGAACTTTTATTAACTTAGCCATAATACTCTCCTCTTTAATACCAAAATATTTATTAAATTAATAATACAACAAATATCTATAATTTTCTTTAAAAATATATTTATTATATAAATTATAACTATTTTTATACTTCTAAATAAATAAACTACCCATTAAACATTTTAAAATTATTTAAGAGGTAGTTTATATTTTTTAAATTTTAGTATTAACTTTTTTATCTAGTAAGTTTTTTAGATTTATTTAGTCGAAAATTTATATATAGTCTTTTCTTTAAAACTTTCTCCTTCTTTTAATATTACTGATGGGAAATTTGAACACTCTAGTGAGTTTGGGAAATATTGAGTTTCAAGACATAATCCAGCTCTCTTATTATAAACAGTATTACTCTTTCCGTTCTCTCCATCTAATACATTTCCACTATAAAACTGAACTCCAGGACATGTAGTATATATTTTCATTTCTATACCACTCTCATCTCCTTCAAGCTCTCCCACATACTTCATATTTTCTTCGGAGTCTAATATAAAGTTATGGTCATATCCTAATCCATTCTTTAATTGAATGTCTTCATCGTTTATATCTCTTCCTATTTTTTTACCTTCTCTAAAATCAAATGGAGATTCTTCTACATTTAATATATTTCCTGTTGGTAAGCAATGCTCATCATTTTCAGTATACTTACTTGCATTTAATTTTAACTTATGTCCTAATATATTACCTTTATTTTCACCATTTAAATTAAAATAACAATGATTTGTTAAGTTAACTATAGTCTCTCTATCAGTAGTTGCATAATAGCTTATTATTAGTTCACCTTCATCATTAAATTCATATTTCACTTCTATACTAAGATTCCCTGGATACCCCTCTTCTAAATGCTTTGAAACTCTAAAAAAAGTTATACTATTTCCATTAATAATATGATCCCAAACATATCTATCAAATCCCTTTTTTCCTCCATGAAGATGATTAGGTCCATTATTAATAGCTAATTCATATTTAGTGTCATTTAAAATAAATTTACCTTCTTTTATTCTATTTGCATGTCTTCCTATAATAGCTCCTAAATACGATATATTATTTTCATATTCTTCTAAAGTTTTATATCCTAGGCATACATCTACTAAATTTTCATTTTTGTCTAATACATTTATTGATGTTAATGTACATCCATAATCTAATATTGTAATATACTCTCCTATTTGATTTTCAATCTTAAACTCATGTACTGCGATACCTTCTTTAGTTATTCCAAACTCTCTTTTTGTTATTCTCATTACTATCCCCCACTAAATTATGTTGTTTCTAATATTTCTACTTAAAAATAAATCCTAAGTTGTGTTTATACTCTAATATTTCTCTAATTTTATCAGGTTCAAACTTATATTTATGATTATGATCTAATAATCCATTTACTTCTTGTTCTACATCAGTAAGTTGTGTATAACAGAACCCACATACGTCTTCTATATCCATAACAACTTGAGTTAGCTCATTTATCTTATTTATTACAGAATTCTGATCTTGTAATCTTTCTCCATATCCCCACGATTTATCTGAATTACTTTCATCAATATCGTATGCAATCCCACCATATTCACTTATAATTATTGGCCCATTATTATACTTATAGCCCTCACTATAACATTTTCTTGTACTAGTCTTAGATGGTGAACCATTTGCTGCTTTCTCTATATTTTTGTAACTTTCGGCCATAGTGTCCTTATCTGAATTATAATCATGAATAGTTAATATATCTGATATAGTATGTTCCCATCCATCATTACCAACTACTAATCTACTATTATCTAAAGATTTTGTTAAGTAAAATAAGGCATTTACAAAGTTTTGTTGTTTTCTATCACTATATACTTCGTTTATTCCCCATGATTCATTTAAAAGTGTATAGACTATAACTGAAGGATTATTATAATGCTTGTCTATAAAAGAATATAATTCCTTTGTCACATTTTCATTTGTTATATTACTATATTCAAATGTACTTGGCATTTCTGCCCACATAACAAGACCTAATGTATCACATAGGTACATATATCTATTATCTTCTATCTTCTGGTGCTTTCTAGCTCCATTAAAGCCCATTTCTTTAATCTTTAATACATCATCCTTTAATTCTTCTGGTGTAGCAGTTAATCCACCATCTTTAAAATACCCTTGATCTAATATTAGTTTTTGGTAAAATTCTTGATTATTTAAGTATATCTTTCTTCCTATAGATTCAACTTTTCTCATACCAAAATAACTATCTATCTTATCCAGTGTTTCTTCTTTTCTACATAATTTAAATTTTATATCATAAAGATTTGGCGTATTTGGGGTCCAGAAGTTCAATCTAAAATCTGGATCTTCAGAACTTACATCTATAGTTAATCTTGCTCTCTTGGATTTAAATGCAGTCGCAAATCTAGTTATAAACTCTCCTTTAAAATAAACTTCTCCAAAAAGATCTACAGTTTTATCATCTTGATTTATTCTTATATCTAAATCTAATGATGCATTATCTATCTGTGGAGTCATTTTAACATCAGTTAAATATGTATCTCCTACTTCTTCAATCCATACTGGCTGCCATATACCTACTGTTCTTGTATACCAACATAAGAAATTTTCTTTTTTCCATGATTGTTTACCTATAGGTTGAGTGCACTCATTTCTATCTTCAACTCTTATAATTACTGAGTTATTTTCTTTAATATATCTTGTAATATCCAAACTAAAGGGAGTATGTCCTCCTACATGTGTGGCCATATGATTTCTATTTATCCATATATCGCATTTATAATCTACTGCTCCAAAATTTAATATATATCTCTTATTTGCTTTTATATCTATTTTTAACTCTTTTTTATACCATACAATTTGATGATCTTCATTTAATTCAATTCCTGAATTCTTAGTATGATAACTATATGGTACTTTAATTTTCATACTATAAAAGCTATCATCCATGAAACGTTCATTTAATTCACCTACGTTTTCATCATCAAATGCAAATTTCCATTCTCCATTTAAATCAATCCAATTTTCTCTTACAAATTGAGGTCTTGGATAATGCAACTTATCTAAAATAATAATCCTCTCCCATCCCAATAAGATTAGCTTAAACATTAATCAACTATGAATTCTTACACATATTTAATTAATCTTTTAGTTATTCTATTAACTTTTTAGTTACTTTTTATAATATAAATATATTTAATTTACTATCTTTTGTCAACGTTTTCTAATGCTGCTTTATTTAATAATACAGATAAATCTTTATGCTATAATAACTATATGAAATGGAGGACTGTTTGCATGGATAATCGCTATGTTGAAAAAAAATACATTAAAGCTTTAAATAAAAACTTACCTTTTTTCCAAGCACTTGCTAGTGATACAAGGTTAAAAATTATATCTTTACTTCAAAATAAAGAAATGTCAATTAAAGAATTAAGCTCTGCTCTTAATATTTCATCTGCTGTAGTTACAAAACATATAAACATATTAGAAGAAGTTGATATTATAGAGTCATACTCTCAACCTGGAGTAAGAGGATTACTTAAATTATGTAAAATAAAAACTAATGAAGTCCAAATTATATTAAATAATAATTATGAAGAGATTAATAAAAACTTTATTGAAATAGATATTCCTATTGGAGCTTATTCTTCTTTCAAAATATCTCCACCTTGTGGCTTATCATTAAAAGATAAATTATTTGGAGTTTTAGATGATCCTAGATATTTTGCTGCACCTAATAGAATTGACTTATCTTTAATATGGTTTACATCTGGATATTTAGAATATCCTATACCTACTTATGATATTAATTTCAACAACTTAGTTGAGATGGAAATTTCTCTAGAGATTTGTTCTGAATTCCCTGGATATAACAACTCTTTTAAGTCAGATATTTATTTTTACTTAAATAACATTCCTTTAGGAAAATGGATAAGTCCTGGTGATTTTGGTGATAGAAAAGGTGTGTTTACACCTAATTGGTGGAATCTTGGAAGTGAATATGGTTTACTAAAAACAATTAAAATAAATAATACTGGAGTATATCTAGATGGTATTAAACTTTCTTCAACACCTTTAAGTGAATTTTTAAAAGAAGATAATGATGCCCTATTATTTAAAATAGAATGCCCTGCTGATACCCATAATCCGGGTGGTATAAATATCTTTGGAAAAAACTTTGGTAATTTTGATCAAAATATTAAAGTTAAATGTCATTATAACAAGTAACCTTATTGTTTTTTACATAATATTTTCAAAAATATACACCCTAGTAAACTCTTACTAGGGTGTAGTAATAATAAAATAATTCTATAGTATATTTTCTCAAGTTAGTTTAAATTATAACTTTCACCAGTAGAAAGACACATCGCACTAACTCCAGTATTAGCTAAATTTGATATAACATTAACTGTTTTATCTTTATTTGAATGGAAAAGGATTATTGTTTTAGCTTTTAGATATTCATTAAACTCAACTACATCTACATCATCAAAGTGAACTTTAAAAATTACATGGCCTTTTTGTAATTTTACTAAATTGTTTTTACAATATTCATCATTAAATATTTCAGCACCTATAGTTCCCTTTGCTGCATGTCCTGTAATTATAACTTTATTTCTACTGTCTTCTTTAAGATGTTCAAAATAGTATTTTCCCTGAACTGCTGTAAGCATTCCGTCTTGAGTTAATATTACAGATGGCTCATCTTTTAAACATACTTCTTCTCTATCTTCCATTGTATCAATACATACAACATTTCCAGAGTCTAAGCTTCCCTCTATATTCTTAACCCAATCTGTCATATCTGATAATTTTTTATAATTATCTATTATTTCTTTATCAACATATAATGGCATGTCTTTTATATTTTCACAAAGGAATTTATATATATCACATCCACGTCCATTTGGAGGTAATGGTAACACAGCCTTTCCCCCTATTGATAAAGTTTCTTTAACTGAATTTAATAATATTTCATACTGCTGAGATTGCTTAAGTATCTTTCCTGCATAGGCACAATTAAGAATTGCTGCATCAACTTCATGTGGTTTATCATTATGTAGAAGCATAGGTTCTGATACTATGTCTCCAGAATAGAATATCTTCTTTCCTTCGACATTTACTATAAACCATATCCCACCTACAACGTGCCCACTACGTCCAACTGTTATCTCTACGCCGTCAATATTATTTAATCCTATATTAAGTGTTTCAAATTCAACCTTTGTTATATCTTCTTCACTAAATGGAATTACTCCATTATTTTCTTTAACAAAGTTTTTCCACTTATTCATAAAGTTTGGTGTTGAATTTGCTGTTGGGCTCGAAGCATATACTTTACCTCTATATCCCATACTATATATTAAAGGCAGTGAAGCACTATGATCTTCATGTGCATGAGATAATAATACAAATCTTAGTTTAGATACTAATTCCTTTGTTAAAACAGGATAATCACCTACACCATTTTCATTAATCTCTCTTTTTACACCACAGTCTAATAAAATGACACCTTCTGACCATTCAATAGCATAGCAGTTACGTCCATTTTCACCACTACCGCCTAATGAATATAATTTAATCATCGTTTCCTCCCGCTTTTCTCAACTTAAGCTCCATATTTCTTTGTATGCCCTAAGTAATCCATTATTGTACTCATAAATTGTGCACCAGTATATCCATTTATGATACCTTTTGCTATTGCTCTTTCACCACATGAAGTACATTCATCAACCCTAACATTAGGTCCCCATAAAAATGCAGGTACTGGATCTGCACTGTGATCTCTAACATGACATGGTGTTGAATGGTCTGCTGCTAAAGCTAAATAAGTATTATCCTTATCTATTTTAGTTAACCAATAAGTAAACATAGCATCTATCTGTTCAACTATTTTAGCTTTCTTTAATGGTTCATTATCATGTCCGCAAAGGTCTGTTCCCTTAATATGAACTATAACTAAATCATGATTTTCAAGTTCATCAAGAACCTTCTGTGCTTTTCCTAAGTAATTTGTATCAAATCCTCCAGTAAAGCTTTCATCTGTTGCATAGTCGAAGTTACACATCTTTCCTATACCAGTTATAGTTTCATCTCCAGCAATTACACTAACCTTTACTTTAGGGAATATACTTTCAATCGGAGGCAGTACCATTGCAGCAGCTGCTCCTCTTGTTATTATAAAGTTTGCTTTGTGTAAGCCCTTCTTTTCTCTTTCTATATTTACAGGATGTTTATCCCAAACCTCTTTTACGTGTAGTTGGAACTTCCAAAGCGCTTCTGCACTCTTTTGATAGTTATTTTCTTGTATAGGACATATCATCTTGCTTCCTTCACAAGCTGTTCCTGGATCAGTATCAACTATATGCCAATCTAAGTCTTCTCCACTCATAACTACAGCTACTCTATGTTCTGTAAGTGAAAGAATCTTAAACGTACATCCATCAACTTCATATCCATCAACAGCTTCTATTAATGCTTTTATATCTTCTTTATCTTTAATACGTCCTGCTCTTCTGTCTATAACTACTAAATCATCATCTACAGTTCCTAAATTTCCACGGAAAGCAACATCACCTTTTTTCATTTCTAATCCAGCACTATAAGCTTCAACAGCTCCACGGCCAGTATAATGTTCATCTGGATTATATCCAAAAAGACATATGTGCCCCCAGTCTGTTCCTACACGGCACCCTGGACGGTATGGATGTACCAGTCCTGTCATACCTTCTTTACATAATAAATCCATAGTTGGCGTATTAGCATACTCTAATGGTGTTAATCCATTTAATTCTGCTATAGGGCGATCTCCTAAACCGTCAGCTATAAGATAAATTCCTTTAGCCTTCCCCATTTTACTTCGCCTCCTTTAATCTTTCCTTTATTACGAATGCTGAAATTCCTATTACAACTACCCATATAGCAACTACTGCTACTGTGCTATTTGTAAATGGTTTCCCAAAAGTAAACTTAAAAGTTGAGCTTCCAGCTACTGCAACTCCGCCATTTAAAGAAAGTGTTCTTTGTCCTGCTTCATTCTCACTTAATGTATACTTTGTTACATTACTTGGAGTCATAACACTTATTGGCTCCATTCCATTAGGAAGGGCTATAGTTAAATTATAAGATTCTATTTTATTTGAGCTCTTGTTAGTAAACTTGTATTCCATTAAAGCTGTTGGTATACCAGTTTCTGGATCATCATTCTCAACTGCATAAAAATCCTTACAGCTAACTTCAGCTATAACATTTACTTCTGTTTCTGGCATTTCTGAGTTTAATGTAAAGTATGAAACACTACCTACTTTAGTAAGTTCTCCATCAACTGCTTGTCCATCTATAGAAGCATTTATTAGTTCTGAATCTTCTACACTTACTGGAATATACACTATACCTTCATCAGAAGTTTTAGCAGTCATTTCTATATTTAAAATAGCATCACTATTTTCTGCTGGTACAAATGACTCGCTATATTTACTAATAGTGAAAGTTTCAACTGAAGCTTCCGCAACAACTGGATATGATATAGCTGCTACAGCTACAGCAAGCGTTACCATGAATTTGCTAATATATTTATTCATAAATGTTCTCCTTATCTCATTTCTTTGTTTTTTTATTAAACAAGACCTATAATACGGAACCATGTGAAGTAACATACTCCATAATTAACCACTTAGCTGTTAAAACTAATAATCCATATACTAATTGATTACTGATAGTAAAGTAGTTTGTACTATAGAATATTAAGTTTGGTTTGCAGTGTGGTGGAAGAGTTATACTATCACAAATAGTTAATGATGCAGGAAGTGCAAATAATAATGGATTAACACCAGCCGCAGTTGCTAAAGTAATAGTAGTTGGAATTAATATAACTGTTCTAACTGTTTTACTTGTAAATACCATATGGCTGAAACTTGCTACAAACATAACTATCATGAATAAAATAAATGGATTCATTCCTGATAAATCAAGAGTACCAAATACCTTATTTAATAAGAATGCCGCAACACCTGATTTATCTAATGCTAGTCCACCAGCGTAAGCTCCACAAGAAAATATCATTAATTCCCATGGAATCTTAGTCTCTTTCCAGTTAAGGAATCCTATATATGGTAAGTAGAATAATACTGCTGAAACAACAGCTACCATTGCTAAGCTTATTTGAACTCCAAATATGTTTGCATGGTATCCATCAGTACACCATAAGAATACTGTAATAGCGAATATAATAAGTGCTTTTATTTCATTCTTAGACATTTTACCTAGATCTTTATATTGCTCAGCAAGAGATTTTTCTTGTCCGCTTTCTGTACTTAAAGATGGTTTTTTTATTTCTAATGGGAATAAAACTTGAGCTATTACGAATGAAGCAATCATAGTTAAAATAGCTATAGGCATACCTGCTATAAACCATTTACCCCATGTTACTTCTATTCCTGCTAAATCCTTTATGTATCCAGCCGCCATTATTTGAGCTGCTGTTGCAGTTAATATACCAGAAGTAGCTATATTGTTAACATGTATTTCTTGAAGCATCATTTGACGTCCAAAATTACTTTCACCTGGTACAGCATTGTATATTTTACAAATCATCATAGTGATTGGTAATAATAATGCAGCACGAGCTGTAGTTGATGGAATTACAAATGCTAATAAGAAATTAACAAATATTAATGATAAAAGTGCACCTTTTGCAGTTTTACCAAATTTAGAAACTACGAATAATGCTAAACGCTTTGCAAATCCTGACTTTTCCATCCCTGAAGTGATAACAAATGCCGATAACATTAACCAAATAACGTCATAACCTAAAACACTAAATATTGAACTTTGATCCCAGCCACCAGTAAGTGCTAATATAACAACAACTAATAAAGCTGAAGCATATGTAGGAATTGCTTGTGAAACCCAAAGTACTAGTGCCATAAGGAATGTTGCTAAAGCAGTCTTCCCTTGGAAAGTCATTCCAATAGGCGTCTTCATTGTTATTATTAAACCAAAAACAAGTAACGCCACTGGAATCCCTAAAATTTTCATCCAGTCACGTTTTGTACTAGATGATTTCGATACAGATGTAGTCTTCATAATATCCTCCCAAATTTTATATAACTTTTTAGTTATGGAATTAATTTAAATTTAAATGTAAAATTTAATATTATTCCTTTAAAATTATATTAAGAAATCGTATTCTAGTCTAATTCCATTATTTACTCACCTTATAACTTTTTGTTATAATAAATAATTATTAATGAATTTAGGAGATATATTTATGAACATAGAAAAACTAAAAAGTTTCTGTAAGGTAGTAGAATATGACAGTTTCTCTAAAGCATCTGAAGAATTATTCTGTAGTCAGCCTGCCATCTCAAAACAGATTAAATCTCTCGAAAAAGAAATCGGTTTCTCACTCTTTGATCGTGATGGTAAAAAGATAACATTAAATTCAAATGGACAAATAGTCTATAAATATGCACAAAGAATTTTAGATGAAATTGCTGAAATGAATAGAGAAATTATAGAAATCAACAGTTCTCTTTCCCCTGTGATTTCCTTTGGGGCAACTAATTTTATTGGAGTACATATAATAACACCTAAAATAAGTAGATTTAAAGAAGCTAATGCTGAAGCATCACTTTCTTTTACAATTGATTTTATACCTAATATTTTAAAAATGCTTCAATTTAATAAATTCTCATTTGCTTTTATATCTGAATCTAATTTACTTAATGATTATCCCGATATAGAAACGGAATTTTTTAGAGATGATGAACTTATACTTGCAGTACCATATAATCATCCTTGGGCTAAAAGACAATACATTAATTTAGATGAGTTAAAGAATGAAACTTTTTTAGTATCCCAGCCTAATTCTGCTGTTAGAAACTTTATAGAAAAGCAACTTTATTCAAAAGGTATAGTTCTTACTAATATCAATAATTTGTATAATATTGAAGGGATAAAACAGTCTATCCTAAGTGGTCATGGTATTTCTATAATTCCTAAAGAGGCAATTATTACTGAACTCAATCATAAATTATTAGTGGAAGTCCCTATAAAAGATTTAACCTTTACTAGAAAATTGTTTATTGCTTACAAAAAAAATAAGCGTTTCACTTCAATGGAGAGAAATTTCATACAGTCGCTATAAAAACAAAAGAGTATTGACATTCCATCAATACTCTTTTTATTATTGAATTTTATAGCTTACTATACTATCATTTTCTGAAATCACATCATGAAACTTTAAATATAAGATTAATTAAATTTACTCATAAATACTATCAGCAGCCAAATTTCTTAAATTAATATACTTAGTTTTAATACAATAAATTAGGTAGTAACAATGATATCTGCGGTATATATGTTATTAATAGCAACGATATCAGCATTGCTATAATAAATGGTATGGACTCCCGTATGAAATCTTCTAACTTACAATCTGTCATTGAACAGCAGGTGAACATCATAGAGCCGAATGGTGGTGTGATTCCTCCAATCATGATATTAACTATAGCTATAAGACCAAAGTGTATTGGGTCTACCCCTAGCTTAGTAACTACCGGCACTAAAAGGGGTGCAATTATTATTAATGCTGCTCCACCTTCTAAGAACATACCTAAAAGTAATAATAATATATTAATTAAAAGTAACATTAAATATTTATTACTTGTTATTCCTAATAATAAACCTGTCAACTGTTGAGGAATCATTTGCCATGTCATATAGTACCCAAATACAGATGCTGCAATAATTATTAATACAACCGTACTTGTTCCATAAACTGTTTCCTTTATTATTGCTGGAATATGAGAAACCTTTAAATTCTTATAAATAAATACTCCTACTATAATACAGTAAACTACAGCTACAGCCCCTGCTTCTGATGGAGTAAATACTCCCATTCTAAGTCCAGCTATAATTCCAAAAGGAAATAATAAAGCCCATATAGAATCTAAGGCTTGTCTTGCTATTTCTCCAAGAGTAGCACGCTTTTCACGGGTTGGCATGTACCCTCTCTTTTTTGCAATTATATTAACTGTAATCATTAATGCTACAGCCATTAAAATTCCTGGAATGTATCCAGCCATAAACATCTTACCAACTGATACACTTGCTATTAAAGCATAAACTATTAAGTTTATTCCCGGAGGTATTACTGGAGTTACCGCTGATGATGCCGCTGTGATAGCAGCTGCAGTAGCTTTTTTATACCCTCTCTTCTCCATTTCTGGAACAAGCATCTTACACTGCATAGCTGCATCAGCATTTGCTGAACCAGATACACCTCCCATTAATACGCTCAAAAGAACATTAACTTGTCCTAATCCACCTTTCATATGCCCAGTTAAAACTTCAGCAAACTTCATAAGTTTTCCACTGATTCCAGCATAGTTCATTATAGAACCAGCTAATATAAAGAAGGGAATTGCTAACAATGGAAATGACTGTGCACTAGTTATAAACTTTTGTAATATTAAATCAACAGGTGCTCCGTGGTCTAGGAATGTAAAATAACTAAGAGTTGCTCCAAATAAAGCATAAGCTATTGGTATTCCTGTGAAATATAATAAGAATACTATTAATATCGGTAAAAATGCCATAATACTTTCCTCCTATGCATTATTTTCTTCTTTAATCTTTTTAAAATCTCTTACTAAAAAAATTATCGAGTACATTGTCATCAATGCAAATCCAATAACTAATGATGAAGAAACATATGCAGACGAAATTCCAAGTACTGCTGTAGGTTTAATATACGAACGACTTATATAAATAACTCCAATGTAAGTAATATATCCATTTAAAAGTATTAATATTAAATCTACTAAAATTACAACTATATTTCTAATTGTCTTTGGTAGCTTGTTTACAATTATATCTACACCTATATGTTGCCCTCTTTTATATGAAGCTGCTGCACCAATGAATACGCTCCATACAAAACATATAGTTGCTACCTCTTCAGACCAATATAAACCCGTTTTCATAAAGTATCTCAAAAATACATTTATAACAACAAGCACAGTTGTTATCATTATAAAAGTACCAGCAATAATTTCTTCAAAATTACTCAATATACGTTTGAATAAAGATTGTTCTTTCATAGTTTCCCCCTTAGTTATCTCTCATCTTTTTTAATTCTTCTTGAAGCATATCGTAAATACCAGGAGTTACTCCATCCATATTTTCATAAACGACCTTAGTTACTTCTGAAAATGCTTCAGTATCCACTTCATTAAATTGAACGCCAAAAGATTCAAGATCTGCTACGGTCTGCTCATATGATTCATTCATTATCTCTATCATTTCCTGTGCTCCATAAGCAAACTCTTCTTCTATAATATTACGGTATTTTTCTGGAATACTATTAAAAAGATCTAAGTTTATATAAGCTCCACAAGTTCCTAGAAAATGCTTAGTTAATGCAACATTCTTTACAACCTCATAACATTTAGTTCCTATATTAGAAAACTCTGAGCCTTCTAATCCATCAACAACCCCTTGTTGTACTGCTGATATTGTTTCCCCGAAAGTTAGGGATGTTGCAGTTGCTCCCATGGCATTTATTGAATCAATAAATAACTTACTTCCAGGTGTACGAAGCTTAACTCCCTTAAGGTCTGCTGGAGTTTCAATAACTTTATTAGTCATTAAGTTTCTAAAACCAAAAATATAATCAAGACCTAATATCTTTATCCCCTTTTCTTCAGCCTTTTTTATCATATCTTGCACAAGCTCTGTTTGTATCATCTCACTATATTCCTCAAAAGAAGTATAAAGCATAGGTCCTACTAAAGCTTTAAAGTCTGGAACATAATCTCCTAAATATGATGGATCTTCAACAGATATAAAATGTGCTCCACGGACAACATATTCAAGGCCATCTTTATATGTAGCTAATTGCCCTTGTGGAAATGTTAAAATTTCAATAGCTCCATCTGTCTTCTCATAAATTCTTTCAGCTATCAAATCCATAGTTTTTGTTAACTGTTCATCTGGTGAGAATACGTGGCTTAGTCTTAAAGTTAATTTGTAGTCTTCATCATTAATGTTTTTGTTTCCACAAGCAGCTAGATTTAACATCATCAATACTGAGATGCTTGATAATACAACCCGTCTCCCTATGCTCCCCCATTTTTTCATTTTGTTTCCCCCTAAGCTAATAATTAATTTGTAATATATAAATATTTTTAACAACAACTATCTTAAGTAGTTATTAACTATTTATTCTTTAGAATTTCTCCTACTATGTCAGGATCATTAGATATTAAAACATCTATTTCCATATCAATAAGCTTCTTATAATCCATAGGTTCTTTACCTAGCCACACATTTACTTCTATCCCTTCATTATGAATAGCTTTGACCTTTTCTCCTGTTAAATAGTATCCAGCTGGGTGGAAGCATTCTATTCCATATGCTTTAGTATATTTTCCTGGTTCAATCATCCAGCAATCTGATAAAAATCCACACTTAATCTCAGAATCTATTTTTTTCATTTTTATAATACTTTCATGATTAAATGACGAAATTATAACTTTTTTATCTAATCCATATTCAACTATTAATTCATATACTTTTTCCTCTAAGTCTTCATAATCATATACACTATTCTTAAGCTCAATATTTGAAATTATTTCCGTATCTTTAACAAGGTCAAAATATTCTCTTAGTAGTGGTATTTTTATGTATCCAAATTGTCCTGTAAATGAAGCTGAAAAATCATACTGTAATAACTCTTCATATGTAAAATCTTTTACACGGCCGCTTCCATTTGAAGTCCTATCTATTGTTTCATCATGTATAATTACAATTTCTCCATCTTTAGTAAGTTGAACATCGAACTCCATTCCATCTACACCAACTTCAATAGCCTTTTCAAATGCTAATAAAGTATTCTCCGGATACTTACTACTGAAACCTCGATGTGCAAAATTTTTAGTCATAATATACCTCCACCCTTTTAATCGTTTACACATTTTCTTGTAATAAAAAAAGAAGAATACAAAAAATAATTATTAAAATTCTTCCCCTTCTTTATTTTAAAATATTTACCATATGAACTTAATTTATCATACCTCATATTCAACTTCAATATATTATTCCAATTTTAGCTATATTTAACCTAATTTTTACATATTTTTCTCTAATTTATTCCTCTCTCATAAAATCTATTATTAATTTTTATAAATAAAGCCAGCGCTAGCTGGCTTTATTCCTTAATTATTAATTAATTTAGACTTCTTGATGCTACAACATCTACCCCTGTTCCTAGAATATCCTTTATTATTATATCTCCAACCTTTATAGGAGCTTTACAGATAACATCATTTATTACTTTTATAGCTTCAAAATTTAAACTTTTAGGTATAGCACCATTAGTTTTCACAGGTAAAACTGGTAGTCTAGCACCTTCTATTTTAACTGTTGAAGTTATTACTCTTACCGGATTAATAACTTCATTCAATCCATATACTTCTCCTCTTTTGCATGTATTACCTGTTACAGTTTTATTATCAGCATCTACAGTTAAGTGACATCCTAAAGGGCATGATATACATATTAATTCCTTTTTCATTATTACGCCTCCTCTAATGATACTACTAAATCTTCAACTACATTTTCTAAAAGACTTTTCTTTAAAATAATCTTTTCCATTTCAGATGGAGCTAAATGCTTACGTTTAAATTCGGCCACTATATTTTCACCTGATCTTACTACTATTTTTTTATCATGATAAATATTATTTACTCTCATAAACATAGTAAGATTATCTTTCATTGAATCCGTACTTATCTTTTGAGGCACTGTGTAATTTATATTTTTACCATTGATAACTTTTAAATAACTACCTCTTTTTAGCTCTCCTTTTATATATTCAGCTGCACATTTTCCAGCTCTATTGGCTTCTTCACTTACAAAATCAACTAAGTCATGAACATGAAGTACATTACCACAAGCAAATACTCCATCAATTGAAGTTTCCATAGATTCACTTACTATTAATCCATTAGTTCTTCTATCACCTTCTATGCCAGCCTTTGATGAAAGTTCATTTTCTGGAATTAATCCAACAGATAATAGAAGTGTATCTACATCAAACTCTATTTCTGTTCCTTTAATTGGAGCTCTATTTTCATCTACTTTAGCTATAATAACTTTTTCTAATCTATCTTTACCTTTTATATCTACAACTGTATGAGATAAATATAACGGTATATCATAATCGTTTAAACATTGAACAATATTTCTGTTTAATCCATTTGAATATGGCATAAGTTCAACTACAGCTTTAACATTAGCTCCTTCAAGTGACATTCTTCTAGCCATTATTAGCCCAATATCACCTGAACCTAATATCAATACCTCTTTACCAGGCATATAACCTTCCATATTTATATATCTTTGAGCAGCTCCTGCAGTTAATACTCCAGAAGGTCTATCCCCTGGTATTGCAATTGCACCTCTAGTTCGCTCTCTGCATCCCATTGCTAATATTATAGCTTTTGCATTAAGAATCATATATCCATCTTCAGTATTTATAGCATGTACAGTTTTATCTTCCTCAATCTCTAAAACCATAGTATCAAGTTTAACTTCTATATTAGTACTCTTAACCATATCTATAAATCTTTCAGCATACTCTGGTCCAGTAAGCTCCTCTTTAAATGTATGAAGTCCAAATCCATTATGGATACATTGATTTAAAATACCACCTAATTCTTTATCTCTTTCTACTATTAATATTTTTTCTATACCTTCTTTATGAGCTTCATAAGCTGCTGCAAGTCCAGCTGGTCCTCCACCTATAACGATTAAATCATATTCCATATCTCCATACCTCCTACTTTGTTTTACCGTAAAGTATTACTGAATCAGATTTTTCTTGAACTATATCTTCCATTTTTATATCTAGCTCTCTTGAAATAATTTCTTGAACTCTTGGCCCGCAGAAGCCTCCTTGACATCTTCCCATCCCTGGTCTACATCTTCTCTTAACTCCATCAATAGAAATTTTTCCAAATCCCCTATGGATTGCATCTATAATTTCCCCTTCTGTTATACTTTCACATCTACAAATTATTCTTCCATATCTTGAATCTTTTTTAATTAATTCAGCCTTCTCTTCTTTTGATAATTCCATAAAGTAAACTTGTTCTCTCTTACCATTAAACTTTAAATTCTTCTCTAAAGTTAATCCTGAATCTTTTAATATATTAACTACATCTTCAGCGATAGCCGGTGCTGAAGTTAATCCTGGAGATTTTATACCAGCTACATCTATAAAGCCTTTTACTTCTTTATCTTCACCTACTATAAAATCACCTGAATCCGATACAGCTCTAAGTCCTGCAAATGTTCTTATACAATCTCTAAAATTAATTTTGTCAGTTGTATTCATTGCTGATTTTTTTATATTAGCTAAACCTTCACTTGTTGTGTTTAATGCTTCTCTATCTTCTCCATCTACGGCATTAGGTCCAACTAATAGATTCCCATGAATAGTTGGAGTTACTAATACACCTTTTCCTAATTTCGATGGACATGGGAAGCAAGTATGACTAACTAAGTTGCCTTGGCTTTTATCCATAACATAATATTCACCTTTTCTTGGCGTAATCTTAAAGCTTTCTTTACAAATCATATTATGTATTCTATCGGAGTAAATACCAGCTGCATTTATTACATATTTAGCTTCTATTTTCTTACCATTTGTAGTTTCTATTACAAAGGTTTCATATTTATTAATTTTCGCTACTTCAGCATCTAAAATAATTTCGCCACCATTTTGAATACCATTTTCAACAAGAGCTATAGTATATTCAAATGGTCCTACTATCCCACCTGTAGGTGCTAGAAGTGCCCCTTTTATATCATGAGATAAGTTAGGCTCTATCTTCAATACCTCTTCTTTAGAAAGAACCTTTAGTCCTTTTACCCCTATTGTACTTCCATTTATATAAAGATTATTTATTGTCTCTAAATCCTCATCATTAAATGCTAATACTAGTGAGCCATTTCTCTTAAAAGGTACTGATAACTCCTTACATAAATCTTCAAACATTTCATTGCCTTTTACATTGTATTTAGCCATTAATGTTCCTATTTTCGGGTCATAACCTGCGTGTATTATTGCTGAATTTGCTTTAGTTGTTCCCATAGAAACATCATTTTCTTTTTCTATTAAAATACTTTTTACATTATACTTGCTTAACTCTCTAAAAATTGATGCTCCCATCACTCCAGCACCTATTATTGCTACATCATACATATAACTCACTCCTCATACTCAAATAAAAAAAGCCAAGCCAAAAACAAGGATTACTAAAACCCTTAGCTTTTGTGCTTGACTCTGTTTCTCTTGCACTTATTCAATATATTTAAATTATAAACCTTTTAGAAATCACTGTCAATTATTCTTCTTCCCATTTTTTAGATCTATCAACAGCTTTTTTCCAACCCTTATACAACTTTCTTCTCATTTCATCATCAAAATTAGGCTCATAGCTTTCACTTACATAAAAATTCTTTGCAATCTCTTCTTTACTTTCCCAATAACCAACTGCAAGTCCTGCTAAATATGCAGCTCCTAATGCAGTCGTTTCAGTTATTATCGGTTTACTAACCTTAGCATCTATAATATCAGCTTGAAATTGCATTAATAAATTATTTTTGCTAGCTCCACCATCAACCTTTAAAGTTTTAAGCTTTAATCCTATATCTTCTTGCATAGCTTCTATTAAATCCTTAGATTGATATGCTATTGATTCTAATGCAGCTCTTATAATATGGTTTTTATTTGCACCTCTAGTTAACCCTAATATAGCACCTCTAGCATACATATCCCAATAAGGTGCTCCAAGTCCAACGAAAGCCGGAACTACATAAACACCACCATTATCATTAACCTTTTTAGCAAAATACTCTGAATCACTAGATTCTGATATTAAACACAGCTCATCTCTCAACCACTGAATTATTGCCCCTCCCATAAATACAGAACCTTCAAGTGCATATTGAATCTTATTATCTATTCCAATAGCTATAGTAGTAATAAGTCCATTTTTACTTTCAACCATCTCTTCACCAGTATTCATAAGTAAGAAGCATCCAGTTCCATAAGTATTTTTAGCATCTCCTTTGTTAAAGCATGCTTGCCCAAACAAAGCAGCTTGTTGATCACCAGCTATACCAGCAATAGGAACTTTAATATCTTTTTTACTTCCTCCTAAATTAGCATATCCATAAACTTCTGATGAATTTCTAACCTCTGGTAGCATACTCATAGGTATTTCTAATCTTTTAGCTATTTTCTCATCCCATTTTAATTCTTTAATATTATATAACATTGTCCTAGATGCATTTGTATAATCAGTTACGTGAACTTCTCCATTAGTAAGCTTCCAAAGTAACCAAGTATCTACAGTACCAAATAAAAGCTTTCCTGCTTCAGCTTTTTCTCTTGAACCTTCTATGTTGTCTAATATCCATTTTATCTTAGTCGCTGAAAAATATGCATCTATAACTAAACCTGTATTTTCTTTAATATATTTATCTAAGCCTTGAGACTTTAACTCTTCACAAATTTTTGCAGTTCTTCTACATTGCCATACTATAGCATTATATATAGGCTCTCCCGTTTCCTTATCCCAAACTATAGTAGTTTCTCTTTGATTTGTTATTCCTATAGCAGCAATTTGCTCTGGCTTTATATTTGTCTTAGCCATAACTTCTTGTAATACTCCATATTGTGATGACCATATCTCCATAGGATTATGCTCAACCCACCCTTCCTTAGGGTATATTTGAGTAAACTCCTTTTGAGCTATACCATATATATTTTGTTCTTTATCAAATATAATTGCCCTTGAACTTGTTGTTCCTTGATCTAAAGCTACAATATACTTTTTCATTTCTCAATCTCCCTACATTCCCCATATTTCTGTTTTACTTGTTGATACGCAAGTTGCTCCTGAATTTAAGGCTAATATAACATCTTCTTTAGTATCTATTAATCCTCCTGAAACTACTGGCTTTCTTGTAAATGTCGAGATATCTTTAACTACTTTAGGTATTACTCCTGGTAATATCTCAATTGCATCACACTCTGAAATAACATGATTTTTGCTATTATTAAGAGATATAGTGTCAAAAACAAAGAAACGTTGAATTGCTACTAATCCATAATTCTTTGCTTGCTTTATTAAATTTCCCTTAGTGCTTATAATTCCATCAAAACTTGTCTCATTCTTAATAAACTTAATTGATATTTCTTTATTGCTTAACCCTTCAACTAAATCTATATGAATTATTCCTATTTTATCTTTTCCCTTTATTTTTTCACTTATTTCTTTTATAGAAATAATATCACCAAATAAAACAAATATTATATCAATATCTGTTTCAATAGCCTCTTCAAGTGATTTCATATCTTTTACTGCTGCTATTACTGGATTACCTTCTAAAACCTTTTTCATTTCAATCATATATTCTCTTCCTTCTCGTTAGTTAAACATTTACATCTTCTTATATACTAACCTCAAATCTTTATATTTTAAATTATAGCCATATATTACATATAACGTCAATGGCTTATCTCTACAATACAAGTGATACTTTTTTAACAATAATTTTATATAAAATATCTAATTTTTAATATTTTCATATAGTTGTTTTAAGTTTTATATTATATACTTAAAAATATAAAATTTTTAAAGGAGTATGCAATTGTTGCATTTTAATATTATGGACAGAAAAATTGTATTTTTTGATATAGACGGAACACTTATTGATGAGAATACGCTTATAATTCCTGAAAGCGCTAAAAAAGCCTTAAAAGAAATGAGATCTAATGGACATCTAGCCTTTATTAATACCGGAAGAACAGCTTGTCAAATTGAATCTCTAAAAAGTAAACTTGAATTTGATGGATTTATTTGTGGATGCGGAACTTATGTTGAATATGAAGATAAAGTTTTACTTCACAAATCTCTTGGGAATGAATTAACTTCTAAATTAGTTAAGGCACTAAAAAAGTATCATATAGATGGTGTTTTAGAAAGTATCGATGGTGTTTATTATGATAATATAGAAGCAATAAGACACCCTGAAGTTTTTAAGGTTCTTAATATTCATAAATCTGAAGGTTCTTATTCGGGTAAGACTTGGTATGAAGATGGGCTAAACGTAGATAAACTTGTAATCTTCTTAAATAATGATAGTGATTTTGATGGATTCTTTAATGAATTTAAAGATGTTTTTGATTTTATTAAAAGAGCTGATGATTTCTATGAATTAGTACCGATTAATTACTCAAAAGCTACTGGAATACAATTTATTATAGAACATTTAGGTATTCCATTTGAAAATACGTACGCTATAGGTGATAGCGCTAATGATTTAACAATGCTTAAATATGTAAACAACAGTATAGCTATGGGAAACTCTAATCCAATATTATTTGATCTTGTTAAATTTGTTACTAAAGATATAAATGATGATGGTATAGAATATGCATTAAAACATTATGAAATGATTTAACTAAAAAAAGTGCGTACTAAGTACGCAAGTGAAAAGTCGGCTACGCCGAAATGAAAAAGCTACTTTGTAGCTGTGAAAAGTCAACTCTGTTGAGATGAAAATGCTATGAAGTAGCAGGGGAAAGTTAATTTAGTTAAGGTGAAAATGCTACTTGTGTAGCAGAGAAAGTGTAACAGATAGATAATTTTCACTATTGCCATAGGCAATCATTTCCCTGTCACGTCAGTGACATTTTCCCTTCAGCTTCAGCTGACTTTTCCCCAAAGTGCTTCGCACTTTATTTAATTAGTTTTTCTATATTAAGTAACTTTTCAGAATCAACCTTCATAGCACCGATATAATATTCTACTCCTTTACTTACAGCGGCAAAATCTCCATGGCCATCTGATCCGCAAGTTATTATCATATCATTATCTTTACAGAATTCTATACAAGTTTCTGTCATTAGTTCACTGTTAGCTGGATAGTAACTTTCTATTCCATCAATCCCCATAGATTTAAATTTATTTAATTTTTCTATTATTTCTTCTTTACTCTTTTCTTTATAATAATTACAAGGATGAGCTAACACTGCATATCCACCTGCCTTATGAACAACACTACAAGCTTCTTCTACTGTAGGAAAATCAAAATGTTCATGTCCACAATTGTATTCTCTATAGTATTTCATTCCATCAAATAAGCCTTCTGTTATTTTCTTATCATATAAATAGTGAATTCCATCCCATCCACCTTTTCTTTTATCATGTTTATATCTAGTGAATTCATCGTAAGATATATCTTCATAATCCTTTTCCATTCTTCTAATAAGCTCAAAACTTGTTTCTAAAAGGGCATTTTGTGCTTTATCTACAAGTGTTATCATTTCATCATTATTATCAAATTTATAGCATGTTACATGTACTACTATATCTTCAAACTTACAATCTAATTCTACTCCTCTTATTAATGTAACACCTAATTCATCAGCTGCTTCCTTAGCTTCCTTATATGAACCAATCTCATCATGATCTGTTATAGCTATCACTTCTATATTTTTTCTTTTTGCTTCTTCAATTATTTCTCTTGGAGACATTGTTCCATCAGAATAATATGAATGCGTATGTAAATCAACTAACATATTTTCCTCCTAAGGTTTTATTTCTATTTGCATTTTATATTTTTTATAATATATTGTCTATAATTAATGTCCTATCCCTAAATATTAAATACTCTTTAATATACTTTAATTAAATGTTTACATAGCCCTTTAGCTCGTATTTTGATACTTTTTAGTAGATTTATTGTTTTCTTTCCTATTGATTTAGGGTATAATAACCAGTAGGAGAAACGTAAATGTAATAGTTTTTAAATTATTACATATTTTATATTATTCTCTATAACTTAAATTGAAATATACGGAGGTATTACCATGTTAGTTTCAGCTAAAGAAATGCTAAACAAAGCAAGAGAAGGAAAATACGCTGTTGGTCAATTCAACATCAACAACTTAGAATGGACAAAAGCTATTTTACTTACAGCTCAAGAAAATAATTCACCAGTAATCTTAGGAGTATCTGAAGGTGCTGGAAAATACATGTGTGGTTACAAAACAATAGTTGGTATGGTTAACGGAATGTTAGAAGAATTAAACATCACTGTACCAGTTGCTTTACACTTAGACCACGGTAGCTACGAAGGATGCTATGCAGCAATGAATGCTGGATTCTCTTCAGTTATGTTCGATGGTTCTCACTATTCAATCGAAGAAAACATAGCTAAAACATCTGAATTAGTTAAAGCTACTGCAGAAAAAGGATTATCTTTAGAAGCAGAAGTTGGATCAATCGGTGGAGAAGAAGACGGAGTTGTTGGTAAAGGTGAAGTTGCTGATGCTCAAGAATGTAAATCAATCGCTGATTTAGGAGTTACTATGTTAGCTGCTGGTATCGGAAACATCCACGGAAAATACCCATCAAACTGGCAAGGACTTGCTTTCGACGCTTTAGAAGAAATCAACAACGCTTGCGGAAACATGCCATTAGTATTACACGGTGGTACTGGTATTCCAGAAGAAATGATAAAGAAAGCTATATCTTTAGGAGTTTCTAAAATCAACGTTAACACTGAATGTCAATTAGCATTCCAAGAAGCTACAAGAGCTTACGTTGAAGCTGGAAAAGATAAAGAAGGAAAAGGATTTGACCCAAGAAAATTATTAAATCCTGGATTCGAAGCTATAAAAGCTACAGTTAAAGAAAAGATGGAACTTTTCGGATCAGTTAACAAAGCTTAATACATTTTATATAAAAATAAAGTGAAGTAAATTAATACTTCACTTTATTTTATTACTTTTTTAATTATCGCTTAAACCTATATCCTATTTCGCTTATCTTATATATCTCTTCGCTATTCAAAGATGCTATTTCTCTAATTAAATATTCTTTAATTAGATTTTTAAATCCATCTATTTCAACTCTTTTCAAAGCTACTTTCTTACTAATTTCAAAAATATTAATAGCTAACAGTATGGCTTCCACTCTTTGCTCTTTTCTATCATAAAGCGCTGTACATGCTAATATTAATCCTGTTAAGATATCTTCAAATTCTTTATCATCTAATAAATTTTCCTCAATGCTAACTGTAAATTCACTATATCCATCTGTAATCCAATAATTCGTATCTTTTATTATTAATATAGTATTATTCTTTCTTGAAAAATCTCTATATTTATCATCCTGTGAACTTAAATAATACTTTTGTCCATCAATCAAAGAAATTACCTCTTCTTTAGTACCTTTTACAATATCGATATCATATCTATTTATAAAGCTTAATATTAAATCTCGATTATCTCTAGATTTATTAATTCCACATAAATCTAAAATTATTTCTTTGCTCTTTTTAGATGATATTAGATATTCTTCTATTTCTATTAAATTCTCACTCTCTAAATGTTCTAAATTTATTAATAATCCATCTATATTAACTTCATCATTTTCTGTTATTTCATATATTAACTTAATGTTATTATTATAGCTTTCTATAGTTTCTCTTATATCATTTATCCTATCTTTGCTAACAATGCATTGTATCACTAGCTCCTTAAACATTCGTAAATTAAAAGCATTAGTAATAGTTTCACTGCTTAGTTTCATTATTTAGTCCTCACCTTATTATCTAGAGTGCAAATCGCCTATTACATCGTATTCGACAAAAAGTTCTTTGGTTCGCTTTTTTAAATGAAATGTAGCTTCAATAGGTACTAAAGTATAAATCTCTTTATTTACAAATAACAAGTTAATATTGATAATATATTTTGTTACTAAATATAAATAACCTATGGTATATATAAATCAAATTACCATAGGCTATTTATATTCTTCTATATTAACTTATTCTTCTCCAAAAACCTTCTTCCTTAATTCAAGCCCTGCTTTAGTAACAGCAACTCCACCCATAGCTGTCTCTCTTAACTCAGATGGAAGACTCTTTCCTACTTTATACATAGCTGAAACTGTATCATCAAAAGGTATCTTTGAATCTACTCCAGCCATAACCATATCTGCTGTACATAATGCACTTATAGCCCCTGCTGCATTTCTTTTCGCACATGGAATTTCTACTAATCCAGCAACTGGGTCACACACAAGTCCCAATACATTTTTTAAAACTATTGCTCCTGCATCTAAACTCATCTTAGGAGTACCACCCATCATTTCAACAACTGCTGCTGATCCCATAGCTGCTGCTGAACCACACTCAGCCTGACAACCACCTTCAGCTCCTGCCAAAGTAGCATTCATTCCTATAATCATTCCGACAGCTGCTGCAGCAAATAATCCTTCAATAAGCTCTTCATCAGTTTTTTCAAGTTTCTCACCAGCTGAAAGAATAACTGCTGGTAAAATACCACATGAACCAGCTGTAGGACAAGCTACAATTCGCCCCATAGCTGCATTTACTTCTGATGAAGATAGCGCCATAGCCATAGCTCTTACAGTAACATCTCCAGTTAATGTATTTCCTTTTCTTAAGTACTTATTTATCTTATATCCATCTCCACCTATAAGTCCACTTACAGAATATATTTTCTTTTCTCTACCTTCATTAGCGCCTTCTCTCATTACCTCAAGATTTTTCGCCATTTTTTCAAATACTTGTTCTCTAGTAAGACCTTTATCTTCCATTTCTAATCTTATTGCATATTCACTTAATGATATATTTTCTTCTTCGCAAATCTTTAAAAGTTCTTCGCCTGATCTTGCTACTATCATTTTTATTCACCGCCCTTAATTGGATTGATTCTAATTACTTTATTAATAGATTCCATTATTTTAATTTCTTCTATAATCTCATCAGTAACTTCATTATCAACATCAAATACCATTGTTGCTTCTTTGCCTTTTTGACTTCTAAAAACTTTCATAAAGGCAATATTTATAGCATGATCGTAAAGTAATTTTGTTACATTAGATACTACTCCCGGTACATCTACATGAGATATTATTATAGTTGGATAAGCACCTGTAAATTCAACTTTTTCGCCATTTACCTCGGATACTTCTATACTTCCTCCTCCTATAGATGATCCTACCATTTCGTATTGTTTTCCTTCTTTACCTGTTATTAAAAATTTAACTGTATTAGGATGTGATTCTCCTAAATCTGTTTCTTTAAAACTTATATCTATACCTTGCTCTCTTGCAATATTTAATGAATCTCTCAATCTTAAATCACTTGGTTCCATGCCTAATATTCCAGCAACTAAGGCTCTATCAGTTCCATGTCCCTTATAAGTCTTACCGAAAGATCCATGTAATAGAAATGTTACTTCTTTAATATCAGCATCTGCAATAGATCTAGCTACTTTTCCAAGTCTTGCAGCTCCTGCAGTATGTGATGATGATGGTCCAACCATTATTGGTCCAAGTATATCAAATACACCAACTGTTTTCATCTCTCTTCTCTCCTTATCTATAGTTCTTTTTATACCATAATCCCATTGTTTAATATTCTTTATCTTACATTAACAAAATTTTCTTATTTATGCTAGTATTATTTTATTAGTAATAAAAAGTAAATTAATATTTATAAAAAATACTTCCTCCAATAAACTCCCTTAATATTGAATTCTGTGGCACTAAATCATAGTCAATCTCTTTAAAAAATCCTAAAAAAGATTTTAACCTTTTTGCCTCATTATATATAGTATTATCTTCATCTATCTTATTTAATTCCTCTAATGCAGCTTTTTTAAGAACACATAACTCATATACTAAAGTGGAATTAAACATAACATCGGCTTCTTCTTGATAAACAAATATATTTTTTTGCTCACCTCTTTTTATCTTAGGCCACATCTTTAACGTATCTTCAGCTTCATGCCCCCTTGATAAATGATCTCTAACTATTCTTCGTATTCTTCTCACATCTGTAGTTGATATTCTATTATGATTATCTAAATTTAATTGTGTTAATGCAGAAATATAAATCTTAAATTTATACTTATCATCAATTTCAGAAGTTAAAATAGGATTTAATCCATGTATTCCTTCAATTATCACTACCCCATTTTGAGGTAACTTTATTTTATTTCCTATCCATTCTCTCTTTCCTGTTAAAAAATTAAATGTTGGAAGTTCTACTTCATTACCTTTTAAAATTTCTCTTAGTTGTTCATTAAATAATTTTATATCTACAGATTGAATTGTTTCAAAATCATATTCTCCATCTTCATCGATAGGCGTATCTTCTCTATTGACAAAATAATCATCTAAAGATATCGGAATTGGAATAAGTCCATTTACTCTTAATTGTATCGCCAATCTATTGGCAAATGTGGTTTTACCTGAAGAGCTAGGTCCTGCTATTAATACTATTCTAGTATCTCTTCTATTAAATATTTTATCAGCAATTTCTGCTATCTTCTTTTCATGAAGCGCCTCAGAAGTCATTATTAAACTTGCTAAATCTCCATTTATTATTTTTTCATTTAAAGAACCTACTTCTCCTACACCTAAAATATTTAACCATCTTTCTGTTTCCATAAAAATACTTGCTAATTTTTTCTGTTCTTTGAATTTAACTAAAGTATTTATATCTTCCTCTAAGGGATATCTTAAAATAAATCCTGGGTCATAGTACATAACATCAAAGGCTTTAATAACTCCAGTACTTTGTGCCATGTATCCATAGAAATAGTCATATCTTCCATCAAGTTCATATAAACTTACAGATTCAAAATTTACTTGCTCCAATAAAAGCACCTTATCATCCATCCCATAAGATTTAAATATATCTATAGCTTTTTCTCTTTTAACTTTAACCTTATTTATTGGAATATTTTTGTTTACTATTTCTTTCATTCTATTTTTTATTTTATTTATATCTTCTTCATCTAGAGGAGTTATCTTATGAATCTCTCCAAATATTCCTTTATCTATACTGTGTTGTATAACTATCTTTGCATCTTTAAATAAATCTAATGTTGCCTTAATAAAAACATATTGCAACGTCCTTGCATATACCTTCATTCCATCAACACTAGTAAAAGGTATCATAGTTAACTTGCCACAACATGGTACATTTTCACCCAATTCATAATATTTGTTATTTAATTTACATATAGCTATATCCAACACTTTACCATTATAGTATTTACCAACTAAATCTATAAACTTAGTTCCTTCTTTACAGTTTACATATTGTTCTTGCCCTATTTGTATTTTGTATTCATTCATAATATTCCTCCTTCCTCTTTTCTATATCTATAATCTTGCCATTCTATACTTTTATTATATACTTTATGATTTATTATTCTATTAATTTATAATTTTTTTGCTTACTTTAACCATATTTTTTAGAATAAAATACTTCTTTTTACTAATAATACATAAATAGAGGTGGTGATTAAATGTTTATTGTATTAATTAGAACTATCTTTTTATATGCGTTAGTAATACTGGTGATGAGACTAATGGGAAAAAGACAAATTGGAGAACTTCAGCCTTACGAATTTGTAATAACAATAATGATATCAGATTTAGCAGCTTTACCAATGCAAGACACGAGATTACCATTAATCTTAGGAATTATACCTATTGTAACATTACTATTTATTAAGACTGTATTAACTCAGCTTCAATTAAAAAGTCAAGCTGCAAGAAAATTTCTTGAAGGTGAACCAAGTATACTAATTTGTAAAGGTAAGATAAATTTTAAAGCTTTGAAAAGTCAACAGATTAACTTAGACGAACTTATGGAAGAGTTACGATTAGCTGGCTATTTTGATTTAAATGAAATCGAATATGGGATATTAGAGAATAATGGGCAAATGTCTTTTTTAACTTATGACGCTTCCTCAGAATCTAGTTCATCTAAAGAAAACCAATCGCAATCTAGTAGCTCATCTGGTGATTCTAGTCAAAATAGTTCTTCTAAGACAAATTCTTCTAGTTCACCACCTGCTAATAGCGGAACTTCTACTATTAATATTCAAGGAAGTAATAGTCCAAATAAAACTACTAGTAGTTCTTCCAATCAAAGACCTCGTCTTCCAGTTATTTATGTGTTAGATGGCCACGTAAATAAGAATTCTTTAACTACTAGTGGTAAAAATAAATATTGGATAGAGGCTGAATTAAAAAAACATGGAATAAATTCTATAAAGGATGTACTTCTATATATGACAGATACTAATGGTAAAATTATATGCCAACTGTATGATGACTATGAAAAGGGGTGTTTTAAATAAAAAATTCATTAATTTCAATTTCACTTTTCTTAGCCTTAATTATTTTTTTGTTTTATGCTGATTTTAAATTTAAAAGTCTTTGTACTGATATAGTTAACATCTGTGATGAAATGGAAGAGTCAATAAAAACTGATAATGTAGAAGTAAGTTTTGAAAAAGCAATGGATTTATTTGATATGATTCAAGATAGAGGTGCTATAGCCGCTATATACATAAACCATATGGATTATGATGTTATGTTAAATGAAGCTTTAAAGCTTTCAGTATACCTTGAAAATGATGATATAAGCGAAAGTGAAGCTTCTCTTCATTTATTAAAATATAGTACTAAACACATGAAAGAACTACAGGTTCCAAATATTGAGAATATTTTCTAATTTTAAAACTATCAAAAAATATATTTATGCACTACTTAATAGTTTTTATATATAAATATATTCTATTCAAATTGTCACGGTTGTATTAGTTAAATTAATGTTTTAGTTTCATCTACTAGCACAATCAGCCACAATAATAAGCTAGTCCCTCTTCTCACTAATCAGAAGAAAGGCTAGCTTTTTTATTATATACTATTTTCTAAATTAAACTTTTCTAGGTGCTTTTGTTTATAAGCACTTGGGGAACATCCATAATATTTCTTAAATACTGTACTAAAATGATTTGCAGAGGAAAATCCATATTTATCTGCAAGTTCTTGTAAAGGTATACTTTTCGATAATAGTTCTACACTTATTTTTCTCAGCTTATGCTTTTGTATGAAATCCTTAGTAGATACTCCCAAAACAGTTGTAAAACATTTGTATAGATAACTTTGTGATACATTAACATGGCGACAAAGGTCGTCAACTTGTATTTGTTCATGGATATAAGTATCAATATATTTTGCACAATCTTGAATTATAAGTTCTTCATTTGTTGCAGCTACTTCACTGGCTAGACCTAATAAATCACTTGGTTCAGAAGCGTTTAGAGCAGCAAAGATTGTACTATGTAATAGGTTGCTTATATTATAATAAATCCCAGGTTTATTATCTAAAAGCTGTTGATTAAGATTTCCAAGGTTAGCTATAGAACGCTCTGTAATTAACCCCTTGTATATAGCAATATCCTGTAAGTCTAATAACATGGTTAAAAGATTTCTTTTGTCAACAGGAGCCACATCAAAGTGTAAAAAATAAAATTTAAGCTCTTCACCTTGATGACAGGTTGCACGATAAGTTATAAAAGGAGGAAATAATAGAGTATCTCCACTTTTAACCTCATAGTCTACGTTCCCTATAGTCAGGGTACAAGAACCATTAGTTATATATATAAATTTAAAATGTCCAAGAACTTCATTATGCATGGGAACATCTTCATTTTGCTGCCATATTCCAAAAGTAATTAGTTTATATTTAAGAGCTGCTAAATACCTTGATACACGATCTTCTTCAAGCACTGGAAAATAGTTTATTTTTTTATTATTCATAGTTCACCTCATGTATAAAATTAATTCTAATTATATCATTATTTTGGAAAGTTTGGTTATGATTTGTATAAGTTTTAAAACAGAAATGTTATTGTTAAGAAAAATACAATTATGTTATTATGTTAACATATTCAATAAGGGGGAATAATTAAATGATAAAAAAAGCTTTACTACTACTATTATCAGTAGCAATTACTGCTGGTTCGTTTACTGGATGTACAAGCACATCTGGTAATGATGATACGAATCTACAAACACAAGAAATTAAATTTGATGATGAGAAATCTGCAGATCTTGTTATCGTAGGTGCAGGGGCAGCAGGTTTATCTGCAGCTTTAGAGGCTGTTAACAATGGAGCTGAAAAGGTTATTATTCTTGAAGCTACTAATAAAACTGGGGGATCACTAAACTTTACTAGTGGATCAATGTCAGCTGCTGAAACAATCATTCAAGAGGAAGATGGAATTGAAGATACTCTTGAATCGTTTGTAGAAGATATAATGAACACTGGAAGTGACTTTGGTGGAAAACCTAATAGAGAAATGATTGAAATATTTGTTGAAGAAGATAAGGATGCATTCCAATGGCTTTGGGATAATGGATTAAGCGAATATGAGTTTACGAAAGATCAGCAAGGAAATCGTGCAGTTTTTGCTCCTGAGCATGCACTTTACTCTATTCAACGTACTTATAAAGCACAAGCAAAAGATAAAACTAATTATAAATCACCATTACATGAAGTATTAGATGGCCTTCTTAAATCAAACAGCAAAATTGAAGTTGAATACTTAACAAAAGCTACTGATTTAATTGCTAACGACGAAGGTCAAGTACTTAGCGTATGCGGTGAAAATACTCAAACTGGAAAAGTTACTCGTTACAATAGTAAAAAAGGTATTATCGTAGCTACAGGTGGATATTCTGCTAACCATAAACTTATGGCTAAATACGCTACTTATGGTGGAAGCTACATTACTGGAAGTCCAGCAACAGCTGATGGAAATGGTTTATTAATGATGCAAAAAGTTGGTGGAGCTTTACAAGATGATGAAATAATGGGATATATCCCAACGTTCCCTATGGGTCTTGCTAGTAAAGATGATCCAACAACTGGAATTATAGCTTCAACTTACACTTGGAAAACTGGTGGTATAGTTGTAAATAAAGAGGGAGAGCGTTTTGTAAATGAAACAGAAGCTAATCCATCAATAAGAGAAGTTGCCCTTGAAGAGCAACCAGATGCAGTTCAATTTGATATATTCACAGATAAAATATTAGAAGACTTACGTGCTAATAATGCGGCTGGTATGTATGATTTAAGATTTGGTGCTGAAGGTGCTCCAGGAAAACACGCACTTTATGAAGCAGATTCTTTAGAAGAATTAGCTGAAATGATAGAAGTTCCAGTAGAGAAATTACAAGCTACTGTAGACTCATACAACGCTTCAGTTGAAGCTGGTGAAACTGATGAGTTCGGTCGTAGTTATGATGAAAACTTCAACACATTTAAATTAGCTAACAACAAAATAGAAGGTCAAAAGTACTATGCAGTACGTCTTAATGCTTTATGTATAATGACTTTAGGTGGAATTCAAACTAATACAGATTTACAAGTATTAGATGCATCTGGTAGTGCAATTCCTGGTTTATATGCTGCTGGAGAAGTTGTAGGTGGTATCTGGGGTAAATTCGTTTCTGGTGGTACAGGAGTTATGGGACCAGTAGTATTTGGTCGTTTAGCTGCTAGACATGCTATGTCAACTGAACCTGCAACTGGCTACGAAGTTAAACCAGCTGAAAACATGTTAGATGAGGAATTATTTATTAAAGATAAGACTAGCGAAAATGAATTTGATATGAGTAAAGAACTTAAAGATGGAAAATATGAAGTAACAGTTGATGGACAAGAAGGTCCAATGACTGTAAATGTAACAATTGCTGATGGTAAAATATCAGAGGTTGTTGTAGGAGATAACAAAGAAACAGAAGCAGTCGCATCTGGAGCTATCAAAGATATTCCTGCAAAAATAGTTGAAACAAACTCTGTAGATGTGGAAGCAGTATCTGGAGCTACTTTAACTTCAGAGCGTATTAAGAAGGCTGTTGTTCAATGTTTAACTGAGGCTGCAAAGTAATTAAATAGTGTACTCCCTAAATATATAAAAATATAAGGTGGTATCGCAAAATATATTTATCTATTTTGCGATACCACCAATTGTTTTACTCTATTTTTCAATATAATTAATTACATGTTTAATTATCATATTTATGCTTCCATCGCCATTTCTTTGTATTTCAAACTTAGTTGGATCATGGTACGCTTCTTCATCTATGTACAAATCAATTTCTTTATCAATCTTTAATCTTATTCTCTTTAGTTTCTTTTCAACCCACATTTTATCAACTGCAATTTCGTCTTCTAATCCATGTCCTTTAACAAATGTAGCAAACTCCTCTTTTGCTTTAGGCTCTTCTTGGAAAAGCTGATTTGAAATATCGTCTATACTTATTGAATCCTCTTCCTTTAGCTTACTCTTTATAGTAGTTCTTATTCTTTCTGCCTTATCTGCATCCTCTGTTACATTACTTCTAGTCCAAGTTTCCGCAGCCTTTAAGAAAGTTTTTGTCATATCTCTATTATTAGCAACTATTGTGCAACCTAAGAAACTATTTAAAAAATAGTTTGCTCCATATTCATCATCCTCTTTACTCTTCTTCTGTTTATCAATTACCCATAAGTCAAATCTTTGATCATCTCTTATTGGTTTAATAAATGCAGCCTTCTGTATTCTTTGAGAACTACCTGGAAGACCTGCTGCTTGAGGTACTATTCCAATTCCTATTTTATCCCCAACAAAATCAACTTGATGAGTAAAGTTTTTAACATAATCCATCTTTAATATTGCTATTAAAGGTCCTTGGTCCGTTATCAAAAATGCAACTATCAAATCACAAGATGGTATGTTTACATTTCCCTTCATTATTACGAAAAGTTGTCTTGCTAGCTCTCTAGATAAAGTTATCATATCTTTATCTATTCCATTTAAATAATCCTGTACTATTTCTTTTACTATATTTCTTTCTGGATTAAATACAGCTGTCTTTAACTCTTCATCCTTTAAGCATTTCTCAATATGCCTATATAAAAATTTATAAATATCTTCAGTCAACTCTAAATTATACTCATTTAATATAGGTTCATCGCTATTACTATCTAAAATATGTATCACAGCCTCTTGAATATTTATATCATTAATGTATTCCATACCTTACACCTCTTACTATTGTAGTCAAACATATATTATTATAGCTATTATTATAGCATTAGTTTATAATATTTTTAATGACATTTGAAGGGAGTATTTTGAATGAAAGAATTAGAAACAAGAATCGTAGATATTGATGTTGATGATATAAGAAATAAACTGATTTCACTTGGTGGAGAAAAAGTTAAATCTGAAGACCAAGTAAATGAAATATATGATTTTGAAGATGGTAGACTTTTAGCAGCTAAAGGATATGCTAGAATCAGAACAACTGTAGATAGAATCAAAGGAAAAGAAACAGTTTTTATGACTACTAAAAAAATGTTAAGTCAAGATACATTTAAAGTTATGGAAGAAAATGAGGTTATAGTTGATAATAAAGATATGGCTAGAAGAATTTTCACTTCTTTAGGACTTAAACTTCAAGAGTCTATATCCAAATATAGAGAAAGCTATAAAATTAATGATTCACTTGTAGAAATAGATATAAATGATAAAAGCTTCTGTCCTTTTCCTTACCTAGAAATCGAAACAACTTCTGTTGAAAAACTTGAAGAAATAGTTAAGCTATTAGGATATACATTAGAAGATACAACTTCTCAAACTATTTACGATATATTAGCCGAAAGAGGAATACAAGGTAAAACAAAAGGGCGTTAATCGCCCTTTTTACTTATGCAAACTCAAAATTTTTCCCTATTTTACTTCGTAAAAGATTATTTTTAATTTTAGTACAACTAACTTTTCACCTCAGCATAGCTCACCTTTCATCTGCTGTAGGCACCTTTCACCACGATTTTAATCGTCCGAAAGTGGTACTCCATCAGCATCTTCTGTGATTCCAACTCCACAAAGAATTAATATACCTTCTATAAATCCCCAAAGACTTGCTAATCCAAAACTTAAAAATGTTAATATTAATTGAAGTACTCCTATACCTATATATCCTAAGTAAAATCTATGAACTCCGAAAGGTCCAACTAAAACACCTAAAATTCCCGCAACAACTTTAGACTTTTGTTTTTTATTAACATTTGTATTTTGAGCTGTACTGTTGCTATTTGCATTTGAGTTAACTGATGATACTCCTACATCTGTAGAGCTTTTAGTATGATTGCTTGTTTTTCTCTCTATTATTTGCCCACATTTTTCACAGACAGTATCATATTCTTTAACCTCTGCCCCACAGTTACTACATTTTAGTATAGGCTTTTTAACCTTAGCTCCACAATTTGAACAAAAATTGCTATTATCACTAACTACCATTCCACAATTCTCACAATACATAAATACCCTCCTAAAATTTATAAATTTTCTCTTCTCTTTGTGGATTTTATAAATAATTTTTCTAGTCCTTCTTTATTGTCATTCTTAATACATTCTTTTATACGTTCAAGCTCCCTTTGGAAATTTTCTATTGATACAATTAAATTATTCTTATTTCCTAAAAATAGTTCACTCCAAAGTGTCTCATTAATATTAGCTATACGAGTTAATTCTCTATAACTATCACCAATAAAGCTTCCAGTATCTCTACCTTCTATATCGCTATTAATCAATGCCACAGCTAATGCATGTGGAAGTTGACTCGTAAACGCAATCATTTCATCATGATATTCTGGACTTATTTTCTTAACCCTCTTAAAACCCATCTTATATGCTAAATCTTCAATTAAACTTATATTTTTCTCTTTATTTTTTGGAGTTACAGTTATAAGATAATTCGCTCCTTTAAATACAGTATTAGTAGCATAATCTATTCCCTTTTTTTCTCGTCCTGCCATAGGATGTCCAAAAACAAAATCTATATCCTCTGGAAGTATGGCTGTTACTTCCTCTATAAATGGCTCCTTAATCCCTGTTACATCAGTAATAACTAATCCATCTTTAAATAACTTTATATTATTTTGAATAAACTTTTTAACTAAATCAGGATAAACAGCCAAAACTATTAAATCTGCCTTAGGAATAACACTTTCACCTGTAAGGCAACCTTCTTTAATTATTCCTAAAAACTTAGCCTTTTCTAATGTTTCTATGTTATTATCTACCCCATATACTTCAGTATAACCAGCTTCCTTTAATGCCATAGCATATCCTCCGCCAATCACACCAAGTCCTATTATAACAATATTCATAAATAGCCCCCTTTTATTCACTTAACGATTAATAGTTAATACTGTATGAAGAAAGTCAGCTTACGCTGACTTTAAAATTAATTTATAAAAACTTTTGTATAGTATTAGCTATAACTATTTATTCTTATCTTTTAACTATTAACTATATTAAATTCTTTTTCCTTCCATTTCAGCCAACACCTTAATCTTCTTCATAAGTTGGTCAAATGATTCTGGTTTTATAGATTGTTGTCCATCACTTAAAGCACATTGTGGATTATTATGAACTTCTATCATAAGTCCATCTGCACCTGCAGCTATAGCGGCCTTTGCTAATGGTTCTACAAGATACCAGTATCCAGCAGCATGACTTGGGTCAACTATAATTGGTAAATGTGATAATCTCTTTACTACAGGAACTGCACTTAAATCTAAAGTATTTCTTGTATATCCCTCATAAGTTCTTATTCCTCTTTCGCAAAGAATAATATTTTCATTACCACCAGCCATTATGTACTCAGCTGACATTAACCATTCTTCAATGGTTGCTGATAATCCTCTTTTTAATAAAATAGGCTTGTTAGTTTTCCCTAATTGTTTTAAAAGGTCAAAGTTTTGCATATTTCTTGCACCAACTTGAATTACATCTACCTCTCTAACAAAATCATCTATGTAATCTGTTGACATTATTTCTGTAACTATAGGAAGTCCAGTTTCTTTTTTTGCTAACTTTAATAATCTTAATCCTTCAAGTTCCAATCCTTGGAAGCTATACGGTGAAGTTCTTGGCTTAAATGCTCCCCCCCTTAAGAAGTTTGCACCTGAAGCCTTAACTTTTTTAGCAATGTCTATTATTTGTTCTTCACTTTCTACAGAACACGGTCCTGCCATAACTCCTAAATTATTTCCTCCGACTAAAGTATTTTCTACTTTAACTATAGAATCTTCTGGCTTAAATAATCTATTTGCTTTCTTAAATGGATGTTGTACTTTTAATACCTTATCTACTCCATCAAAAGTTAATAACTTATCTGGATCTATATTTGAAGCATCTCCAACTATTCCAATTATGCAATAAGTACTTCCTTGTGATAAATGAACGCTTAACCCCTTACTTTCTAACTCTTTTTTTACAATATCTATATCTGAATCTGTTACATTTGGATTCATTACAACTATCATACTATCACTCCTTTTTATAATGAATAGTTAATAGTTTCATTCTTAACTCTTATTTGTTAATTCTTAACTATTAACTTTTTTTAACGCATCCATTGCTAAGATATACCCAATTTCTCCAAACCCACATATTTGTCCTATGCATGCTGGTGCTGTTACAGATTTATGTCTAAACTCTTCTCTTGCGTGTATATTAGATAGATGAACTTCTACAGTGTTTATATTTACACTTTTTATAGCATCATGTATTGCATAACTATAATGCGTATAAGCTCCTGGGTTTATGATAATACCATCGAAATCTTCATAGTAACATTTATGAATTTGATTTATTATATCCCCTTCTATATTACTTTGATAAAGCTCTACTTCTATATTTCTTTTATTAGCTTCATCTTTTATATAATCACATATATCTTCAAAGCTTCTAGTACCATAAATACCTTTTTCACGAACTCCAACCATGTTTAAATTAGGTCCGTTTATTACCATTACCTTCACTTAAAATCCCGCCTCCTAAATAAAGTGCGAAGCAAACTTCACTGTGAGAAGTCGAATACATCGAGATGCAAAGGCTACTGTTATAGCGATGAAAAGTTAACTTAAGTTAAAGTGAAAAGTACCAATATAAACATTTTTCACTATTGCCATAGGCAATATTTTCACTGTCATGTCAGTGACTTTTTCCTTTTTGACGTAGTCAAACTTTTCACCAAAGTGATTCGCACTTTACTTTAATTCTTCTCAATAACTTCAACAATTCCATATAAAGCCTCTTCTATACTTCCATCATTAACAATCCTATAATCACAATACTTATTATATAAATCATATCTTTCTTCTTTTAGCTTATATAATACTTCTTTTCCATCAGACAGTAAAGGTCTTTTAGATACATCTATATCTTCCAAAATGTTCTCTATTGGTCTATCTATAAAAACTATTATACTATTTTCATCAAATAGCTTCATATTAATATCTTTTTTTATTATTCCTCCACCAGCTGAAATAACAGTATGTTTTAATTTACTTAATCTTCTACAGCTCTCTGTTTCCCAATTTCTAAAATTATCTTCACTTACTTTAAATAAATTAGAAATTGTATCATTTGATATTTCTTCAATATAACTATCCATATCAATAAAGTCATAAGATAATTTTTTAGCTAATATCTTTCCCAACGTTGTCTTACCACAACCCATCATTCCTATTAAAAGAATATTTTTTTTAGTCTTTTCCATAATAACACCCTCAATTACTTAAATTTATCTTGTAAGTCTCGGTATATATTATCTATTATCTCATCATCAATATTAATTTCTTGGAATATCTCCTGAGCTTTTACAGCTTGAGCTACTAACATATAAAGACCATCTAAAGTTATCTTTTCTTTCTCTCTTCCATACTCTAAAAATTTAGTTTCTAATGGATTATATATAAGATCCATTACTACATCATAATTATCAATTATATCCTTTCCTATCGGACATCTATCTTTATTAGGATACATGCCAACAGGCGTAGAGTTAATAATAATATTGCCTTTTATACACTTTAATTCATCATAGCTAATAACTTTCAACCTCTTATCATCCACATTCAAGCTTACATCCTTCGGATTTCTACTAACTAAATATAATTCTTTTATTTCATTATCTAAAATATATGTTAAAGCTGCTTTGCAAGCTCCACCAGTTCCTAAAATTACTGCTATCTTATCTTTAAAAGTAATTTTTTTTCTCTCAAAAGTAGCTCCAAACCCAAAGTAATCTGTATTATATCCATATAGTTTATTATCTTTTAATACTACTGAATTAACAGCCCCAATTCTTTTAGCTTCTTCAGATATAAAATCTAAATATTTCATTATTTCTTGTTTGTAAGGTATAGTAATATTAAATCCTCTTACATTAAAAAGCTTAACTGCTTCAATAAATTCACCTAATTTATCTCTTTCTATTTCAAAAAGCTTATACTCTCCACATTTATCTATACTTTTCAATATAGTACCATGAATTTCAGGTGATAAACTATGACTTAATTTTTCTCCTAATATCCCAAAAAAATCCATAACATTAACTCCTAATTAGCTAAATTTTTTATAATTACCAAGCAACTTAAAATACCCACTATTCTTTTGAATTAATTTCAAAGCATTTTTAACTTCAATACTATTTAAATTCCCCTCAAAATCTACATACAATAAATACTTCCAAGGTGAGTTCTTAATTGGTCTTGATTCAATATTCTTTAAGTTTATGTTATTTTCTGCAAAGTGCTTTAAGAGACTATATAATGTTCCCACTTCATCTTCTAATGAAAAAACAACACTTACTTTATCTGAATTTTCATCAAATTCTAAATTTCTACCTATTATTAAAAATCTAGTCTGATTCTCATATTGGTTATTTATATTATGAGCTAATATTTTAAGCCCATATAGCTTAGCAGCTCTTTCACTTCCTATAGCTGCTTTTGTTATATCATTTAAATCATATACTTTTTTAACACTTGTTGCTGTATTGTAGTAAGGTATACATATCCACTGTTTATTAGTTTTCAAGAATTCACTACTTTGTTGAAAACCTTGTGGATGTGAATAAACTTCCTTTATATTATCTAAAGTAGCTCCTTCTAATCCTATAAGATGTTGATTTATCTTAATACACTCTTCTCCAACTATATAAAAGCCATATTTATTCATAAGGTCATAAACTTCTGTTATAGCACCAGTTGAAGTGTTTTCTACCGGTAAAATTCCATAATCTATTTCATTATTTTTTAAAGCTTCAAATACGTCCTCAAAAGTTTCATAGTGAGATGTTTCTCTATCTTCTCCAAAATACTTTATCATTGCTTCTTCACTGAAGGAGCCTTCTAAACCTTGAAATCCTAACTTACCATCTCTAATTTTTCCATTTGCTTCTGTAGAGCAATTATTACATTCATTAAATCTCCTTTGTTGAAGTGCTCTACTTAACTCCATTAAATGATTAAAATATTTTCTTATTAATGATTCATAGCTTGAATTTTTTAACCTTTTAACATTTTTATGAATTACTTCAGCTTCTCTTCCACCATTAAAGATAGGTAATTTATTATTAATTTTATATTCTGCAACCTTAACAGAGATATCCATTCTCCTTTCAAAAAGCCTAGTCATCTCTTCATCTATCTCATCAATTTCCTTCCTATAATCAGAAAGATCCATAATCTCCACCTCACTTCTATTTATATTTCTCTACATTCATTCCTCTATCTCAATTTCCAACTACAATTATTTTACCTTTTGCGAAGCAAAAGCATCACTATTCAACGGGAATCCATCACCTTTTGCAAATCAAAACCATAATCTTGTCTTAGGTAACTTTTCACCTTTCGCATAGCAAAACTTTTCTCTATTACCAAGGCTAATCTTTTCACCTTTTGCGCAATCGAAACCTTTCACTTTACGATAATAGCTCTAATATTCCTATTGCAGTAACAGCCTCTATCACTGGGATAGCCCTTTGAACTATACAAGGGTCATGCCTTCCTTCAACCTTTAATATTGTATTTTCTTTTGTATTAATATTTACTGTTTTCTGCTCTTTTCCAATAGATGAAGTTGGTTTTATAGCAGTTGTAAATATTATTGGCATACCATTAGTTATTCCCCCTAATATTCCACCGTTATTATTAGTTCTAGTTTTAATTTCTCCATTATCATAATATATCTCATCATTAGCCTCAGAGCCTCTCATATTAGTCAATTCAAATCCTCGTCCAAATTCAACACCTTTTACAGCCGGTACTGAGAATAAAAGATGAGCTAATGTTGATTCTACTGAATCAAAAAATGGATCTCCTACACCTGGATTTATTCCAAATACACCACATTCAATAGTTCCACCTACTGAATCCATATCTTCCTTAGCTTCTAATATTTCTTTTCTCATATTCTCCTTAATACTTTTATCTATTAAAGGTAACTCAAAAGTTTTTAATGCCTCTACAAAATTTAAATCTATATCTGAATCAAGAAAACTCTTATCTTTAATATCCTTTATTGACTTAACATGAGCTGCTACTACTATACCTTTTTCTTTTAATATTTGCTTACATATAGCTCCTGCAAAAACTAAAGGTGCAGTTATTCTTCCTGAAAAATGCCCTCCACCTCTATAATCATTAAAACCATTATATCTAATATTTCCACTATAATCTGCATGACCCGGTCTCATTACATCCTTTAACAGACTATAATCCTTTGATCTTGTATTAGTATTTCTTATAATTGCACAAAGAGGTGTTCCTGTAGTTTTTCCATTAAAATATCCACTCAATATTTCTGGAATATCTTCTTCACTTCTAGCTGTAGATAATGGACTCTTACCTGGAGCTCTTCTTCTCATTTCATAAGCTATATCTTCTAAATTTAGTTCTAACCCACTAGGTAATCCATCAATATTTATTCCTATAGCATTTCCATGGGATTCACCAAATATAGATATCTTTATTTTACTTCCCCACATTCCACTCATCTACTTTACCTCCTAACATTTTATAGTCTTCAAAAAAATTTGGATAAGATTTAGCTATACATTCATAATCCTTTATAATTATAGGATTCTTACATCTAGTAGCAATTATTGCTAATGTCATTGCTATCCTATGATCTTTGTGGCTCCAAACTTCAATACCACCATCTAAACTATCAATACCATCAATAATTAGTCCATCTTCATTTTCTACCACATTTACTCCTAGCTTTGATAATTCGCTATTTACGGCAGCTAATCTATCACACTCTTTAATTCTAAGCCTTCTTGCATTTATTATTTCTGTTCTTCCCTTTGCCAACGCAGCCGTTGCAGCTAGTACTGGTATTATGTCTGGACACTGAGACCCATCTATTATCGTTGAATTAATTTCATTCTTAACTTTACTTCTAATACCATTTTCAGAATTGATAAATTCAACACCCATTCTCTCTAATATATCTACTACTTCTTTATCTCCTTGAAGAGATTTAAGAGATAAATCTTTTACTTCAATATCATTCCCTAAGGCATTTGCACACAAGAAGAACGCTCCTTGAGAATAATCACCTTCAACTCTATAATCTCTAGACGTATACTTTTGATTTCCTTTTATAATAAATTCTCTATAATCATTGTTAATTATATCAATCCCAAATTCTTTCATAGCTGATAATGTTAAATCAATATATCCTTTAGATTCCATCTCTGTAGTTATTACTATTTTTGAATCTTCCTTTAATAATGGAAGTGTAAAAAGTAATCCAGTAATAAATTGAGAACTTACATTACCTTCAACATAAAACTTTCCACCCTTTAAATTTCCTTCTATATCTAGATTAAGCTTTTCATTTTCATAAGAATATTTAATGCCTTGCTTATCAAATATTTCATAATAAGTCTTTAAAGGTCTTTTTCCTAAATTACCTCTTCCTACGAATTTACTTTTACCAGGGATTAACAATGATATTGGAACCAAAAATCTTAAAGTAGACCCTGATTCATTACAATCGATAATTCTCTCTTCATTTCTATTTAATGAAGATGAATATATGCCTTCTACCTCTAAACTGTCACCTTTTTTAATAATATTAGCACCTAAAGCTTTCATCCCTTCAATAGTTGCAATTATATCATCAGAATAATCTATATTATCAATTTTACTTTTTCCATCACTAAGACTTGCACAAATTATCGCTCTATGTGCCATACTCTTAGAAGGAGGTACTTTTATACTTCCTTCTAATTTTGATGGATATACTTTTAAATCTGCCATAGTATCTCACCTTTACTTTTTGAAAAACTCATTTGTAGTTTTATAAATTTCAGATTTTCCTATTTCCTTTAAAATAATTAAATTCAACTTTTTACCTAATTTCTTTTTATCTAAATTCATAGTCTCTAAAATATTTTCTATATCAATGTCCATATTATATGGAAGGTCATATTTTTCTAAAATACTTCTTATTTTCGTACTTGTACCTACCTGTGTAAGACCATACTTTTCACTTATAAGAGAAATATTATACATTCCTATAGCCACAGCTTCTCCATGAGTATATTTAGAGTAATTATAATATTGCTCTATTGCATGACCTATAGTATGACCAAAATTTAATAACATTCTTTCTCCTGTATCTCTCTCATCTTTTTCCACAACTTCCCTTTTTATATCACAACATCTGTGGATAATACTCCCAATATTGTTGATTAATTCAATATAGTTAGGGATATTTTCAAGGTACTTAAATAATTCTTCATCTTTTATACATCCGTACTTAATAACTTCAGCCATTCCATCAATTAAGAATCTCTTATCTAAAGTCTTTAATACTAATGGATCTATTAGTACTGACTTAGGATGATAGAAGCTACCTACAAGATTTTTTCCTTTTTCTAAATCAACTGCAACTTTCCCTCCAACACTACTATCAACCTGAGCTAAAAGTGATGTTGGTATTTGGACAAAGCTAACACCTCTAAGATAAGTTGATGCAACAAACCCTCCAAGGTCTCCAATTACTCCACCACCTAAAGTAATTATCAAATCACTTCTAGTAAGATTAAATTCTAATAATGAATTATAAACCTCTGGTAAGGTAAAGAAGCTCTTACTTTCTTCACCAGCAGGTAATACATGTTTTTTAACTTCATAACCTACTTCTTCTAGTTTTGAATAAATAATATCTCCATAATACTTATTAACGTTATTATCAGTTAATATAAATATCTTATTGCCATTAAAGACCTTCTTTATCTCAACATCAACTCTATCTAATAATCCATCTTCTATTATAATAGGATAGCTTCTTTCCCCTAAATCAACAACTAAATCCATTTTTACTCCTCCTAAATTTCGCGACCAACTGCCTCTGCTATTACTCTTAAATCATTCATAATATTTCTGAATAATTCCGGTTTAATTGATTGTTGTCCATCACACCATGCTTTTTGTGGGTCATTGTGTACTTCTATTATAAGTCCATCTGCACCTACTGCAACTGCAGCTTTTGCTAAAGGCTCAACCATCCACCACTTTCCTGCAGCATGGCTTGGATCTACTATTACCGGTAAATGGCTTAACTTTTTAATTGCAGGTATCGCACTTAAATCTAAAGTGTTTCTAGTATAAGTTTCAAATGTTCTTATTCCTCTTTCACAAAGAATTACATTCTCATTACCACCTGCCATTATATATTCAGCACTCATAAGTAATTCTTCTATGGTAGCTGATAAACCTCTCTTTAAAAGTATTGGTTTATTTATTTTACCAAGTTCTTTTAAAAGGTCAAAGTTTTGCATATTTCTCGCTCCAACTTGAATTACATCTACATTCTCAGCAAATATATCTATATCATATGGTGACATTATCTCTGTCACTATAGGTAATCCTGTTTGTTTTCTAGCTATCTTTAATAGTTCCAATCCATCATATTTTAACCCTTGGAAACTATAAGGTGAAGTCCTTGGCTTGAAGGCTCCCCCTCTTAAGAAACTTGCCCCATATTTCTTAACATCTTCTGCAACAGTTAATATTTGTTCTTCAGTTTCAACAGAACAAGGTCCCGCAATAATAGAAATCTTTCTTCCACCAATAGTATTTCCATTTACATCTATAATACTATCTTCTGGATGAAACATTCTATTTGCTTTCTTAAAAGGCTCTTGAACATGCATTACTCTCTCTACATAAGGATTAGCTTCAATATAACATGGATCTATTTTACTTGTATCTCCTACTAATCCTAAAATAATAAGCTCTGTTCCAATTACAGGATTAACTGTAACCCCTTTTGACTCTAAGTCCTTAGTTAATTTATTAATCTCCTCTGTACTTGTTTTTGGTTTTAAAATTACAACCATTTAAATTGCCCCCTTTTATTTAGTCAATAATTAAATGAAACACACTACTCGCATTCACTCGTAAGTATGCTATAAGCTTTCCAAATTGAAAATTTACTATTTAAATGAAACTCGTTACTAACATACGTTCGTAGGAGTATTTTAAACTAGCCAAATTACATGTGCGCCCTCTGGGTGAAATTTGGATTTTAAATGAAACACACTACTCGCATTCACTCGTAGGTGTGCTATAAGCTTTCCAAATTGAAAATTTACTATTTAAATGAAACTCGCTACTCACATACGTTCGTAGGAGTATTTTAAACTAGCCAAATTTAAATTTGGAGTTTAAATATAAAAAGAGAACTCTTAATGAGTTCTCTTTGATATAACAAAATTATTAACACTTATTTATATAACATTATAAAAATGTGTACTATTATTATACTCCCATTAAGATAGAATTATATTTATTTTTGCAAAAGAAATAGCCAGCGCTAAAATAAAAGCCCCAGAACATAAAAAAGTAAAAATAGCTATATAATTTTGCAAATAATTCTTTTCTTAATCCTTTCATAATAATACCTCGTATAATGTTTTATTTTTCTCTTGTGTTAATTATACCAATTTTAACCATATTGTCAACATGCATTTTATAAGATAGGCGCAATTAGCCTTATTAATGACTCTTTAATTCTAAGGGCTCTACTTCTATTATCGTACTCTTTCTTTGTGACAAGCTTACACTTTTTTTGATCTTTATAAAAAATATTTTCTTGTTCTTTTGATATTTTCTCATTATACATAATAGCATTTACTTCAAAGTTTAATTTAAAGCTTCTTATATCTAGATTAGCTGTCCCAATACTACATACTTTTCCATCTGATACTATAGTTTTTGCATGTATAAAGCCTTTTTGATATCTATAAAATTTAATTCCGTAATCAAGTAATAGTCCAATATTAGCACTTAACATCCATTCCATAAAAAAGTGATCTGGCTTTCCAGGAACCATTATCCTTACATCAACTCCTGATAATGCTGATATCTTTAATGCTTCTATAACAGGTCCATCTGGAACTAGATATGGTGTTTGAATATATACATATTCTTTGGCATCATTAATAATTTTCATATATGCATTCTTAATATACTCTTCCATATGGTCTGGTCCAGAAGATACTATTTGCATACCTACATCTCCATAAATCTTATGCTCTGGGAAAAACTCCGTCATATCATTTATATTTTCCTCTGCAGCATAATCCCAATCCAAGATAAATCTCTTATTTAATTCATTTACAGCCTCACCTTGAACCCTTATATGAGTATCTCTCCAGAACTCAAACTGCTTTCCTCTATTTACATATTCGTTTCCTACATTAAATCCACCAACATAACCTATATCTCCATCTATTACAACTATTTTTCTATGGTTTCTATAATTTATACGGGTATTTATATGAGGTAATATTCCTGGGAAAAATACTGAAAATTTGATTCCTATGCTTTCAATATATCTTATTTCTTTCTTTTTAAGACTTTTAGAGCCCATTCCATCTACTAATAATCTTACTTCTACACCTTCTTCAATTTTTAACTTAAGCTCATTTATCAAAGCTTTTCCTAAATCATCAAATCTAAAGATATAGTACTCTATATGTATAAATTTTTTAGCACCTCTTATATCATTAAATAGATCTCTAAACTTATCCTCTCCATTTATATAAGTTTTGACATCATTTCCATTAGTAAATATTGACCCTGAATGATTATAATTCATAAGTATTAAGCTCTTATAATTATCTATAAACTTTTTATCATCCTTTTTAGATAATTCATGTTTCTCTTTTACTGCTTTAGTCTTAACTTTATCTATTATCTTTTTTTCCCTAAACAATTTTTGTCTACTTAGATTTTGGCCAAACATTAAATATATTATAAACCCTATACCTGGTAATATTAATAATATCAATAACCATGCCCATGTAGTATCAGGCTCTTTCCTCTCAATAAATATTAACGAGAACACTAATACCATATTTATAAAAAATATTAATGCTGCTAAAAATATATACGCTCCCAATATTTCACCAACTTCCCTTATTATATTTATATACAATTAATATTATATACTATATTAATCTTTGCTAATACAAAGGCTAATTCTTTAATTTTTATAAAATATTTTTACTATTATTTAATGCCTCTTACAAATATACTGATACTATTTCTTATTTGTGCAACTAAATCATACTGACCCTGGAACTTACACCAATCAAAAACTATTCCTCTAATATTTATTAATATCATATTTGAAATTTCTTCTGTACTAAAGTCAGTATTAATTTGTTCTTTTTCTTTAGCCCTTTTTATTATGTTAAATATAATCCTATTTATATCTCTTTCTATAGATCTATAAATCTGATCAGATTCAGTATTAATTGCTGCTCCAAATATTTGTTTTGCTACACTTAACCCACTATCAGCTACGAATCTACCATACTCTTCTGAAAATGTAATTATATTTTTTAGTTCATCTTCATCACTTAATTTTTCTATCTCAATCTCGCTTAAATACTCATCAACACTTGTATATAATTGAATTATTATATCTCCTTTATCATTAAAATAGTGATAAAAAGTTCCTATAGAAATATTAGCTGCCTTGCATATACCTCTTACCGTTACATTTTCAAATCCTATTTCATCCATAATGCTCTTTGTAGCCTCAATTATTTGTTTTCTTTTTTCTATTTGCTTCCTAGTGCATTTGCTCATATCTATACTCCTGAAATACTCTTGCATTCTATTTAATATTTTATACTATTTTATCATAAGGTACCTATAATCACCACTTTACTTTATCTATTCAGTTAAATAAATTAGGCCATAGAAGAAAGCTTCTATGGCCTATATAATAATAATCACTTTAGGGGATTAACTATTATTTGCTTATATTCTTATTTGTTTGCTTTAGCTGCATTTTCACCTGCAATTCTTCCAAATACAGTTATATCTGCAAGAGCATTTCCACCTAATCTATTTGATCCGTGGATTCCTCCTGTTACTTCTCCAGCTGCGAATAATCCTGAAATAACTTCTCCATTAGTATTTACAACTTCAGCATTAGTGTTTATCTTAACTCCACCCATTGTATGGTGAACTGTTGGCTTTCTAGCTGCTGCATAGAATGGCGCTGTATCTATTTTATTCGCAAATAAAGTTCTTCCAAACTCATCTTCTGCTCCATCAACAGCTTCATTAAATTTATTAACAGCATTTATAAAGTTATCTTTATCTACACCCATCATTTCAGCTAATTCTTCTAAAGTATCAGCTTTATAAGCTCTTCCTGCTTCAACTAACTCATCTATAGTTTCGTTAAAGTTATTTTTTGTATCTCCTGTTGGATATGAGTGTTGGTCAACAACTATCCACATAAAGTCATCAGTTTGCTCAAATAAAGCTTTAGTCATAACGTCTCTACGTTCACCTTCATCAACAAATCTATTACCTTCTTTGTTAATAAATATACGATCTTCAACGCCTTGCTCTATATTACCAGTAAGACTTCCTGTTTCAGGATCACCCATTGGTAATAATTGAATTTTATCCATACCTACTAATTCAGCACCTATAGCTTCAGCCATAACAACACCATCTCCAGTAGCTCCTGGATGATTAGTAGTACCTATTGATTCATCTAAAGTTCCCCAGATACCATCATATTCTTGTCTCATCTCAACATTAGCACCAAATCCACCAGTAGCTAATATTACACCGTTATTTGCTTTTATAGTTACTTTATTTCCTTTAGAACCTTCAGCTATAACTCCAACTACTTTTCCATCTTCTACGATAAGTTCAGTAGCTTTTGTTTCTAGCATAACTTCTACATTATTTTCTTCTAAATATGGCATATATGCTTGTTCAAAATATCCTGTACCTAAAGGTAAAACTGGTTTATGAGCTCTTGGCCATAATCCACCTAAAACAGTGAATACCTCATCCTTAAATTGCATTCCTAAACTTTCAAGCCACTCAATTCCTGAGTAAGCATTTTCAGTAAGTGTCTTTACTAATTCTGGATTTCCTAAATTGTCTCCACCCTCTAAAGTTTGCTCATAATGCTTTTCAACTGAGTCCTCTATTCCTTGTGCTTTTTGTCTCACTGGGTCAACAGCATTGTAAGCAGTACCAGATATCATAGTATTACCACCAACTTTACCCATCTTTTCAATTATTAACACTTCAGCTCCATTTTGGTGCGCTGTAACTGCAGCAGCCATCCCTGCTCCCCCTGCACCGATTACAAGAACGTCAGTAGTTTTTTCGATATCTTCAACTGCGACAGCATTTCCTTCTGCTCTCTTATTTAAAGCATCTATATCTACTCCTGATTGCTTAAGAGCTTCTGTTACAGCTGTTATTATAGCCATACTTGAAACAGTTGCCCCTGAAACGCTATCTACATTTATACTTTGTGTCTCAATTATTTCATTTGGAACTTTCTCAAACGCTGGGTCTGATATTCCAGGAGATTCATTATGTTCTAAAATATTTATCTCCTTAATAGATGTTTCATCGACAGTAACAGATAATTTTAAATCTGCATTATGCCCTTTCGCTGTTGCTTCATAAGTACCAGCTTTAAAAGTAATAGCTGAATCTTCTGAAGTTGATTTTTGTCCACAGCCAACTAAACCTGTGGCAATAGTTAAAGTCATTAGTGCACTAATAATAACAGTGCTTAATTTTTTTCTTTTCACTTGTAATTCCCCCCTCAAATATAGAACACGTTCTAAAACCAGTTCGAAATTATTGTATTATATTTAACAATTTTAGTCAACTATTTTTTCTATTAAATCCATTTTTTTCTTTTTTATTTGATTTAAATATATAAAATCCACATTTATGTACATTACGAAACACTTAATTAAGTTAGTTAATAATCAAACTTTTCCTTTTAAAACATTAGATATAAACAAAAAAAACCAGAAGAATTAATATCTTCTGGTTTTTATTTCATATTTTTATGATAGGTTTTGTTTTTTATTAGATTTTTCTTTTTATTATCCGAAGTATCTGTTTAATAATCCTTCGAAAGCTTTTCCGTGTCTAGCTTCATCTTTAGCCATTTCATGAACTGTGTCATGGATAGCATCTAAGTTAGCCATCTTAGCTCTCTTAGCTAAATCGAATTTACCTTCAGTTGCTCCATTTTCTGCTGCTATTCTTAATTCTAAGTTCTTCTTAGTTGAGCTTGTAACAACTTCTCCTAATAATTCAGCAAACTTAGCTGCGTGTTCTGCTTCTTCATAAGCTGCTTTTTCCCAGTAAAGACCGATTTCTGGGTAACCTTCTCTATG